>NZ_JBIDBD010000001.1:642243-665016 GCF_043202815.1 Streptomyces sp. NPDC048111
TTGGGCCCCCCCCCCCGCCGCGCGGGGGGGCGGGGGGGGGGGGGGCCGCCCGCCCCCCCCCCCCGCCGCCGCCCGCGCCCCCGCCCCCCCCCCCCCCCCCCCCCCCCCCCCGCCGCGTGTGCCATCTCCTGCTCCCCTCCGGCGGGTTCAGGCCAGTGGCCGGGGAGCGGTACGCGCATCAGGCCAGGTTCGCGAGGTGAGGGCGACCACACGTGCGTCGGCGACACGGCAAGATCTTCACGGTTTTGGCATATTCCGGAAGGAATATTCACCAACGGCGGTCCAGTGACAGGAGTTCAGCAAGATCTCCCTTGTTGAACACTGCACTTCGAATCGGGACATGTCCGTATAGCGGCCAACCCGGCAGCCCACGCTTCTGGCCGCACGGCCGCGACCGGTAGGGATGGATGTGCACCGGTTCGCCGGGCGTCCCGGCCGCGACCAGGCCGGCCGAACGCCCCGACGACCGCGTGCTGCCAACTCACCGCGAATCCAGGGGGATTCCCATGTCCACACCCGCCATACCCTCCCGGCCCAGCCGCCGCCAGGCCATCGGCGTGACCGCCGGCACCCTCGCCGGCCTCGCGCTGGCGGGCACCGCCCATGCCGCCGCGCCGCCGCACGGCCATCGGCCCGCCACCGGCGCGCACGAGATGCCCGACTCCTTCGACGAGGTGTTCCAGGGGCGCCGCATCCAGGGCGCGCCTTCCCCCGGCCACGCGCACCACGGCGGTGGCTACACCGTGCGCGTGGACGGCCAGGAGCTGCATGTGATGCGGAACGCCGACGGCACCTGGATCAGCGTCGTGAACCACTACGAGCCGTTCGCCACGCCCCGCGCGGTCGCCCGGGCCGCCGTCGCCGAGCTCCAGGGCGCGAGCCTCGTCCCCCTCGTCTGACACGGGCCCCGGCCCCCGCCCCACCGTCGCGTGACCGCACAACCAGGAGCACAGCCATGGCCGTTCGCAAGAACCAGGCACATCTCACCGCCGCCGAGAAGCGCCGTCTGATCGACGCGCTGCTTCAGCTCAAGCGCGACGGAAGGTACGACGCCTTCGTCAGCACGCACAACGCCTTCATCATGAGCGACACCGACAGCGGTGACCGGGTGGGCCACCGCTCGCCCTCCTTCCTGCCCTGGCACCGCAGGTTCCTCATCGAGTTCGAGCAGGCCCTGCAGACGGTCGACGCCTCGGTGACCGTGCCGTACTGGGACTGGACGGCCGACCGCACCCCGGCGGCCTCCCTGTGGGCGGCCGACTTCCTCGGCGGCACCGGCCGCAGCCGGGACGGCCAGGTCATGGACGGACCGTTCGCGCAGAGCGCGGGGCGCTGGTCCCTCAACGTCCGGGTGGACGGCCGCACTTATCTGCGCCGCGCGCTCGGCGCCTCGGTCGCGCAGCTGCCGACCCGGGCCGAGGTCGACGGCGTCCTCGCCATGACCACGTACGACATGGCGCCGTGGAACAGCGCGTCCGACGGGTTCCGCAACCACCTCGAAGGGTGGCGCGGGGTGAATCTGCACAACCGGGTCCATGTGTGGGTCGGCGGGCAGATGGCGACGGGCGCCTCGCCCAACGACCCGGTGTTCTGGCTGCACCACGCGTTCGTGGACAAGCTGTGGTCGCAGTGGCAGGCGCTGCACCCCGGCTCGCCCTATCTGCCGGCCGCGGGTACCCGTGACGTCGTGGACCTGCACGACACCATGCGCCCGTGGAACGACGTGACCCCGGCCGATCTGCTCGACCACCGCGGCTACTACACCTATGACACGGCGGCCTGAACGCCCTTGCGCCGGCCGGGAGTTCAGACGGGCCGGCGGCCCCACGCGGAGATCATGGGCGAGGTTGCCAGGTCGAGGCGGCCCGCGGCGACGCTCGCCAGATGACGCTCGATGTCCGCGTCGTCGGCCAGGCCCCGCTCGACGAGCTGGTCCCTGACCTGGCGGACCGTGGCGGCCTCGAGGACCGCGCCGGCTGGCGCGGTGACGGGGAAGTAGGCGTCGGCCTCGACCTGCTCAAGGCCCGACTCCCGCAGCAGGCGCGGGAGTTTGCGCCCGTAGGAGAGGTCGGCGCCGCGCTCGGCGAGCAGCGTGCGAAAGCCCCGGCGCAGCCGGTTGGCGCGTTCCTGCTCGGGTCCGTACTCGTCCGGGCAGAGCAGCGGCTGGAGGGCGGGGTCCGCGTCCTCGACCAGCAGGACCCCGCCGGGGCGCAGCGCGCCGGTCATGGCGCCGAGGGCCCGGGCCCGGTCGGCGACGTGGACCAGGACGAGGCGGGCGTGCACGAAGTCGAAGGTCTCGCCGGGTGCCTCGTCACGGCCCACGTCGTGCTGCCGCACCTCGACATTCGGCGGCAGCGCGGCGCCGGTCAGCCATCCGGTGTCGAGGTCCGTCGCGAGCACCCGCCCGGCGGGCCCGACCCGTTCGGCCAGGCCCATCGGGACCGAGGGGCCGCCCGCGCCGACCTCCCAGACGCGGTGCCCCGGGGCCAGGCCCAGGGCGTCGAAGTGGCGGAACGTCGAGCCGTCGAAGAGTTCGGCCAGCGCGCCGAAGCGCTCCCCCGCCTCGGCGCGCCGGTTGTCCAGGAGGTATCCGTCGTCCTTGGTCATGGGGTCATGATGGCAGCGGTGATCACGACGGCGGCGCTCAGCGCGCGAGCCGGCCGAGCAGCGAGGACGCCGCGAGGATCCCGAGCGCCGCCGCGAGCAGCAGCACCGCGTAGTCGAGGGCGAGATGACAGGGGGTTCCGAGTAGCAGCCCCCGCAGGGCGTCGACCTGGTAGCTGAGCGGGTTGGCCCGGCTGACGGCCTGGAGCCAGCCCGGCATGATCGACACCGGGTACAGGGCGTTCGACCCGAAGAACAGCGGCATGGTGATGGCCTGCCCGATGCCCATCAGACGGTCGCGGGTCAGCACGATCCCGGCGATCGTCATCGACAGGCACGAGAAGAAGGCGGAACCGAGGACGACGGCGAGGGCGACGCCGAGCAGCCGCAGCGGGTTCCACGTCAGGGCCACACCGAGCACGGCCGCGATGACGATCACCACGACCGCCTGGATGAGCGCCTTCACCCCGGCCGCGAACGCCTTGCCGGTGATCAGCGCCGAGCGGGGCGTGGGGGTGACCAGGAGCTTGGTGAGGATGCCCGAGTCCCGCTCCCAGATGATCATGATCCCGTAGAAGATGGCGATGAACATGGCGGACTGGGCGATGATGCCCGGCGCCAGATAGTCGATGTAGGGGATGCCTCCGGTGGGGATCGCCTTGATGCGGGTGAAGGTCTCGCCGAAGATCAGCAGCCACAGGGCGGGCTGGACCGCCCGGGTGTAGAGCTCGGCCCGGTCGTGCCGGAGCTTTTGCAGCTCCACGGCGCACAGCGCGCCGACCCGGGCGGGCAGGACGCGCCAGCCGGTGCGCGCCCGCGGCGGGACGAGCAGCAGATCGTGGCCGCCGGGACCGGTGCGGGCGTCAGCCGAGGCGGGTTGCGGTGCGGCGGGCGCTGCGGACATCGCGGAAGTCGCCTCCTTCGCTGTCGAGTCCACGCCCGGCGACATCGCGGAAGACGTCCTCCAGGGTGGGCGCCGGATCGCCGGGGGTACCGCGGCGGGCGCGCAGTTCGGCCTTGAGTCCTTCGGGGGTGCCGAGGGCGCGCACCTTGCCGTGGTGCATCAGCGCGAGGCGGTCGCAGTACTGGTCGGCCTCGTCCATGTGGTGGGTGGTCACGAGCACCGTCATGCCGGTGGCGCGGCGCACCGCGTTGATGTGCTCCCACACGCTGGCGCGGGCGATCGGGTCGAGGCCGATCGTCGGTTCGTCGAGCATCAGCAGCCGGGGCGCGCTGACCAGGGCCTGGGCCAGTTCGAGACGGCGGATCATGCCGCCCGAGTACGTCCTGGCCATGCGGTCGGCCGCATCGGTGAGGCCGACGGCGTTCAGGGCCTGCTCGACGCGGCGCGCCCGCTCCCGGCGGGGGACGTCGAAGACCCGGGCGAACAGCGCCACGTTCTCCCGTCCGGTCAGACCCGCGTCGGCCGACAGCTGCTGCGGTACGTAACCGAGCAGGCGGCGCACCGCCATCCGGTCCTTGGCCGCGTCGTGCCCGAACACCCGCACCCGGCCCGGCGGTACGGGCAGCAGGGTGGTGATGCAGCGTATGGCGGTGGTCTTGCCCGCGCCGTTCGGGCCGAGCAGGCCGAAGACCTCGCCGGCCGTGACGGACAGATCGAGCCCGTCGACCGCCCGGGTGTCTTTGAAGGCGTACGCGAGCCGGTCGCAGCGCACCGCCTCGCGCTCCCCCGCGTCGTCCTCCCCCACCTCGTCCTCCCCCGGGTCGCCCCTCCCCGCCTCGCCGCGTTCCGGTCCCGCCCGGTCGTCGTCGCTCATGGCCCCTCCGCTTCCTCGTGCAGGTGGTCGGCGAGCCGGCGCAGCGCGGGCAGGGCGGCGGCGAGGGCGGCCCGGTCGGCCGCGTCCAGGCGCGCCACCTGCTCGCGCACCAGCGCCGCGCGACGGCGCTGCCAGTCGCCGAGCCGGTCCTCGGCCGCGCGGGTCGCGTGCAGACGCGCCGAGCGGCGGTCGCCGGGATCGGTCTCGCGGCGCAGGAAGCCGTCCCGCACCAGCTGGTTGACCAGGGTGGAGACCGAGTTGGCCGCCAGATGGAGCTCCTTGGCCGCGGCCGACACCCCGATGCCGGGCCGGGCCACGACCAGGCGGAGCAACTCGACCTGCGCCCCGCGCAGCCGGGGCACGCTCAGGCCTTCGCTCAGCCGCCTCCTGATGAGCCGCTGCACGCCCGCGAGCACATCGGCGAACGAATCGTCGAGCGGCGGTGCCTCCTCGGCCGTCATGCCGCCATTTTATCTCTGTGTCAGAGGTATCGGCCAGAGGGCGTCCAGCCGGGGAAGCGCCGGGGTGTGGCGAGCGGCACATGTGGACCCGCTGTGCGAACGGTCCGGCACGACATGACATCTTTCCCCGGGGCACCGTGCGCCCCGCGCGCCACCATCCGTATCGGGCAGGGAAACAGGAGCTGAACACACGTGCCGGCCATCAGTCAGAGAATGCATCTGATCCTGCTCTCGGCGTGGACCGCGCTGTGGTTCGCCGTGGTGGAGCCCAACGGCGGCTTCTCCTGGCACTATCTGCGGGCCGGCGGCGAGCTCATCTACCAGGGGCCCTCCGGTGACGGCACGGGCGGGCTCAATCTGTACGCCCACCATCCCGAGCTCCAGATGGGCCCGGTCAGCTTCCTGACGGCGGGCCTGTTCAACGCGTTCCCCGAGCGGACCGGGCAGTTCCTCGCCGCCCTGCTGATGTCGGTGCTCGGCCTGGTCATCGTGGTCATCGCCGGGCGCAGCGCGGCCTGGTACTTCCTGGGGACCGGCACCAATCACCAGCGGCTGCGGCAGCGGGTGCTCATCGCGGGGCTCGCCTTCATTCCGATGTGGATCGAGGTGTCGGTGCGCTTCGGTCACCTCGACGACGTGCTCGCGCTGTTCTTCACCGCGCTGGCGGTCCGTTCGGTGACGCGGGGCAGTGCGACGGGCACGGGGGTGTGGCTGGCCCTCGCGATGGACTCGAAGCCGACCGCGGTGACGTTCGCGGCGCTGCTCTTCGCGCTGCCGCGCCACCAGTGGATGCGGGCGGGACTGTGGTGCGCCGCGGTGCTGGCGGTTGCCTGGGCGCCGTTCTTCCTCAGCAATCCGCACTCGATGTCGGCCGCCGGTTTCGCGATACCCAACCAGCCCGCCTCCGCGCTGCGCTGGCTCGGCGTGGCCGACCCCGAGACGCCCGGCTGGGACCGGCCGGCGCAGGCGGCGCTCGGTCTGCTGCTCGGCGCGATCGCGGTGTGGCGGGGACGCTGGGCGGCCGTGGTGCTGCTCGGCGCCAACGCGCGGATCGTGCTCGACCCGAGCGTGTACACCTACTACACCGCGTCCGTCCTGCTCGGCACCCTGCTGTGGGACGTCATCGGACAGCGCAGGCTGGTCCCGTGGTGGAGCTGGCTCGCGCTCCTCACGCTGTACGGCAGTGTGTTCGTGGTGCCGGACGACGCGGCGCGCGGCCTCATCCGGCTGGCGTTCGTCATCGTGTCGACGGCGTACGTACTGCTGTGGCCGCAGCGCGACAGGGCCCGCGACCGGCGGCGCAGACGAACCGCCGCCACGCCCGCCTGATCGGCGCCGGCCCCGGGCGGCGGTAGGGGCCGCGTGGGACGCTGGGGGTGACCGCACCGGCAGACCGCGGAAGAAGGTCCCCATGACTCGTCAGGCGCGTCCGGCCCGGGAGCTCGTCGCCGCCCTCACCGCGGCGCTCGCCCCCGCGGCGGACGACCATCCCCTCCTGCCGCTCATCGAAGCCGGTGCGGCCCCGCTGCCCGTCCTCGCCGGTATCGCCCTGGAGCAGCGCCACATCATCGCCTCCGACCGGCGCGCCTTCGCGCTGCTCGCCGAACGCTCCGGCCGCGGTACGGCGTGCGCGGCGTTCTTCGGCACGCTCGCCGAGGGCGAGACGACGGCGCTGGAGCGGCTCGGCGCGTACGAGGAGGCCTGCGGGCTCACCCCGGTGGCGATCGGCGAGTACCTGCCGCGGGCCGGCTGCCAGGCCTATCCGGCGTACGTGGCCTGGCTGGCCCTGAACGGCGAGCCGGCGGGCGTGGCCCTGGCCCTCACCGCCAACTTCGCCGCCTGGGGCGGCTGTTGCGGCCGGATCGCCAGGGCGCTGCGCACCCGGTACGGCTTCACCGACGAGGCGTGCGGCTTCTTCGACTTCTTCGCGGCCCCCGCCCCCGACCTTGAGCGGCTGGCGGTGGCGGCCGTCGCCACCGGCTCGGACGACGCACACGGCGAGGGCGTCGCGAGCGGGGCGCACTACGGACGGCTGCTCCAGAGCTATGAGTCGATGTTCTGGACGGCGCTCGCCCCGTGAGCCCGCTCAGGGAGCCGTGGCGAGCACGGCCTTCCTGGTGACGATCTCCTGGACGCCCGCCCTGATCCTGGTGAGCAGGTCCTGGTTCTTCCTGATCGACTCGGTCTGCAGGGCGCGGTCGGCGTCGAACCACGTCCTGGCGACCGGGATCCGGCTGCGGCACTCGACGTCCGCGACGGCTGTCGCGATCTCGACGTCCCTGATGCCGTGGCGGTCGTGGAAGCGCGGGTCGTCGTCGACGTCCGCCGGCCGGTCGTAGGGGTGGCCCTTGGCCTTCATACAGGCGGACCACTGGGCGAACACCCGGGCGACGCGGGGCGCCTTGGCCGCCTCGGCCAGGGAGTCGCGCGCGATCTGCTGGACCACCTCGGCCTGCGTCGGCATCGGGACGGTGACCCGCGCCGATGCTTCGCACGCGGTCACCGCCTCCTGCCGCGGGCCCGCTGCGCGCACCGCGTCCCGCGACATCGCGCGGTCGTGCGCCTCCTGGAGGGCGGGGTCGGGGTGGTAGCCGCTCCTGGCCGCCCGGGCGGCGTCGTGGATGCCGTAGCGGTGGTCGGTCTCGGTCCTGCCGTCGAGGTCCGGGACGTCGCCGGGCGGAGTCCAGTCGGGGAATCCCGCCTTGGCGACGCACGCCCGGATCAGCGCGTCCCGGTCGGCGGTGAGCCGATGGATCTGCGGTCTGCTGAACATGTAGGCCTCGATGGGTAACGTCCAGGTGGCGGGGTCCTGAAGATCCTCGACCGGCGTGCTCTGCCCGGGAGTTGGGGCGGCCCGGTGCGAACCGGACGCATGCGCGGTCGGTGAACCACCTTCCCCGGCAGCCGAGTTGGCCGACACCGCGGTGACGGTGACCGCTGCGGCGATGCCGACGACCGCCACCGGCGCGGCCACCATGATGCTCCTGCGTCGTGAGTCCATCGCTCCTTACCTCCTTGTGACCGGCCGTGGTCGGCCTGCCGCATCGTCGCACCCGTGCCACCCCGGAGGGTGGCATTCGTGCCACCCCGATCGGGGTGCTGGCGGGATCGATGGGAGGGGCCGGGACGCGGGACGATCCCGGTGACCGAAGACCGCAAGGGGAGCGATCCCGACGGGGAGCGACAATCATGCAGTTGTTCAGGAAGCCGGCCCGCTGGGCCGCGGCCCTCGCGTGCGGGGTGCTCGCCGCGGCGGCCCTGCCGGGCGCGGTGGCCGGCGCCGCCGACGGCGCCCCGCGGGTGCCCGACCGCTACCGCCTCCAGCACCTCGACTGGCAGCCGTGCACGTCCGGCGCGCTGGAGTGCGCGACGATGGCGGTGCCCCGGGACTGGTACCACCCGGGCGCCGGGCCCAGTCTCAGCATCAAGGTGTCGCGGCACCGGGCGACCGACCCCGCCGCTCGGCGGGGCGTGCTCATGATGGCGGCGGGCGGCCCGGGCTCGTCCGGGCTCAAGCGACCGGCCGACCTCGCGCGCCGCAGCCCGGCGCTCGGGGCGGCGTACGACGTGGTGAGCTTCGACCAGCGCGGGGTCGGGGCGAGCACCAACGTGGTCTGCTCGGACCAGGCCACCGTCGACGCCTTCTTCACCAGCGGCGACCTGCGCGACCGCTCCGCGCCGGCGATCGACGCCACCTTCGACCGCGCCCGCGCGTTCGTGGCGGACTGCGAGCGCCGGTCGGGCGGGCTGCTCCCGTACATCACCAGCGACCAGGCGGTGCACGACATGGACCTGTACCGCGCGCTGCTCGGCGCGGACACGGTGGCGTACTACGGGCCGTCCTACGCCACCGTGCTCGGGGCGTACTACGCGACGGAGTTCCCGCGCCGGGTCGAGCGGGTCGTCCTGGACAGCACCGTGGACTTCACCCGCGGCTGGGAGTCCTACATGGTGGGGCAGCCCAGGAGCTTCCAGCGCCGCTTCGAGCAGGACTTCCTGCCGTGGCTCGCCAGGAACGACGCCACGTACCACCAGGGCCGTACACCCGCCGAGGCCAAGGCCTCCTACGAGCGGCTGCGGGCCGCGCTGCGCGACCGTCCGCTCGACCTGGAGGGCACCCTCGTCACACCCAACCACCTGGACGCCGCCGCGACGGGCTCGGTGTACAACGCGGCCCAGGGCTTCGGGCGCTTCGCCTCGCTGATGGGCCTCCTGGAGAACCCCACCGGCGCCTCCGCGCAGGAGAGGAAGGACGCCGTCGAGGTGTTGCAGCCCATCATGAGCGCCGGGTACTTCGCCGACTTCTTCGCGGTCACCTGTGGCGACACCCCCTGGAAGCGGGACAGCCGCTACTGGGTGGACCGGAGCGCGTGGGCGACGCGGACCAACCCCCTCGCCGGAGCACGGGAGTTGACGTTCGCCGCGATCTGTGCGAGCTGGCCGCGCACCGGCGCACCGCGGGTGAAAGTGACCGGAAAGGGCCTGCCGCCGGTCCTCATGCTCAACTCCAGGCTGGATCCCGCCACTTACTACGAGGGCGCGCTCAACGTCCACCGACAGCTCGCCGGTTCGCGCCTGATCACCGTGGCCGACGGCGACCACGGCCAGTTCCAGAGCGGCAACGCGTGCACGGACGCGTACGTCGAGAACTACCTCCTGACGGGCGCGCTGCCCGCCGGGGACACCGACTGCCCGGGCGTGCCGCTGCCCGGTCCGGCCGTGCGCGGCTGAAGCCCGACGGAAAAGTTCCGCCCGCGCGGACCGGCAGGGGTGCACAGACGTTTACCCTGGGGGTGAACGCCTGTGCACCCCCGCCCGCGTCCCTGCCGTACGGAGAGTCATGCCCCCAGCGATACCCGTCCCCGCCGACCCGCCGCGCCCCCGCTTCTTCGTTGGGGTCCTGGCGTTCTGCGGGGTCGTCGTGGCCGTCATGCAGACGCTGGTGGTGCCGCTGCTCCCCCATGTGCCCGCCCTGACCGGCAGCACCCCGGCCGCGGCGAGCTGGCTGGTCACGGTCACCCTCCTGACCGGCGCCGTCTTCACCCCGGTGCTCGGGCGGGCCGGCGACATGTACGGCAAGCGCCGGCTGCTGCTCGTCTCGCTCGGGGTCCTGACGGCCGGCTCGGTGATGTGCGCGGTCAGCTCCCACATCGGGATCCTGATCGCGGGCCGCGCACTGCAAGGGGCGGCGCTCGCGGTGATCCCGCTGGGCATCAGCATCATGCGCGACGAGCTGCCGCCGGCGAAGGTGCTCTCGTCGGTGGCCCTGATGAGTTCGACGCTCGGCATCGGCGCGGCCGTGGGGCTTCCGGTCGCGGCACTCGTGGTCGAGCACTTCGACTGGCACACCATGTTCTGGGCCTCCGCCGCGCTCGGCGTCCTCGACATCGTTCTGGTGCTGTGGTGCGTGCCCGAGTCGCCGCTGCGCTCGCGCGGCCGGTTCGACGCCGTGGGCGCGCTCGGCCTGTCGGCGGGGCTCGTCGCCGTGCTGCTCGCCATCACCCAGGGCGCCGACTGGGGCTGGACCTCGCCCCGCACCCTCGCCCTGCTCGGCGCGGCCGTGGTGCTCTGGCCGCTGTGGGGCGCGTACGAACTGCGCACCCGGGCGCCCCTGGTGGACCTGCGCGTCTCGGCCCGGCCCGCGGTGCTCCTGACCAATGTGGCGGCCCTCCTCATCGGTTTCGCCTTCTACGCCAACTCCCTGGTCACCGCGCAGATGGTGCAGGAGCCGAAGGCCACCGGGTACGGGCTCGGCGCCTCCATCGTGGTCAGCGGGCTCTGTCTGCTGCCGGGCGGTCTCGCGATGGTGGCGCTGTCCCCCGTCTCGGCGAAGATCTCGGCGGCGTACGGGCCCAAGACGGCGCTGGCCTGCGCCGCGGTGATCATGGCCGTGGGCTACGGGGTGCGGTTCTTCACCAGCCACAGCCTACCCCTGATCATCGCGGGTGCCACGGTGGTGGCCTGCGGCACGGCCATCGCCTACTCAGCGCTGCCCGCCCTGGTGATGCGTGCGGTCCCGGTGAGCGAGACCGGCGCGGCCAACGGGATCAACACCCTGATGCGCTCGGTCGGCCAGGCCTGTTGCAGCGCGGTGGTCGCCGCGGTCCTGGCGAACGTCACCTTCCAGGCCGGCGGCCACACGGCCCCGACGCTGCACGCCTACCTCCTGGTGTTCCTGATCGCGGGCGGCGCCGCGCTCGCCGCGCTGGCCGCCACGCTGTGCCTGCCCGGCCGCACCGCCCGCACCACCGGTGCCACCGGTACCGTCGAGGCAGACCGCGCGGGAGGCGCGGCGGGACGGACGACGGCCGAGGAGAGCGCATGACGGGGCAGCGGGCCGCCGAGACGGAGACGGGCAGGGACGCGATCCTGCGGGCGGCGCGGCGGGCGTTCACGCTGCGGCCGTACGCGGAGGTCACGATGCGCTCGATCGCCGCCGACGCCGGGGTCAGCGCCTCGCTCATCGTGAAGCGGTTCGGCAGCAAGGAGCGGCTGTTCCACACGGTCGCCGACTTCGGGCCCGCCGCCGACGCCCTCTTCGCGGGCCCGCGCACGGAGCTGGGCCGCCACATGGTCCTGACGATCGTGCGCATGCGCCGCGAGGACCAGGGCGATCCGCTGCTGCGGGCGGTGTTCTCGCTGGGCAACGTGGACGAACGGACCCTGCTGCGGGAGCGGTTCCGCGAGCAGGTCACGTCCCGGCTGGCCGGTCAACTGCGCGGCGGGGACAGCGAGTTGAGGGCCGAACTGATCGCCGGTCTGCTGCTGGGCCTCGGCGCGACCCTCAGTCTGCACCGGCCGGGCGCCGGGGAACGCGCCACGCCCGAACAGCTGGCGGACCTCTACGCGCCGGCCGTGCAGCGTCTGGTCACCGGCACCGGAGACTGACCGGAACCGGATGGCCTGCTAGTCGTGGACGGTGATGGCCTGCACCGGGCAGACCCGTTCGGCTTCGCGGACCAGGGGGTCGCCGGCGCCGTCCTCACGGCCGGGCAGCAGTTCGCTGAAGCCGTCGTCGTCCTGGGTGAAGACGCCGGGGGCGGTCAGCGCGCACTGGCCCGCGCCGATGCAGACGTCCTTGGCGATTTCGATCCGCATGTGCGGCTCCTTGTCTCCGGTTCCCGTCCGCTACCAGGCGACGGGAAGTTCGACCATGCCCTGGATGGTGTCCCCGGGCTTGAACGGGATCTCCTCGGCCGGTACCGCGAGGCGCAGACCGGGCAGCCGGTCGAAGAGGGAGCGCAGCGCGATCTCCATCTCCGCCCGGGCCAGGTTCTGCCCGAGGCACTGGTGGATGCCGAAGCCGAAGGCGACGTGGTGCCGGTTGGCGCGGTGCCAGTCGATCCGGTCGGGTTCGTCGTAGCTGGCGTGGTCGCGGTTGATGACCGAGGTCGAGAAGACGACGCCCTCGTCCGCGCGGATCGTCTGCCCGCCGATCTCGATGTCCTCGCGGGCCACCCGCAGCATCCCGTCGGCGATCGACAGGAAGCGGAGCAGCTCCTCGACCGCGGCCGGCATCAGCGCCGCGTCGGACCTCAGCTCGGCCAGCTGCTCGGGATGCTGGAGGAGGGTGAAGGTGCCGAGCGAGATCATGTTGGCGGTGGTCTCGTGGCCGGCGACCAGCAGGATGGTCGCGAAGTCCACCAGTTCCCGCCGGTCCAGGGCCCCTTCGTCCAGGCGGTCCCGGATGAGCTCGTCGAGGAGCCCGTCGCCGGGTTCCTCGCGCTTGTGGTCGATGAGCCGCTCGAAGTAGCCCTCCAGGGCGTCCCGGGCCGCCTCGATGTCGGAGGAGTCGGGCCCGCGCAGCAGCTTGCGGGACTGGCCCTCGAAGAACTCGTGGTCCTCGTACGGAACACCGAGCAGGGCGCAGATCACCATGGACGGCACGGGCAGCGCGAACGCCTCGACCAGGTCGACCGGTGGGCCCTGGGCGATCATCCGGTCAAGGAGGCCGTCCACCGTCTCCTGGATCCGCGGCCGCAGCGACGCGGTGCGCTTGAGGGTGAAGCTGGGGATCAGCATCCGGCGCTGGGTGGCGTGGACGGGATCGTCCACGCCGAGCAGCGCCGTCCGCCGCCTGGCGATCCCGGCGAACCGGGCCGTCGGGGAGGGGAAGGCCTCGTTCTCGCGGTCGGAGGAGAGCCGGGGGTCGGCCAGCAGGGCCCGCGCCTCGGCGAGTCCGGTGACCATCCACACGGTCCGGCCGTCGTAGAAGCGGGCCCGGGCCAGCGGGCGCTCGTCGCGCACCGGCTGATAGGCGGTGGGCGGGTGGTAGGGGCAGCTGCGGTCCTGCGGGAACTCGACCCCGTGGGTGTCGGCGCCGCTGGTGTCGGCGGGGGCGGCGGAGGTGGTGCGGTCGGTGGCGGTGTGGTCCGTGCTGACGCTGGTGTTGCTGCCTGTCATGTCGACCTCGCAAGCGAAGGGATCCGTCTTGCCGATCTCCACTACATGCCTCAGGCACCTATGACGTCTACACGTTCTTCGGCCGATTCCCCACCTTGGCCGAACCCCCCGCGGGGCCCGGTGCGCGGGGCGCCGGAGAGCGGGGCTAGCGTGTGGGCGGCCCGTCGTACGTCACGGGCCGGTGAGGAGATCGACCCGGATGTCCGTTATGGCGCTGAGCGGTGCGGCGGGGACCCTGCCCGAACTCACGACGGGACGGCTGCTGTCGGTGTGGCGGCCGGACGCCGCGGCACTGCTGCTGCTCGCGGTCCTGGGCGGCCTGTACGCCTGGGGCGTGCTGCGACTGCGCCGCCGTGGCGAGCGCTGGCCGCTGCCCCGGGTGGCCGCCTTCGCCCTGCTGGGCCTCGGCGGCCTCGCCGTCGCCACCATGTCGGCGCTGGCCGTGTACGACACCGAACTGTTCTGGCCGGCCGCCGTCCAGAACGTCCTGCTCGACCTGATCGCGCCGCTGGGCCTCGCGCTCGGCGATCCGCTGCGGCTCGCGGTGCTCGCGCTGCCCGAGCGGGGCGCGGGGCGGCTGCGGGCCGCGATGACCGGACGGCTCGTACGGTTCCTGACCTTCCCGCTGGTCAGCACCGGCCTGGTGCTCGGCTCCGAGCTCTGCGTCTACTTCACGCCGTACTTCGAGACGGCGCTGCGGCACGGCCCGCTGCACGAGCTGATGTATCTCCAACTCCTGCTCGCCGGGAGCCTGTTCGTGCTGCCGGTGCTCACCCGCGAGGAGGCGCTGCCCGCCTGGTGCAGCCATCCGGTGCGGGCGGCCCTCGTCTTCGTGGACGGCCTGATCGACGCGGTGCCCGGCATCGTGGTGATGACCCACAGCACACTGATCGCCGGCGCCTGGTACCTGCACCACGCCCCTGCCTGGGCGCCCGACGTCCACCGCGACCAGCAGCTGGGCGGCGGCGCGATGGTCACCATCGCGGAGCTGGTGTCGCTGCCCTTCCTGCTCGCGATCCTGGTGCAGTGGTCCCGGGCCGACCGGGCCCAGCGCGTCCTGCTCGACCGGCGCCTGGACGCGGAACTGGCTCCGGCCGCCCCGGTGGAGGGGCGGCCGGAGGACGCGGAGCTCGTACGGCCCTGGTGGGAGACCGACGGCGGGGCGGTCGGGCAGCGGATGCGCGGGCGCGGGCCCGGCGGCTGACCGGTCAGTGCCGGTCGCGGCGCCTGCGCAGCCGGCTCACGATGAACCAGATGACGACCACCACGAGCACGATGAAGACGATCACGAGGACCAGCAGGACGGCGCCGAGCTTCTTGAAGAAGCCGCCCTTCTTCTTGGTCTTCTTCGACTTCTTGGACTTCTTCGCCTCGATCACGCCGGACTTGGCCGCGACCGTGTGCCGGCCGCCCTGCGCCGCCTGAGCCGCGGTGCTCGCGTCACCCGCGGGCGCCGCCTGCGGAGCGGTGACCGCGACGGCGGCCGGGCGCGGCGCGGCCTGCGCCGACACCGGTCCCGCCACGAGCGCGGTGCCGAGCACCAGCGCGAGCAGCACCGCCACCCGGCGCAGCGGCCCCGGGCCCTTCGTCGCGACGGGTGCGGACTGTGCTTCGTTCATGGTGTGTCATCCCCCAAGGACGCTCCGTGCGGCGGACCTGCCGCACGCTGTCTGTTATCTGTAACCCGGCGGGCCGGATGTACGCATCAGCGATGCGCCGCGACGCCCGCCGTCGTCTCCACTTCGAGGAATGAGGCGCTGTGCCGCTCCGCCTCGAAGGCCGCGTGCCCGCCCCGCAGGCCGAACAGGCGCTTGGTGATGAGGATGTAGAGGACCGCGAGGATGTTGAGGCTCAGCGTGGCGATCTTCAACCAGCTGATCTTCTCGGTGAGTTCGTAGATCTCCAGCGGCAGGAACATCGCCGTGGCGACGACGGTGAGGTACTCGGCCCAGCGCCTGGCCCGCCACAGCCCGACGGCCTCGACGATCTCGATCAGCGCGTAGACCAGGAGCGCCACCGCGACGATCACCAGCGTGGAGTGCTTGTAGTCGAAGGTCTTCTGGATGGTGCCGACGACCGGCGAGTGGTCCAGGTCGTAGTGGAAGTGGCGGAAGACCGGGCGGAAGACGTCGAGGTACTCGTCGAAGAACCGGCGCACCGCGTCCTGGCTGTTGCTGAACTTCCACACGGCGATCGCCACCAGCACGATGAAGACGCCGCGCACGGCGCGCTCGACGGCCAGGAAGCGCAGGATGAACAGGTCCCGGAGCAGCTTGCCGCGCGGCACCAGGGGCGCCTGTTCGGCGGGGCCCGAACCGTGCGGCCCGCCCAGCGCGAAGTCACCGCAGCGCAGACAGCGCCAGGCCTCACCGAGGGCGGTGGCGGCGCGCAGCCGCTCGCGGAGCATGTCCTCCTGCGGCGCGTACGTGACATGGCCGCGGCGCGCGCAGGTGCGCCGGTCCCAGTCGATCTTCATGCTCTTCCTCCCGTGGGGCCCGTGACCCGGGCCGATGTGCTCACAGGGACCGTAGTGGACTCTTGTCGTGAACGTGCCACGGGGTCGGGTCGCAACCGGTCCGTCCGTACACAGAGGGCGAGAATGCCCTGATGAGTTCCGCGATCACGACACCTCTTGCCGACGGCGCCGGGGAACGGTTCCTCCTGGCGCTCTCGGCCGCGTCCGGAGCCACCGACGCCTTCGCCTTCCTGTGCCTGGGAAAGGTGTTCGCGGGAGTGATGACCGGCAATCTCGTCCTGGTCGGCGCGTCGGTCGGCGCCGGGGACCGCGAGGCGGTACCCCGCGCCGCCCTCGCCCTGATCGGATACGCGCTGGGCGCGGCCGGCGCGGCCCTGGCCGCCGCGCGCCGCGCGTCGCCCCGGCTGCTGCTCACGGCGCAGACCGCGCTGCTCGCGCTCGTCTCGCTCGGCTGGGGCCTGGCCCACGGGCCCGCGTTCGGCCGGGAGTTGGCGCTGCTGTTCGGGGCGGCCCTCGCGATGGGCGTGCAGGCGCGGGCATGGGGCACGCCGACCACGTACTTCACCGGCACCTTCACCGGGCTCGCCGGGCGGTTCGCGCGGCGGGAGGCGGAGCACGCCGACCGCTGGGCGGCGGGCCGGCTCGCGGCCGTGGTGGCGGGCGCCGCGGTCACGTCCCTCATTGTCTGGTGGCGGCCCGCACTGGGCGGGGCCGCCGGTCCCGCGCTCTGCCTCGCGGCGTTCGCGCTGCCGTCCCGCGCGTAGACCGGACCGCATATGCCGGACGACGGCACCGCCGGACGCGGGGCCCAACGGCTCGCCGTTGGCATATGTCACGAGCACCACCGTATCGAGTGTTGCCAAATCCCTTACGGGGCATCGCTCGCTGTGCAACCCTCGTTACCGGTCCACTCCCCTCGACCTGGCTCCACCGCGGCCGCATCGGAGAACGTCATGCCGTCCCATCTGTTCGCGGACCGTCCCGCTCCCCAACCACCCGAGCGGGGCACGGTCGACGCACTGATCACGCAGACCCGCCGGCTGCGCGGGGGCGTGGACGCGGTGCGCCGCGACGCGCTCGTGGACGAGGACGACGCCCGGCTCCGCTGGCAGCGCGCGCTGTGTGATCTGGCGGTCCATCAACTCGACGACCTGGGCGCGCACTTGGACCAGCTGCGCACGGGACCGGCCGGTCAGGACACACCACCGCTCACCGCCGAGGACGCCTGCGGCACGGATGGTGGCGACGCCACCTTGCTCAGCCGGGTGGGCAGCGCCGAGTGGAATCTGCTCACCGACGCGGTGAGCTGGTCCGAGGAGCTCTACCAGATCTTCGGGCGGCCCTCGGCCGCCGGCGGCATGTCGCTCGACGAACTGCCCACCGTGGTGGTCGACGACGACCAGGCCCTGCTCACCTCGATGGTGACCGGCGCCCTCGTGGACGGCCGCCCGATCGACGGCGAGTTCCGGATCGTCCGGCCCGACGGCCGCGTCCGTACGCTCCACATGATGGGCGAGCCGGTGCTCGACGCCGAGGGCTGCACCGCTTCGATGTGGGCCGTGCTGCGCGATGTGAGCGAGTTGCGGCGCAGTCAGCGCGCCGTGCGCGAGAGCCACGACAGCCTGCGCCGCCAGCGCCACATCGCGCGGACCGAACACCGCCTCGCGGTCGAACTGCAGGAGGCGGTGCTGCCACCGTGGCGCGGCTCACTGCGGCTCCCGCACGGCGGGCCCGGCGCGCTCGACATCGCCGCGCACTATCTGCCGTCCTCCTCCCGCGCCCTCATCGGGGGCGACTGGTACGACGCGCTCGCCCTGCCCGACGGAGCCTCGTTACTGACCGTCGGAGACCTGACGGGCCACGGCGTGACCGCGACCGGCGCCATGGCGATGCTGCTCGGCGCCCTGCGCGGAATGGCCGTCGCGGGCATTGGCCCCGGCCCCCTGATGGGGCACCTCAACCAGCTTCTCGAGCAGACCGTGCAGCCCGCCCTGGGCAGCGCGGTCTGCTGTCGTTACGAGCCCGCGCTGCGCAGGCTCACCTGGTCGCGGGCCGGCCACCCCGCCCCGCTGCTGTTCCGCGACGGGACGGGCCGCGCGCTCACCGCACCGGACGGGGTGCTGCTCGGCGCCACCCGCGGCACCGGTTACGAGCAGGCGGTGCTGACCCTGCACGCGGACGACCTGCTCGTCCTGCACACCGACGGGCTGACCCGCCAGGGCGCCCACGACGACGGGCGCCGCCGGCTGCTCGGGCTCGCCCCGCTCTTCGACGGCGGCCGCACAGCCCAGGACTGCGTACGGATGATCGTCGAGGAGTTCGGCGAGCACGAGCGCGAGGACGACGCCTGCGTCCTGGTGGCCCGCATCGGCGCCTGAGGACGCACCGGCCCCCGAGCGACCGGCCGCAGGGTCGCACGGGCCGCGCCGAAAGGGCCCCAACAGGCCCGTCGGATCAGGGGGTTGTACGCGCCGGGCGTACGGCCCCCTTCTAGATGTCCGCGACCCGGCTGCGCTTCACGGGGGCCTGCGGCAGCGCCTGCTGGATCTCCTCCCGCAGATCCTGGATCGTGCCGTGGCCCGCGTACTGCCCGGTGAGCCGGTACATCTCCCGCAGCCGGTCCCAGGTGCGGTGCGAGGAGGTCTCCCCCATCGACACCAGCGCCAACCGGGCGTAGCGGTCCGCCTGTTCGGGGTCGTCGGCGATGAAGCAGGCCGAGGCGAGCGAGATGTAGTCGAAGATCTTCGAGCGCTGCCGGCCGCCGACCCGCAGCTCCAGTGCCTTCTTGGCGTGGTGCTGCGCGATGGTGGCCGCGGCCGGGTCGTGCTCGGCCAGCGTGCGGAAGGCGAGCGCTTCCATGCCGTGCAGGTCCGCCTCGTCGAACATCTGCATCCAACTGGGCGGCGGCACATCGCCCTTGTCGGAGACGAAGAGCTCCTCCGCCTCGCCCAGCGTGCGGCGCATCGCCTGGCCGCGCCCCAGGGACGCCTGCGCCCACGCCTCGATGGTGTGCAGCATGGCGCGGGTGCGCGGCAGGGTCTCCTCGCCCGAACCGGACTTCGCGAGCTTCATCAGATCGAGGGCCTCGCCGGGGCGGCCGAGGTGGACCATCTGGCGGGCGGCCCGCGAGAGGGCTTCGCCGGCACGCGGGCGGTCGCCGCCCTCGCGGGCCGCGTGGGCGGCGATGACGAAGTACTTCTGCGCGGTGGGTTCGAGGCCGATGTCGTGCGACATCCAGCCCGCGAGGACGGCGAGGTTGGCGGCGACGCCCCACAGGCGGCGCTGGAGGTGGTCGGGGTGGTGGTAGGCGAGCATGCCGCCCACCTCGTTGAGCTGGCCCACCACCGCCTTGCGCTGGAGCCCGCCGCCCCGGGAGGCGTCCCAGGCGCGGAACACTTCGACGGAGCGCTCCAGCGCGTCGATCTCCTGCGACCCGATGGGGGCGGCCTCGTAGCGGTCGTACCCGGCGGGGTCGGCGTACAGGGGGTCGTTGAGGCGGGGGGCGTCGGCCGAGAGTACGGGGTCGGTGTGCAGCCAGTCGTGCATGGCGCTGCTGAGTACTGAACCGGTGGCGAGCGCGGCGCCCGCTCCCACCAGACCGCGTCGGTTGAGCATGAGGTCCATTCCCGTGAATTCGGTGAGGACCGCTGCCGTCCGTTCGGGCGCCCACGGAAGGCCGTCCGGATTCTTCGTGTTCCCGGCGTCGTTCCGCTTTCCTGCGCGCCCGTGCCGGTCGAACCCGAGGTCCTCGATGGTCACGACACGACCGAGCCGCTCGGTGAACAGCGCCGCCAGCACCCTGGGAACGGGGTCGCGCGGGGTCTCCCCCATGTCGATCCAGCGCCGCACCCGCGAGGTGTCCGTGGCCAGTTGGGGGTGGCCCATGGCCGCCGCCTGCCGGTTCACCAGTCTCGCGAGTTCGCCCTTGGACCATCCGGCGAGGCCGAACAGGTCGTTCAGGCGGGTGTTGGGTTGTCCGCTCACGTCAAGCCCCCAGGTTCTCGGCTGAGTTGACAGTAATCCCCTGTCAGATGCGGCGCGACTATTCGCCAGGGTTCGCCAGGGCACGCCAGATGGTGTGCCACCCGCGGCCGGGTGTCAGGTATGAGAGCGCCACCCCGACCCGGGGGCCGGACCTCATTCCCCAGGGTGCGGCTCGGCCACCGGGACGGGTAGCGCACGCAACTTGTCGGCACACGAAGGGATCTGTCACCCCATGTACACAGCATCGTCCTCCGTGTCCACGCCGCCCCGGTCGCACCGTCCCCTGGGTGCGGGTGGCGGACCCTACCTCGACCCCACCCATGCCGGTTCGGCGTACGGCGCCGGGCGCATGCCGCGCCGGCCGGGGGCGGCCACGCAGCCGCTCAGCGGAAGAATCGACCTCTCCGGCCCGCAGGGCGCCCAGCTGCGCATCGCGATCGCCTCGGTGCAGCGGATCTGTCCGGAGTTCCACCCGGTCCAGGTGCTGCGGCACAGCGGACGGTCGGTCCTGATCATCGGTACGACAGGACGCACGACCGCCGTCGCCAAGTGTTTACTGGATCAGTCGCCCGCCTGGGCCGAGCAGTTCCGCCACGAAATAGCTGCCTACCGCGCCTTCGTCCGGCACCGTCCTCCGGTACGGGTGCCGAGGCTGATCGCCGCCGATCCCGACAACTGCACGCTGGTGATCGAGCGGATGCCGGGCCGGGCGGCAGCCCTGCAGCGGCACCCGGTCGAGGCCCCGCCGCGCGCCGATGTCAGGGCCGCCCTCGGCGCGATCGCGCGCGTCAACGCCTGGCGGCCCCCGGCCGAGATGTTCGGCAGGCCCCTGGACTACGCACCGCGCATCACCCGCTTCCACGAGCTCGGCCTGTTCACCGACCGGGACCTGAGCGACCTCCAGAAGCTGGTGCACGGTCTGGCGCTGTCCGGTCGCATCGACTGGCAGTTCTCGCACGGTGACGCGCTCCTGTCCAATGTGCTGCTGTCCCCCGCGGGGCCGGTGCTGGTCGACTGGGAGCACGCCGGCTGGTACCTGCCCGGCTACGACCTGGCGACGCTGTGGACGGTCCTGGGCGACGCCCCGATGGAACGGCGCCGGATCAGTCAGGCCGTCCAGGCGGCGGGCCCCGCCTCTCGGGACGCGTTCCTGGTGAACCTGATGCTCGTCCTGACCCGGGAGATCCGTACGTACGAGACGGCGGTGCAGCGCACCATGCGGGAGGCCGCGCCGGCCGGTCCCCCGACGCCGCCCGCACCGGGCGCGCTGTCGGCCGGGGAGCAGCAGCGGCTGCTGCTGCGCAGGCTGCACGACGACTGCGCGCTGGCGCGGCGGGCCGTGCGGGCGGCGGTCGGCACGCGCTGACGGCCGGGGGAAAGGCGCGCCGCGCGTCCAGTGCCGACACACTGGGCGCGCGGCGCGCTGTGGCGCGTCCGCCTAGCGGACGCGCACCACCTCCACGTCGGAAGCCTTCACGAAGGCGATCCGGTGCCCGATCTGCACCGTCAGGAAGCGGGTGCTGCCGGGGAAGTACGTGTGGTCGTAGGGGTAGGACGAGTCGATGGTGGGCGCGTAGTAGTAGCCCGTCGGGGTCGGGTCGCCGCCGGGGTAGGACTGTCCGGCCTTGATGGTGTAGCCGAGCGGGACGCTCACGCGCGGGGCCGTGAAGTCCGAGGGGTAGTCGGTGGCCGACGGATAGGCCGTGCCGTAGACCGGGACGTCGGTCAGGCCCGGCTTGGGGCGTACGACGTAGCCGGCGGTCGCGACGGCGGTGCGGGTGTGGGCGGGGGTCTGGAACCAGGCCACTTGGCCGTACCACCAGATGCCCGTCCAGCCGGGCCTGCGCTCGGCGACCACGGCCTGCTGATCGGCGCTGATCTTGCTGCCCCAGTCCCCCGCGCAGTTGGTGCCGGCCTGGCCCGGGGGGTGGAGGCCGGGGTCGGCGAACAGCGGTGCGGCGGTGGAGGGTTGGGTGTACAGCGGGACGGCGCTGGAGGGCTGGGCGGGCAGGTCGGTGTTCTTCTCGCAGTCCCGGAAGGCCTGGAGGTTCCGCCGGAACTCCGGTGCCACGGTGACCAGTTGACTCCCCGGACGGCCGGTGGGTTCGGCCGGGCGGCCGAGCAGGCTCATGAAGTGGTCCCAGTCCCAGTACGGGCCCGGGTCCCAGTGCATGGCCGGGGTGCCGCCGGCCGTCGTGGGCGGCACGTTGTCGTGGCCGAGGATGTGCCGGCGGTCGAGCGGGATGTCGTACTTGGCGGCGAGGTAGCGGACCAGGGCCGCGGTGGAGCGGTACATGGCGGGCGTGAACCAGGTGGCGCCGGCGGTGGCGTACCCTTCCTGCTCGATGCCGATGGAGTCGGAGTTGAGGTACCAGTTCCCGGCCTGCCAGGCGACGTCCTTGGTCTTCACCATCTGGGTGACGTGCCCGTCGGCGGAGCGCACGACGTAGTGCGCGGAGGCGGCCCGGGCCGGGTCCTGGAAGATCTTCAGGGTGGTCGCGTACGTCTCCTCGGTGTCGTGCAGGACGATGTACTTCACCCGGTTGGTGTCCGGCCGGTCGGAAAGGTCGTAGTTGCCGTACGACTCCTTGTCGGCCGGGTCGCCGGTCTGCTGGTAGGCGGCCGGCACCCAGTCGCATGCCAGGACGCGGGGGCACTCGGCGGCGGGGGCCTTCGCGCTCGCGGGAGAGGCGGGAGCCAGGGCGAGGCCCAGGGCGCCGGCCGTCGCCGTCGCGAGCGCGAGTCTCATCCTCTGCTTGGACGTCATGGACAACCCTTCTTGCCAGGAGGCGCGGGGATCCTCTCGCCCTACGGTGCGTAGGTGCGCGGAGACACCCTGTGACCCTGGATGACGGCTCGTCAAGTACCTTTCGGTCATGCCGACTTGTATCAGTGGACGAGACCTCTGACGGGGGCGCCGACCTGCGGGTGGCGCGCACGGGTCAACCGGCCGACGCACGGCCGTCGTTGGCGCGCCGGGACGTGAAGCGGCCCCGGCCCCCCCGGGGGGGGGGGGGCGGGCGGGGGGGGCTTGGCCGGGGTGTGGGTGAGGGGGGCGGGGATAGCG
>NZ_JBIDBD010000001.1:665026-818869 GCF_043202815.1 Streptomyces sp. NPDC048111
CCGCGCCCGGTGGGGGGGGCCCCCGCGGGGGGGGGCCGCCCCCGCCCCCCCCGGCCGCCGCCGGGGGGGGGGGGGCGCGGCGGGCGGGCCCCCCCCCCCCACCCCCGGGAGGGGGGTGCCGGGCCGTGCGGCGATGCGCCGGTGTGTCGTTCAGGCCTGCTGGAAGAGCTCTGCGGGCAGCGGCTTCAGGAGCGCGTACAGGTCGTCGGTGATCGGCCGGTCCCAGCTGGCGATGGTGACGAGCACGTTGTCGCTGCGGTCGAACTGCACGCAGGAGATGCGGCTTTCGGACAGCTTGAGGCGGCGCACGATGAGGAGGTTGTCGCCCTGCATCACCGGCATGTCCTCGGTGCCGACGACCTCGATGGGCTCGTCGTTCTCCAGCGCGACCAGGAGCTGGGCCACCTCGAAGGGGACCTGGCCCTCGGCCATCTCGCGGGCCGGGGAGCCCTCCGGCAGATTGCCGATGATCATCGCGGGGCCCCGGCCGCCGAACAGGTCGTAGCGCAGGAAGACACCCTGGCAGCTGCCGTCGGGGGCGGGCAGCAGGCCGGCGCCCAGGTTGCCGGGCCAGTCTCCCGGGTCCATGGCCAGGACGTCGAAGTCCGGGCCCGCGGGAGTGGCGGCGCTGCGGCGGCGGAGGAAGGACATGCCCTCAATGGTACGTGCCCGCGGCGCCCTGCCGGAGCCGGGCCCGGGGCCCTGGGCGGGTCGGCGCCCGGGCCCGCCCGGGACCCCGGGCCCGCCTCCTCCCGCGGCCGGGGTGGGGCCGGCACGGCGCGGCCCCGGCTCCCGCGCCGCTCGGATGGCTCGGGTGCCGGGGCCGTGGTCCGGTCGGGGTCAGGGACTCGGCACGCCTCGGGTGCCGGAGCCGCGGGACTGGTGGGGCAGCAGGCCCGCGAGGCCGTCGCGGTTGGTGCCGAGCTTGCGGAAGGCGCCGGAGAGCAGGAGCTCGACGGTGCGCTCCTTGGTGCCGAGCTCGTCCGCGATGCGCCGGTTCTCCCAGCCCTGAGCGGCCCGCTCGGCCACCGCCTTCTCCTGCGCGGTGAGCGAGTCCGAGTCGATGGCGCGCAACTGGAGCGGGCGCAGGCCCGAGGCGGCGAGTTCCTCACGGGCCCGGGCCGCCAGCGCGTCGGCGCCGCAGAGCGCGGCGCTCTCCAGACCGCGCATGAGGAGGTCGGCCGCGTCCTGCGGCAGTCCCGCCCTGCTGAGCATCGCGCCGTGGTCGACCAGGGCCTGGGCCAGTTCGTAGGCGGCCGGCGACTTCTCCAGCTGGCGGACGGCCTCGGCCATCAGGGCCAGGCTGTCGGCACCCGAGGCCACCTTGGCGGCCGCGTGCAGGGCCCGGCCGATGGCGCCCGGGGTGCCGAAGCGCCGGGCGATCTCGATGCCCTCCTGAGCGATCTCGGCGGCTCCGCCGGGATCGGTGTGGGCGATCGTCTGGGCGAGCAGCGGTCGCCACGGGCACCACATGGGGTTGCGCATGCCGCGCGGTTCGAGCCTGCGGCCGACGGCCCGCAGCCGCTCCTCGGCGTCGGTGCGCAGGCCCCGGGCGATCAACAGCTCGCTGTAGACGGTCTCGGAGTCGGGATAGACCACGGCGTCGGGGACGACCTGGCCGTAGTTGTACGTGTCCGAGAGCTCCTGCGCCTCCTGCACGCGGCCGCGGGCGAGCAGGATCTCGATGAGGATGCCGAGCGCGAACCACTGCGCCGGGATCTGCTGTCCGACGCGGTCGGCGATCCGCAGTCCGCTGTGCACCAGGTCCTCGGCCTCGGCGAGCCGGCCGCGGTGGAACTTGATGTAGCCGAGCAGCGTCAGGCCGAAGGACAGGTGGGCGCCGCGCCAGCCCTTGCGTTCACAGTCGGCGATGCCCTGGCTGAACAGGTCGTCGGCGCGGCCGGGCTGGTCGCAGTACATGAAGGTGAGCGCGACCAGGATCGGGACCTCGAAGCCCCAGTTGTCGTCGGTCCAGGGCAGCCCGCCCTCCAGGGCCTGCTCGGCGTAGCGCAGGGCGGTCTCGGCGGGCTCGCCGCGCACCATCGCGTCCCAGGCGCGCAGGCCGAGGATGTAGCGCTCGGCCTTGCCGCGCCCGTTGAGGTGCTCGGCGAGCTTGGCGAGGCTGCGCGAGCGGGTCGGCGAGTCCTCCTCGTCGGCGCGGAAGGCGTTCCACTGGAACGTCTCGGCCTGCATCCGCAGCCGGGTGCGGGCGCTGGTGGAGTGCTTGGCCTCGGCGGCCACGACGGCGGCGGCCTCGCCCATGCGGTCGGTGTGGGCCAGCGCCTGGGCGAGCCGGTAGGTGACGGATTCGCGGAGCTCCGGGGCGAGTTCGGGCTCTTCGAGTGCCGCCTTGAGGTGGTTGACGGTGGTGGCGGGCTCGTTCAGGAGCGCCGAGCAGCCCAGCTCGTAGAGGACCTCGGCGCGCTCTTCCAGGGCGGGCGGCTCGCGCAGGGCGCGGGCCAGACAGCGCCGGGCCGCGTCGGGGGCACCGGCCCGCAGGTAGTCGCGGGCGGCGGCGCGCAGCTGGCACACCGCCCACCGGTCGCTCTCGGGGTGCATCTCCATGATGTGGCGGGCCGCGGACGTCGCGCCGAGTCCGGCCTCGCTGACGGCGAAGGCGGCCTGGCCGTGCATCGCGACGCGCATGGCGGCCGGGATGGCCCGGTAGACGGCGGTGCCGACGAGCGGGTGGAAGAAGTCGAGCCGGGACGGGGCGTCGCCGGGCGCGGCCAGGATGCGCGCGTCGCGCAGCCGCTCGACGGCGTCGGCCATCTCCTCGGCGCCGAGGCCGGCGACGCCGGCCGCCATGTCGCGGTCGGCGTCGGTGCCGAGCACGGCGACGGCCCAGGTGAGCCGGACGGCGGACGGGCCGAGCCGCTCGAGTCGGTCGATGAGCCCGCTGCCGCGCACGGCGGAGGCCAGTTCGCGCAGCTCGGTGGCGTTCACGTACTGCGGTTTGATGCCGCGGTCGCGGATGCGCGCGACGAGTTCGACGGCCTCGTAGGGGTTGCCCGCGGTCAGGGCCCAGCACTCGCGCGCGAACAGTTCGTCGCCGCCCTCGCCGAGCATGTCGCGCACCAGATCGCTCACCGCGCCCGGAGTGAACGGCGACAGGTCGAGCGGGCGCGAACCGTGCCGGGTGGCGAGCCGGCGGAACTCGGCCGCGTGGCGCGGCAGTTCCTCGGGCCGGTAGGCCACGACGATCAGCAGCGGCAGGTCGGAGGCGCGCAGCGCGAACGAGGTGAGCCAGGCCAGGGTCTCCTCGTCCGCCCAGTGCGCGTCGTCCACCACGAGCACGACGGGTGCGTACTGGACGGCGAAGCGGGTGACGAGCCAGTCGAGGCCGTCACGCACGCCCTGCGGGTCGGGCGCGACCTCGTCCCGGGAGGCGACCAGGCCGACGGCCGGTGCGACGATGTCGTACCAACTCCCCAGTATCTTGCGGTGTTCGTCCTCACTGCTCGAGGCGAGGACGGGCTGCACGAGCTGGCGCACGACGTGGAACGCGACGCCCTCCTCCTGCTCACTGCCGCGCGCGGCCAGCAGGGTGCAGCCACGGGCGGCGGCTTTGCGCCGGACCTCGGCCACCAGTGTGGTCTTGCCCAGACCTGCCGATCCGGCGATGGCGAGCAGCCCGCCGTTGGGTGCGCTCCCCTCACCGGCGCGGCCGCACAGGTCGTCCAACATGCTGTCGAACAGTGTCAGTTCGTCATCGCGCTCAAAGAGCATCCGGCGCGGAACCCCGCCCCGGCCCTTCGTCTCCGCCACAGCGGTCCCCTTCTGGCAGTAGCACCGAGCCTACGCCCCGGACACGTACCGTGACATGAATAACCTACTTCCGTCTCCTGCTTGACTCTTTAAGTTGGCTGAATCCATGGACGGTTGGCAGCGGATTGTCCGTAAGGGGCGCCAACAGGGGCCGCGTACGCCCCCCATGCGCTGTCGGACTCCGGCGCCATACGACTGGCCCCTGGACGCCGCGACCTTGATGATTGAACGACGTACGGAGCACTAAGGAGGCGGTGCCGCATGGGCAGCACTGGCAGGGTCCGGTCGGCCCGGACGCGGACCGGGCTCGTCGACATTCCCTTCCCGGCCCGCCGGCACCCCCGGCACGCGCTGGCCCGGCGCCACACCCTGGACTGGCTGCACGAGTTCGGGATGCTGGCCGGGGAGCAGGCGACGGCCGAATACGACGCGATGGGCCTGGAACGGCTGATGGCGTACTTCTATCCGGACGCCTCGGACGCGCACCTCGCCCTGGCGACGGACCTCAACGCCTGGTTCTTCGTCTTCGACGACCAGTTCGACGGGCCGCTCGGCAAGCGGCCCGACGTGGTGCTGCGGCAGATCGACACGGTGCTGCGCACCATGGGCGACGCGCCACCGGTGCCGGGTGAGGCCACGAACCGGCTGGCCGAAAGTTTTCGCGATCTGTGGCAACGGGTGACCTCGGGCACCCCGTTACTGTGGCAGGACCGCTTCCGGGCGCACTGGCGCGAGTACCTGACGGCCTATCACTGGGAGGCGCTGAACCGGACCCGCAACGGCACCCTGTCGCTGCCCGGGTTCCTGCGCGGCCGTCGGGACTCCATAGGCGTACAGCCCTGCCTGGATCTGGTGGAGCGCTGCGGCGGTTACACGCTGCCGCGGGAGCTGCACGAGGGGGTGCCGCTGGCCGAGATGCGGGAGATCACCGCGGACGTCATCATCTTCGTCAACGACATGGTGTCGGTGGACAAGGAGTTGGCGGCGGGCGACGTCAACAACAGCGTCATCATCCTGATGCGCCAGGAGATGTGCACGGTCGAGTCGGCGCTGCGGCGGGTGGCCGCCATGGCCAACTCCAGGATCGCCCGCTTCCAGCACCTGACCGTGGAACTCGCCGCCCAGCTCGACGAGACCGGCCTGCCCGAGCAGGTGCGCGCCCAGGTGGCCGACTACGTGGACGGGATGCGCGCGCTGATGAGCGGCAACCTGGCCTGGTCCCTGGAGACCGCGCGGTACGGGGAGGCGGGCATCGCCGCCGTCAGCGAGGGACGGCAGCGGCCCTGGGCCCAGCTCTTCCCGGAGCAGGCCACCGGGGAGCGCGAGGGCGCGTAGAACGCTGTCGTGCGTGCGGCCCGCCGCCCTCGGGACGGCGGGCCGCATGCACGGGCCGCTAGGTGAGGTCGAACTCCCCGTCGCGGGCGTTGATCATGAAGGCCCGCCATTCGGCCGGGCTGAAGATCAGCGACGGGCTGCCCGGGCTGCCGCTGTTGCGCATGGCGATGAAGCCTTCGACGAAGGCGATCTGGACGTCCCCCGCCCCCCGGCTGCTCGACTGCCAGTCGGCCCCGCTGAGATCGAGTTCCGGCTTGTCCCAGCCGGAACGGGTGTGCCCCGCAAGGGCCTGCGAAGTGTGCTGGGTGGTGGTGTCGGCCACGTCCGTGCTCCTCCCCGGTTCTGTCGTCCGGGGCCACACTAGCGATCGCCGGGTGGGACGGACAGGCCGCCGGAGCGGGCCCGTCCCCGTCCACCGGATTGCGGGCCCGTCCGCCGTCCACCGGACTCAGCGCGCGGGCGGCTCGGAGCCGACGAGCCACATCGCGAAGAACTGGGAGCCGCCGCCGTAGGCGTGCCCGAGCGCCCTGCGGGCGCCCTCCACCTGGTGCTCCCCCGCGAGGCCCCGGACCTGGAGCGCGGCCTCGGCGAACCGGATCATGCCGGAGGCGCCGATCGGGTTGGTGGACAGGACGCCGCCCGAGGGGTTCACCGGGAGATCGCCGTCTAGTTCCGTGACACCGGCCTCGGTCAGCTTCCAGCCCTCGCCCTCGGCGGCGAAGCCGAGGTTCTCCAGCCACATCGGCTCGTACCAGGAGAACGGGACGTACATCTCGACGGCGTCGATCTCGCGGCGCGGGTCGGCGATGCCGGCCTGCCGGTAGACGTCGGCCGCGCAGTCCTTGCCCGCCTGGGGCGAGACGAAGTCCTTGCCCGCGAACAGGGTCGGCTCGCTGCGCATCGCTCCGCCGTGCACCCAGGCCGCGGGGCGGGGCGAACGGGCCGCGCCCGCCCGGTCGGTGAGGATCATCGCGCACGCCCCGTCGGAGGACGGGCAGGTCTCCGAGTAGCGGATCGGGTCCCACAGCATCGGTGAGGCCTGGACCTTCTCCAGGGTGATGTCGTGCTCGTGGAGGTGTGCGTACGGGTTCTTCAGGGCGTTGCGCCGGTCCTTGTACGCGACGAGGGAGCCCACCGTGTCGGGGGCGCCGGTGCGCCGCATGTAGGCCCGGACGTGCGGCGCGAAGAAGCCTCCCGCGCCCGCCAGCAACGGCTGGGTGAACGGCACCGGCAGCGAGAGTCCCCACATGGCGTTGGACTCGGACTGCTTCTCGAAGGCGAGGGTGAGCACCGTGCCGTGCACCCGTGCGGCGACGAGGTTGGTGGCGACGAGCGCGGTCGATCCGCCGACGGAGCCCGCGGTGTGGACCCGCAGCATGGGTTTGCCCACCGCGCCGAGGGCGTCGGCCAGGTACAGCTCGGGCATCATGACGCCCTCGAAGAAGTCGGGCGCCTTGCCGATGACCACGGCGTCGATGTCCGGCCACGTCAACTCGGCGTCCTCCAGGGCCCGTTGGGCGGCCTCGCGGACGAGACCCGCGAGGGACACGTCGTGCCGGGCCGCCACGTGCCGGGTCTGGCCCACGCCGACGACGGCCACGGGTTCCTTGCTCATGACTCCCCCTCCAGGACGGCGACGAGGTTCTGCTGCAGACAGGGCCCGGACGTGGCGTGCGCGAGCGCCCGGTCGGACTCGCCCCGGTGGATGCGGGCCGCGGCCTCGCCGAGCCGGATCAGACCCGCGGCCATGATCGGGTTCGCGGCGAGGGCGCCCCCGGAGGGGTTGACGGTGACCTCGGGCCCGAGCCGCAGCGCCTTGCGCAGGACGACCTCCTGAGAGCTGAACGGCGCGTGCAACTCGGCGGTGTCCACCGGCCGTTCGAAGGCCCCGGCCCGTTCGGCGGCGAGGCGGGCGGACGGCGAGTCGGTGAGGTCGCGCACCCCGAGGCTGTGCGCCTCGATGCGGTGGTCCATGCCACGGATCCAGGCGGGCCGCGCGCACAGCTCGCGCGCCCGGTCCCCGGCGGCCAGGATCACGGCCGCCGCGCCGTCGCCCACGGGCGGACAGTCGCCGGTGCGCAGCGGCTGGACCACGTACTCGCCCTGCGGGCGTGAACCGCGCACCTGGGCATGGGAGTTGTGGGTGGCCGCGTCCCTGCTGCGGGCCGCGACCGCGGCGAGCGCGGGTTCGTCGGCGTCCCCGGCGTCGATGAGGGCCCGGGCCTGGAGGGCGGCGAGCGCGACCGAGTCGGGCCACAGCGGCGCCACGTAGTACGGGTCGAGCTGGCGGGTCAGCACGTCACGCACCTGTCCCGGCGACGATTTGCCGTATCCGTAGACGAGGGCGGTGTCGGCCTCGCCGGTGAGGATCTTCACCCAGGCCTCGTAGAGGGCCCACGCGCCGTCCATCTCCACGTGGGACTCGGAGATCGGCGGCCAGGCACCGACGCCGTCGAGCGCCATGGTGAAGGAGAAGGCGCGCCCGGCCAGGTAGTCGCTGGAGCCGGAGCAGGTGAAGCCGATGTCGCTGGTCCTGAGCCCGGTGGCGTCGAGGACCTGGTGCAGGACCGGCATGAGCAGTTCGACCTCGGACAGCTCGTCGGTGCGGCGCCGGTGGTCGCTCTGCGCGAACGCGACGATCGCCACGTCCCGCCGCGGAGGGGTGGGCGCCATCAGATCAGCTCCTTGTAGGTCTCGTAGTCGGCGTCGGGTTCGCCGGTGGGCCGGTAGTGGTCGGGATACCGGCCGCCCTCGCTCCACACGGGCTCGACCCGCAGCCCCATCCGCACCTGGTCGTACGGGATGCCGCCGATCCGGCCGTGCAGGGCGAGGCCCGCGCCGTCGAGCGCGATGTGCGCGTAGACGTACGGCACTTCGATGTCGAGGTTCCTGGCCTTGATGTTGACGATGCAGTACGTGGTGACCGTTCCGGCCGGCCCGACCTCGACCCGCTCCTCGGTGGCGACCCCACAAGTGGGGCAGGCCCCGCGCGGCGGCACGTACACCTTCCGGCAGGAGGGGCAGCGCTCGCCGACGGTCCTGCGCTCGGAGAGCGCGTTGATGTAGGCGGACTGGGCACGCCCCGGGCTGTAGACGTAGTCGAGCCGTGCGGGCGCGACGATCCCGGTGACGGCGTCCTCGAACTCCCCGCTGTGCGCGCCGGGTTGACGCTTCCCAGCGCCCTCCTCCTCGCCCGCCTCGAAGCAGGCGATGTCGGTGATGGCGCCGGTGCGCTGCGCGGCCCAGCGGACCCGGACGCGCATGCCGGTGTGCACGGCGTCCGGCCCGGGAGCGTCCAGGGCGTGCAGGAGCGAGGTGTCGGCCCCGTCCAGCTCGACGAGGACCCAGGCGAAGGGCCGGTCGAGGGGCTGACCCCGGCGCGGCTCGGGGTTCCAGGCCCAGGTGGTGACGGTGCCGGCGGGGGCGACCTCGACGAGCTCGCCGAGCTCCTCGGCGGTGACCGGGTCGTACTCGACGGGTGGCACGAGCACCCGTCCGTCGCCGGTGCGCACCCCGAGCACGGTGCGCTCGCGCAGCCCGGTGAGGAAGGCGCTCTGCACCGGCCCGAGGGACCGGGTGAAGGGGAACTCGACGACGAGCGGGGCACGCAGCACATCGGCTGAGGCGGAGCCTGTCATGGTCAACTCCTTTGCGTTCCAAGTGATCCGGGGCCACCCACACGGGGCCACCTGCAGCCCGTCCGGCGTTCAGGACCGGCGCCGTCAAGGCACGAACGGGGTCCGGGGCGGAACCCCGGCGCCACCCACCGGCCGGCACCCGGACGAACCCCCCGGCGGGGCGAACCTCAAGCCCGCCGATAGACGGGCACCCGCTTCTCCGCGAAGGCCAGCGCCCCCTCCTTCGCATCGGCCGTGGCGAACACCGGCCACCCCCGTTCCAGCTCCGCCGCGAGCCCGTCCGTCTCGCTCATGGACGCCGTGTCGTACACGCACGCCTTGACCGCCTCCACCGCCAGCGGCCCGCACGCGTTGATCTGCTCGGCGGTCTCCAGGGCCGCGTCCAGAGCCGTGCCGTCGGGCACGACCCGGCCGATCAGCCCGATCCGGGCCGCCTCCTGGGCGCTGTAGGGCCGCCCGGTGAGCAGCATCTCCAGCGCGTGGGTGCGCGGGATCTGCCGCTGGAGGCGCACGGTGGACCCGCCGATGGGGAAGAGTCCGCGCCTGACCTCGAAGAGTCCGAACGTGGCCCCGGCTCCGGCGACCCGGATGTCCGTGCCCTGGAGGATCTCGGTGCCGCCGGCCACGCAGTACCCCTCGACCGCCGCGATCACGGGTTTGCGCGGGCGGTGGTGGCGGAGCATCGCCTTCCAGTGCAGATCGGGGTCGGCCTTGAGCCGGTCCCGGTACTGGTCGCCCGCCATGCCCCGGCCCGCGAGGGCCTTGAGGTCCATGCCCGCACAGAAGTCGCCGCCCGCTCCGGTGAGCACGACCGAGCGGACGGAGTCGTCGGCGTCGGCCTCCAGCCAGCCGTCGTAGAGCCCCACCAGCAGCGGAAGCGAGAGCGCGTTCTTCGCCTCCGGCCGGTTCAGGGTGAGCACCAGCGTGGCGCCCTCGCGCCGCACGCTGAGGTGTTCCGTACCACCCATTGCCGTCCTCCCGTCTCAAGACCTAGAACAGGTTGCAGTAGGGGCGGTGCCAGTTCAATAGTTTTCTGACAGGCAGTCAGATTTCTTCGGCGGCAGCCCTTCCCAGTTGTGCGCGGCTTTGCTCTGATGGCCCCCGAGTCAGTCGGGGCCGGTGTCAGGAGGAATGGTGGAGTACAACCTTGCCGACCTGTTCGAGTCCGTCGTCGACGTGGTCCCGGACCGCGAAGCTCTCGTGTACATCGACCACCCCGGAACCGGCGCCGAACGCAGGCTGACCTACCGTCAGCTGGACGAGGCCGCCAACCGGCTCGCCCACCATCTGCTGGACGCGGGGCTCAAGCCCGGCGAGCATCTGGGGCTGCACCTCTACAACGGCGTCGAGTACCTCCAGACGGTGCTCGCCGCCCTCAAGGCGCGGCTCGTGCCGGTCAATGTCAACTACCGGTACGTGGAAGAGGAGTTGGTCTACCTCTACCGGGACGCCGACCTCGCGGCGCTGGTCTTCGACGCCGAGTTCACCGAGCGGGTGGCGGGCGCGCTGCCGCAGACGGAGAACGTGCGGCACCTGATCCGGGTCGGTCCCCGTGCCCAGGACGCGCCGGCCCTGGACGCGGTCGCGTTCACCGACGCCGAGGCGGCGGGCTCGCCCGCCCGGGGCTTCGCGGCGCGCTCGGCCGACGACCTGTTCATCATCTACACGGGCGGCACCACGGGCATGCCCAAGGGGGTGATGTGGCGTCAGGAGGACCTGTTCTTCGCGGGGCTGTTCGGCGGCGAACCGGCCGGCGAGCCGGTGGGACGGCCGGAGGAACTGGCCGAGCGGGTGGCCAGGAGCGGAGAGGGCCTGACGTTCTTCCCGGCCCCTCCCCTGATGCACGGCACCTCGACGCTCACGTCGTTCGTCGCCTTCAACTACGGCCAGCGCGTGGCCATCCACCGCAAGTACGTGCCCGAGGAGGTGCTGCGCACCATCGAGAAGGAGAAGGTCACCAGCGTCTCGCTGGTGGGCGACGCCATGCTGCGGCCCCTCGTCGACGCGCTGCACGGCCCGCTCCGGGGCACCGACCTGTCCTCGCTGTTCAGCGTGTCCTCGTCCGGCGCGATCATGTCGCAGACGGTGCGCGAACAGCTCCAGGAGCTGGTCCCGAACGCGGTGATCCTCAACAACTTCGGCTCGTCCGAGTCCGGCTCCAACGGCCGGGCCACGGACGACTCGGGTCCGGAGAAGGGCTTCCGGCTGGAGGTCAACGAACGCACGATGGTGGTGGATCCGGCGACCTACGAGCCGGTCCCGGTCGGCGAGGTGGGGCGCCTCGCCCAGCGCGGGCACGTACCGCTCGGCTACTACAACGACCCCGTGAAAACCGCCGAGACCTTCTTCCAGAAGGGCTCCGAGCGGTGGGTGCTGCTCGGCGACATGGCGACGGTGGACGAGGGTGGCATCGTCACCGTCCTCGGCCGCGGCTCGCAGTGCATCAACACCGGCGGCGAGAAGGTGTATCCGGAGGAGGTCGAGCAGGCCCTCAAGGCGCACCCGGACGTCTACGACGCGCTGGTGGCGGGGGTGCCGGACGCCCGGTGGGGCAGCCATGTGGCGGCGGTGGTCCAGGTCCGCGCCGGCGCGGCCCGGCCCACCCTCGACGACATCCAGACGCACTGCCGCACACGGCTCGCGGGCTACAAGGTGCCCCGCCAACTGGTGATCGCCCCCAGCATCCAGCGCTCCCCCAGCGGCAAGGCGGACTACCGCTGGGCGCGCTCGGTGGCCGCCGAGGCGGACGCGGGCTGAGGGGCGGCGCCCACCGCGCGGGCGCCGGCGCATCTCCGTCGGCGGCGCTCACCGGGTGGCCGCTGGGGCATCCCCGTCGGCGCCGCCCACCGCGAGCGCGGCGCCGCCCGCCCCGCGCCGCGCACACCGCTCACCCGACGCCGAACGCGGCCAGCGCGTCGAGGAAGGCGTCGGGGCGTTCGGTGTGCACGAGGTGGCCCGCGTCGATGGTGACCAGCCGGGCGCCCGGTATCCGCGAGGCCATCCAGGCCAGCTGCTTCTGGTCGATCTGGCTCTTCGGGCCGCCCGCGACGACGAGGGTGGGCACGGTGATGTCGGCGAACCGGCGCCGCCATGCCGGGTCCGGGTCGTTCAGCTGGGTGTTGGTGGCCGTGATCACGGCCCAGTCGAGGGCCAGGCGCCCCTCGGGGGGCTCGACGGGACCGCGCGGCGGGTCGAGGGGGAAGAAGGGCGGGGTCTCCTCCAGGACGAGACGGCCGATCAGGCCGGGCTCGTCCTCGGCGAGGAGCGCGGCCGCCGCCCCGCCCATCGAGTGGCCCACCAACTCCGCGCCGCGCAGGCCGAGTTGCGTCATGAATCCGCGGAGGTCGTCGCGGAAGGCCTCGAAGGAGTAGGTGCCCGGCCAGTCACTCAGACCGTGCCCGCGCAGATCGAGGGCGTAGACCCGGCGGGTGGCCGCGAGCCGCTCGGCGATCACGTCCCAGTCCCGGCTGTCGCCGCCGCGCCCGTGCACCAGGACCACGGGCGGCGCCGCCTCCGGGCCCCGCACGCGGTAGGCCAGGCGCACCCCGTCCACGACGACCGAGCGCACGTCCGGGTCCAGGAAGGCGGCCACGGTCCGCACGAAGGCGCCGGGGTCGTCGACCCAGGGGAAGTGACCCGCGCCGCGCTGGACGGCGACCTCGGCGCAGGGGAACAGCGCGGCCAGTTCCGCCGCGTGGGCGGGCGTGGGCCCGCTGTCGTACGCACCGGCCACGACGAGCACGGGCGCGGTCAGCCCGCGCAGCGCGGCCACCGTGGAGGCAGGGTCGAAGGCGCCGTCGGCGTAGTGGGCTCGGGCCGCCTCGGGGGTGGCGGCGGCCTCGGTGAGGGCGGCGTGACGTCGCGCCGCCTCGTCCCAACGCCCGTAGGCGAACGGCGTGATGGCCTCCCCCACTTCCCGCCGTGTCGCCTCCCCCTTCCACAGCCGCTCGAAGGCGGCGCGGCCCCGCTCGTACCAGGGCTCGCCCGCACGCAGCGCGACGGCCGACCGCCAGTCGTCTTCCGTCACCTCGATGCCCACCGCGCGCATGCCTGCGGCGACCAGGGTGAGGGAGCGGACGCGGTGGGGATGGCGGGCGGCGTAGAGGAGGGCGAGGTTGCCTGCGGCGGAGTGGGCGAGCAGATCGAGGCGGTCGAGGCCGAGGTGGACGCGCAGCGCCTCCACGTCGGCCACCTGGCGCTCGCAGCGGTAGGACGCCGGATCGTTCGGCATCTGCGAGCCACCCGTGCCGCGCGGGTCGAGCAGCACCAGCTCGCGGTGGTCCGCGAGGCCGCCCAGGTCCTGGAGGTAGTCAGCAGCGTGCATCGGCCCGCCCGGCAGGCACACCAGCGGCTCCCCCTCGCCCTTCAGGTGGTAGGCGAGGCGGGTTCCGTCGGAGGTCGTGAACGTGGGCATGCGGCGATCTTCACAGCCGCCGGCGCGGCGCCGCAACGGCGTTCGCTCACGGCGCGACCGGCGCCGGGCGGGCGGCGGCGAGGGCCCGCCCGGGTTGTCCACAGGCCTTGACGCGCGCCCCCGGCTGCTGAATTACTGATCCAGTACATAACGACCGAATGATCGGTCGTCCGATTTCGTCGCACCCCACGGGGGCGGAGCGAGGACGGGAGCGCAACGATGACACCAGAGCTGGACGAGGCCGAGCGCCTGAGCCGGCCGGCGCTCGAAGCCCTTCAGCTCGACCGGCTGCGCGCCTCCCTGCGCCATGCGTACGAGCACGTGGGCTTCTACCGGGAGGCCTTCGACAAGGCGGGCGTCCGCCCCGAGGACTGCACGTCCCTCGCCGATCTGTCCCGCTTCCCCTTCACCGCCAAGTCCGATCTGCGCGACCACTACCCGTTCGGGATGTTCGCGGTCCCGGAGCGGGACATCCGCCGCATCCACGCCTCCAGCGGCACCACGGGCCGCCCGACCGTGGTCGGCTACACCGAGCGGGACCTGGACACGTGGGCGGACGTGGTGGCCCGTTCGATCCGCGCGGCCGGCGGCCGGCCCGGTCACAAGGTCCATGTGGCCTACGGATACGGCCTGTTCACCGGCGGCCTCGGCGCCCACTACGGCGCCGAGCGGCTCGGCTGCACGGTGATCCCCGCCTCCGGCGGCATGACGGCACGTCAGGTGCAGCTGATCCAGGACTTCCGCCCCGAGATCATCATGGTCACCCCGTCCTACATGCTCACGCTGCTCGACGAGTTCGAGCGGCAGGGCGTCGATGCGCGCTCCACCTCGCTCAAGGTGGGCATCTTCGGCGCCGAGCCGTGGACGCAGGAGATGCGCCGCGAGATCGAGGAGCGGTTCGCCATCGACGCGGTCGACATCTACGGCCTCTCCGAGGTGATGGGCCCGGGCGTCGCGCAGGAGTGCGTCGAGACCAAGGACGGGCTGCACATCTGGGAGGACCACTTCTACCCCGAGATCGTGGATCCGCTGACCGGCGAGGTGCTGCCGGACGGGGAGCGGGGCGAGCTGGTCTTCACCTCGCTCACCAAGGAGGCGATGCCGGTGATCCGCTACCGGACGCGGGACCTGACGCGGCTGCTGCCGGGTACGGCCCGGGTCTTCCGGCGGATGGAGAAGGTGACCGGGCGCAGCGACGACCTCGTCATCCTGCGCGGGGTGAACCTCTTCCCCACCCAGGTCGAGGAGATCGTGCTGCGCACCCCCGGTCTCGCCCCGCACTTCCAGCTGCGGCTGACCCGCCAGGGCCGTCTCGACGCCCTGACCGTGCGGGTGGAGGCCCGGGCGGACACGGCGCCGGAGCAGCGCGAGGCGGCGGCCCGCTCGATCGTCACGGCGGTCAAGGACGGGATCGGCGTCTCGGTCGCGGTGGAGGTCGTCGACCCCGAGACCATCGAGCGCTCGGTGGGCAAGTTCAAGCGCATCGTCGACCTGCGCGAGGCGCGCGACTGACGTCGCCGCGCGGAGGGGCGCCCGCTTCGCCGCACGCGGGCCCGGCGGACGCCCAACTCGGCTCACTCGCAGGGCATTTCAGGCGCGCCGGTCACGCAGTTCGCGCTTGAGGATCTTTCCGCTCGCGTTGCGCGGCAGTCCGTCCACGAAGACGACCCGCTTCGGAGCCTTGAAGGGGGCGAGTGCCTGCCGGGCGTGGTCGATGAGCTCGGCCTCGGTCACCGCGCCGCCGGGGGCCCGGACCACGAACGCCGTGACCGCCTCGATCCAGCGCGGATCGGGCAGCCCGACCACGGCCGCCTCGGCGACCGCCGGGTGGGTGTACAGCGCGTCCTCCACCTGGCGCGAGGCGATGAGCACTCCGCCGGAGTTGATGACGTCCTTGACCCGGTCCACGACGGTGAAGTAGCCGTCGCCGTCGCGTACCGCGAGGTCGCCGGAGTGGAACCAGCCGTCCCGGAAGGCCTCCTCGGTCTCCTGCGGCTTCTCCCAGTAGCCCTCGCACAACTGCGGGGAGCGGTAGACGACTTCACCGGCCGTTCCGTCGGGCACCTCCTTGCCGTTCTCGTCGACGACGCGGGCCTCCACGAACAGCACCGGGCGCCCGCACGAGTCGAGCCGCCCCTCGTGTTCGTCCGGACCGAGCACGGTGGCGAGCGGGCCGATCTCGCTCTGCCCGAAGCAGTTGTAGAAGGCGAGCCCGGGCAGGCGCTGCCGCAGCCGCTCCAGGACGGGCACCGGCATGATCGAGGCCCCGTAGTACGCCTTGCGCAGCCCGCCGAGGTCGCGGGTGGCGAAGCCGGGGTGGCCCGAAAGGGCGATCCATACGGTGGGCGGCGCGAACAGCGAGTCGGCGCGGCCCCGCTCGATGAGATCGAGGACGCGGTCCGCGTCGGGCGCGTCCAGGACGGTGTTCTCGGCGCCCACCGCGAGGTAGGGCAGCAGGAAGACGTGCATCTGTGCCGAGTGGTAGAGCGGCAGCGTGTGCAGGGGCCGGTCCGACGGGCGCAGATCCAGTGCCGCGATGGCGGAGACGTACGCGTGGACCAGGGCCCGGTGGGTCATCATCGCGCCCTTGGGCAGGGCGGTGGTGCCGGAGGTGTAGAGCAGCTGCACCACCTCCCGCTCGTCCCGCTCCCGCTCCCCCTCCCCCGCTGCCCGCTCCCGCGTGTACGGGACCGGTTCGGCGAGCGCGTCGAGCAGCGAGCCCGGGCCGTCGCGCAGGGGCAACACCGGTACGCCTGCGGGCACTTGAGCGCTGAGTGCGGGATCGGTGAGCACCAGGGCGGCGCCGGACTGGTCCAGGATGTACGCCAGGTCGTCACCGATGAGGTGCTGGTTGACCGGCACGTGGATGAGCCCGGCCCGCGCGCAACCGAGGAAGGCGATCAGATAGGCGTCGGAGTTGTGGCCGTAGGCGGCGACCCGGTCCCCCGGGCGCAGGCCGCGCGCGGTGAGGAAGGCGGCGGCGGTGGAGACGGCCGCGTCCAGTTCGGCGTAGGTCCAGGTGCGCCGGGCGTACCGCAGCGCCACGCGGTCGGGGGTGCGGCGGGCGCTGCGGCGCACGATGCCGTCGACGGTGCTGCTGCGTACCTCGTCCATGGCTGGATCCTGGGGCGGCCCGCGGGGCGTGGTCAAGGTCCGGGCGCCACGACCCGCCGTACCGGGCGGCGGGGGTCCGGCCCGGCGGCGGTGGCGCGCGTCTGTGTGCCGCCGAAGAAGCGGGCGAGTTTGTCCGGGTTGCGGATCGTGTAGACGGCCTCGACCAGGCCGTTACGGAAGGAGACGAGCGCGATCTGGCGCCGGCCGTCGGTGGTGAGCGACACGGCGGGGCCGCCGTTGACGTCGACGATCTCGAACGCCTCCACCGCGTACCGGGTGAGCAGCCCGGTGAGGAAGGCGAGCACCTTGGCGCGACCAATGACCGGGCGCCGCGCGGCCGACACCTTGCCGCCGCCGTCGCTCCACGCCACGACGTCCTCGGCGAGCAGGTCGGCGAGCGCGCCGAGGTCTCCGCCCTGCGCGGCTTCGAGGAAGCGGGCGAGCAGATCGGCGTGCTCGTCGGCGGCGAGGGGAAAGCGGTCGCGGCCCGACGCCAGATGGCGGCCGGCCCTGCTGTACAGCTGACGGCAGTTGGCCACGCTCGCGTCCACGATGGACGCGATCTCCTCGTACGGCAGCTGAAACGCCTCGCGCAGGACGAACACGGCGCGCTCCGGCGGGGTGAGGCGCTCCATGAGGTGCACGGTGGCGTAGGCGAGGGTGTCGCGCAGTTCGGCGGTGTCCAGCGGTCCGAACGCGTCGGTGGCGACGGGTTCGGGCAGCCAGGGCCCGGGGTAGGCCTCGCGCGTCACCCGGGCCGAGCGCAGCTGGTCGATGGCGAGGCGGGAGACGACGGTGATGAGGAAACCCCGGGCGTCCCTGACCTCGGCCCGGTCGACGCGGCGCCAGCGCAGATAGGCGTCCTGGACGACGTCCTCGGCGTCCCAGCGGGAGCCGAGCAACCGATAGGCGAGGCCGAGCAGGACCTGCCGGTGCGACTCGAACTCCTCGCCGTGCGCCACCACCCCATGCCCCCGCATGCCGTGCTCCGTCATCGCGTGCACCACCCTCCCCCGTACGGTGCTCGGCGCCCGCCGGTGGTGCCCGGCGGTCGCCGCGTCATTCAACCCGGCCCCGCGGGCAGGACGCCGGCGCGGGCGGTCAAATGTCCGCCGGGTCACATCGCGCGCTCGTGCCCCTCCCAGTACGGCTCGCGCAGCCGGCGCTTGTAGAGCTTGCCGTTGGGATCGCGGGGCATCGTCTCGATGAAGTCGAGGGTCCTGGGGCGCTTGTAGGCGGCGAGCCGGTCCCCGCAGTGGGCGAGGATCGCAGCCGCCAGCGCCTCACCCGGCTCCGCGCCCTCCGCCACCTCGACCACGGCCTTGACCTCCTCGCCCCAGTCGGCGTGCGGGATGCCGAAGACGGCCGCGTCGGCGACGGCGGGGTGGGTGAGGAGCGCGGCCTCGATCTCGGCCGGGTAGATGTTCACGCCGCCCGAGATGATCATGTCGATCTTGCGGTCCCGCAGGAAGAGGTAGCCGTCCTCGTCGAGGTAGCCGAGGTCGCCGACGGTGAAGAAGTCGCCGATGCGGTTCTTGCGGGTCTTGGACTCGTCCTTGTGGTAGCTGAACCCACCGGTCGACATCTTGATGTAGACCGTGCCGAGTTCTCCTGCCGCGAGGCGGTTGCCGTCGTCGTCGAACACCGCCAACTCGCTGATGGGCCAGGCCTTTCCGACCGTCCCCGGCTTCTTCAGCCAGTCCTCGGCGGTGGCGAACGCACCACCGCCCTCGCTGGCCGCGTAGTACTCCTCGACGCAGCTCCCCCACCAGTCGATCATGGCGCGCTTGACGTGGTCGGGGCAGGGTGCGGCACCGTGGATGGCGTGCCGCATGGACGACACGTCGTAGCGGGCCTTCACCTCGTCGGGCAGCGAGAGCAGCCGGTGGAACTGGGTCGGCACCATGTGCGTGTGCGTGCAGGCGCGGGCGTCGATGAGGCGCAGCATCTCCTGTGGCGTCCACTTGTCCATGAGGACGATGCGGTGCCCGATGTGCAGGGAGGCGCCGGCGAATTGGAGGACCGCCGTGTGGTAGAGCGGCGAGCACACCAGATGGACGTTGTCGTCGAAGGCCTTGATGCCGAAGATGGCCAGGAATCCGCCGAGGTAGGTCTCCTCGGGCGGCTTGCCGGGCAGCGGGCGCCGGATGCCGCGGGGGCGCCCGGTGGTGCCGGATGTGTAGTTCATGACCCAGCCGAGCGTGCGCTCCTCGGGCACCGACTCCGGCTGCCCGTCCAGGAGTTGGGCGTACGGGACGAAGCCGGGCACCTCGCCGACGGCGTAGCGGTGGGAGGCGGGCAGCTTCGCCTCGTCGGCCGCGGCCCTCGCCGCTTCGGCGAAGCGCTCGTGGGCGATGAGCACCTTGGCGCCGGAGTCGGAGACGATCCAGGCGATCTCCGGGCCGACCAGGTGGTGGTTGACGGGGACGAGGTAGAACCCGGCCTGCGACGCGGCGAGGTAGGCGGTGAAGAACTCCACGCCGTTGGGCAGCACGACCGCGAACGCGTCGCCGCGTTCGAGGCCGGCGGCCCGCAGTCCGTGCACGAGCTGGTTGACGGCGCCGTGCAGCCGGCCCGCGGTCCACTCCTCGCCGTCCGGCGCGATGAGGACGGGGCGGTCGGGGTCGGCGGTGGCCTGGGCCCAGAAGCCGTTGGGCGGCTGGTTCATCGGGCGTCCCTCCCGGCGATGCGGTTGATGCGGTCGATGGCGCGCTCGAAGCCGCGGGTCAGATCGTCGAAGGTCTCCTGGACGCTGCGCTCGGCGGTCATCCGTCCGACGATCTGCCCGACGGGCGTGCCGAGCAGCGGCTCGACCTCGTACTTCTGGATGCGCGAGACGGCCTCGGCGACGAGCAGGCCCTGGAGCGGCATGGGCAGGGTGCCGGGCCCGGCCGGGTCGTCCCAGGCGTCGGTCCACTCGGTGCGCAGCTGGCGGGCCGGTTTGCCGGTGAGTGCCCGGGAGCGGACGGTGTCGCCGGAGCCCGCCGCCAGGAGCTTGCGGGTGAGCGCGGTGGAGTGGAGCTCGGCCTCGGTGGTGGTCAGCCACAGCGAGCCGAGCCAGACGCCCTGGGCGCCGAGCGCCAGTCCGGCGGCGATCTGCTCACCGCTGCCGATCCCCCCGGCGGCGAGCACCGGCAGCGGGCCGACCGCCTCGACCACTTCGGGGACGAGCACCATGGTGGCGATCTCCCCGGTGTGGCCGCCGGCCTCGTATCCCTGGGCCACGACGATGTCGATGCCGGCCTCGGCGTGGTGGCGGGCGTGCCGGGCGCTGCCCGCGAGCGCCGCGACGAGCACGCCCTGGTCGTGGGCGCGCCGGACGACGTCGGCGGGCGGTGAACCCAGCGCGTTGGCGAGGAGTTTGATCGGGTACGCGAAGGCGACGTCGAGCTGGCCGCGGGCCACCTGTTCCATCCAGCCGGTGATCCGCCAGCCGGAGGCCTCGCCCTCGGCGAGTTCGGGCACGCCGTGCTTGGCCAGGGTCTCCCGCACGAACTGGCGGTGCCCTTCGGGGATCATGGCCTCGATCTCGGCCTCGCCGACCCCTTCGACCTTCTTGGCGGGCATGACGACGTCGAGCCCGTAGGGCAGTCCCGCGGTGTGCTCCTGCATCCAGTCGAGGTCGCGCGCGAGGTCGTCGGGGGCCGTGTAGCGGACCGCGCCGAGCACGCCGAATCCGCCGGCCCGGGTGATGGCCGCGGCCACCGCCGGAAACGGCGTGAAACCGAAGACGGCGTGCTCGACTCCCAGTTTCTTGCTCAGCTCCGTCTGCATGGGGCGCAGGATGCCGCAGCCGGGGCGACGAAGGAAGAGATTTTCTGATGCTGCGTCAGTTTCTTTGTGCCGCGCGGTGTCGTGGCGGTGGCGGCGGTGGCGGTGGCGGCGCGGCGGGTCATTGACACGGGCGGGGCCGGGGAAGAAAGTTTCCGGTGATCGCCATGATCGCGAAAGTTGGTTTCACGGTGCCGGGGCGGCCGGCCGGGAAAGGGAGTGGTCCGATGGCCGGGGACGAGCCAGGGGTGAGCAGGCGACGGCTGGCCGGTGCGGCCGTCGGGCTCGGCGGCGCGCTGGCGGCGGGCTCGTGGCCGGGTGCGGCGCGGGCCGGGGTACGGGCGGGCACGCTGCGGCGCGGCACCGCCGATGAGGCCGGGCTGCTGCCCGGGCACCTGGCGCGCCTGGTGACGGAGGCCGAGTCCTTCCTCGGCCCCTCGCCCGAGCACCCCTGGTACGCGGGGGCCGTCCTGCTGGCCGGGCGCGGTCGCACGGTGGCGCTGCACACGGCGATCGGCAGCGCGGTGCGCTACCGCGCGTACGACGAGACGAGCGACACCGCGGCGGAGCTCCCGGCCGGGCGGCGCATCCCCGCGGCCGAGGACACGGTGTACGACCTGGCCTCGGTGTCGAAGCTGTTCACCTCGCTGCTCGCCGTCCAGCAGATCGAGCGGAACGCCCTCGCCCTGGACCGGACGGTCGCCTCGTTTCTGCCGGAGTTCGCCGCGGCGGGCAAACAGCACGTCACCGTACGGCAGTTGCTCACCCACACCTCGGGATTCCCGCCCTGGATCCCGCTGTACGGGGCGCCGACGTACGAGGAGAAGTTGAAGCTCCTGTGGAACCAGCCCTTGGAACACCCGCCCGGCAGCGCCTACCTGTACTCCGATCTGAATCTGATCACGCTCCAGCTGGTCCTGGAGGAGATCACCGGCCGCACTCTCGATCGCCTGCTCCACGACGAGATCACCGCTCCGCTCGGGATGCACCGCACGCGGTACAACCCGCCCGGGTCCTGGCGGCCGGGCATCGCCGCGACCGAGGACGCCCGCAAGCCGTGGTCGGGGCTCGACAGGGGCCTGGTGTGGGGGGAGGTGCACGACGAGAACGCCTACGGGCTCGGCGGCGTCGCCGGGCACGCGGGCGTGTTCTCCTGCGCCTGGGACCTCGCGGTACTGGCCCGCACCCTTCTGAACGGCGGCGCCTACGGACGGGCCCGGATCCTGTCCCCGTCCTCCGTGGACCTGCTCTTCACCAACTTCACCCCGGACTTCCCGGGGCACGAGCACGGGCTGGGCTTCGAGCTCTACCAGCACTGGTACATGGGCGCGATGGCCACGCCCCGCAGCGCCGGGCACACGGGCTTCACCGGAACCAGCCTCGTCGTCGACCCCAGCACCGACACCTTCCTGGTGATCCTCGCCAACTCCGTTCATCCGGTGCGCACGTGGCGTACCGGCTCGGCGCCCCGGGTGGCCGCGGGCAACGCGCTCGCCCGCGCGGTCCCGGTGCGCACCGGGCACGGCGGGCCCGCCTGGTTCGGGGGCATGGCGCCCGCCACGTCCGCCACGCTCACGCTGCCCGAGGTGCGGGCCGCGGCGGGGGCCCGCCTCACCTGCTCCCTGTGGTGGGACACCGAGCCGGGCGTGGGGACGGTCGTCCTGGAGGCCTCCGCGGACGGGGGCCGGGCCTGGCGTCCCGTGCCGTTCACGACGGCGCTCCCCGGGAAGACGGCCGTGGAGCATCCCGCCGGTTCGGTGACGGGGTGGTCGGGGCGGGTGTGGCACGAGGTGGCCGCGGTGCTCGGCGCCGGGCCCCTGCGGCTGCGCTGGCGCCATCTCACCGGGCCGCACTACGTGGGGCGCGGGGTGTACGTGGACGGGCTGCGGGTCGCGGACGGGGCGAGGGCCACCCTGTTCGACGCGGCGCGCCCCGACGACACCGCCCGTATCGAGGCGGCCGGCTGGGCGCTGTCCGCCGACTGAGGCCCTTTGCCCCAGCGCCGGCTCAGCGGCCGAGTACCGCCATGGCGGCGTTGTGCCCGGGGATGCCGCTCACTCCGCCGCCGCGCACCGCCCCGGCCCCGCACAGCAGCACATTGGCGTGCTCCGTCTCGACGCCCCAGCGGCCCGTCGCGCCGTCGGCGTAGGGGAACGCCAGGGGCCGGTGGAAGATGTTGCCGCCGGGCAGCCGCAGGTCGCGTTCGAGGTCGAGCGGGGTCTTGGCCTCGATGCAGGGGCGGCCGTCGGCGTCCCGCGCGAGACAGTCGGCCAGCGGCTCGGCGAGGTGGGCGTCCAGCTGCGCGAGGGTGGCGGAGAGCAGGGTCTCGCGGGCCTTGTCGTTGTCCTCGGCGAACAGGCGGGCCGGGGTGTGCAGGCCGAACAGGGTCAGCGTCTGGTAGCCCTCGCGGGCCAGTTCGGGGCCGAGGATGGTGGGGTCGGTCAGGGAGTGGCAGTAGATCTCCGACGGCGGCGCGCCCGGCAGCTCGCCGCGGGCCGCCTCGGCATGGGCGGTCGCCAACTCGCCGTATCCCTCGGCGATGTGGAAGGTCCCGGCGAAGGCCTCGCGCGGGTCGACCGCGGTGTCGCGGAGCCGGGGAAGACGCTTGAGCAGCATGTTGACCTTCAGCTGCGCCCCCTCGGCGGGTTCGGGCAGCGGGTCGCCGGTGAGCTCGGCGAGGGCCCGTGGGGAGGCGTTCACCAGGACGTGGCGGGCGGCGACCGTGCCGCTGGTGTCGGCCGTCGCGTAGTCGACCTCGGCCTCGGTGCCGTCGGTGCGGATCGCGGTCGCCTCGTGGCCGGTGACGATCTCCGCGTCGGCCGCCCGCGCGGCGCCGGCCAGCGCGTCGGTCAGGGCGCCCATGCCGCCGACCGGCACGTCCCAGTCGCCGGTCCCCTGGCCGATCACGTGGTAGAGGAAGCAGCGGTTCTGGACGAGCGAGGGGTCGTGGGCGTCGGCGAAGGTGCCGATCAGGGCGTCGGTGAGCACGACGCCCCGGACGAGGTCGTCGGTGAAGCGGTCCTCCACGGCGACGCCGATGGGTTCCTCGAAGAGCATCCGCCACGCCGCGTCGTCGCCGATCCGTTCGCGCAGCGCGGCGGCGCTGGGCAGCGGTTCGGTGAGGGTGGGGAAGACCCGCCCCGCGACCTCCCGCATCGTGGCGTAGAAGGCCTGCCACGCGGTGAACTCGGCGTCCGATCCCGTCAGTTGACGGAACGAGGCGGCGGTGCGTTCCTCGCCGCCGCCCACCAGGAGGCCGCCGGGGCGTCCGTTCCGCAGGGTCGGCGTGTACGAGGACACGGTGCGCTTGCGGACCGCGAAGTCGAGCGCGAGATCGTCGACGATCTTCCTCGGCAGCAGCGAGACGAGGTAGGAGTAGCGCGAGAGGCGGGCGTCCACCCCGGCGAAGGGCCGGGTCGAGACGGCTGCGCCGCCCGTGCGGTCCAGCCGTTCCAGGACGAGCACGGACTTGCCCGCGCGGGCGAGATAGGCGGCGGCGACCAGGCCGTTGTGGCCGCCCCCGACGATGACGGCGTCGTAGGACTCACGGGCGAACGCGGTGCGTACGGGCATGCCCCTTGGTAACACGGGACGATCGCGCGCGGAACCCCGTCCGGGGTCGGGGCGGCCGGCGCTCCTACGGCGCAGTCCCCGGTCAAGGCGTCCGGCACTCCCCGGCGCAGTCCCGGATCAGGGGCGTCAGGCGCTCCTACGGCGCAGTCCCGGGCCGAGGCAGCCCAGCACTCCCCCGGCGCAGCGCCGCCACCTCGCGGTACAGCTCCATCGCTTCGGGCCCCCGGCCCAGCTGTTCCAGACAGTTCGCCTCGTCGTTGCGGCCGGCCAGGGTGTCCGGATGGCCGGCGCCCAGCACCCGTGCGCGGCACTCGGCCACGCGGCGGTAGACGTCGAGCGCCTCGGACCAGCGGCCCAGCCGGCCGAGACCCACCGCGACCTCACGGGCGCTGACCAGGGTGTCGGGGTGCTCGCGGCCCAGCACCCGCTCGCGCAGCGCGCACACGTCACGGGCCTCGCGCAGGGCCTCCTCCCAGCGGTCGAGGCGGCCGAGGTTGACGCCGAGGCCGTGCCGGGCGCGCAGGGTCTCCTCGTCGTCGGGCCCGTCGACCCGGGTCCGGTCCGCGACCAGCTCGCCGTACAGCTCCAGGGCCTCCCGGCTGCGGCCCAGGCGCCCGAGGCTGACGCCGATCTCGTAGCGGGCCGCGAGGGTGTCCAGATGGTCGGGGCCGAGCGCCGCCGCCCGGCCCCGGGCGACCTCGCGGTAGGTGGCGAGCGCCTCGATCCAGCGTCCCAACAGGCCCAGGGCGTAGGCGACTTCGTACCGGGTGGCCAGGGTGTCGGGGTGTCCCGCGCCGAGCACCCGGGTGCGCGCGGCGGCCACCTCCTGGGCCATGGCGCACGACTCCTCCAGGCGGCCGAGCCGGCTCAGGTTGAAGGCGAGGTTGTGCCGGCAGCGCAGGGTGTCGGGGTCGTCGGGGCCCTGGGTGCGCTCGCGGGCGGCGAGCACCGCGACGTACACCTGGTGCGCCTCGAAGTGACGGCCGAGCCGGCCGAGGACGTACGCCGTCTCCTGGCGTGCGTCGAGGGTCTCGGGGTGGTCGGGGCCGAGCGCACGGCCGCGGCCGTCGGCCACCTTGCCGAACGCGCGCAGCGCGTCGGCGGTGCGGCCGGTCCTGCTGAGGGTGAAGGCCAGCTCGTAGCGGCTGGCGAGGGTGTCGGGGTGGTCGGGGCCCAGGACGTGGGCGCGTTCGGCGGCGACCGCCCGGTGCACCTCACCGGCCTCCGCCCACCGGCCGAGCCGGCCGAGACTGAGGCCCGCCCTGTGGCGGGCGACAAGGGCCGCGACGGCTTCGGGCGACGGCGTCGGCCGGCCCGTCTCCCCGCCGACGGCGCCGTCGTGGCGGCCGTACGCGGGCGGGGCGGTCCACTCGCCGGTGAGGCCCGCGGTGGGGTCGGGGGCGGTGGCCGGGTCGGGGGCGCGGGTCGCCTTGTGACCCGTGGTCATCCCCTTGGTCCAGGACGGCAGCCGGGGAGCGGGCCGCGACGGCTGCGCCGGGACCGCGGACGGCAGGCCCGCGGCCCTGCCCTCGGCGAGGCGGCGCCCCAGCTCACCCGCGTCGCCGGGGCGCAGCTCGGGCTCCTTGGCCAGGAGGGCCAGCACGGCGTCGTCGAGGTAGCCGGGCAGTTCGGGGCGGTGTTCGCGCAGCGGGCGGGGCTCGGTGTCGCGGTGCCCGACGAGCACCGCCCAGGCGTCCTCCTGGTCGAACGGCGGGGCCCCGGTGCACAGCTCGTACAGCACACAGCCGAGCGAGTACAGATCGCTGCGGTGGTCCACATCGGTGCCGCCGATCTGCTCCGGCGACATGTAGTGCGGGGTGCCCATGGCGATGCCGGTGCCGGTGAGACGGCTGGTGAAGCCGATGTCGGCGCCGAGCCGGGCGATGCCGAAGTCGCAGATCTTCACGGTGCCGTCGTCGAGCCGCATGATGTTGGCGGGCTTCAAGTCCCGGTGCACGATGCCCTGTTGATGGGTGTACGCGAGTGCGGCGGCGACCTGTTCGGCGATGTCCACGATCTCGGGCACGGCCAGCGGGTGCCGCTCGCCGTCGTCCAGGAGCTGGCTGAGGTCGCGGCCTTCGAGCAGCTCCATCACGAGGTAGAGCCCGCCCTCGTACTCCCCGAAGTCGTGGACGACGGTGACGCCCCGGTGCTGGAGCGCGGCGGCCACCCGCGCCTCGCGCCGGAACCGCTCCCTGAGCACCCGGGTGAACGACTCCTCACTGCCCGGGGCGAGCGGCTTGAGCACCTTGACCGCGACCCGCCGCTCCAGCGACTCGTCACGGGCCCGCCACACCTCGCCCATGCCACCGCGCCCGATCACGTCGAGCAGCCGGAAGCGGCCGTGGATCAGCCTGGTGTCCGCCATCTGGTGCCGTCGCCCCCGTCACTGCCGTGAGCCCTACCCCGGCCCGTCCAGTATGGCTGCCCCGGCGCGGAGTGTGTACGGGGCGGGCGGGGGCGGCTCAGCGCCGGACGCGGGGCATGCCCAGGCCGATCCACGCGATGATCTCGCGCTGGATCTCGTTGTTGCCGCCGCCGAAGGTGAAGATCACGGCGGACCGGTAGCCGCGTTCGAGTTCGCCGTGCAGGACCGTGCCTGCGGAGCCCTCCTTCAAGGGGCCGGCGGCGGCCACGACTTCCATCAGCGCGGCGTAGGCGTCCCGGCGCGCCTCGGATCCGTACACCTTGACGGCGGAGGCGTCCTGGGGGGTGAGCGTGCCTTCCTGGACGGCGTTGACCATCTGCCAGTTGAGGAGCTTCATCGCGTCCAGGCGGGTGTGGGTGCGGGCCAGGTTCTTGCGGACCCAGCCGAGGTCGAGGACGCGGCGGCCGTCGGCGAGCCTGGTGTCCGCGGCCCAGCGCCGCACGTCGTGCAGGGCGCGGATCGCCATGGTGCCGTGGGCGGCCAGGGTGACGCGCTCGTGGTTGAGCTGGTTGGTGATCAGCCGCCAGCCCTTGTTCTCCTCACCCACCCGGCGGTCGACCGGGACCCGGACGTCCTCGTAGTAGCTGGCCGTGGTGTCGTGCGAGGCGAGCGTGTTGATGAGGGTGCAGCTGTAGCCGGGGTCGGAGGTCGGCACGAGGAGCATGGTGATGCCCTTGTGGGCGGGGGCGTCCAGGTCGGTGCGGACGGCGAGCCACACCCAGTCCGCGGTGTCGCCGTTGGTGGTCCAGATCTTCTGCCCGTTCACCACGTACGTCTCGCCCTCGCGCACCGCGCGCGTCTTCAGGGCCGCGAGGTCGGTCCCGGCGTTGGGCTCGCTGTAGCCGATGGCGAAGTCGATCTCGCCGGAGAGGATCCCCGGCAGGAAGTGGGCCTTCTGTTCGTCGGTGCCGAACTGCATGATCGTCGGGCCGACCGTGTTCAGCGCCATCAGCGGCAGCGGGACGCCGGCCTGGGCGGCCTCGTCGAAGAAGATGAACTGCTCCATGGGGCTCAGACCGCGCCCGCCGTACTCCTCGGGCCAGCCGACGCCCAGCCAGCCGTCCCCGCCGAGCCGCCGCACGGTCTCGCGGTAGAACCGCTTCTGGGCGGCCGGGTCGGCGTACCGGGCGTAGACGTTGTCCGGCACCAGCTCGGCGAAGTAGGTCCGCAGCTCGGTGCGCAACTGCTGCTGCTCAGGCGTGTATGCGAGGTGCACGGCCCCTCCAGGACGGTCGCGGTACGGCGGCGCACACAGTAGAACGTGTTCCAAGAATCCGGAAGGGATCCGGACGCCGTCCGGAACCGCCGTCGGCGTGGGGCCGCGCCGTCGGCCGGGCACCCGATCGGCGCCGAGCGGTCGCCGACGCCGCCGCGCCCGGCGAGCATGGCCGAGGCGCGCCTGCGCGCACCGCACCGCGCACATCCCACACCGCACCGCACACCGCACACGATCCGCATCCCCGACCGGAGGCTCCCGTGACCACTGCCCGTGACCTGATGACCGCGGACGTCCGCTGCGTCCCGGCGTCCGAAACCCTCGACCGGGCCGCCCAGTTGATGCGCGACCACGGGGTCGGCGCGCTGCCGGTCAAGAGCAGCGACGGCGAGCTGTCCGGCATCGTGACCGACCGGGACATCGTCGTGAAGGTGCTGGCCGCGGGCAAGGACGCGGCGAAGGTGACGGCCGGCGAGCTCGCCGAGGGCGGCGTGCACACCGTGGACGCCGGCGCGGACGCCTCGCTCGCGGTCAAGGCGATGAGCGAGGCGCGGATCCGCCGCATCGTGGTCGTCGAGGACGGCACACCGGTCGGCATGATCGCGGAGGCGGACCTGGCACGAAAGCTCACGGCGGAGGCGTTCGCGTCGTACGCGGGGCGGGTGTACGCGGACTCCTGAGGGGTGCCCTCGGCGGGTGCCGGGCGGGGCCGAGCGCGTCCCGGCCCGCCGGGACCGGCCACGGACCCAGAGCCCCGCCGGGCCGACGCTCGACCGGGGCTGCACTCGACCACCTGGCCGGCGCTCCCCAGATGCCTCGCCGGGCCGGCCCCGCGCGCTGTGCCCGAGCCCCTCGGAGCGAACCCGCACCCGCAATCCGGATGCGTCCAGAAGGGGCGTGTGGGCCGGATGCGGTCGGGGTAGGCGGGGGCGACAATGGTGCATTACCGGACGAACGTAGGAGGCGCCACATGAACGACCGGTCCGATTCCAGCCCGCACGAGCCCGTGACCCCCGACGCCCTGCTGCACACGGGAGCCGGCGGCGAGGTCAGCGCCGAAGACCTGGTGCTCGCGTCCGGGCGGGACGTCACCCCGCAGAACCTCGCGTGGGCCGAGCGCAAGCTGGCCGCCGAGGGACCTGCGGCGCTGGACAAACTGCTTCCCTGAAAGCCCGGCCCGAGCCCCGGCCGACCACCCGACCTGCCGCCCGCCGTGGACGGCCCCCAGGACCCGCGACGCCGCCGGGGACTGCGGGACGTCCGCGGCGGGCGCATGGTGTGCGCCCGCCGCGGCCCGGAGGGCGTTTGGCCCTGCCGCGGTCCGATGAGGATCATGACGGCATGTCACCCCGGGAAGACCTCCACGAACTGCTTCGACGCGCCGGGCTCACGGTCCTCGCCGACGTACCGCCGGGCCACGTGCTCCCGCCCGAGGCCGGGTGGCGCGTCGCACGCGGAACCACGGCACCGGACGGCGCGCTGCGGGAGGTGCTGGACGCCGCGTGGTGGTCGCGCCTCGCCGATGCCGGGGGCGAGTTCCTGGTGGCCGTCCTCGGGCATCGGATCGGCGGCAACGACTCGTGGTGGACCCGCGTGCGCTCGGCCGGTGGTGCGCCGGGGTTGAGCGGCGGCCCCGGCTTTCTGGCGCTGTCCCTCGACGGGGAGGTGCTCGTGGCCGAAGTGCCCGGTCCGGAGGGGCCCCGGCTCACCGCCATCGACCGGCTGCGGGGCCGGCTGGAGGAGGCCGCCGAGGCAGCGGGTCGCGAGACGGCCGCGGAGCGCGACGCGGTATGGGCGTCGGCGCCGGGCCGCCCGGCGTGGCCCCTGCACTGGGCCGAGGGGCTCGGTTTCAATCCGGCTGCGCCGGACGCCCTCCTGATCCGGCTGTTGGACGTGGCGGAGGGCTTCCTGCACGGCTGCGGCCGTCCCGCCGTCCTGGACGCCGCCGTGACGCATCCCGAGGCGCGGGTGCGTGCCGCGACCGTCGACACCTTCCGGCCGAGGCTCACGCCCGCCCAGTGGGTACGTCTGATCCGCGCGGAACCGTCACCGGTCCGGCGTGCGCTCTGGGCCGAGCACGCCTGCGCCCGGGGCGTCGAGCTGCCCGAGGACGTGTACGACGACCTCGTCACCGGGCCGTGCCGCGCCGAGGCCGCCGTGTTGCCGGGGCTCCCCGCGCGCCACCTGCCCGGCCTCACCCACGACACCGACCCCGTGGTGCGGGCCGCCGCCTGCGCCCGATGGGACGAGCTCGCCGCGCCGCTGCGGGAACGCCTTCTGGCCGACCACGACGGTGCGGTACGCACCGAGGCGCTGCTCGCACACCACAGGGGCGTACCCATGCCCCGCGCCGCCTTCGGCGCACTGCACGCACCCCGACGAGCGCTTCAACAGTGCTGCCTGGCGGTCGAGTTGGAGGAGGAGCTGATCCGGGAGGGAGACGACGGGGCACGCCTGGCGCTGGCCGCCAATCCACGGGTGAGCGCACGGGGCGTCGCCGTCCTCGCAGATGATCCGGACGGCGACGTCCGCTCGACCGTGGCACTGCGGGCCGACCTGACAGAGGACCAACGCGCCGCCGTGCGCCACGAGTTCGACCCGTCGCTGCTGTCGCGAGCGCTGCCCTGGGTCGTCGCCCTGCACGCTGACGCCGACGCCATGCGCCGCCTAGCCGGGTCGTCGCATCCGCTCGTCCGTCGCAGCGTGGCCCGCGCGCGGCGGCTGCCGCCGGACGTCGTGGAGCGGCTGGCGCGCGACGAGGACCGGACGGTCCGCCTGTTCCTCGCCGAGTCGTGCGACGACGCGCCGGCCGAGCTGCTGCTCGACGTCTGGCGCTGGTGGGACGGCAGCCTGTCACACCCCGACCGCCCCCGCGGCCACCCCAACTTCCCGCGCGCGGGGTTGCTGCGCCACATCGACGATCCCGATGGCCGGATGCGCCGGCTGGCTCTGGACGACCCCGAGTCCACGCCCGCCGACGTCGCACGTCTCGCCCGCGATCCGGCGGCAGAGGTGCGCCGCCGCGCGGCCGAAGACCCCCGGCTGTCGCCGGCCGACGCCGTGCGGCTCGTGAACGACCCGGCGTCCGAGGTCCGCGGGGCGGCCGTACGCAGTCCGCGGCTGCCGGCCCGCGTCCTCTGTGGGCTGCTGCACGATCGCGACACGGCGGCGTCGGCGGTCACCAGTCCGGCGATCCCGGTGCCCGTCCTGTACCGCCTCCTCGCCGAGGCCGCGGCGGCCGTGCCGGCCCGGGGCTGAGCAGGCCCATCGACCGTACGGCGCGGGCGCGGCGCCCCGCCCGGCCGGAAGCCGGTGGGCGGTCCGTCTGGAGGCCCCGCGCTTCAGGCGGTCAGGCGGATCCGTCGCAGGAAGGCCGCGTTGTCCGGCGCCTGGCGCATTTTGACAAGCAGCGCGTCGAGGGCGCCGTAGGCGTCCTGGTGGTGAAGCGCCCTGCGCAGTCCGCGCGCACCGCTCAACTCGGCCTGGTCCAGGATGAGTTCCTCTCGGCGGGTGCCGGAGGGGGTGATGTCGACGGCCGGGAACAGGCGCCGGTCGGCGAGGGTGCGGGCCAGGCGCAGTTCCATGTTGCCGGTGCTCTTGAGCTCCTCGAAGAAGTAGTCGTCGGCGCGCGAGCCGGTGTCCACCAGGGCGGTCGCCAGGATCGTGAGCGAGCCGCCCTCCTCGGTGAGGCGCGCGGCACCGAACAGCCGTTTGGGGCCGAGCAGCGCGGCCGCGTCGACCCCGCCGCTGAGGGTGCGCCCGCCGGGGCCCGCCGCGTTGTTGTGCGCGCGGCACAGCCGGGTGAGCGAGTCCAGGAGCACGACCACGTCACGGCCCTGCTCGACCAGGCGCTTGGCCCGCTCGACGGCGAGTTCCGCCAGGGCGATGTGTTCCTTCGGCGGCCGGTCGAACGTCGAGGCGAGCACCTCACCGTGGACCGAGCGGCGCATGTCGGTGACTTCCTCGGGCCGCTCGTCGATGAGGACCACCATCACGTGGCACTCGGGATGGTTCTCGGTGACGGCCTGCGCCAACTCCTTGAGCAGGACGGTCTTTCCGGTCTTCGGCGGAGCGACGATCAGGCCGCGCTGCCCCTTGCCGACGGGAGCGACGAGGTCGACGACACGGCCCGCCAGACGGTCCGGCCGGGTTTCGAGGCGCAGCCGTTCGCGCGGGTGCAGCGGGGTGAGGTCGGCGAAGTGCGGCCGCCCGCGGAGAGCTTCGGCCGGGCGGCCGTTGACCCGCACGACCCGTTCGGGCACGGGGCCCTCGTATTCGACGAAGTCTCCCTTGCGCAGGCCTAGTTGACGGATGAGGGAGGCGGGGAACTTCATGTCCCCCGGGGCCGGGGCGTACCCGGCGGTTCGCAGTCTGCCCTGCCCGCCCGTGAGATCGAGGACTCCGGCGAGCGGGGCCTGAGCGGTGCGGTCGCGGTGGGACGAGTTGGTCGGGCTGGTCGGGTTGGCTGGGTGGGCCGCGGGGTCTGAGGTCGTGGGGTCCGGGGGCGTGGGGTCTGGGGCCGTGGTGGGGTCGGTGGTCGTGGGGTGTTCGAGGGTGCTGAGCACAGGAGGGTCCCTTCGCGCGTCGGAGCGCAGGAGAAGTCCGGGCCGTACAGCACTGGTTGAGGATCCGAACCGATCCGGAGGGGGCCGCGGCGAGCGACGTCCGGATGAGATCTGGACGTGTTCGCGGGGATCCGGGTGGGCCGTGCCGTGGCCGGGAGGGGAAACGGTGGGCGCCGCGCTGGAGGCGGCACCGGGAGGAAACCAGCACGGACGCCGCGAGAAGGGGCGTACACACGTGCTGTTCGCAGAGTAGCACCCCGCACCGGGCACCTGGCTACCCCCAGCCCCCGGACCGTACGACCCATGCCCACGCCTTGCGCGTACGCCTACGTCGCCGGACGGTGCTTTCCCCGCCCCGCCCCGGCCCGCAGCGCCGGGGCCCGGCCGACGCGGCCCGGCGCCAGGCGGCAGCCCGACCCGCGGCGGGGCCCGGCGGGCCCGGGCAGGAGGCCCCCCTACTCCCCGCCCCGCTCCTCGAAGACCTCCCGCGCCGCCGAGATGCCGTTCAGCGCGGCGGGGAACCCCGCGTAGCCCGCCATCTGCGTGATGACCTCGATGACCTCCTGGCGGCTGCCGCCCACGTTCAGCAGGCCGTGGATGTGGACGCGCAGCTGCGGGGCCGCGTTGCCGAGGGCCGTGCACATGGCGACCGTGGCGATTTCGCGGGACTTCAGGTCGAGGCCGGGGCGGGCGTAGATGTCACCGAAGGCGAACTCGACGATGTAGCGGGCGAGATCGGGCGCGATGTCCTGCATCGACGCGACGACCTGGTCGCCGGCATGGCCGTCCACCTCGGCCAGCTTGGCGAGGCCCCGCTCGTAGCGGTCGCCCGGCAGCGGCTCGCTGTCGGCCGCGGGCGCCGCGGCGTCCGGGCGCGCCTCGAAGACCTCGCGGGCGGCGCCGATGCCGTTGAGGGCGGCCGGGAAGCCCGCGTACACCGCGGTGTGGATGAGGATCTCGACGATCTCGGCGGGCGTGACCCCCACATTGAGCGCGCCGTCGATGTGGAAGCGCAGCTGCGGCGCCGCGTTGCCCATCGCGGCCAGCGCGCCGACCGTGGCGATCTGCCGCTGGCGCAGGGTGAGTCCGGGGCGGGACAGGACGTCCCCGTAGCCGAAGGCGACCGTCATGCGGCCGAGGTCGGGCGCGATGTCGGCCAGGCTGTCGAGGACCGCGGGCCGCTCCTGGCCGCCCACGGTGCGCAGCAGGGCGAGCCCGCGCTCGAAGCGTTCGTCGGTGGTCTCGGCTCCGGAGGAGACGGCGGCGGCGTTGTAGGCGTTCTCTGCGCTGTTCATGTCCACGACGCTACGAGTTGGAGCGTGCTCTAGCGCAATGCGCCGTGCGCACGCGGCGCGTGTCCGCAGGGTCGCGGGCTTCAGCTCGCGGGCTTCAGGTCGCGGGCCGCGCCCGGCTCGCCGCGGCTCCGGCGGCGAGGGCGGCCGACGCGGTGCGGGCCCGCTGGGCGATCTCGTCCTGGGGCCGGGCGGGGCTGTACACGACGAGGGCCCGCTCCGCCTTGTCGAGGGCCAGGGAGTCGGGTGCGGTGGCCGTCTCGCCGTCGTAGGCAAGGGAGTTGACGTTGTCGAGCCCGGTGAGCCGGATCGAGCGGACGCGTTCGCCCCGGTAGACGTGCGAGCGGCGCAGTGCGCCGGCCAGCGCGGAGACGACGAGCCGGGTGCGGGCGAACCGCGGTTCGGCGTCGACGGTACGGATGTCGAGGAGCCCTTCGTCGAGGCGGGGCCGGTGCGAAGGCGTCAGGCCCTCCGGATGGTAGTGGCCGTTTCCCGCGAACAGCAGCCACAGGGAACGCTGTTGACCGTCCACCTCAAGGCGCAGCGGGGCCGCGGTGCGCAGCACCCGGACCAGGGCGACGGCGGCGGCGGGCCATTTGCCGAGCCGGTCCTGCATCCCTTCGCGCATCCGCACCAGGTCCGGGTAGAGGCCGATGCTGAAGGTGTTGACGAACGCGGTCACGTCCCGCCCGGAGCCGTCGCGCACCCGCGCGAGGTCGACCCGGATCGCCTCGCCGTGCTCGACGGCGTACGCGGTGTCCTCGAAGGCGGCCACGCCCGCGTCCAGGGCGAAGTGGTTGAAGGTGCCGCCGGGGAACACCGCGAGGGCGAGCCCGGCGCGGGCGGCGCGCTCACCGGCCGCGTTCACGGTGCCGTCGCCGCCGCACACGCCCAGCACCCGGTCGAGCTGTTCCGCGCGGGCCACGGCCTCGTCGAGGAGGTCGCCGAGGTCGTCGTCGGCTCCGAGCCCGACGATCTCGGCCTTGGGCAGCAGCAGCCGCAGATGGTCCTCGGCGGGCAGCCGGCCCGGAACGCCTTGGCCGGAGCCGCCGTTGACGACCACGACGAGCCCCTCGCCCTCGGGCAGGGCGGGCGCCTCGGCGCGGGTGTGCAGGGGATGGACGGGCTGCGGCCGGGGCGGCCACCAGTAGCAGGTGACGGCGGCCGCGGCCATGCCGAGCGCGCAGCCGGCCAGCACATCGCCGGGGTAGTGGACGCCGACGTAGACGCGGGAGAACGCCACGGCCGCGGCGAGCGGCGCGACCAGGGCACCGTAGCGGGTGGACTCCAGGGCCACCCCGGCGGCGAAGGCCGCGGCCGAGGCCGAGTGACCGGAGGGGAAGGACGTGGTCAGCGGCGCCTTGGCGAGGCGCCGCACCAGCGGAACGGTGTCGGCGACCGGCCGCGGGCGGCGGGTCGCGTACTTGGCGACGGTGTTGGTGGTGAGGGAGGCGAGCGCCAGCGCGCCGATGCCGCGCCGGGCCGCCCTGCGGGCGGTGGGCCCGCCCGCCACCGCGAGTACGCCCGCCGCGGCGAACCAGAGCCGGCCGTGGTTGGCCGCGTGGCTCAGCCGGGGCAGCACCTGGTCGGCGCCGGCGAGCCGCGCGGTGGCCACCCGCTCGAACCAGCGGCGGTCGATCGTGCCCAGTCGTGTCATCGGTGACATGTCCCCTGCCTAGCCCGGATGATGACGGGCCGCCCGCCGGGTCACCCGGACGGGCGGCTCCGGCGGACGGCCGCGACCAGCGTCGGCACATGGCTGTGGTCGACGTCCTTGGCGGCGGTGAGCAGGGTGATGGTGCCGTCCCCGGCGAGGCCGGCCAGACGCTCCAGGGCCTCGGCCTGTTCGGCGCCGGTCAGCTCGGCCTCGTACCGCTGCTGGAACTCGGCGAAGCGGGAGCGGTCCTCGTGGTACCAGCGGCGCAGTTCCGTCGAGGGCGTGAGCGCCTTGGGCCACTCGTCGACGGCCGCGCGCTCCTTCGACAGCCCCCTGGGCCAGAGCCGGTCGACCAGCACGCGTACGCCGTCGGCCTCCTCGGGCGGATCGTAGACGCGGCGGACCCGCGGTGTGCGCCTGCTCGGCATCGTGCCTCCCGATGTCCTGCCCGGATGTCGTACACGGTCCAACCCTGTCGAGCGCCGGTACGTTCCGCGACCGAGGCGCCTCAGACGCCGACCGTCTCCTCGATCTCCTCCTCGGCGTCCTCCTCCGCGATGTCCTGCGCCGTTTCCCGCGCGTGCCCGGCCGGGGGCACGGGAGCCGCCGGGGCGGGGGCGGGAGCGGTCCCTTCGGCGGCGGCGCGCCGGCGTTCGACCGCTCCGGCGACCGCGAGCACCACGGCGCCGAGCAGCAGCCAGACCGCGAGGACCCAGACGTTGCGGCCGAGTCCGCGGCCGTCGAAGTAGACCAGGTCGCGGATGCCCTCCACGAGGCCCGCGCCGTTCCAGAAGGCGTGCAGGCCGCCGAAGAAGCCGTCCTGCAGCTCGGGCCGGAAGAGGCCGCCGGAGCTGGTGAAGTTGAGCATCACGAACAGCACCATCACGGCGAGCGTGGTCCAGCGCTTGAGGAAGGTGTGGAGCCCGGCGCCGAGCAGGAGGATGCCCGCCGAGTACAGCCAGGACATCGCCCACACCCCCCACAGACCGTGGTCCACCAGGTGGAACAGGGGGCCGGCGAAGGCCGCGCCGATCAGCGAGACCACGAAGGACACCCCGGCCACGAGACCCGCCCGCGTACGCGTCGAAAGTCCTGCCCCGGCCGCGCCGAGCACGGCGACGGAGGCGTACGAGCCGATGCTGACGGCGATGAGCAGGAAGAAGATGCCGGACCCGGTGGGGTCGCCGGGGACCGGCGGAACGACGTCGGTGATCTTCAGCGGGAGGCCCTGGGCGGTGGCCGCCGGAGTGAAGACCTTCTCGACGGCGGTGGCGCTCATGTCGGAGCCGGCCGAGGCGACGACGACCTCGGGGGCCTTCGCGTCCAGGACGTAGGCGCCGGAGATCCGCCGGTGCTTGAGCTGGTCGACGGCGGTGGCGCGGTCGGTGACGGTGCGGACGTCGAGCTTGTCGCCCGCCTCGTCCTTCACGGTCTGCGCGAACACCTTCGCCTGCGGGCCGGATCCGACGACCGCGACCGGCAGGTGGTGCGGCTCGGGGGTGGCGAACGCGCCGAGGTAGGCGAGTCCCATGCCGAGGCACATCAGGAGCGGGGTGATCAGATGCGTGAGGACGTGGCGCAGCGCGGGGTTCGACGGCGCCGTACGCACGTCGCCCGGCGCGGTGACCCGTCCGGCCTTGTGGCCTCCGGACATGACAGGACCCTTCTGATCGGGCTCGCGGCGGACCGCTCGGCACGGACCGATCGGAAAAGGACCGGGCACGGACCGCGAACCCAATGGTTGGCTTTTACAACTTCTATCAGTTGTACTATACAAACATCTCCCCGAAGAAGCCACCTCGGTGGCGGGGCGCATCCGGCCGCGCTGAGATGGGCGCATGAAGTGCCAGGTGAACCGGTGGTGGGCCGAGCTGCCCCCGGCGGCGGGAGCCGCCGTGATGGCCACCGCGATCATCTCGATCGGGCTGCATCTGACCGGGTACGAGGTGCTGTCCCGGATCGGGCTCGTCCTCGCGGTCGCGCTGTGGCTACTGCTCGCCGGGGACTTCGCGGCGCGGTTCCTCGCCAACCGCACCCGGTGGTCGGGCGAGGCGGACACCCCGCCCGCGCTCACCGCCGTGGCCGCCACCACGGTGCTCGGCACCCGGCTCGCCGCGCTCGGCGCGACGGGGACGGCCGCGGCCCTGCTGGCGCTCGCCGCGGCGCTCTGGCCCGTCCTGATGATCGCGGTCGTGCGCCACTGGCAGCGCGCGATGCCCGGGGCGGCGTTCCTGGTGTGTGTCGCCACCCAGGGCCTGGGGGTGCTCGCCGCCACCCTGTCCCTGGCCGGCCGGGGCGACTGGCTCGCCCGCGCCGCCCTGGCCGCGCTCGTGCTCGGCCTGGTCCTCTACGGCGACGCGCTCGTACGGTTCGACCCGCGCGAGGTGCGGGACGGCGCGGGCGACCAGTGGATCGGCGGCGGCGCGCTCGCCATCTCCGCGCTGACCGCCTCGAAGCTGACCCTGTCCCCGCTGTGGACCGGCGCCGCGCACACGGCCCTGCGGACGCTGACCCTGGTCCTGCTCGGGCTCAATCTCGCCGCGTGCGCGGTGCTGCTCGCCGCCGAGGCGTACCGGCCCCGGCCCGGCTACGACATCCGGCGCTGGTCCACCGTGTTCCCCGTCGGCATGACGGCGGTCGCCGCGCTGTCGGCCTCGGCCGCCACCGGGGTCGCAGGACTGCACACGCTGGGCGAGGTCGTCCTGTGGATCGCGCTCGCGCTCTGGCTGCTCGTACTCGCCGGATTCCTCAGGGGGCGCCGTCAACCCCCTTGCCGGTCAAGTCAGTTGGGCCGCCGGACCGGGGCCGGATGAGTCCGCAAGCCCGTCGAGGACGCCGTCGCCGTCGGCGCACCCCGCCGGCACGGAGTGCGGCGCCGCCTCGCGGAGGTGCGGCCGAGCAACTCGCTCCCATACCACACCGGCCCGTGATCACCCGGGTGGCTCGCGTGCGGTGGTCGCCGCGGGCCCGGCGGACCGAGACTGGAGGCGGCTGCCCGATCGACCGAGCGGCGCAGGAGCCACCGGCCGCAACCCAGGAGGTAGCCGTGGTCGACAGCGAGGCGTGGGGGGACGAGGTCTATCAGCCCGACGGCTCCGAGGTGCAGGACGACGAAGGTCTGCTGGGCGCCGAGGACACCCTGGACGACGGCCCCGCCGATCCCCTCGACGTGGGGTACTCGCCCCCGGAACGGCCCTGGGCGGTGGAGCGCACCGGCGTGACCGCGGCCGAGCGCCTGCGCGGGGACAGTCTGGAGCGGCGCCTGGCCGACGAGCGCCCCGAGATCGCGGTGCCCGACGGCGACGGCATGGGCGACACCTGGGACACCGACGGCGAGCCGCGCGACAACGAGGTCGGCGGCGCCCGCGCGGGCAGGCTCGTCGCCCCCGACGAGGGCGCCCACCCCGACGACGAGACCCGGATGCTCGCCAGGGACGTCGGCATCGACGGCGCGGCGGCCTCGGCCGAGGAGGCCGCGGTGCACATCGTCGACGAGGACGACACCGAGTACCTCGACGGCTTCGAGGACCCCGCACGCCCCGCATCCGACGACACCCGCTGACCCCAGAGACCCGGGAGCCCCCATGCAGCGCGACAAGCAGCCCTCGTACCAGCCGGTCGTCTTCCGTGACCGGGCGGCAGGATTCGCCTTCCTCACCCGGTCGACCGCGACGAGCGAGGAGACGATCGACTGGGACGACGGCGCCACCTATCCCGTCATCGACGTGGAGATCTCCGCCGAGAGCCACCCGTTCTACACCGGCAAGGCCCGCACGGTGGACCCGGAAGGGCGGATCGCGCGCTTCGAGCGCCGCTACGAGGGCAAGGAGTGAGCGGACCGGCCGCGGGGTGCCGCCGCCCGGCCACCGGGTACGGGCGGGCCGCAAGGACCGGGGCGGGCCGACGGGCGCGAGCGGACCGAGAGGGGTGGGCGGACCGCGAGGGGCGGGCGGGCCGGCGCAGGCAGCCGGAAAAAGGGCTGCACCCCTCACGGAGGTCCTGCTAGCTTCAGCGGCATGAAGCGTGCGGCTGTGCAGTGGACGACGACGCCGGAGAGTGTCCCGGCGCGCTGACAGCTGAGTACGTCAAAGCCCCGGGGCCGAGTGCCCCGGGTCTTTTCCGTGCGGTCACTCGTCCCCGGCGAAGACCGCGAGGAGAACCCCGTGCACGACCACCGCCGACTCGGCCGTGAACTCGACCTGTTCGACACCGACCCGCTGATGGGAGCGGGACTGCCCTACTGGCTGCCGGACGGCGCGGCCGTGCGGCACGCCCTGGAGGAGTTCGTCCGCGAGACCGAACGCCGGGCGGGCTACCGGCACGTGTACTCGCCGGTGCTCGGCAAGCGCGAACTGTACGAGATCTCGGGGCACTGGTCGCACTACAGCGAGGACATGTTCCCACCGATGGACCTCGGCGCCGAACAGGTCGTCCTGCGTCCCAGCCTCTGCCCCCACCATGCCCTGATCTACCGCTCACGCGCCCACAGCTACCGCGAACTCCCCCTCAGAATGGCCGAGTTGGGCGGGATGTACCGCTCGGAGCTGTCCGGTGTGCTCGGTGGGCTGACCCGGGTGCGGGCGATCCAGCTCAATGACGCGCACGTCTTCTGCACCATGGACCAGGCAGCCGGTGAGGCGCGGGCCGCGCTGGACCTGATCGGCCGCGCCTACGCGACCCTCGGCATCCGGCCCGCCCGCTACCGGCTCTCCCTGCCCGGCGCGAACGGCAAGTACGTCGCGGGCGCCGACATGTGGCGCCGGGCGGCGGCCCTGCTGACCCAGGTGCTCGACGACAGCAAGGTGCCGTACGAGGCGGTCGAGGGGGAGGCCGCGTTCTACGGCCCGAAGATCGATGTGCAGATCGCCGACGCGGCGGGCCGGGAGGCGACCTTGTCCACCGTGCAGATCGACTTCCACCAGCCCGAGCGGTTCGACCTGCACTACATCGGCCCCGACGGCGCGAAACACCGCCCGGTGATGGTCCACCGCAGCATCATCGGCAGCATGGAGCGCGCCGTGGCGCACCTCATCGAACTGTACGGCGGAGCTTTCCCGGCCTGGCTTGCGCCGGTCCAGCTGGTGGTGGTGCCGGTCTCCGAGGCGGAGGCGGGGCCGGCGGCCGCACTCGTGGAGCGTGCTGTGGCCGCGGGGTTGCGTGCCGAGCTCGCCGGGCCGGAACAGGGCACCCTCGGCGCCCGCGTGCGGGCCGCGCGGCGCGTCCCGTACCAGGCGGTGATCGGGGCGCGGGAGGCCGCGTCCGGCGACGTCGCCCTCCGGCTGCGCGACGGACGGCGTCCCGCGACCCTTGGGACCGGCGCGCTCCTGGATCGCGTCGGCGCGCTGGTGGCCGGGCGGAGCCTCGAACTCTGGCCGGAGGAAGCGGAGTTGACCGAGTCTCACTGAGGGGGGTCCGCTTCCGGGGCGGGGGCGCCCGGGGGGGGTGCGGGCGCACGGGATGCCGGCGCAGGAGGTGCGGGCAAAGGTGGCGCGGGCACAGGGGGTGCGGGCAACGGGGGCGGGCGGGCAGGCGGGGGTGGCGGGGCCCGGGGGCCGTTTCGGTCATACGCCCGCCCTTGCGCCTCCTGGCCGAACGGATGCCACTCGCACCGGGGAACGCACCCCACGTCTCGGCAAACGCGTCATGGCGGACACGCCCGGGAACGAGACCGCCTGTCACCCTCGGCGGCGTCGATCCGTGCCGTCGTGAGGAATGCGCATGCGCCACCGCACCGTCGTGTCCACCGTCGTGTCCACCGTCGTCAGCGCGCTCTGCGGCGCGCTCGCCCTCGCCCTGCCCGCGCAGGCGGCGACGTCCGGGCCGTCCGGGCACACCATCGTGTTCGGGCACCGCGGGGCGTCGGCCTACGCGCCGGAGAACACCCTCAGCTCCGTACAGCGGGCCGCCGACCTCGGCACCGACTGGGTCGAGAACGACGTCCAGCGCACCCGGGACGGAGCGCTCGTCGTCATCCACGACACGACCCTGGCCCGCACCACGGACGTGAAGCGGCGCTATCCCCGGCGCTCCCCCTGGGCGGTCGGCTCGTTCACGCTGGCCGAGATCAAGAAGCTGGACGCGGGCAACTGGTTCGCGCCCCGCTTCCGCGGCGAGCGCGTCCCCACGCTCGGCGAGTACCTGGGCCGTCTGGACCGGACGGGCCAGGGCCTGCTCCTCGAACTGAAGCAGCCCGAGCTGTATCCGGGCATCGAGGGCCAGACCCTGGACGTCCTGGGCCGCGCCGGATGGCTCGACCGGCGCCATCTCACCCGGCGCCTGATCGTGCAGAGCTTCAACGCCGACGCGCTGCGCACCACGCACCGTCTGCACCCCGGGGTGCGCACCGGCTTCCTGGGCAGCCCGCCCGTCTCCCAGCTCACGCGGTACGCCGCCTTCAGCGACGCCGTCAATCCCCCGCAGGGTGCGGTGACGGCGGCGTACGTGGCCGCCGTTCACCGGCTCATGGGGCCGCACGGCCGGCGGATGCGCGTGGACGCGTGGACCGTCGACAGCGCGGCCGCCGCCCTGCGTCTGGTGAAGCTGCGGGTGGACGGCATCATCACCAACCGCCCCGACGTCATGGAACGCGCCGTACGGCCCAGCGCCGCCGAAGCGGCCTGACGCCACGTCAGTAACACCCGAGGGTCACGACGGAAGCAACCTGACATCACGCCAACACCCCCTGACCCAGGCCGTTCGCGTGATACTGGGGACCGCCCCACTCGCACTCCGCACGCCCCACCCCGGAGGTCATGGTGAACATGCTCATCAACGTGCCCGAGACCGTCGTGGCGGACGCGCTGCGCGGCATCGCCGCCGCGCACCCCTCCCTCACGGTCGACGTCGAGAACCGGGTGGTGGTACGGCGTGACGCACCCGTGGCCGGACAGGTGGGCCTGGTCTCGGGCGGCGGCTCGGGGCACGAGCCCCTGCACGCCGGGTTCGTGGGGCCGGGGATGCTGTCCGCGGCGTGCCCCGGCGAGGTGTTCACCTCACCGGTGCCGGACCAGATGGTGCGGGCGGCGGCGGCCGTGGACGGCGGCGCGGGAGTCCTGTTCGTCGTCAAGAACTACACCGGCGACGTGCTCAACTTCGACATGGCGGCCGAACTGGCCGAGGACGAGGGCGTGGCCGTCGCCAAGGTGCTGGTCGACGACGACGTGGCGGTCACCGACAGCCTCTACACGGCGGGGCGGCGGGGCACCGGAGCCACCCTCTTCGTCGAGAAGATCGCCGGGGCGGCCGCCGCGGAGGGTGCTCCGCTGGAGCGGGTGGAGGCCGTCGCGCGCCGGGTGAACGCGAGCACACGCAGCTTCGGGGTCGCCCTGACCGCCTGCACCACTCCCGCCAAGGGCAGCCCGACCTTCGAACTCCCGCCGGGCGAGCTGGAGTTGGGGGTGGGCATCCACGGCGAGCCGGGGCGTGAGCGGCGCGCCATGATGACCTCGCGGGAGATCGCGGACTACGCGGTACAGGTCGTCCTGGACGATCTGCGGCCCACCGGCCCCGTACTGCTCCTGGTGAACGGGATGGGGGCCACTCCCCTGCTCGAACTGTACGGATTCAACGCCGAGGTCCACCGGGTGCTGGCCGAGCGGGGCATCGCGGTGGCCCGTACGCTCGTGGGGAACTATGTGACCTCGCTGGACATGGCGGGCTGCTCGGTGACGCTCTGTCAGGCCGATGAGGAGCTGCTGCGGCTGTGGGACGCCCCGGTCAACACGCCCGCGCTGCGCTGGGGTTGCTGAACCGATGCATGAAGGACCGACGCCTCAAGGAGGGCCTGTGCTCGACGCCGCGTTCATGTGCCGCTGGATGTACGCGACCGCCGCCGCGGTGGACCGGGAGGCGGCCCGGCTGACCGAACTCGACTCGGCGATCGGCGACGCCGACCACGGCGCGAACCTGAAGCGCGGCTTCACCGCCGTCGCGGCGGCGCTCGACAAGGAGCCCCCACCGACACCGGGGGCCGTACTCGCCCTGGCGGGACGGCAGTTGATCTCCTCGGTCGGCGGCGCGTCCGGTCCGCTGTACGGAACCCTGCTGCGCCGCACGGGCAAGGAACTCGGCGACGCGGCAGAGGTGGACCGGGCGGGCCTGGCCGAGGCGCTCGGCGCGGGCGTCGCGGCCGTGGCACAGCTCGGCGGGGCCGCGGCCGGGGACAAGACGATGCTCGACGCGCTGCTCCCCGCCGTCGAGGCGCTGGGCCGGTCGTTCACCGAGGCGGCGGAAGCGGCCGAGGCGGGCGCACTGGCCACCGTCCCGCTACGGGCCCGCAAGGGCAGGGCCAGCTATCTCGGCGAACGCTCCGAGGGCCACCAGGACCCCGGGGCAACCTCGGCGGCGCTGCTGATCGCCGCACTGGGGGAGGTGGCCGCGTGAGCGGGTTCGGGGTGAGGTCGGTGGCCCTGCCCATTGGCGCGCTGAGCGGGGGCGCCGCGTGAGCGGGTCCGGGCCGTTGGTCGGGGTGGTGCTCGTCTCGCACAGCGCGGCGGTCGCCACGGCCGTCGCCGACCTGGCCCGCGGCCTGGCGGGGGGCGGCCCCTCGGCCCCCGTGGCTGCCGCGGGCGGCCTGCCCGACGGCGGCCTTGGCACCAGCGCGGAGCTGATCGTGGCAGCCGCCGCATCGGTGGACCGCGGGGCGGGCGTCGCGATCCTGGTGGACCTGGGAAGCGCGGTCCTGACGGTCAAGGCGCTGCTGGCGGAGGGGGACGAACTCCCCACCGGGACACGGCTGGTGGACGCGCCGTTCGTGGAGGGGGCTGTGGGGGCTGTGGTGAGTGCTTCGGCGGGGGTGGGGCTTGAGGGGGTTGTTGCGGCGGCGGAGGAGGCGAAGTCCTACCCCAAGAGGTAACCCCCTTGACCCCTGGGCGGGGCTTGCCCTCCGGGGTGCCGGGTGCCGCCCCCCGGCCCCCTGGCCTCTTCGGCCGGGCGCGACCAGAGCGCCCCCTTCTGCGCAGTTCCCCGCGCCCCCAACCCCCGGTTACGTGCGGACCGTGCCCGCTTCTCGCGCAGTTCCCCGCGCCCCTTGGCGGGGCTGGTGCTGGGCGGGTTGCGGGGTGCCCCGCCCTCCCGGGCCCCTTCGGTCACGTGCGGGCCGTGCTCGCTTCTCGCGCAGTTCCCCGCGCCCCTAGCGGCACTGCGCTGGCCCGCACCGGGCACCTCAGCCCGTCCGGCGATTGAGGACGAGCGCCGTTCAGGCGCGAAGGGGGGTTCGGGGGCGCAGCCCCTGAGCAGGGGTGCAGGGGGCGGAGCCCCCGCCAGGATTCGAGGGGCGGAGCCCCTCAGCGGGTCTGGGGCGCAGCCCCAGGGCCAGGCACCCTCCAACCCCCGTCACGGGCGGGCGGGTGGGCAAGCGCCCCCGGGGTTCGGGGCGGAGCCCCAGAGGCCCCCCGCACCCCCCGACCCCAGGCACGCCCAGTATCCCCCGAACCGAAGCGGATCCATCATGAAGGCATGAGCCCCTTCGAGGACCCCACCCCCCAACCCCCCCTCCCCCCACTCCCCGAAAACTGGACCCGCTGCCTCGCCATAGCCGCCCACCCCGACGACATCGAGTACGGCACCGCCTCCGCCGTGGCCCGCTGGACCGCGCAGGGCAAACAGATCGGCTACCTCCTGGCGACCCGCGGCGAGGCCGGCATCGACGGCCTGCACCCCGACCGCGCCGCCCCGCTGCGTGAGGCGGAGGAACGGGCCGGCGCGCGCGAGGTCGGCGTGAGCGACGTGGAGTTCCTCGGGTACCGGGACGGCGTCGTCGAGTACGGAACGGGCCTGCGCCGCGACCTCACCCGCGCCATCCGCCGCTTCCGGCCGGACGTCATCGTCTCGGGCGCGTACACGATCCGCATGATCGGCGGTCTGGTCAACCAGGCCGACCACCGCGCGGTGGGCCTCGCCGCGCTGGACGCGGCCCGGGACGCCGGGAACCGCTGGATCTTCCCGGAACTCGCCGACGAGGGCCTGGAGCCGTGGCCCGGCGTGCGCTTCGTCGCCTTCGCGGGCCCCGAGCGTCCCACCCACGGCGTGGACGTGACCGGCGAACCCCTGGAGCGCGGCATCGCCTCGCTCGCGGCACACGCCGAGTACACCAAGGGCCTGGGCGAGGAGGCGGGCAACTTCGCCCCGCGCCCCTTCCTGACGTGGATCGCACGGTCCTCGGGGCCCGCCCTCGGCGTGGAGGCGGCCGTGCTCTTCGACGTCCACCAGCTCGCCCCCGAGGGACCGCCACCCTGGATGTGAGCGCCGCCTCAGAGTTATGCAACTTGTTGCATAACCGGGGTTCGCTGGACTACAACGGGTGGTGACGACATCCCATCCGGAGGCGCCCCCATGACCGCGTACCCCCACCTGCTGAGCCCCCTCGACCTCGGGTTCACCACCCTGCCCAACCGGGTGCTGATGGGCTCGATGCACGTCGGGCTGGAAGAGGCGGAGAACGGTTTCGAGCGGATGGCCGCGTTCTACGCGGAGCGCGCCCGCGGCGGGGTCGGCCTCATCGTCACCGGCGGCATCGCCCCGAACGACGCGGGCCGCCCCTACCCGGGCGGCGCGCGCCTGACCACCGGCGCGGAGGCCGCCCAGCACCGCACCGTCACCGACGCGGTGCACCGCGAAGGCGGACGCATCGCGATGCAGATCCTGCACTTCGGCCGGTACGCCTACCACGAGGACCTGGTCGCGCCGAGCGCACTGCAGGCGCCGATCAGCCCGTTCGTGCCGAAGGCACTGAGCGACGACGAGGTCGAGGCGACCGTCGAGGACTTCGTACGGGCGGCCGGGCTGGCCCGGGACGCCGGCTACGACGGCGTCGAGATCATGGGCTCCGAGGGCTATCTGATCAACGAGTTCATCGCCGGTGCCACCAACCACCGCACCGACCGCTGGGGCGGCACGTACGAGAACCGGATGCGCTTCCCGGTGGAGATCGTGCGCCGCACCCGCGAGCGCCTCGGCCCGGACTTCATCATCATCTACCGGCTCTCCATGCTCGACCTGGTCCCCGGCGGTTCCACCCTCGACGAGGTCATCACGCTGGCCCGCGCGATCGAGGCGGCCGGGGCGACGCTCATCAACACCGGCATCGGCTGGCACGAGGCGCGGATCCCGACCATCGCGACCTCCGTCCCGCGCGGCGCCTACACCTGGGTGACCAAGAAGCTGATGGGCTCGGTGTCGGTCCCGCTCATCACCAGCAACCGCATCAACACCCCTGAGGTGGCCGAGCAGTTGCTCGCCGAGGGACGCGCGGACATGGTCTCGATGGCCCGCCCCTTCCTCGCCGACCCGGAGTTCGTCGCGAAGGCGGCCACCGGCCGCGCCGAGACCATCAACACCTGCATCGGCTGCAACCAGGCCTGTCTGGACCACACCTTCAGCGGGAAGATCACCTCCTGCCTGGTCAACCCGCGCGCCTGCCACGAGACGGAGCTCGTCCTCTCCCCCACCCGCCTCGCCAAGCGTCTGGCCGTGGTCGGCGCCGGCCCCGCCGGGCTCGCCTTCGCCGTCTCGGCGGCCGGCCGTGGGCATGCCGTCACCCTGTTCGACGCGGCCGACCGGATCGGCGGCCAGCTCAACATCGCCAAGCGGGTGCCCGGCAAGGAGGAGTTCGACGAGACGCTGCGCTACTACCGCACCCAGCTCGAACTGCTCGGCGTGGACGTGCGGTTGAACACCGAGGTGTCCGCGGCCGACCTGGCCGGCGGCCCGTACGACGAGATCGTGATCGCGACCGGCGTCACCCCGCGCACACCCGAGATCCCCGGTTCGGACCATCCGAGCGTGGTCAGCTACCTCGACGTACTGCGCGACGGCGCGCCGGTCGGTGAGCGCGTCGCGGTGATCGGCGCCGGGGGCATCGGCTTCGACGTCGCCGAGTTCCTCACCGACGGCGGCGACGCGGCGAGCCTGGACGCCGAGACGTACTTCCGTCAGTGGGGCGTCGACACCACGTACGGCGAGCGCGGCGGGCTGCGCGCGGCCGAGCGCCCCAAGCCGCCGCGCCAGGTGTACCTGCTCCAGCGCAAGACGACGAAGGTCGGCGCGGGGCTCGGCAAGACGACGGGCTGGATCCACCGCACCGAGCTCAAGCACCGCGGCGTGACCATGGTGCCCGGCGTGCGCTACGACCGGATCGACGACGCGGGCCTGCACATCACCGTCAACGGCGAGTCCAGTGTGCTGCCCGTCGACACGGTCGTGCTGTGCGCGGGCCAGGAGTCGCGGCGCGGCCTGTACGAGGAGCTGAGCGCGGCCGGCGCGGCGGTGCACCTGATCGGCGGCGCCGACGTGGCCGCCGAGCTCGACGCCAAGCGCGCCATCGACCAGGGCACCCGGCTCGCCGCGGCGCTCTGAGCCGGGGCGAACCTAGGATGCGGTCATGTCCCTCCCGCACGCGATCTTGACCGCACTGCTCGAAAAGCCCTCGTCGGGGCTGGAACTGACGCGCCGCTTCGACAAGTCGATCGGTTACTTCTGGTCGGCCACGCATCAGCAGATCTATCGCGAGCTGGGAAAACTGGAGCAGTCCGGGTTCATCCGGGCGCTGGAGTCCGCCGTACCGGCCCGCGGGCAGAAGAAGGAGTACGAGGTGCTGCCCGCGGGCCGCGCGGAGCTGGCCGACTGGGCCGCGGCCGGCCAGGACCCGAAGCCGATGCGGGACCCGCTGCTGCTGCGCATGCGGGCCGCCGCGGTGATCGGCACGGACGGTCTGCGCCCCGAGCTGGAGCGCCATCTCGCCCTGCACCGCGAGCAGTTGGCGACGTACCACGGGATCGAGGCCAAGGACTTCCCGCCGGACCGCGACACCGAGCAGGACCGGCTGCGCCATCTGGTGCTGCGCGGCGGCATCGAGCTGGAGACGTTCTGGATCGGCTGGCTGACCGAGGCGCTCGGCACCCTGGGCACCGAGCACCGCGAGCAGGATCCGACCACCGCCCCGGCCGACCAGCCCCGCCCGGACGCGGCCTACGCCCACGGCACCGACCCCGCCGATGGGCCCCGCTCCGACCGCCCCGGCGCACCATCCGACGCCCCGCGCGCGTAGTGCCCGACCACCACACCCGGCGCCCCGCGCGGTGAGCGCCCGACCCACCCGGCGCGGCGCCCCACCCCCGCCCGGCAGCGTTGTATTCTGCAACCGGCCCACAGGCCGAACCGCAAGACCCATACCGCACGCGGGCCGATCCGCGACCGATCCGTGGAGACGAAAGGGGGACACCGTGCTCAGCCGAGACCAGTCGGTCGTCACCATCCAGCGTGAGCTGACCGCGTTCGCCCGGCGGGCCCGGGCCGCCGCCGCCCGGATGCACCCGGAGCTCTCCCTCGTCTCGTTCACCCTGCTGTCCCACCTGGAGGACCGGCAGGGCTGCCGGGCGACCGACCTGGCCGCCTACTACATGCTCGACAAGTCGACGATCAGCCGGCAGATCGCCGCGCTGGAGAAGCTCGGCTTCATCGAGCGGATCAGCGACCCGGACGACCAGCGCATCCAGCTCCTCCAACTGACCCCGGCCGGTACCGCCAAGCTCGCGGAGGCCGCCGAACTGCGCCGCCAGGCCTTCCATGAACGGCTCGCCGACTGGGCGCCGGAGGACCTGGACCGATTCGCCGCGTATCTGCTGCGCTACAACAGCCAAGCGGAGGACCACGGCTGACGGGTCGTCACTCCACGTTCACCAAGGCCGCCTTGACAGCTCGCGCGCCGCCCGGGAAACAGCCCGGCCCGCACCCTACGGCCCCGGCGCCCGTCGACGCGGCACCGTCCGATGAGGCAAGGTCGGGGATGTGCCTTCACTTCCTCAACAGCCGCTCGTGTCCCAGCCGCGGCCGGGACCGCCCGTCGGACACATGATCGTCAGCGGCGACGGCGCGCTGGCCCACCGGCTCGCCGGAGAACTGCGCGAGGTGTACGGGGAGCGCGTCGTCCTCGTCGTACCGCCCGACGGCCAGGACCCCTCGGCCCGGCTCCCGGCCGGCGGCCGGGCCAGGGCCTCCGCCCTGTTCGACCGGATGTCCTCGGTGGTGCTCCGTACCACGGCGCCCGGCCCCGAGGATGCCGGTGGCACCCGGATCGAGGCGGTCGCACCGAACGACGAGGCGCTGACGGAGGCGGGCGTCGAGCGGGCCGCGGCGCTCGCCCTGGTGCACCGCGACGACGAGACCAACATCCGGGCCGCCCTCATCGCCCGGCGCCTCAACCCCCGCCTGCGGCTCGTCATCCGGCTCTACAACCGCAAACTCGGCCAGTACCTCCAGGAGTTGCTCGACCAGGCCTCGGCCCTCGGCGCCCCCGACCCGGATCCCGCCGCCTTCGAGGCGTACACCACCGTCCTGTCCGACGCCGACACCGCGGCCCCCGCGCTCGCCGCGACCGCGCTGGCGGGCACCAGCAAGGTGGTGCACGCGGACGGGGTACTGCTGCGGGCCGGACAGCGCCGGCCCCCGGGCCCGGGCGAGGCCACCGACCCCGGCCTGTGCACACTGGCCCTGCTGTCCTCGACCGCCAACGACCCGGCGGGCGCCGAGGGTTCGGACCGCAGCGGCACGGACGGCCCCCGGCTGCTGCCGGGCGAGCGGTCGGTGGCCGAGGCCGGGCACCGCGGCCGGGTCGTCCTGGAGACCGTCACCTACACGGGCCCCGCCCAGCCGCCGGGCCGCCTCACCGACCTCGGGGCTCCGCTGGGGCGGCTGTTCTCGCGGCGGCTTCGCTGGTCGCTCGCCGGGATCGTGGCCTCCGTGGTCGCGCTCGCCATCGCCACCTGGCTCACCACGGGCGACGACCCGCTGCACGCCGCCTATCTGACCCTCCTCGACATCTTCGCGATCGACGACCCGGCCATCGACGAGCCGGTGGGCCGCCAGGTGCTCCAACTCCTGTCCGGACTCGTCGGGTTGCTGCTCCTGCCGGTGCTCATCGCGGCCGTCCTGGAAGGGCTCGGCACCTTCCGCAACGCCTCCGCCCTGGTCCGGCCCCCGCGCGGGCTCTCGGGGCACGTGGTGCTGCTCGGCATGGGAAAGGTGGGGGCCAGGGTCCTGGCGAGGCTGCGCGAGCTGGACATTCCGGTAGTGTGCGTGGAGGCCGACCCCGAGGCGCGCGGCATCGCGCTCGCCCGGCGCCTCCGGGTGCCCACCGTCATCGGGGACGTCACCCAGGAGGGCCTCCTGGAGTCGGCGCGCATCCACCGCGCGCACGCCCTGCTCGCGCTGACCAGTTCGGACACCACCAACCTCGAAGCCGCCCTGTACGCGCGCTCGGTGAAGCCCGATCTGCGCGTGGTGATGCGCCTGTACGACGACGACTTCGCCACGGCCGTCCACCGCACCCTGCGCGCCGCGCACCCCGGGGCGCTCACCCGCAGCCGCAGCGTCTCGCACCTGGCGGCGCCCGCCTTCGCCAGCGCCATGATGGGACGTCAGATCCTCGGCGCCATCCCGGTGGAGCGCAAGGTGCTGCTCTTCGCGGCCGTCGACGTGGCGGGGCACCCGCAGTTGGAGGGGCGCACCGTCGCGGAGGCGTTCCGCGAGGGGGCCTGGCGGGTGCTCGCGCTCGACACGTCCTCGCCCGCCGACCGTGTCCCCGACCTCGGCGCCACGCGCCGGGTACGCGCGGGCACGCCCGGCGACCTGGTGTGGCAGGTGCCGCCGGAGTACGTCCTGCGGGCCGAGGACCGGGTGGTACTGGCCGCCACCCGCCGGGGCCTGGCCGAACTCCTGGGCCGCCGGCCCTCGGCGCGCGTGCTCCAGCGGCCCCAATGACCGCTTACGACAGGCGAGTTCAGTGCCCGACGTCACGGCTGCGGAAGTCGTCGAGCGACTCCCGGCGCACGAGCAGCCGGGCGTGGCCGCCCGCCACCGCGACGACCGGCGGGCGGCCCACGAGGTTGTAGCCGGACGCCATGGACAGCTGGTAGGCGCCGGCCACCGGGACGGTGAGCAGATCGCCGGGGTGGACGTCACCGGGCAGCTCGACATCGGCGGCCAGGACGTCGCCGGCCTCGCAGTGCCGGCCGACCACGGTCGCCCGGCAGGGCTGTCCCGCTGCGGCCCGTCCGATCAGACGGGGCGCGTAGCGCACTCCGTACAGGGCGGGCCGCGGGTTGTCGCTCATGCCTCCGTCGACCGCGACGAACAGGGTGTCGCCGGTGCGCTTGACGGCGAGCACCCGGTAGAGCGCGACGCCCGCGGGGCCGACCACGGCGCGGCCCGGCTCCACGAGCAGCCGCGGCACCGTCAGGGAGGCCGCGGCGCAGCTCTCGATCAACTCGGCGCGCATCCGGCGGGCCAGCGCCGTGATGTCCAGGCCGTCCTCGCCGGGCCGGTACGGGACGCCGTGGCCGCCGCCCATGTCCAGCTCCGACAGCACCACGCCGTGCGCGTCCCGCACTCGCGCCATCAGGCCGACCATGCGGCGCACCGCCGAGAGGTAGGGCTTGACGGTGGTGATCTGCGAGCCCAAGTGGCAGTGCAGGCCGGCCAGTTCGAGTTCGGGGCGGGCCAGGACACGGGTGATGGCGTGCTGGGCCTGGCCGTCGGTGAGGGAGAGCCCGAACTTCTGGTCGTCCGTGCCCGTCCGTATCTTCTCGTGGCCGCCCGCGCTGATGCCGGGCACCACCCGCACCATCACCTTCTGGCGGCGGCCCGGGCCGAGCACCGCGGCGAGCCGGGTGATCTCGGCGGGGCTGTCGATGACGATGCGGCCGACGCCGAGGCGCAGCGCCGCCTCGATGTCGTGCGGGGACTTGGCGTTGCCGTGCAGCACGACGCGTTCGGCGGGAAATCCCGCGGTGACGGCCAGTTCGAGTTCGCCGGCCGAGCACACGTCGAGGCCCAGACCCTCTTCCTCGACCCAGTGGACCATCGCCCGGCACAGGAACGCCTTGGCCGCGTACAGCACGTCGGCCTCGGGAAAGGCGCTGCGGTAGGTGCGGCAGCGCTCGCGCACCTCGGCCTCGTCCAGGACGTAGGCGGGGGTGCCGAAGCGTTGGGCGACCTCGGTGAGCGGGACCCCGCCCACCGCGATGCCGCCGTGGACGAGCCGGGTGGTGGAGGCCGGCCACACCGACAGGTCGTCCCGAACGCCGGGGGCGGGCGTCGCGGTACGGACGACCGGGCCGCCGGGCCGGGCCGTGCGCTGCGCGGGCCCGGACCGTACGGTCAGGAACGAGGCTCCTGCCGGGGCCCGTTCGCCGGGGTCCGGTTCGTCGTCGCCGCTGGTGGGTTGGGGCATGGGCTCCTCCTGGAGGATCCTCGCGATGAGCTGGGTGAGTGGGGGCCGGGTGGGGCGGCTGTGCGGGCGGTTCGCCGAGGGGGCCCCGGCGCGGGGAGGCGGGCCGGGGCACATCGGTGACGCTACGCCCGGGGGCGCGGGCCGCCGGCACCCCTGACGCGACGCTGACGCGAAGGCGCCGCGCTCTGACGCGATGCTGACACCACCGCGGCACGCCCTGGGCAACACTGGCGGGGGCGGCCGCGATCGTCTCCAACGCGCCGGATCCACCCCGCCGCGCTCTTACCGCGCGCCGCACTGGGTACGCACTCCTCACCGCACCGCGCACCGCAGTCGTCACCTCGCCTCGGCCCCCGCCGGACCCGAGGCCGACCATCCGCCGCCCGGATCGGAGCTCTTCAGTGATCGAACTGTCCTTGCCCCAACTCGCCCTCCTCGCCGACTGGTCCGACGCCTTCGAGCCGGGCCCCGCGGCACTGGCCGAGCACGTCCTGTCGACCGGGAACGGGCGCGTCCTCGCCGACCGGGTCGCCGGGCCGCGCGTGTTCGCCGTTCACTGCGCCCGCCACGCGCTGCTGCGCGGCTCCCCGGACGCACTCGACCCGTGGGACCTGGCGCCGCTCGCCCACCACCGCGTCGACGCCCCGGCCGCCTTCCTGCCCGCCCTGACGGCCGCGTTCGACGAGGTCGTACCGTCGGCGCGCATGCTGTACGTACAGCAGCAGCGGACGGCCGCGCCGCGCCCGCCGCGGGGTGTCACCGTCCGCCCGCTGACCTCGCTGGACGTGCCCGAGGTCAGCAGACTTCCGGCCGACTCGGCCTGGATCCACGCCAGTTGGGGCGGCCCCTCGGGTCTCAGCCGCTCGGGACACGCCTGGGGGGCCTTCCGGCAGGGCCGGCTCCTCGCGCTGGCCTGCACCTACTTCCGGGGGGACACCTGTGAGCACATCGCCGTGGTCACCGGGCCGGGGCGCCGCCACCAGCGCCTCGCCCTGGCCTGCGTGCTCGCGCTGAGCCGCGACATCGCGACCCGGGGCCGCACCGCCGCCTGGAACTGCGCCCGGCACGACCGTCAGAGCCGGCTCACCGCCTGGACCGCCGGGTTCCGCCTGGTGCGCGAGGACGTGCACTACGTGACGGGCGCGCCGGCCGCGCAGGGCGTGCCCCTGCCACCGGACGCCGCCCGCGAACGCGCGATCCGCACCGGCGCGGACACGGTGCGTGAGGGCGGGCGTTAGGGCGGGGCGGGGGCGGGCACTCGTTCCGCATGAGCGTATCCAAGACCAGCATCCTCGTTCTGGACTGTGCCGAACCCGTCGAACTCGCCGAGTTCTACGCCAAGTTGCTCGGTGGCGAGATCAAGACCGGCCCCAACCCGGACTTCGTCGAGATCGTCGGCGGGGACGGCGTCCATCTGGCGATCCGCCACGACCACGGGTACGCCCCGCCGAGCTGGCCGCGCCCCGAGGACTCTCAGCAGGCGCACCTCAGGATCGTCGTGGCGTACGGCGACATGGACGCCGCCGAGCGAGAGGTGATCACACTCGGCGGGACGCCCGTCGACACCAAGAACAACAACGGGCCGCGCGACGAACGCGTCTACGCCGACCCGGCGGGCCACTCCTTCACGCTCGCCGTCTCGGCCCAGCGCTCCGACTCGGACGAGGCGGCGGGGGCCGGTTCCTAGGCGCCGCCCGCCGGGCGGTCCCGGTCCTCCGAGGGGCGGTCGTGGTCCTCGGAGGGGCGGTCGTGGTGCAGCCTGCGGGCGAAGGCCGGCAGCACGAACCAGCAGCAGACGAACCAGCAGACCACACCCGCCACCAGCCAGGGCGCGAGTGCGCTGTGCAGCGCCACCCGCAGGATGAGCAGCAGGGAGCACGCCACGGTGCAGAGCAGGAGCACCAGGCCGATGACCGTGAGCCGCGAGGCCCAGGCCACGGTCTGCGGCTTCAGCCGCTGTCCCGCGAGCATCCGGTGGAAGGAGACCGGCCCGATCAGCGCCCCCGTGGTCGCCGCACCGAGCACCACCGTGGTGACGTAGATGGCGCGGTCGGTGTCGCCGAGACTGGTGAACCGCTGCTGGAACACGACCGCGAGCAGGAAGCCGAACAGGATCTGCACGCCGGTCTGGGCGACCCTCAGCTCCTGGAGGAGATCACCCCACTTGCGGTCGGCCCGCTCCTCGGCCGTCTCGTCCCGGCCCGAGTCCGCCATGTCCACCACCTCCTTCGCATCCCAGTACCCATACATATCAACCGGAAGCGTGGTGACCCCCGTGCCCCGTGGCGCGGCGCGCGCCACGGCCTCAGACTGGCCGCATGACGGCAAAGCGCAGCGCCGGCCTCCTGCTGTTCCGCAGGACGCCACCAGGGATCGAGGTGCTGATCGGGCACATGGGCGGTCCCTTGCACGCCCGGCGCGACGCCGGCTCCTGGTCGGTGCCCAAGGGTGAATACGGCCCCGACGAGGCTCCGCACGCGGCGGCCCGGCGCGAGTTCCAGGAGGAACTCGGCCTGCCTCCGCCCAAGGGCACACCGGTGCCGCTCGGCGAGATCGTGCAGCGCAACGGCAAGATCGTGACGGTGTGGGCGGTGGAGGCCGATCTGGATCCGGCCGACGCCGTGCCGGGTACGTTCACGATGGAGTGGCCGCGCGGTTCGGGCACGCTGCGCGAGTTCCCGGAGATGGACCGCTTCGCGTGGCTGACCCCCGAGGCCGCGGCGCCCCTCCTCGTGCGGGGCCAGGACGCCTTCCTGGAACGCCTGCTGGCCCATCTGTCCCAGCTGCCCCAGGGCGAAGCGGGCGGCTGACCCCGGGACGCACGGGACACCCCTGTTCTCCGACGCTCAAGCTCATGGCTTAATTTAGGGCATGAGTTAAGACGCGTCACCATGGCGCGGCCCAGGCTCTCGCACCGGTATGTTGCCCTCAGGGAGGGAGCCACATGGCCACACCGAACAGAAGGACCGTCCGCGACCTGCGCCGGGACAACCGCGGGGCGGTACTGCGGCGGCTGTACTTCGACGGCCCGATGAGCCGTCAGGCGCTGGGTCCGGCGACGGGTCTCAGTTCCGGGTCCATCAGCAACGTCGTCGCGGAACTCGCGGCCGACGGACTGGTGGAGGACGCGGGGGTGGTGGACTCCGACGGCGGCCGGCCGCGCACCCTGCTCAGGGTCTCCCCCGAGAGCGGCCATCTCATCGGCGTGGACGTGGGCGAGACCCGGGTCAGGGTGGAGCTGTTCGACCTCGTGCTCCGTGAACTGGCGCGCGTCGAGCTGTCGTTGGGAGCCGGCGGATACGACGTCGCTCACATCGTGGGCCGCATCGGCGAGGGGGTCGCCGCCGTGCTGCGCGAGAGCGGCCTCGACCCCGTTCGGCTGCTCGGCGTGGGCGTGGGCGTGCCGGGCATCGTCGACCGCAGCTCCCCCGACGGCGCCGTGGTGCACGGCCAGACGATCGGCTGGGACGCGGTACCGCTGGAGTCCCTGCTGCGCGACAGCCTCCAACTGCCGCCCCGGACGCGGTACTTCATCGAGAACGGGGCCAAGACGCTCGGCCAGGCCGAGCTGTGGTTCGGCGGCGGCCAAGGGGCCTCGGACGCCGTGATCGTCCTGTTCGGCTCGGGCGTCGGCGCCTGCATCGTCTCGGACGGCGCGATCTACGGCGGCGCGCACAGCAGCGCCGCCGAGTGGGGCCACACCACCATGCGGGTCGGCGGGCGGCGCTGCCGGTGCGGTGCGCTCGGCTGCCTGGAGGCGTACGCGGGCGCCGAGGCGCTCATCCAGCGCTGGCGCGAGGCCGGGGCCGACCTCGCGCCGGGAGCCGACGAGGAGACGGCGGTGACCGCGCTGCTGGCCGCCGCCCGACCCGCGGCCGACGGCGCCGTCGCCGACCCCGTCGCGCGTGCGGTGCTGGAGGAGACCGCCGAATACCTGGGCGCCGGTCTGTCGGACCTGATCAACCTGTACAACCCGGAGCGCATCCTCATCGGCGGCTGGGCCGGGCTCCAGCTCGGGCCGCACATCCTGGACTCGGTGCGCGCGCACGCCACCGCCTACGCCCTGCGCCATCCCGCGGAGCGCGTCACCATCGAGCTCGGGCGGCTCGGCCCCGACGCCGTCACCGTCGGCGCGGCGACCCTCCCACTCGCCGGGTTCTTCGCCCGCGGCGGCCATCGCGAGCCCCTCACCGAATCCGGGACACCGACGGAAAAGGCGGGCTGGCGCACCTCTGTGGATCAGCGGGCGGCACGCTGACGAACAGCGTCGCATTCACGCCGACGATCTCGGAATTCGACTGGATAAAGCCTCGCATAAGCCGGGCTTTCAGAAGCCAACAGCGAGTGCCGCAAGGCTGAATCGCGTCTCATCCACTCCGCACCGAACCCGCTCCGACCTGCGCCGGGGCGGGTTTTCGAGGCTCTGGCACCGTCATTTCAGGACTGCCTCCGGCACATGCCTCTTGTGATGAAGGAATTCCGGGAACACGATCGGTTCTCGTCACGAACCCGACGAGGAGGCACCGGTGAACGCTCCTGTGAACCATGTGACCCACCAGCGGATGAGCCTGAGCCCGGACGCGGCGCGCCAGCTCGCGACCGCCACCAAGACAGCCCCGCAGATGCTCGGGGTCACCCCGCGCTATCTGCTGCGCGCCCTGCCGTGGGTGGACGTCGAAGCGGGCGTCTACCGCGTCAACCGCCGCCGCTCCTTCATCCTCGGCGACGACCGGATCTCCACGTACGACGAGGACGGCACCCCGCGCGTCATGCCGGGCGATCTGCGCGAACTGCCCTACCTGCGTGACGCCGACGACGAGCTGCTCGGTGAACTCGCCAGCGCCTTCACGCCGGTGACGTTCGACTCCGGACAGGTCCTGGTGCAGGAGAGCGATCCGGCCGAACGGCTGTGGGTCCTCGTGCAGGGCCGCGCGGAGAAGCGGGTCACCGGTCGGTACGGCGAGGACGCGCTGCTCGACGTGGCGGGCGACGGCCAGTACTTCGACCTCGGCGCCTGGACCCGTGGCGAGCCGATGCCCTACCGCGTCAAGGCCCTCACCCCGGGCACCGCCCTGTGCGCCGACCGCGCCACGCTGTCCCAACTCGCCGACCGCAGCCCGGCGTTACGCTCCGCCGTGGACGCCTACACCGCGGCCGACGGCACCGAGCCGGACCGCGAGGCGCCCATCGACCTCAGCTCGGGACACGTCGGCGAGGTGGAACTGCCGGGCACCTTCGTCGACTACGAGGACGCGCCCCGCGAGTACCACATGACGCTGGCCCAGACCGTGCTGCGCGTCCACACCCGGGTCGCGGACCTGTACAACGGCCCCATCGACCAGACCCGCGCCCAGGCCGACCTCACCGTGCAGGCCCTGCGCGAGCGCCAGGAGGCGGCGCTGCTCAACCACCCCGAGTTCGGTCTGCTCAACAACGTCTCCGCCGGCCAGCGGGTGCAGTCCCGCACCGGGTCGCCGACCCCGGACGACCTCGACGAGCTGCTGGCCCGGGTGTGGAAACAGCCCGGCTTCTTCGTCGCGCACCCCCGGGCCATCGCCGCCTTCGGCCGCGAATGCACCCGCCGGGGCGTGCCGCCGGTGACCGACACCCGCTTCGGCAGCCCCCTGCTCACCTGGCGGGGAGTACCGCTGATCCCGTCCGACAAGGTCAGGTTCTCCGGCGGGGGCGGCGTCGGCACCACCGAGATCCTGCTCCTGCGCACGGGCGAGGCCGAGCAGGGGGTGGTGGGGCTGCGGCCCGCCGCGGTGCCCGACGAGGTCGAACCGGGCCTGTCCATGCGGAACATGGGCGTCGACCAGAAGGGCATCACCTCGTACCTGATGACGGCGTACTTCAACACGGCCGTCCTCGTGGAGGACGCCATCGCGGTGCTCCAGAACGTCGAGGTGTCCAACTACCATGACTACTCCTGACGTTGCCGAGCGGCCCGCCCTTCCGGGCCGCCAACCCGGCGGGTTCGCACCGGAGTCGGCGCGCAAGGACGTGCCCGCCCTGCACCGCACGGTCAACGGACACCCGCTGGTCTGGCTCGACAACGCGGCCACCACCCACAAGCCGCGCCAGGTCATCGAGGCGCTGAGCGGCTACTACGGCGTGGCGAACTCCAACATCCACCGCGGCGCCCACACCATGGCCCGCGAGGCCACGGAGATGTACGAGGCGGGCCGGGCCGCCGTCGCGCGCTTCCTGGGTGCCCCCTCGCCCGACTCCATCGTGTTCGTACGCGGCACGACGGAGGCCGTGAACCTGGTCGCGCAGAGCTGGGGCCGGGCCAACCTCGGTCCCGGCGACGACATCCTGGTGCCCGTCCTGGAGCACCATTCCAACATCGTGCCCTGGCAGTTGATCGCCCGCGAGACCAGGGCGCGCGTGGTCCCGGTGCCGCTGCTCGCCGACGGGCGGATCGATCAGCACGCCTACGCCGACCTGCTGTCCTCGCGCACCCGGCTGGTGGCCCTCAGTCAGGCCTCCAACGTCCTCGGCACCGCGCCCCCGGTCCGCGAGATGACCGCGCTCGCGCACCGCTACGGCGCGAAGGTGCTGGTGGACGGCGCGCAGGCGGTCGCCCATCTGCCGGTCGACGTGACCGATCTGGACGCCGATTTCTACGCCTTCTCCGGGCACAAGCTGTACGGGCCCACCGGCATCGGAGCGCTCTACGTCAAGCCGGAGGTCCTGGCGGGCCTGCGGCCCTGGCAGGGCGGCGGCAACATGATCGACTCGGTGTCCTTCGAGCGCACCACGTTCGCTCCGGTCCCCCATCTCCTGGAGGCCGGCACCGGGCACATCGCCGGGGTGGTGGGGCTGCTCGCCGCGCTTGACTGGTTCACCTCCTTCGACCGGGCCGCGGTCACGGCGTACGAGGACGCGCTCACCGCGTACGCCCGGCAGGCGCTGGCGGCGGTGCCGGGTCTGGAGGTCCTGGGCTCGGCGCCGGAGCGGATCGCGGTGCTCACCTTCACCCTGGCGGGCCACGACCCGGCGGCGATCGCCTCCTGGCTCGACCGCGACGGCATCGCCGTCCGGGCCGGCCATCACTGCGCCCAGCCCGCCCTCGCCCACTACGGCCTGGAGGCGGCGGCCCGCGCCTCGTTCGCGCTCTACAACACCCCTGAGGAGGTGGACGAGTTGGTGGTGTCGCTGATGGAGCTGCACGCCTCCGCCTGACGCGGGGGAAGGGTGGCGGTCCGGACGGCGGAGCTCAGGCGCTCCAGAACTTCAGGCGCTCCAGGAGTTCAGGCGCTGAAGGAGTCCGGGTCGCTGCCCTTCCAGGACCTGGCCCACTCCTCGGGGAGGGTGGCCGGGGAGAGCAGCTGACCGGGGCGCAGCCAGGGGTAGAGCTCGGCGTAGGTGGCGATCGCGTGGTGCGAGGTGCGGCGGCGCAGCATGTCGGGGCGCAGCTGGGCGGGGTCGCTGACGCCGAGCGAGGCCATGATCTCCATGGCGCTGTGCACGGTGGCCTCCTGGAAGCGCCGCACCCGCTGGTACTTGTCCTCGACGTCGAGGGCCCGGCCGCGCTGCGGGTCCTGGGTGGCGACGCCGACGGGGCAGTGGTTGGTGTGGCAGCGCTGTGACTGGATGCAGCCGACGGCGAACATCATCGCGCGGGCCGCGTTGGTGTAGTCGGCGCCCTGGATCAGGCGCTTGACGATGTCCGAGCCGGTGGCGACCTTGCCACTGACGCCGATCCGCACCCGGTCGCGGAGCCCCACGCCGAGCAGGGCGTTGTGGACGATGGAGAGCCCGTCGGTCAGCGGGGTGCCCACGTGGTCGACGAACTCCATCGGGGCGGCGCCGGTGCCGCCCTCCGCGCCGTCGACCACGATGAAGTCGGGGGTGATGTCCTCCTCCAGCATGGCTTTGCAGATCGCCAGGACGTCGCGCCGGCTGCCCACGCAGAGCTTGAAGCCGGTGGGCTTGCCTCCCGCGAGTTCCCGCATCCGGGCGATGAAGCGGACGAGTTCACGCGGGGTGGAGAACACCCGGTGGTGGTTGGGCGAGACGACGGTCTGTCCCTCGGGCACATCGCGCACCCGGGCGATCTCCGCGGTCACCTTGGAGCCCGGCAACACCCCGCCCTTGCCCGGCTTGGCTCCCTGCGACAGCTTGAGCGAGACGCAGCGCACGGAGTCGGTGGCGGCCTTGCGGGCGAACTCGTCGGCGTCGAAGTCCCCGTCGTCCGTGCGGCATCCGAAGTAGCCGGTGCCGATCTCCCAGACGAGGTCTCCGCCGTGGCGCAGGTGGTACTCGGAGATGCCGCCCTCACCGGTGTCGTGGGCGAAGCCGCCCTCCTTCGCGCCCCGGTTGAGGGCGAGGATCGCCTGGGCGGAGAGTGAGCCGAAGCTCATCGCCGACACGTTGAGGAGGGCCATGTCGTAGGGGCGGGTGCAGTCGGGGCCGCCGACGGAGACACGGAAGGCGTCCTTGGCGACCGGCCGCGGCGCCACCGAGTGCGCGAAGAACTCGTACCCCGGCTCGTACACGTCGAGTTCGGTGCCGAACGGGTCCTGGTCGGCGGTGCCCTTGGCGCGTTCGTACACCGTGGAGCGGGTGTCGCGGTCGTAGGGCCGGCCGTCGTAGTCGCGCTCGATGAAGTACTGCTGCATCTCCGGCCTGATCGCTTCGAGCAGGAAGCGCGCGTGTCCGAGGACCGGGTAGTTGCGCAGCACCGAATGGCGGCGCTGGACCAGGTCGTGGATGCCGGTCGCGGCCACCGCGAGCAGCGGGGCGGCGGCCGCCCACCACCACGGGGACACGGCCACGGCCAGGGCGACGGCGACCGCCGCCAGTAGGGCAAGGGCGGCCACCAGGCCTGTGCGCTTCACGTTGTCTCTCCTTCTCGCGGCCCGACGCCGACGACTCGCCCCGCGTTCCTACCAGCCGGCCGCCGTGTCCGCCCGGAACCCGCCGGGCACGGCCGGTACTTTGCGGACTCGGCCGCCACTTCTCTTGACATGCACTTGCCCGACCGCTGAGATGTGGTTGCTTTCGTTCGACACCGTTCAGTTGTGCGCCAATGACCCCCACCGGAGCCGCACTTGACTGCCGAACCGCACAGCTTCCGACAGCGCCTGACCGCCACCCTGGGTTCCCTCGCTCTCCTCGCCGGGGGTGTGACGGTCGCCGTGGAGACCGTCTCGGCGCCCCCGGCCGCAGCCGTGGACAACGGTGCGGCCGTGGACAACGGTCTGGCGCGTACCCCGCAGATGGGGTTCAACAACTGGAACTCGACACACTGCCGCGCCGAGTTCAACGAGTCGATGGTCGAGGGGATCGCCGACGCGTTCGTCGAGCGGGGCCTCAAGGACGTCGGCTACACCTATGTGAACATCGACGACTGCTGGGCGCTGCCGAGCCGGGACGCCTCCGGCAACCTCGTCCCCGACCCGGTGCGCTTCCCGCACGGCATCAAGGCGGTCGCCGACTACGTCCACGCCAAGGGCCTCAAGTTCGGGCTCTACTCCAGCGCCGGTACCAAGACCTGCGACACCCAGGGCTTTCCCGGCGGCCTCGGCCATGAGCAGCAGGACGCCGACCTGTGGGCGTCCTGGGGCGTCGACTACCTCAAGTACGACAACTGCAACAACAACGGGGTCGACGCCCGGCAGCGCTACCGGGCGATGGGCGACGCGCTGAAGGCGACAGGCCGCCCCATTCTCTACAGCATCTGCGAGTGGGGCTCCAACCAGCCCTGGAACTGGGCGTCCGGCACCGGTAACTCCTGGCGCACCACGGGCGACATCAGCGACTCCTGGTCCAGCATGATCGGCATCGCCCACCAGAACCAGCCGCTCGCCCCCTACGCCGGGCCGGGCGGCTGGAACGATCCGGACATGCTGGAGGTCGGCAACGGCGGCATGACGGACACCGAGTACCGCACCCACTTCAGCCTGTGGTCCCAGATGGCGGCGCCGCTCCTGATCGGCAGCGACCTGCGCGCCCCGAGCGCGGCCACCCTCGCGATCCTCAAGAACACCGACGTCATCGCGATCGACCAGGACCCCCTCGGCAAACAGGGCACCGTCGTGTCGAACGCGTCGGGTCTGGTCGTGATGTCCAAACCCCTTGCGGACGGCGGGCGTTCGGTCACGCTCACCAACGAGAACGCCACCGCCCGTACGATCTCGACGACGGTCGAGGCCCTCGGGATCGGCGGCGCTTCCTCGTACGCCCTGAAGGACCTGTGGTCCCGGCAGACCAGCAGCACCACGGGCGGCATCAGCGCATCGGTGCCCGCGCACGGCACGGTGATGTACCGGGTGACACCGGGCACTCCGGTGCCACCGCCCACCGGGCTCGACCAGCTCAGTGATCTGCCGTGGACCTCGGCCGTGAACGGCTGGGGCCCGGTCGAGCGCGACCGCAGCAACGGCGAACAAGCCGCCGGCGACGGCAGGACGCTGACCGTGGGCGGCACCACCTACGCCAAGGGCCTCGGCACCCACGCCGCCTCGGACATCACGTACTTCCTGGGCGGCGGCTGCCGCACGCTCAGTGTCGACGTGGGTGTGGACGACGAGTCCACGGCGGGCGGCTCCGTGGTGTTCCGGATCTACCGGGACGCCACGCTCGTCGCCGACAGCGGGGTGCGCACCGCGAGCGACCCGCCCCGCCGGCTCACCGCGGACCTGGGCGGCGGCACCCGGGTGCGCCTGGTGGTGAGCGACGGCGGGGACGGCATCACCTATGACCACGCGGACTGGGCCAACCCCCAACTGGCGTGCGGCCGGGGCCCGTCGGCCGGTACCCACGCACTGAGCGACCTGGCCTGGACGTCGGCGGCGAACGGCTGGGGCCCGGTCGAGCGCGACCGCAGCAACGGCGAACAGGCCGCCGGCGACGGCAGGACGCTCACCGTGGGCGGCACCACCTACGCCCAGGGCCTCGGCACCCACGCCGCCTCGGACATCACCTACTACCTGGGCGGCGGCTGCACCTCGTTCCGGGCGGGCGTCGGCGTGGACGACGAGGTCGGCGCCAAGGGGTCCGTCGACTTCCAGGTGTTCCGGGACGGAGTGCCGGCCGCCGACAGCGGCAGGATCACCGGCGCGGACGCCGCGAAGACGGTCAGCGCGGACGTGAGCGGGGCGAACGAACTGCGTCTCGTCGTCACGGACTCGGGCGACGGCGTCGACTACGACCACGCGGACTGGCTCACCCCCCAACTCACTTGCGCCTGAGGGGAGTTGTGGTCCTCCGACCCGGCGGCACCCCAGGGGGCCCGCCGGGTCGGAGGGTCGCGGCCCCGCCTTCCAGCGCCGGGCCGGGGGCCTCCCGCCGGCGCGCTACTTCGTGGCCACGACCAGCCGGGCACGCGGGCTGCCGTCCGTGCGGCGGCCCAGCTCCTCCAGGGCGTGGAGGTCGACGGAGAACCCGGCGGCCGTGAGCTCACGGCGTACGTCCGCGAGACCGAAGCCGCGGTAGTACATGACGAACGGGGGGCGCCACAGGGCGTTGCGGACCCGCATCACCGCGTCGAAGCCGAGCATCGCGAGGTGGCCGGGGCTGCCGGGCCTCGCGGGGGCCACCACCGGGAAGGCGAACCGGCCGCCGGGGCGCAGCGCGGCATACGTCTGGGCGAAGAGGCGGGGCCGCTCGCCGGGCAGGAAGTGCCCGAACGCGCCGAAGCTGACGGCGAGGTCGTACTCCGGGCCGAGCGGCAGCGCCCGGGCGTCGGCCCGCACCAGATCGGCCTCCGGATGTGCGCGGGCGGCGACGGCGAGCATCCCGGCGCTGATGTCGACGCCGGTGACCCGCTCCTGGCACACCTTGTCCAGGACGTCGAGTCCGGCGCCGGTGCCGCAGCACAGATCGAGGCCCCGGCCGAACGGGCCGAGCCCGTCGAGCACCCGCGCCACCGAATCGAGGATCACTTCGGGGGTGCGGAAGGGCGTGTGGTCGAACTTCGGGGCCAGGAGGTCGTAGCCGCGCTCGACGGACGACAGCGCCTGGACGGTCAGCTCACGGAAGGTGGGGCCCTGGGGTGCGAACATGGCTGCCCAGCTTAGAGGCCCGGGACGCGCGGTGCCGTTCGTGCGGGTGCGCGCCGCAGACCGCGGCGCGGGCCGCGGCGGCCAGGTCCCGCCGGTCGGTGCCGCGCAGGTCCGAGTGCACGGTGATCCGGACGCTCAGACCGCGGGCGGCGGCCACGCGGCGCAGCGAGGACGTGAAGTCGTCGCCGCCGAGGAAGGCCGCGACGGTGCTCGGGGCACCGGCCTGGACGTAGTCGACGGTGACGGGACGCACGGGTGCGCCCGCGTCGATGGCCGCCTGGAACGCGGCCCGCCGGAAGCAGCCGCCCGTGACGGAGCACCAGGTCGTCGCCTGCGGGAAGACCAGCACGGATCGCCCCGAGTGCAGGGTCCGCGCCAACTGCTGTACCACGAGCGGGAGTTCGCGCATCGCCGTGCGGTCGATGAAGTGGGCGCCGATCCGCCGGGCGAGCGTGCCCGCCACCGGCCAGCGGGCGACCTCGTGCTTGGCGAGGACCGTGGCCGGCTCGACGGCGAGCAGCGCCACGGCGTCGAGCCAGGAGATGTGGTTGGCGACGATCAGCGCCCCGGGCGCGCCCCCGCCCGGTGCCGGGTCGGTTTCGAGCCGTACGCCGAGCGCGCGCAGGACGGCACGCGCCTGCTCGCGCAGCACCCGCGGATCCGCCAGGCGATCCCCCATCGCCAGGGAGTGCGTCAGGGTGCGGGTGAGCGCCGCGTACCGGCGGGCCGTCTCCGCCAGGGGGACGCGGGGCGCTGCCCCGGTCAGGCAGTGGGGGGTGCAGGGCGCCTCCACCGACCAGGGGCTCACCGGACGTCCCCGAGGAAGAAGCGGCGGTAGCGGTCGCCGAGCCGGTCCATGTCGAGCAGGACGAAGAAGTCGGCCACATGGAAGTCGGGGTCGTACGTGGGCGCGCCACACATCCAGGCGCCGAGCCGGAAGTAGCCGCGCAGGAGGGGCGGCAGGGAAGCGGACCCCGACCGTCCGCCGGCCGGGGCCGCGGGCAGCCAGGGGCGCCGGGGGTGCACCCGCAGTTCGGGCGGAGAGGAGTGTTGGGCGTTGCCGAGCAGCCAGGCATGCGCGGCGGCGGCACCGCCGTCGGCCAGCGGCACCGAGGCGCAGCCCGCCAGATAGCGGTGGCCGGACAGCAGGACGTACCGGGCGAGCGCGGACCACATGAGGTTGATGACGGCGCCCGAGCGGTGGTCCGGGTGCACGCAGGAACGGCCCGCCTCGATCATCGAGGGACGCAGGGCGGCGAGCGAGGAGAGATCGAACTCGGCTTCGCTGTAGGACAGTTGAGTGCGCCCGGGCGGCAGCAGCCGGTAGGTTCCGACCACTTCCCGGGACGCGGTCTCGGTCACGACGAGGTGGTCGGCGACGGCGTCGAAGGCGTCGATGTCGTGGCCGGGCAGCGGGGTGTCCAGGGCAGCCCCCATCTCCTCGGCGAAGACACGGTGGCGCAGCCGCTGGGCGGCCCGTATCTGCTCCTCGGTGTGCGCGATGGAGGCGTGGTACGGGCCAGGCCCGGCCGGCGCCGCGGCGGAGATCGGGGGCACGGGGGCGGGGAGCGCCGGAGTCGACGGCGTGGGCGTGGGCGTGGACGTGACGTTCTGCGCGACGTGGGGCACAGTCGAATCCCTCTGTGGTGTCCGCATGGGCTTCCGCGCAGTGAGTATGGGAGCGCCATATGTGCACCCGGTGAATTGCGTGCGACGCGGCGCCGGGTTTTTCCCGGCCCGAAGGCGTGCGGAGCCGCCCGGTGACGACCGTCCCGGCCGCCTCCGTGTGACCCTTCCGTAACAGCCGCACCAGGTGAATTGCCTCCTCATACCGCCATGACCTGCACCGATAGCCGCATCGCTATGGCGCAGACGTGCCGAGGGCTCTTGGACATCGGAGCATCGGACCTGTTCTGATGATCACTACATGTCCGGGTTCAACCCCATTCGAACCGTCTCTGGGAGCGTGATGAACAAGCCGTTGCGGCACATAGCCGTCTTCTGCGGGGTGATGGTGCTCGCCCTGCTGGTCCGGGCGACCTGGGTCCAGTTCGTGAAGGGCGACAGTCTGGCCAACGACCAGCACAACCGGCGGGTGCAGATCGACGCGTTCTCCCAGCCGCGCGGCGACATCGTGGTGGGTGGGCAGCCCATCACCGGCTCGGTGGCGACGCCCGGCTCGGACTTCAAGTACAAGCGGACCTACAAGAACGGCCCCCTGTACGCGCCGATCACCGGCTACCTCTCGCAGGCGCAGGGGGCGACGTTCCTGGAGGGCGTGCACGCGAAGGTGATGAACGGCAAGGACGACCGGCTCTTCTTCGACCGGACCAAGTCCCTGTTCACCGGGGAGTCCCCGCGCGGCGGCGACGTGATCACCACGATCGATCCGCGCGCGCAAAAGGCCGCGTACGACGGGCTCACCAAGCTCAAGGCCAAGGGGGCGGTGGTCGCGCTCGACCCGCGCTCCGGCCGGATCCTCGCGATGGCGAGCACCCCTTCCTACGACCCCTCGTCCTTCGCCGGGATCTCGAAGAAGGAGGGCGAGGAATTCCTGAGGCTGGACGCCGACAAGAGCAAGCCGCTCAGCAACCGGGCCCTGCGCGAGGTGTATCCGCCGGGGTCGACCTTCAAGATCCTCACGGCGGCGGCCGCCCTGGAACACGGCGTCGTCACGGACATCAACGCCCCTATGCCGGACGCGCCGGCCCCCTACACTCTGCCGCTCAGCACCACCCGGGTCGGCAACGACGTGGACAACTCGCTGTGCGACAAGGTGTCCCTGAAGACCGGTATGCAGTGGTCCTGCAACAACGTCTTCCTGGAGACCGCGCTGAAGACCGGCGGCGACAGGATGCGCGAGACCGCCGAGAAGTTCGGCTTCAACGCGGAGCAGTTCATTCCGGTCCGCACGGCGAAGAGCGCCTACCCCGACAAGCTGGACAAGCCGGGGACGGCCCTGACCGGCATGGGCCAGGGCAGCCTGACCAGCACCCCGCTCCAGATGGCCATGGTCACCGCGGGCATCGCCAACAACGGCAAGGTGATGAAGCCGTATATGGTCGACGAACTGCGCGGGCCGGACCTGTCCTCGCTGGAGAAGGCCGAGCCCGAGGTGCTGCACCAGGCGGTCTCGGAGGGCACCGCGAAGAAGGTGCAGGAAATGATGGAGTTCACCGCGAGCGACGGCACCGCGAACAAGGTCCGGATGCCGGGCGTCACCGTGGGCGGCAAGACGGGCACGGCGCAGCACGGCGCCGATGTGCACGAGAAGCGGCCCTACGCCTGGTTCGTGTCGTACGCCAAGCAGAGCGACGGGACCTCGCCGGTGGCGGTGGCCGTGTTCGTGGACCCGGCCGACATGAACATCGAGCGCTCCGAGATCGCCGGCGGCAAGCTGGGCGCCCCGATCGCGAAGTCCGTGATGGAGGCCGTCCTGAAGAAGTGAGCGGGGCGGCGCACCGCTCGCGGCGCCGCTCAACTCCCCCTCCATCAGGGCACGGTGAGGACCGCACGGCACGGGCCGCGGCGGCGGAGCACGAGGGGACGGGCAGCGGATTTCGCGCCCGTCAAGGCCTGCCGCCGCAGCCTTTCCGCCATGTACGGTTCAACCGCGCGCCGCACGGACGTCCGTACAACGCCGTTCTACGCGCGCAGACTTGGTGTCCCCACCACCTTGCCCCCCACCCCTCATGGAGGTACGCAGGATGCTCGGAGCCGGCAGACTCGCCCCCTCGCCCCGCAGGACCGCCGGTGTACTGGCCGCGATCGGAGCGCTGATCGTCGCCAGTGGCGCCGCCGCCCAGGCCGTCACCCCCTCCCCCGCACCAGCCCGCCCGGCCACCGTCGGCGCCGCCGGCCCGCACCGGGTCCTTTTCGACAACTCCAAGGCGGAGACGGCCGGAAACGCCGACTGGATCATCGGCACCAGCCAGCCCGACCCCACGGGACAGAACCCCTCCCCCTCGGCCGAGAAGGACTGGACCGGCGCCCTGTCGTCCTGGGGCGTCGCGCTCCAGAAGACCGGCGACTACGCGCTCAAGACGCTGCCCTCGGGCAACGCCATCACCTACGGCACGTCCTCGGCGCTCGACCTGAAGAACTTCGACACCTTCGTGCTGCCGGAGCCGAACGTGCTGCTCAGCGCGTCCGAGAAGACCGCCGTGATGCAGTTCGTGAAGAACGGCGGCGGGCTGTTCCTCATCTCCGACCACACCGGATCCGACCGCAACAACGACGGCGCGGACGCGGTGGAGGTCATCAACGACCTGATGACCAGCAACTCGGTCGACAGCACCGACCCGTTCGGGTTCTCCGTGGACTCGCTCAACATCGCGACCGACAACCCGAGGGCCGTCACCGACTCCTTGGACCCGGTCCTGAACGGCACGTTCGGCAAGGTGACCGGCAGCATCATCCGCAACGGCACCACGGTGACCCTCAAGCCGGCCGACAACCCGGCGGCCAAGGGCCTGGTGTACCGCACCGGTTCGTCCGGAAACACCGGCGCCTTCTTCGCCACCAGCACCTTCGGCAGCGGCCGTGTCGCCTTCTGGGGCGACAGCTCGCCCGTGGACGACGGCACGGGCCAGTCGGGCAACACCCTGTACGACGGGTGGAACGACCCGGCGGGCACGGACGCTGCGCTCGCGCTCAACGCCACCGCCTGGCTGGCGGGCACGGCGGGCAGCAGCGGCGGCGACCCCGGCGGCTGCGCCGGCGCCCAGCTGCTCGCCAACCCCGGCTTCGAGTCGGGGAGTTCGGGGTGGACGGCGACCAGCGGCGTCATCACCAACCGCAGCGGCGAGGCCGCCCGCACCGGTACGTACAAGGCGTGGCTCGGCGGGAAGGGCACGGCGCACACCGACACGCTGTCGCAGTCGGTGACGATCCCGGCGGGCTGTGCGGCCTCGCTCTCCCTCCCGCTGCACATCGACACCGCCGAAACGGCGCGCACCGCGTACGACACCCTCAAGGTGCAGGTCCTGAGCGGCAGCGGGGCGGTTCTGGCCACCCTCGGCTCGTACTCCAACCTGAACGCGGCGAGCGGCTACACCCAGCGCACCTTCGACCTCGGCGCCTACGCGGGCCAGACGGTGACCCTGCGGTGCACCGCCACCGAGGGCTCCAAGCTCCAGACGTCGTTCGTCCTGGACGACACCGCGCTCACGGTGAGCTGACCGGCGTGGCCGCCCGGGCTCCGGTCCGGGCGGCTGCCGTCAGGCGCGCAGCCGTACCGGCAGCGACTCCACCCCGTACACGATGGACAGTTTGCGGAAGGCGAGGTCCTCGGCCGGGACGGCGAGGCGCATCTCGGGGAAGCGGCGGACCAGGGCGGGGAAGGCGGCGCGCAGTTCCATGCGGGCGAGTTCGGCGCCGATGCAGCGGTGGATGCCGTAGCCGAAGGCGAGGTGGCCGCCGGCCCGGCGGTGCGGGTCGAAGGCCGCGCCGTCGGGGGTGAAGGCGGCGTCGCGGTTGGCACCGCTGAGCGAGCAGAGCACCATGTCGCCCTTGGGTATGAGCACCCCGGCGACCTCGACGTCCTCGCGCGCGAAGCGCGGGAAGGCCAGCTGGACGACGGTGAGATGACGCAGGGCCTCCTCGACGAAGGCCGCGGCCGCCTCCTCGTCCCGCCCTATGCGGGCGAACGCCTCCGGGTCCTTGAGCAGCAGCAGGGCGCCGAGCGCCAGCATGCTCGCGGTGGTCTCGAAGCCTCCGGTGAGCACCCCGTCGGCGAGGCCCGCCAGTTCGTCGTCGCCGACGCTGTCGCCGTGCTCCTTGACGATCATGCCCAGCAGGCCGTCGCCGGGGTTCTCCCGCTGCTTCTTGACGACGTCGCGGAAGTAGGAGAGCGAGGCCGACATCGCGCCGAGCGGGGCGGTGGCCCCGGCGAACAGGTCGAAGCGCTCCATGGCCAGCTGCTGGAAGTCGTGGCGGTCCTCGTAGGGCACGCCGAGCAGCTCGCATATGGTCAGCGAGGGTATGGGCAGGGCGAAGGCCTCGACCAGGTCGACGGTGCCGTCCGCGGCCTCCATCGCGTCGAGCCGTTCGGCGACGAGGGCGTCGATGCGCGGGGTCAGCCGGCGCAGACGGCGCATCGTGAACTCGGGCGTCAGGATGCGTCGGAGCCTCGTGTGCACCGGCGGGTCGCTGAACCCGAGCCCGCCGGGATGCTGTTCCTCCAGGACACCCGCGTTGCCCGCGAGATGCGTGAAATCGTTGCTGAACCCGTCGGCCGAGCCGAGCACGGCCTTCACCGCGTCGTGTCCGGTGACCACCCAGGCGTCCATGCCGAACGGCAGCGGGACCTTGGTGACCGGCTCCTCGGCCTGCCGCGCGGTCAGCTCGGGCACCGGGTCGAGTCCGTCACGGCGCAGCGGCATCAGCAGCGCGTCCGGCAGCAGCGAGATCGTGCCGGGGCCGATACCGCGCTTCTGGATCCTGGCAAGGTAGGTGCGCCCGAGCCACATGGTGACTCGGGAACGGAGATTTACCCTCAAGGCGGACTCCAAGGACAAGTTGTGCGGCCAGGACGCCGGGTACGGACTGAGTGGCTCAGGATAAGTGGCCCGCGGCTCCGCCCGGTCCGCCAGGGCCACGTTCCCGCGGGGCGCGCGCACGGGGCCGGCCGGCCGCGGCTGCTCCTGGTCGGCGAGGACGACGAGAACCCTGGGCGGACCGCGCGCCGGTACGCGCTGACGGTCCGGCTGCCCCGCCGCGCGTGAGGCGTGACGCGCGGCCGCCCCGGCCGGATGGTTCCGGCCGGGGCGGCTGCGTACTCAACTGCGCTCCCCCGCAGGGGAGTTGGCGTCAGGCGAGGGAGGCGATGGCCTGGTTCAGGGTCTTCGAGGGACGCATCACCGCGGACGCCTTGGCAGCGTCCGGCTGGTAGTAGCCGCCGATGTCGACCGGCGAGCCCTGCACCGCGATGAGCTCCTCGACGATGGTCGACTCCTGCTCGGCCAGCGTCTTGGCGAGCGCCGCGAAGGCGCCGGCGAGCTGCGCGTCCTCGGTCTGCTGGGCCAGCTCCTGGGCCCAGTACAGGGCCAGGTAGAAGTGGCTGCCGCGGTTGTCGATGCCGCCCAGCTTGCGGCTCGGCGACTTGTCCTCGTTGAGGAAGGTGCCGGTGGCGCGGTCCAGGGTGTCGGCCAGGATCTGGGCGCGCGCGTTGCCCGTGGTCGTGGCGAGGTGCTCGAAGCTGACCGCGAGCGCGAGGAACTCGCCCAGGCTGTCCCAGCGCAGGTAGTTCTCCTTGACCAGCTGCTGGACGTGCTTGGGGGCGGAGCCGCCGGCGCCCGTCTCGAAGAGGCCGCCGCCGTTCATCAGCGGGACCACCGAGAGCATCTTGGCGCTGGTGCCCAGCTCCAGGATCGGGAACAGGTCGGTCAGGTAGTCGCGCAGCACGTTGCCGGTGACCGAGATGGTGTCCTCGCCGCGGCGGATGCGCTCCAGGGAGAACGCGGTCGCCTCGACCGGGGACATGATCTCGATCTGCAGGCCCTCGGTGTCGTGCTCGCCGAGGTAGGTGCGGACCTTCTCGATGAGGGTCGCGTCGTGCGCGCGGCTCTCGTCGAGCCAGAACACGGCCGGGCTGCCGGTGGCGCGGGCGCGCGTCACGGCGAGCTTGACCCAGTCCTGGATGGGCAGGTCCTTGGTCTGGCAGGCGCGGAAGATGTCGCCCTCGGCGACCTCCTGCTCCAGGAGCACCTCGCCCGCGGCGTCCACGACACGTACGGTGCCGGCGGCCGCGATCTCGAAGGTCTTGTCGTGGCTGCCGTACTCCTCGGCCTTCTGCGCCATCAGGCCGACGTTGGGCACCGAGCCCATGGTGGCCGGGTCGAAGGCGCCGTGGGCGCGGCAGTCGTCGATGACGGCCTGGTACACGCCGGAGTAGCTGCTGTCCGGCAGGACCGCGAGGGTGTCGGCCTCCTGGCCGTCGGGGCCCCACATGTGGCCGGAGGTGCGGATCATGGCCGGCATCGAGGCGTCGACGATGACGTCGGACGGCACGTGCAGGTTGGTGATGCCGCGGTCGGAGTCGACCATCGCGAGGGCCGGGCCCTCGGTGAGCTCGGCCTCGAAGGCCGCCTTGATCTCGGCACCGATGTGCGGCACGTTGTCGAGGCCCTTGAGGATGCCGCCCAGACCGTCGTTCGGGGAGAGCCCCGCGGCGGCCAGCACGTCACCGTACTTGTCGAACGTCTTCGGGAAGAAGGCGCGCACCACGTGGCCGAAGACGATGGGGTCCGAGACCTTCATCATCGTGGCCTTGAGGTGCACCGAGAACAGCACGCCCTCGGCCTTGGCGCGGGCGATCTGCGCGGTGAGGAAGCTGCGCAGCTCGGCCACGCGCATCACGGAGGCGTCGACGACCTCGCCCGCCAGGACCGGTACCGACTCGCGCAGCACGGTGGTGGTGCCGTCCGCGGCGACGTGCTCGATGCGCAGCGCGCCGTCCTCGGCGACGACCACGGACTTCTCGGTGGACCGGAAGTCGTTGGCGCCCATGGTGGCGACGTTCGTCTTCGAGTCGGAGGTCCACTTGCCCATGCGGTGCGGGTGGGCCTTGGCGTAGTTCTTGACCGACGCGGGGGCGCGGCGGTCGGAGTTGCCCTCGCGCAGGACCGGGTTGACGGCGCTGCCCTTGATCTTGTCGTAGCGCGCCCGGACGTCCTTGTCCTGGTCGCTCTTCGGGTCGTCCGGGTAGTCCGGCAGCGCGTAGCCCTGGGCCTGGAGCTCGGCGACCGCGGCCTTGAGCTGCGGGATGGACGCCGACACGTTCGGCAGCTTGATGATGTTGGCCCCGGGCGTCTTGGCCAGCTCGCCCAGCTCGGCGAGCGCGTCGTCGATCCGCCGGCTCTCCTCGAGGAACTCGGGGAAGCTCGCGATGATGCGCCCCGCGAGCGAGATGTCACGGGTCTCCACAGTGACACCGGCGGTCGAGGCGTACGCCTGGATCACGGGCAGGAACGAATGCGTCGCCAGGGCCGGCGCCTCGTCAGTGTGGGTGTAGATGATGGTCGAGTCAGTCACCGGGTGCTCCGCTCCACGTCTGCAACATTGCTCGACATCAAGATATCTCGTGATCGCCCCGGGTCACGACGGGGCCCCGGGGTGCGCGTGGACACGACCCGCCTTTCCGGCCAACCCCGGCGGGGGCGGGACCCGGGCCGGACGAGGGCGGCGCGCGGGCCTGACGGACGGGGCGGGGCCCGGGTCAGGGGCGTACCGCGCGGGCCTCGAAGCGGCCACCGGCCAGTTCTATGACGAACGAGACGCGCTGGCCCTCCGACAGCGTCCGGGTCTCGCCCTCGATGTCCTCCCGCCGCACATAGATCCCGTCGCGCTGCCCGATCGGCACGACGAAGCCGTAACCCTTCTCACGGTCGAAGTACTGGACGATCCCCTCGCACCTGTCGCTCATGACCTCACTCCTCGGGTGATCGTTCCCACGGCTCGTGCGGGGCCGGGAGAAGGGGAACCGGGTGCTGATTCACGCTGCTGATTCACGTAAGGGCTGATTAAGGACTGATGCATACCAGCATGAGGACCAGTGCGGCCTCCCGCACCTGTGGCAGGGCCTGCCCGCGAGGGGGCGCCCCGGCCGTCCTGAGGTGAAGGGAATCCGCTCGCGGCCGCGGGCCAGGTGCGCGGACCGTCCCTACCCATGGGTACGCGGACCCGTTCCTACCGGTAGGTATACCGCCGCGATGCCGGTTTGATACCTCCCCGCGGTACATCGGCCCGGCCCCGGCGCCCCCCGGGCGCGTGGGGTTTCCCGGTCCCCGGACCCGTCTTCGGCCTCCACCGCGCGCGGCCGGGGTGGGGCGATGACGGGCCGGTTCCGAGGCGGGGCGATGGCGGGCCGCTTCCGGGGTGGGGCGATGGCGGGCCGCTTCCGGTGTGGGGGAAACTTCGGGGTGAACTTCGCTTCGGGCAACACGATCTGACAGGTGACAAGGTGACGACACATCACATACGGCCCCCGGTCCCGCCCCGCCAGGAGGCCGTGCGATGACCCGGAGCCTGGTTCTGCACGACTGGGTCGTCGCCGCCATCGCCATGGCCGCGGGCCTGGCCGCCGCGCTCCTGCTGCGCGTGGTCCTGAAGTGGCTGGGCAAGCACGCGCTCAGAACCCGCTGGACGGGCGACGACGTCATCGTCGACGCCCTGCGCACCATCGCCCCCTGGGCCGCCACCATCGCGGGCACCGCCGTGTCGGCGTCGGCGCTGCCGCTCACCGGCCGGGTCGCCGGCATCGTCGACCACACGCTGACCGCCCTGCTCGTCCTGATCATCACCTTCACCGCGGCCCGGGTGATCGCGGGTCTCGTCCAGTCCCTGGCGCAGTCCAGGACCGGTGTGGCCGGCTCGGCCACGATCTTCGTCAACATCACGCGCGTCGTGGTGGTGGCGATGGGCGTCCTGGTCGCCCTGGAAAGCGTGGGCATCTCCATCGCCCCACTGCTCACCGCCCTTGGTGTGGGCGGCCTCGCCGTCGCCCTCGCGCTCCAGGACACCCTGGCCAACCTCTTCGCCGGTGTGCACATCCTCGCGTCGAAGACCGTGCAGCCCGGTGACTACATCCGGCTCAGCAGCGGGGAGGAGGGGTACGTCGTCGACATCAACTGGCGCAACACGGTCGTGCGCAACCTGTCGAACAACCTCGTGATCATCCCCAACGGCCGGCTCGCCCGCACCAACATGACCAACTATGCCCGTCCGGAACAGGAGTTGACGGTCCTGGTGCAGGTCGGAGTCGGCTACGACAGCGATCTGGAGCACGTCGAGCGGGTCACCCTGGAGGTCGTCGACGGTGTGATGGCGGAGGTGGCCGGCGCGCTGCCCGGCCATGAGGCGGCCGTCCGCTTCCACACGTTCGCCGATTCGAGGATCAACTTCACGGTGGTGCTCGGGGTGGGCGAGTTCAGCGACCAGTACCGGATCAAGCACGAGTTCATCAAGCGCCTGCACCGGCGCTACCGCGCCGAGGGCATCTCGATCCCGGCCCCGGCCCGCACGGTCTCCCTCCAGCAGGACGACGCCGGTGCCCCCGCCCCGGCGCCCCTGAGCCCGACAGCCTTCCCGCACCAGCGCGAGGCGTCGCCCACCGATGTGGCGAGCCTGCCGGACAGCCCCGGCATTCTTCGCTGAACAACCCTGTTCGCGCAGGTCGGGCGGGCTGTCCGAAGGCGGTGGTAGCTTCGGCTCCATGACGCCGGAAGAGCTCGCCAACCTCGCGCACCTGCGCCGCGCGCGCGATCTCATGGACCGGGAGTACGCCAAGCCCCTGGACGTTCCGACGATGGCCCGGCACGCGCTCATGTCCCCCGCGCACTTCTCCCGTCAGTTCCGCGCGGCGTACGGCGAGACCCCGTACAGCTACCTGATGACCCGCCGCATCGAGCGGGCCATGGCGCTGCTGCGCCACGGCATGAGCGTGACGGACGCCTGCATGACGGTGGGGTGTACGTCGCTGGGTTCGTTCAGCTCGCGCTTCACCGAGGTCGTGGGCGAGACGCCGAGCGCCTATCGCGCCCGCGATCACGAGGCCGTGGCGGCGATGCCTGCGTGCGTGGCCAAGGTGCACACGCGGCCCTTGCGCAATCCCCCGGGAGGCCGAGCAGGATCCGAGAAGCAGGCGGGGGTGGCGCCGCCTACCGTGGAGCCATGACGATCGCACTGCAGTACTGCCACATCACCGTGAACGACCCGGACGAGGCGCTCGGCTTCTACCGCGACGCGCTCGGCCTCGACGTACGCAACGACGTCGCCTCGGGCGGTCATCGCTGGGTGACGCTCGGCAGCGAGACCCAGCCCGGCCTGGAGATCGTGCTGTCGGAGCCGCACGCGGGCCGCTCGCAGGCCGACGGGGACACCATGCAGGAGCTCCTCACCAAGGGCGTCCTGCCGATGTTCGTCTTCCGCACGGACGACGTCGACGCGACCTTCGAGAAGGTGCGGGCCTCGGGCGCCGAGGTCCTTCAGGAGCCCATCGACCAGGCGTGGGGCCCTCGCGACTGCGCCTTCCGCGACCCCTCGGGCAACCTGGTGCGCATCCAGCAGGAGCCCAAGGAGGCCCGCCCGTAGGAGGAGCCCGCCGCGGGAAGAGCCGAGGGGCCCCGGTCGCGGGGCCCCTCGGCCGCTTCGCGGGCATGTCCGGAGGGAGATGGGGCTCCCCCTGGCTCCTCCCCCAACTAAGGCCCCGCGCCTGCTAGTCGATACAGAACTCGTTGCCCTCGATGTCCAGCATCGGGATGCACGACTCGTTCTCGCCGTCGGCGTAGAGCGTCTGGACATGGGTCGCCCCGAGCGCGACCAGCCGTGCGCACTCCGCTTCGAGCGCCGCGAGTCGCTCGTCGCCCACGAGCCCGGTGCCGACGCGGACGTCGAGGTGCACCCGGTTCTTGACGACCTTGCCTTCGGGCACGTGCTGGAAGTACAGGCGCGGGCCCACACCCGAGGGATCACTGCAGGCGAACCACGCGTCCCGCTTCTCGGGCGGCTGGGTCTCATGGAACTCGTCCCAGGTGGTGAACCCCTCGGGCGGGGGCGGCGGGACGTACCCGAGCACCTCGCACCAGAAGCGGGCGACCCGCTCGGGCTGGGCACAGTCGAAGGTCACCTGGAACTGCTTGATCTCTGACATCGGCGCACCGTACCGCCGACGGGTGGGACCGTGCCGCCCATTTTCCGACGGATCCCGCTCTCCCACCGCCCCCATGACGCTCCCTCCCGCCGCTCTCGCCGCCCTCACCGCCCTCACCGCCGGGGTTCCGTGGCGGGCGTGCGCAGCAATTCGAACACGTGCTCTAATCGAGCCATGGCGCGAACCTTTCCCCCCGACCTCGTGCAGACCCAGCGCGAATGGATCCGTACCTACGAGCTGCTGGCCCGCTCTCCCGCCAGGACCCTGCTGCGCTATCGCCTGCAACGGCTCTCCTGCCGCATCGCCCAGCATCCGTACTGGGCCGGGGCGGGGCGCTCCCGCGCCGCGCAGACCGAGCTGCGCCGCCAGGCGCGTGCTGCCGAGCGCCGGGAGGCGGGGGCGGCATGACGAACCCGGCGGGAGCGCGGCCTCGGGGTCAGGTTCTGCGCCAGGCGTCGGCGCCGGGCTCGTGGACGACCAGGCCGAGGGCCTCGAAGGCGCGGAGCCACCCGATCATGGGCCAGCTGCCCCAACGCCGTTGGTAGAGCGCCCCGTTGCGGAGAATGTCGTCGAGGTGCTGGACGGGCGGATCATGTGTCGGATGGTGCTGGTGGTACGCGGGGGCTCCGCCCACCCAGCACAGGTCGACCCCGGCCCGGGCGGCCGCGGCGGAGAAGTCGGTGTCCTCGCCCCCGTAGCCGGTGTACGCCTCGCAGAACCCTCCGACGCGGTCCCAGGTCGGGGCCGTCAGGGCGAACGAGAGCGACCAGAACAGGCGCGGGTCCCCTCCGCGCAGGAGCTGTCCGTCCGCGGGGGCCGGGCGGGCGGGGTGGGGTGGGGCGAGGTCTTCAAGGCCTGCCAGCCGGTAGCCGCCGGGCGGCGGTGGAGGCAGATAGGCGACCGTTCCGCACAGCAGCATGCCGTCCTGTGCGGCGCGGGCGTAACCGTCCAGGAGCGTGGGCCCGGGTACGCAGTCCACGTCGAGGAAGACCAGCAGCTCCGCGCCGTGGGCGAGGGCGCGGGCCGCCCCCGCGTTGCGGGCCGCGGCCAGCGGCAGGCGTCCTCCGTCGGCCAGGGGCAGGGTGAGGACGTCCGGTGCGGGGGTGCGCCCGGTGGTCAGGGAGCCGATCGAGGGGTCGGCCATGGAGACGATCACGTAGTGGTCGGGGGTGCGTGCGCCGTTGGCGAGCCCGTCCTGCTGGAGCAGCAGGTGGGTGTGCCGGCCGGCGGCGAGGGTGATCACCGCGGTGCGCACGGGGCCTGCCTCGCGTAGCGGGCGGCACGCTCGGTCAGCAGCCGCCCTGCCTGTTCCGCGCCGTCGCCGGGAGACCAGTGGGCCCAGCGCTCCGGCCGGGCCACCGCTTCCGCGAGCAGCGCGGGCCACTCGTGCGGACCGGGCCAGGCGTCGCACACCGTGGCCAGGCCGCCGCGCGCCAACGCCCGTGCGGTGGCGCGCTGTTCACCGTGGGGCCGGTCCTGCGGGATGACCACGGCGGGTACGCGCGCGGCGGCGCACTCCGCGATGGCGTTCTGTCCCGCGTGCGTGACGACGACGCCGGCGCGGCACAGGAGCGGCCACGGGTCCTCGACCCAGGGGGTGTCGGGGCCGCCGAGGACGGTCCAGGACCAGCCGGGGGTGGCCCGGGCCGCCTCCTGGAGCTGTTCGGGGGTGACGTCGGCGCCGCCGGCGCCGAGCATGACGACGACCTCGTTGCCGGCGCCGCGCCCGTCCGGGCCGCACCGTCGCGTCGGGCGGGGCCGGCCGTCGTAGCGGGAGATGCTTCCGGTGTGGACGGTCTTGGCGTGCCAGTGCGCGGGCCAGCCCGGTTCCGGGAGGGAGCCGGGCCAGGGGGCGAGCAGGGCGTCCGCGAGGTCGTATCCGAGGCGGTGCGCCTCGTCCCGGCGGTCGCCGCGCATGGCCGCGACGACGACCGGGACGCCCATGAGCCGGGCCAGGGCGGCGGCCTCCACGGACACGTCGCTGACGAACAGGGCCGGGCGTTCCCGCACGATCCACCGGGCGATGATCCCCATGCGTTCACGATGTCCGTCGTGGTGCAGCGGTACCCAGTGCAGGCGCCCCCGGGCGGTGGCGTCGACGGGCTCGGCGGCGGTGTCGGGGGGCAGGTCCACCCACGGACCCCGCCACGCGTCGGGCCGCGGGAGAGAGGACAGGAGGGTGACGGGCCCCGGTACGTGGGCGGCGATGCACTGCGCTCGGTGGAGGTGCCCGCGGCCCTGGTGGTGGACGTAGTAGCCGATCACCGCCTGACCTCCTCGTACAGGGCGGTGTAGTCGTCCGCGGTTCGCTCCAGCGAGCAGAACGTCTCCGCTCTGCGGCGGGCGTCCCGGCGGTCGAGCCGCATGGCGCGCGGGATGAGTTCGGCGAGCGCCGTCACGTCGCCGGGGGGCGCCAGCAGGCCGCAGTCCGGGGCGAGGATCTCGGACAGGGCGCCCCGGTCGAAGCCGCAGACGGGCGTGCCGCAGGCCAGTGCCTCGGCGACGACGAGGCCGTACGGCTCGTCCCAACTGGGCGTCACCAGAGCCGCGGTGGCCGTGCCCAGCAGTTCGGCCAGCTCCTTGCGGTCGAGGTGACCGACGTACTGGACGCCGTCGCCGAGCAGGGGCGCGACCTCCGCCTCGAAGTACCGCTCGTCGGACACCGGCCCCGCGAGCCTCAGCGGCACCCCGGCCGTGCGGGCCGCGCGGATGGCCAGATGCGCCCCCTTCTCCGGCACCATGCGTCCGGACCACACCAGGTCGCCACCACCGGGGCCGGGCGTCCAGAACTCCGTGTCGATGCCGTTGCGCACCACCCGCGCCTCGGGGACGGTCGGCCGCCAGGCGGAGGCCGTGCACTGGCTGACGGCGGTGAAGACCACCGGGCAGGCGTCATGGGTCTGGATGGCCGATTCGAGCCACGGGGTGGGGGGCGTGTGCAGGGTGGTGATCACCGGGATGCGCAGGGCCGACGCCATCGCCACCGGGAGGTAGTGCAGGCTGTTGTTGTGCACCACGTCGAAGCGGTGCTCGCCGTCGCGTGCCAGGTCGAGCATCAGACCCAGATAGGCATGGTGCTCCTCCATCCAGGTGCGGCTCGGCATGCTGACGTCCCCGCACGCCGCCGGGCTCAACCCCACGCGCCGCACGGGCAGTTCACGCGCTTCGAGGGCCGGGTCGGAGCCGGGCGCCGCGAAGAGTTCCACCTGGTGTCCGCGCCGGGTCAGGGCGCGCGCCAGTCCCCAGATGTGTGCTTCGAGACCGCCGGCGAACGGCTCGGTGATGGGGAAGCGGGCGGACGCGATCAGGGCCACCCGCGCCCTGCTCATCGCACCAGACGGGCGTAGAGGGCGCGGTGGGCGGCGGCGAGTTCGGCGCGCTCGCGCACCCGGTGCTGCTCGGTGGCGCGGGGCGCCGGCCGCTCCTCGTGGGCCCGCAGCACGGCCTTGTGCAGGGACTCCTCGTCCAGGCCGCCCTCCTGGGTGTGCCCGTAGCTGAAGCAGGGCCGTTGCTGGGCGTAGAAGCCGCAGTCCGGGGCGGCGACCGCGGTGCCGAGGTCGTGGCAGGCCTCCAGCCATCCCGAGTGGGTGCCGAACCGGTAGGGCAGCACGGACAGGTCGAGCGAGCTCAGGTAGTCCCACAGCTGGTCGTCGTCGAAGTAGTCGTGGAGGACGAGTTCGAGCCGTCCGGCGGTCTCCAACTCCCTGAGTTCGGCCATCAGTTGGGGGTCGTGTGCGGCGGCCTCGGGGTCGTCCACCTCGTGGTGGACGTTCACCTGGAGTACCGCGTCCGGCAGACCGGCCACGGTCTCGGCGAGTACGCGCACGACGGGCAGTACGGCCATGTTGGGGCGCAGGCTCTTGGCGTGCACGCCCACCCGGAACCCGTCCGCGGCGGGCCTGGTGCGGGCGAGCACCGGCAGCTCGACGACATGGGGATGCGGCAGGACGCGCGCCGTCCGGTTCCACCGGCCGCTGATGGCCTCGGCGGCTCCGGGGGTGAGGGTGATGAGCTGGTCCGCGGCCGGGATGATGACGTCCAGGGCCGCCTCGTGGGTCGCGGGGTCGGACTGATGGGGATTGCGCAGGTCGTGCACGGTGTAGACGAGGGGCTTGCCGTGCCGACGAAGGGCGTTCACGAGGGCGGTCAGCTGGGCCGGGCTCTGCGCGTCGAACCCGAAGTGCAGATGGAAGACGTCGAAGTCCTGGTGGTGGGCGCTCACCCAGTCGGGGTCGAGCATCACCGGCGGCCACCAGCGCTGCGAGGTGCTGGGCGCGCCGTTGGGCCGGGGGTCGGCCAGGCGGGTGACGCCGTCGCCCTCCGGCGCGGAGCAGTGCCGGACGTACACATGGCCGGCCGGTACCGAGGCGACCCGGATGGGGTCGGGGGATGCGGCAAGGGATGGTGGTTCAACCACGGTGACGTCCTCGGGTCGTGGCGCAGGCAACGGCAGCGGTGGGTCCTGGTCCTCTGCCCCAGTTTCTTCGGCGCCGTCGGGTGCCGCATGTGGAGCGTGGTGCGGGAGGGAGGGGGCACGGCGTGACGCACGGTGGCCCCCGCCGTTGACGGGCGGGGGCGCCGCGTCCTTGTCCGTGGACGCGGCGCCGGGACGGTCCAGGCCCGGGTGACCGGCTAGGCCCTGGTGGTGAAGCGTTCCCAGACGCGGTGGGCGCCCAGCAGGTGCATGACCTGTTCCAGGGTGGCGCTGCCCGTGCCTCCGTCGATCACACCCGGGGCGTCGGCCGGGATGCCGGCCGCGGGCAGGACGGTGGCGGCGTCCCCCCACAGCCCGAGGGCCTTGCAGTGCCGGAAGGCCTCGTTCAGCAGGAGCAGCACCCTGGGGTCGGTCGGGGTGGGGGCGTCGGTGGCCTTGGCGTCCCGTGCCGCGTAGCCGTCCGCGCCGGGGGCGGGGGCGCCGGCCATGAGGATGGCGTCGAATTCGACGGAGCGCGCCGTGGCGAACGTCCGCTGGACGGTGATCGGATCGCCGCCGGCGTCGAGGGTGCCCCCGGCGGGGGCGATCACCAGGGGGACCAGGCCCGCGTCCAGGACCGCCCGGCGGACGGCCCTGACGCCGTCGAGGTCGCAGGCCCCGTCGGCCACGATCCCGATGATCCGGCCGTCCGGCGGCCAGGTCTCGCCGATCTGGGACAGGGCGGGGCTGGGTTCGAGATCGGTGAGCGGGAGGGTCGCGGCGGGGGCGGGGAGGCCGAGGCCGGTGGCGACCTGTTCGCACAGCTGCGGGTCGATGTTGGCGAGTACACCCAGCGCGCGTTCCTTGATCGCCTGCTCGTAGCACTTGCCCAGTTCGAAGGTGTAGGCGGCGATGATGTGCTCGCGCTCGGTCGGGGTCATGCTGAGCCAGAACTGGCGCGGCTGGCTGAAGTGGTCGTCGAAGGAGGCGGACGCCTCCCGCACCTTCCTGCTCGCCGCCACCGGGGCCGGCACTTCGATGAACGCTCCCGCGTCCGCTCCGGCGGTGAAGGGGCATCCGCCGTCGAGGCTGTTGGGCCGGTAGGGCGCGACGCCTCGGTGCACCGCGGTCTGGTGCATGCCGTCGCGCAGCATGTCGTTGACCGGGGCGTGGGTGCGGTTGATGGGGAGCTGACCGAAGTTGGGGCCGCCGAGGCGGGTGAGCTGGGTGTCGAGGTAGGAGAAGAGCCGGCCCTGGAGCAGCGGGTCGTTGGTGACGTCGACGCCGGGGACGAGGTGGCCGACGTGGAAGGCGACCTGTTCGGTCTCGGCGAAGTAGTTCGACGGATTGGCGTTGAGGGTCAGCAGGCCGATCGGCTGGACCGGTGCGAGCTCCTCGGGGACGATCTTCGTCGGATCGAGGAGGTCGATGCCCTCGAAGGTCTGCTCGGCGGTGTCGGGGAACGTCTGGATCCCCAGTTCCCACTGCGGGAACGCCCCGGCCTCGATGGCGTCGGCGAGGTCACGGCGGTGGAAGTCGGGGTCGACCCCGGCGGCGATCTGCGCCTCTTCCCAGACCAGCGAGTGCACCCCGAGCTTGGGCTTCCAGTGGAACTTGACCAGCGTGGTCACACCCTCGGCGTTGACGAGGCGGAAGGTGTGGACGCCGAAGCCCTCCATCGTCCGGTACGAGCGCGGGATGCCGCGGTCGGACATGTTCCACAGCGTGTGGTGAGTGGCCTCGGTGTGCAGGGTGACGAAGTCCCAGAACGTGTCGTGGGCGCTCTGGGCCTGCGGGATCTCGCGGTCGGGGTGGGGCTTTCCGGCGTGGACGATGTCCGGGAACTTGATGGCGTCCTGGATGAAGAAGACCGGGATGTTGTTGCCGACCAGGTCGAAGACGCCCTCCTCGGTGTAGAACTTCGTCGCGAAGCCGCGCGTGTCGCGCACGGTGTCGGCGGAGCCGCGCGAGCCGAGGACGGTGGAGAAGCGTACAAAGACCGGTGTCTCGGCGCCCTCGGCCAAGAAGGCGGCCTTGGTGACCTCGGCCGCGTTCCCGTACGCCTGGAAAACGCCGTGGGCCGCCGCACCGCGGGCGTGGACCACGCGCTCCGGAATCCGCTCATGGTCGAAGTGCGTGATCTTCTCGCGCAGATGGTGGTCCTGGAGCAGCACCGGCCCGCGCGGCCCGGCCTTGAGCGAGTGATCGGTGTCGTGCAGCCGGGCACCCTGGGCCGTCGTCAGGTACGCACCGCTCTGCGCCATCCGGGCCTGCTCCGCGCCCGTCGGCTGACCGGTGGGGCTCACGGTCTCGGGGCCGTGCTGATCCGCCTTGGGCGGCAGCGGCTCGACCGGCGCGGTCGGCTCCGCCACCTGGGGGGCGGTCGGCGCGGGCGCACCCGGGATCTTGTCCCCGGGGCCGGAGCCCTCGCCGGTCAGCGCGTCAGCGACCTTGTTCGCCGCGGCTTTGATGGGGTTGCGCTCGGTCATCTCTGCTGCTCCTTGGTGCGGGTGGGGTCGTGCAGAACGGTGGTTGAGGGGGGCGCTGGGGCGCCTGGTCCGCGAGACGAGCCCTGGTCCGCGAGACGATGCGACCCGCTTGCCGCGGCGTGCGAAGGAGCGGGGACGATGGCGATCAAGTGCGGTCGCATGCGCCCGCCGAGGGCCCGCCGACGGGGCCGGCGGTCAGCACAGGGCATGGCTCTCCGGGCTCGCTGTACGCGTGTGCCGGGCATCGGCGCGGCTTGGACCGCACCGGATATCCCCCTATGTCCCGGCGATGTTCACGCACCCCGTGTATCCCGCCCGGGCCCTCGGGAAACGACGTGGTTTCAGGCCATGAAGGCCGCGCGCCTTTTCGGCGCACCTGCGTGTTCAAGGATTCGCGTCGCTGACGTACGAGGGCGCGAACGGCGGGGCGTCACTCGTTCGGCACGCGGGACCACTCGCATGCCCTGCCCGGCACGGGCGCGACGACGCCGGCATGACGTCCCCGCTACGAAGGTGCCCGTTGCGGCGGCACCTTCCCGAGCGGCCGGCGTCACGCGAGGAGTCGCAGGACCGCCTCTTCGACGGGCCCCTGGGTGGAGGGATGCCCGTAGTCCGCGTCCGCGCCGAGTTCGTCGAGGTCGGAGGCGATGGTGCGCCCCTGTTCGTACAACTCGATGACCCGGGGGTCGATGTAGGAGGCGCGGCACACGGCGGGCGTGTTGCCGAGGTAGTGGCTCACTTCGCGCACCACGCGCACCACCGCGCGCCGCCGGGCCGCGTCGGAGCGCCGCGCGACGGATTCCGAGACCGCGAGGCCGACCGCCGCCAGCACGGTGGCGTGCCATGTCCGGAAGTCCTTGGCGGTGATCTCGGCGCCGGACAGTGCGCGCAGCGCCTCGTTGAGATCCGCACCGTGCACCTCGTGCCAGGCGCGCCCTTCCCAGTACGCGAACAGTCGCGGGCCGCCGTCCCGCCGCCTCAGGAGCGCCCTGACCGTGGCGTACGCCCCCGGATCGACCAGCGCCCTGACTTGCTGCTTGCCCCCCTTGCCGGGGTAGCGGAAGGCGAGCTCGCCCCGGGCGTACGACACGTGGTCCCGCAACATGGTGGTCAGCCCGTATGTGTGGTGCTCGCGTGAGTAACTCTCGCCGCCCACGCGGAAGAAGCCGAGGTCCAGCAGGCGTACGCCGCAGGCGAGCACGCGGCCCCGTCCGAGCCCTCGCGCGCTCAGCGCCTCGGCCACCGCCTCGCGCAGCCGCGGCAGGGCCCTGGCGACTTCCTGCACATGGGCGTGCTTGGCCTCCTCGCGCCGGGCCCGGAACTCTTCGTGGTAGAGGTACTGGCGGCGCCCCGCGTCGTCCGTACCGACCGCCTGGAGGTGCCCGTTGGGCCAGGGGCAGAGCCACACGTCCTGCCACGCCGGAGGGACGGCCAGAGCGCGCAGGCGACGCAGTTCGGCCGTGTCCGTGAGGGCCGCGCCCTCGCGGTCGAGGTAACGAAATCCCCGGCCGTGCCGCACCCGGCCCAGCCCGGGCCGGTGGGGATCGCTGGTCCGTAGCCGCACCGCGCCTCCTCGCAAGATCACCTGTGCCTGCCGGGCGCGTCCGCCGCCGGCCGTCCCCGCGGTCCCGAACGCCACCGCGCTGCTGAACGGTACCCACTCGCACCGGACGCACTCCGCTGCCCGCGACGCGGCTGCGCGCGGCCCGCGGTGGCAGTGGATGCCGGCGCCGAACGGGCGGCCCCTGGGCCCTCGCACCACCACTTCGCCCGTTGAGGTGTCTTCTTCCCCCATGTGGGCGCCCGCGGGCCGATCCAGCGCGCAGGGGCGGTGTCGGAAAACCCCAATGGGGGGTACTGGGGGACGGCACCGACTCGCACCGTGTCGGCGATGGCGCTGGGAGGCACGGCATGGAGGCTTCGGTGGACCGGATCGCGCAACCGTGGGGGGCTCGTACGCCCTACGCCCGGCGCGCACCCTGGCCGGTGCGCGTCGACACCCATCTCGCCGAGGGGACGACGGAAGCCGATGTGCAGCAGTGGGTGCGCGCGGCCTCCATCCTGCACTCCGACGGGGACGCGATGGACATCGCCGTGCGCGACGGGCGCATGGTCGGGGTGCGCGGACGGGCGGACGACCGCGTGAACCACGGCCGGCTCGGTCCGAAGGACCTCTTCGGGTGGCAGGCCAACGCCTCCGCGGACCGGCTCACCCGGCCGCTGGTGCGGGAGAACGGGCGCCTGGTCGAGACCGACTGGGACACGGCCATGGAGTGTGTCGTGTCCCGCTCCCAGGACCTGCTCCGGGAGAACGGGCCCGGCTCGATCGGCTTCTACACCTCGGGCCAGCTGTTCCTGGAGGAGTACTACACGCTGGCGGTCCTGGCCCGGGCGGGCATCGGAACGAACCACCTCGACGGCAACACCCGGATGTGCACCTCCACCGCGGCGGAGGCGCTCAAGGAGACCTTCGGCTGCGACGGCCAGCCCGGCAGCTACGACGACATCGACCACGCCGATGTGATCGCGCTGTTCGGCCACAACATCGCCGAGACCCAGCCGGTGCAGTGGATGCGCATCCTCGACCGCCTCGAAGGCGGCGACCCGCCCCGGCTGCTCTGCGTGGATCCGCGCCCCACCGCCGTCGCCCGCAGGGCCGCCGTGCACCTGGCGCCGCGCGGCGGTACGAACCTGGCGCTGCTCAACGCGCTCCTCCACGAGATCATCCGCACCGACCGGATCGACCACGACTACATCGAGGCCCACACGGTCGGCTTCGAGGAGCTGAAGAAGCAGGTCGAGGAGTGCACCCCGGCCTGGGCCGCCGCCATCTGCGACGTCCCGGCCGCCCGCATCGAGGAGGCGGCCGAACTCCTGGGCGGCGCCGAACGCCTCCTGTCCACGGTGCTCCAGGGCGTGTACCAGTCCCACCAGGCGACCGCATCCGCCGTCCAGGTCAACAACCTGCACCTCCTCCGGGGCATGCTGGGCCGCCCCGGGGCGGGCGTGCTCCAGATGAACGGCCAGCCGACCGCGCAGAACACCCGTGAGTGCGGGGCCAACGGCGACCTCCCGGGCTTCCGCAACTGGCAGAACGACGACCACGTCGCCGACCTCGCCTCGGTGTGGAACGTGGACCCGTCGCAGATCCCGCACTACGCGCCGCCGACCCACGCCATGCAGATCTTCCGCTACGCCGAGCAGGGTTCCCTGCGCATGCTGTGGATCAGTGGCACCAACCCGGCCGTGTCCCTGCCCGAGCTGGCCCGCATCCGGTCGATCCTGTCCCAGGAGCGCCTGTTCGTGGTGGCCCAGGACCTGTTCCTGACCGAGACGGCCCAGCTCGCCGATGTGGTGCTGCCCGCCGCGACCTGGGGCGAGAAGACCGGCACCTTCACCAACGCCGACCGCACGGTGCACCTCAGCGAGAAGGCCGTCGAGCCGCCAGGTGAGGCCAAACCGGACCTCGACATCTTCCTCGACTACGCGGCGCGCATGGACTTCCGCGACAAGGACGACGCCCCCCTCGTCCCCTGGCACGATCCCGAGTCGGCGTTCGAGGCCTGGAAGCGGTGCAGCGCGGGCCGCCCGTGCGACTACACCGGCCTCACCTACGACAGACTGCGCGGCCCGAGCGGCATCCAGTGGCCCTGCAACGACGAGGCCCCCGACGGAACCGAACGCCTCTACACGGACGGCATCAGCTGGGCCGACCCGGACCACTGCGAGGCGTACGGCAAGGACCTGGAGACCGGCGCCGCCCAGGAGCCGGTGGAGTACCGCTCGTTGAACCCGGACGGCAAGGCGATGCTCAAAGCCGCCGCCTACATTCCCCCGCACGAGCGGCCCGACGAGCGCTACCCCTTCCAGCTCACCACCGGCCGCACGATCTACCACTTCCACACCCGCACCAAGACGGGCCGCGCCCCGCAGTTGAACAGTGCGGCGCCGGACGTGTGGGTCGAGGTGTCGCTTCTCGACGCCGACGAACTCGGCCTGGCCGAGGGGGACTTGACGGAGGTCTCCTCCCCGCGCGGCTCCCTGCGGGCCCGGGTGCGGGTCACCGACATCCGCCGCGGTCTGCTGTTCGTGCCGTTCCACTACGGCTACTGGGACACCGCGGCGGGGTCCGGCCCCGACGGGAGGACACCCGGGCGGGCCGCGAACGAGGCGACCATCACCGACTGGGACCCGGCCTCCAAACAACCCCTGTTCAAGACGGCCGCCGCCGCGCTGACCCTGGTCGAACGCGGCGGCGGAAGGGCGGCCCCCGCGCCGACGACCGCGGCCTCCGCACCGGCCCGGGACGCGGCGAACGTGGCGCCGACGACAGGGGGCGGCGACGCCCGGGTCACGCAGGAGGTCCCACAGACGCAGGGCGGCAGTCGGAGCGCCCGAGAGGAGAACGGCCGGTGAACGGGATCACGTTGACGCTGCGCGTGCTGCACCGCGGCGAGCGGCATCTGGCGCAGGAGCTGCTCGCCGCCGCGGAACGCCACCGTACGGAACACGAAGTGCACCATGTGGCCACGGACTTGGCCCGCTGGTCCACCGAGCATGTGGAGCGCATCGCGGACATCTCCCGTCACTACGGACTGAACGTGAGTGAGGCACCCTCGGCTTCGCACGCGGGATTCGTTTCGGCGCTGCGGGAAAGGGTCGCGGAGACGGTGGGGCGCCGACCGGAGCCCGGACTGCTGCTGTTGCGCGACCTCCGTGAGCTGCACCTGGCCGCCGCGGAGAACTCCCTGCACTGGGAGATGCTGGCCCAGACGGCCCGGGCGGCGAGGGAGCAGCGGCTCCTTGCGCTCGCCTCGTCGTGCCACCCGCAGAACCTGCGGCAGATGCGCTGGACCAACACCATGATCAAAAATGTGTGTCCACAGGTGCTGACCAGCCTGTGATCCGCCGGAGCTATCGACCTTCGAGGGCCTTGCCATGGTGACGGAGCACGACAGCGGCACGGCGAGTCCGTCGCACGCGCGCGGAGCCCACTTGGCGGTCCGTACGGCGGCGAGACTGATCGCGGCGGTGCGGCGCGGGCCGGCCCTGCATACGCGCGGTGTGCGCTTCGACGGAGACCTCACCATGCGGCCCGACGACGGCGCCGCGTGGGGCGTCAACTGGCTTGACGCGCCCGGGCGTTACCCGGTCACCGGCCGATGGTCCCGTGCCCTGGGCCTGCCGGACGCGCTGCCCGACGGCGCGGGCCTGGCCCTGCGCACTCAGGACGCGCAGGGGCGGACCGTGGACCTGCTGATGACGACGGCGGGCGGCGGTCGCCTCATGCGGCACGTCCCGCGCCTGCGCGGCGCCGCCACCGCGGGGCCGTACTCCACTCTGCTCGGCTACCGGGTGGGCGCCCGCACAGCCGTCGTGGCCGCCTTCCCCGTTCCCGGCGTCCGGCCCGTCCCGGCCACGCGGCGCGGCTTCGCGCGGGCCGTGTCGCGACGCACGCTCTGCTTCGAACTCCGCGCCGCGGGCCCCGGTGGCACCTGGCGCACCTTCGCCCAGCTCACCGTGCGCCCGCCGGCGGACGACACCCCGGTCGCCTTCGACCCCTACCTGAACTTCCTGCCGTCCTTCCGTCCGACGCCGCGCCTCGCCCGTCTGCGCATGGGCGCGTACGCGGGCTCGCGGCGGGGCCGCCATGCTCCGGCACCACGCTGAGGCCCCACCTGTGGGGGCAGTGGGGCCCGGGGGTATCAGCCCTCTTCGCCGACGCGCGCGCGGGCGCCCGATCGGGTGCGGCCCGCGGCCTGCGAGCGCTCCGGATGGCGCCGCAGGTACTCGTCCTCCAGCTCCTGCATACGCCGCGTATGGGTGGCCAGGGCGTCGTCCGACCCGTGCAGCAGGGTCTCGTGGCGCGTGCGGTGAACGGATTCCAGCTCTCTGAGCAGGTGGTCGTCTGCCAGGTCCCGGGCCGAACGCCCGGCTTCACGGTCCGCCATCGCGCATCCTTCCTCGTCGCCCCCGCTTCCCCGGACGCGCCGCCCGCCGCCCGGATTCCCCTTCCATCATGCGACCCCCGGGCGGGGTCCGCCCGGGGTGGCGCACCGGAGAACGAAGCCACGGGACGGGTTCCTGCGGGGCCGGGGCCTGGCCAGGGGCCAGGGCGGCCGCACCCAGGGCCGGCCCCGGCGTCCGCTCACGTCCGCAGGTGGCGTTCCATCCAGTCCGCCGCGGTGCGGCGGAACAGCCGGCGGTTGTCCGCGCGCAGGAAGTCGTGGCCTTCCTCGTGCAGCGTCAACAGGGCGGCGGGGACGCCCCGTTCGCGGGCCGCGCGGATGAACTGTTCGGATTCGCGCGGCGGAACGTTCGTGTCGTGCTCGCCGTGCACGGCGAGCACCGGCGCGCGCAGCCTGTCGATGCGGCTCATCGGCGAGAGGGCGCGCAACAGCTCCCGGTCTCGTTCGGGGTGCCCGTACTTGTGGGCCGCGGACTCCGCGATCCATGACTCGGTGCCGGCGAAGAACGTCAGGAAGTCGGACATCCCGCAGACGGCGACGCCGGTGCGGAACAGCTCCGGATGCCGCACGAGCGAGGCGAACGTCAGGTATCCGCCGTAGGAGCGCCCCATGACCCCCAGCCGGGCCTGGTCGGCGAGTCCCGCGGTGACGGCGTGCGCGGCGCAGTCCGCGACGTCGTCCAGCGCGGCGAAGCGGCCCGCGCCGAGATCGGCCTCGACGAAGGACGTGCCGTGCCCGGACGAACCGCGGACGTCGGGAGCGAAGACGTCGAGCCCACGACCGAGCAACTCGTGGTAGAGCGGGTCGAACACGGGACGCTCCTGCTCCTCGGGGCCACCGTGCAGGTGGATCACGCAGGGCGCCCGCTCTCCCGGGCCGCGCCCCGGGGCCCGGTAGTACCAACCGCTGAGGGGCAGCCCGTCCCGTGCGGAGAAGCGCAGCGGGAGGGGGCGTACGGGCGGGCGGCCCGGAGCGACGGCCTCGACGTCGCGCGACGACCACGGGGTGCGCGCCGGCGGCAGTCCCGCGTACGCCCGCCACACCCCGGGCCGCCGTTGCGAACCGGAGAGCGCGAGGAGCAGCCCGTGCGGTCCGGCCGGCGCGATCCGTGTGACGACCTCGTGCGGCAGGGAGAGGGGCGCGGCGCGGGCGGGTGCTCCGGGGCCCGTGAGGAGTTCGACCTCGCTCGCCCCTTGGACATTCCAGGCCAGCACCGCCGTTTCGCCGTCCCTGCTCAGGGAGAGCAACTCCAGTTCCTGGCCCTCTCGTTCGGCCTGCACCGAGCGGCCGAGCGGCCGGCCGGCGGCGTCGAGGGCGACCGCGAACAGTGCCGCGTGCTCGCGGTCGGCGTCGCTGCGCAGCCAGAGGGTACGTGCGTCGGACGAGAACCGGCCGATCCACGGGTCTCCGTCGGCGACGGGCATCACGAAGGGCGTCGAACGGTCCGCCGTGCGCCGGATCACGGCCGCCCGGCGTCCGCGCGGCCCTCTGCGCAGCAGCGCGAGCGTGCCGTCGCGGCTGAGGTCGCACACGCGCAGGGACGCGGCGTCCGATTCGGCGGCCAGCAGCACGGGAGAGGTCAGGGCGTCGGGGTCGACGAGATAGGCCGACAGGTCACCTCCGGCCGGCGCCGTGGCGGAATCGGCGGCCGGTGCCATGAGGTCCGGGGGGCGGGGCTCCGCCCGTGCGCCGGGTCCGGTGTCGTGCGGGGTCCCGCCCAGGAGGGTCGCGTGGCCGTCCCGTTCGGTCCACTCCGTACGCGACGCTACGACCCCCGCCGGCGCGAGCGCTCCGGGCACGTGCGCCGGCTGGACGGCGGGGGCGGCGACGGTCACGGCGACCGCCGAGCCGTCGTGGCTCCAGCAGCCGAGGTGGGCGGAGCTTCCCGGCTCACCGCCGGCCAGGACGCGGCGGCCGGTCCCGTCGGGCCGCACGGCCAGTACCCGCGTGTGCTCACCGCCGCCCGGAGCGACGGTGTAGGCGATCCACCGGCCGTCCGGTGACCAGGACACCTCGGTGACCGGGTCCGGCGAGCCGTCCAGGAGCCGGACGTCCGCGCCGTCCACGGGCCCCGCCCACAGCTGCGGAACGCCGCCCCGGTCACAGATGAAGGCCGCCTGTGTGCCGTCGGGACCGGCGCTGGGACACCAGCATCCGTGCGCCCGGACCACGGTGACCGCCTCCAGTGGCCCGGCCGCGTCCGGGAGCAGGGCCGGTGCGGGTCCCGGCCAGGCGGACGGCGGCTGCGCCGCGGACCCGTCCGTCCCGTCGACGTCCGCTCCCGGCCCTCTCGGGTCCGGAGCGGGTCGCGGCCCCGTGGGGGCCGCCTCGGCTGGGGGCGGGAAGGCTTCGCCAGTCATGTGATCCCGTGGGTCTGCAGCCACATTTCCAGCAGAGCGACCTGCCACAGTGCGTTCGCCCCGCGCCTGGTCCGGTGCTCGTCGGGCGCCGCGAGGAGCTCGGCCACATAGCTGTCGCGGAAGAGCCCGCGCCGCTTGGCCTCGGGGGCTTCCATCACCGTGCGCACCCGCTCCAGGACGGGGCCCGCCATGTGCCGGATGGCCGGTACCGGGAAGTAGCCCTTGGGCCGGTCGACGACCTCGCGCGGCAGGAGCTTGCGGCCGGCCTCCTTGAGGACCCCCTTGCCGCCGTCCGCCAGCTTCCACTCCGGCGGACAGGCGGCCGCCAGTTCCACGAGTTCGTGGTCGAGGAAGGGCACCCGCGCTTCGAGGCCCCATGCCATGGTCATGTTGTCGACCCGCTTGACCGGGTCGTCCACGAGCATGACGTGGGTGTCGAGGCGAAGGGCCGCGTCCAGGGCGGTCTCCGCTCCGGGCACGGCCATGTGCTCGGTGACGAAGCGGCCGGAGACGTCCTCGGCCGCCAGCATGTGGGGCCGCAGGATCCGGGCGAGGTCGGCGTGGGCACGGTCGAAGTACGTCCTGGCGTACTGCTCCGGCTCGTCCTCGCGGGCGACGCCGGCCAGTTCCGGGTACCAGCGGTAGCCGGCGAAGACCTCGTCGGCGCCCTGCCCGCTCTGCACGACCTTCACTTCCTGGGACACCTGCTCGGCCAGCAGATGGAACGCGACCACGTCGTGGCTGACCATGGGCTCGCTCATCGCGGCGACGGCGTCGTCCAGCGCGGCCGACACGCGGCCCGAGGGAACCATCAACTGCCGGTGGTCGGTGCGGAATTCACGCGCCACCAGATCGGAGTACGCGAATTCGTCGCCCTCCTCGCCCCCCTCGGCCTCGAACCCGACGCTGAACGTCTTCAGGTCGTGCTGCCCCTCGTCGGCGAGGAGCGCGACGATCAGGCTGGAGTCCAGTCCGCCGGAGAGCAGGACGCCGACGGGGACGTCGGAGACCATGCGGCGGCGCACCGCCGTGCGCAGGGCGTCCAGGACCGCGTCCCGCCATTCGTCCAGGGACATTCCGGCGTGCTCGGGCCTGCGCGCATACGTCGGCTGCCAGTACCGCCGGTCGCGCTGGGTTCCGTCCGGCTCCACCACGCGCACCGTGGCCGGCGGGAGCTTGCGCACCCCGTTGAGTACGGTGCGCGGCGCGGCGACGGTGGCGTGCCAGCTGAGGTACTGGTGCAGGGCCGCCGGGTCGAGGGACGTGTCCACGTCCCCGGCGGCCAGGAGGGCGGGCAGCGTGGACGCGAAGCGCAACCGCTCGGCGGTGGCGGCCACGTACAGGGGCTTGATTCCGAGCCGGTCCCGGGCCAGGACCACCCGTCCGGTGCGGTGCTCGACGAGCGCGAAGGCGAACATGCCGTGGAAGTGCTCCACACACGCCGTGCCCCACTGCTGGTACGCCTTCAGCACGACCTCGGTGTCGGACGTCGACTCGAAGCGATGCCCCTTGTGCCGCAGGGTCTCGCGCAGTTCGCGGTAGTTGTACACACAGCCGTTGAAGACGCCCGTGACACCGCCCTGGGCATCGGTCATCGGCTGTGATCCCCGGTCGGACAGGTCGATGATCTTGAGACGACGGTGCCCCAGGGCCACCGCGCCCCGGGTCCACGTCCCGTCCCCGTCGGGTCCGCGGGCGGCCATGCGGTCGTTCATGCGCATCACCGCCGCCGTGTCCGGGCGCTTCCCGTCGAAGCGGATCTCTCCGCTCAGGCCACACATCGGAGGTCGCCTCCCTCGCGGGCGGCACCCCTCGGGTGCGGCATCGAAGGTTTCGACTCCGGTGGCCGGGACGTACGCCTCGGGGCGTTGGGGAACATCTCAACTCTCCTGTCACTCAATGCTGTTGGCGGTGGCGCCGCAGCAAGGGGCGGGGTGGGCCGTCAGCCGCCGATCGGACCGATCGGCTCTGTCGTGCCGACGTCGGAGACGCCGCCGGGCAGCACGAGGTAGGGCGAAAGGCGCCGTGCTGCGAGCGAGGGCCGTCGGCCCGTTCGCCGTTGGCCACGGGTTTCGGCGATCAGCAGGTCGACGCAGGCCCGCAGACCTTCTTCTCGCGCCACTTCCCGGATGCGCTGGGCGGTGTCGCCCTGGGCGAGCGTCTCGTTCGTCAGCGCCTCCACGCCGTCCCAGTCGCGACTGGCTTCGAGCGCCGGGCGGAGCCGGGTCAGCAGGTGCCGCACCACCTGCGCCGCGGGCGCTTCCCGGTGGGTCACGGGGTCGACCAGCGAGCCCTGGAGTCCGGAGCGAGCGGCCCGCCACGAGGCGCCCCGCAGCAGCTCGTGCCGCCCGTGACACACCCAGCCGGGTTCCTCGTGCAGCAGTCGCAGGGCGTCGGTCACCAGCGCGCGGAACAGCCCCGCGACGAGCGTCACGGTCTCCACCCGCGGACACGCGTCGCAGATGCGCAGTTCGAGGGTCGGCGCGTGCGCGGAGGGGCGGACGTCGTAATAGATCATTCCCGCGTCACTGATGACGCCGGAGCGGACGAGGTCGCGTACCGCGGTGTCGTAGTCGGCCGCGCTCGCGAAACAGCCGGCCGGGCCCGCGGTGGGCCAGCGCTGCCACAGCATCGTGCGCCAGCTGGCGTAGCCGGTGTCGGCCCCCTGCCAGAACGGGGAACTGGCCGACAGGGCCAGCAGCGCCGGGAGCCAGGGCGAGACGACGCACATGACCCGGACGGCCGCGTCCCGGTCGGGCACGTCCACATGAACCTGTGCGCCGCAGATCAACTGCTCGTCGGCGACCTGCCGGTATTCACGCACCATGCGCCGGTACCGCGGATCGGCCGTCGGGCGGCCCGAGCCGGCCGGGGTGAGGGGCGCCGTGCCCGAAGCGACGACGGCGAGTCCGGCCGACGAAGCGGCACTGTCGAGTTGGCGTCGCATCCCGGCGAGGTCGAGGTACAGGTCGTGCAGCGAGGTGTGCACCTTGCTGTTCGACTCGACGGTGGACTGGTGAAGTTCGGTGGTGAAGCCGGGCCCGGACAGCCGTCCCAGGATCGAGGCGGCACCCGGTACGAGCAAGCCGCTTTCCGCCTCGAGGACGTGGAACTCTTCCTCGACTCCGATGCGCACGTTCACGGTGACTCCTTGGCCCCTGTGTGCCTTCCCGCGACCCTGTGTGACCGCCCGGGTGGCTCACATCCGGACGGGTCACATCCGACGGGGCGGGCGTCTCACCACCATCGGCGAGTGCCCCGCACACCGCCACATATGCGCCCTGTGCCCGTCTGCCACTGGGCTCACATATGAGCGGGCCCCCTCATGAACCCCCTCGTGAGCAGGAGGACCCGCCGGGGTTCACCATGGGTGTATGGGGAAAAGCGCACTCATCGTCATCGACATGATCAACACTTATGACCACCCCGACGCGGAACTCCTGCTGCCTTCCGCCGAAAAGGCCCTCCCCCAGGTGGTTCGGCTCCTGGAGTCGGCCCGGGCCGCCGATGTGCCGGTCATCTATGTGAACGACAACTTCGGCCAGTGGCGCTCGCACCACGGCGAGCTGCTCCAGCTGGCGCTGGACGGCGAGAACGCCCGCCTGGTCGAGCCGATCCAGCCGGACGACGACTCGCTGTTCGTGGTCAAGGCACGGCATTCGATCTTCTACGAAACACCCCTCGCCTACCTGCTCACACGGCTGGGCGTCGATCATGTGGTGCTGTGCGGGCAGGTCACCGAACAGTGTGTGCTGTACTCCGCGCTAGACGCCCACATCCGCCATTTCGACGTCACCGTCCCCCATGACGCGGTCGCCCATATCCATGAGGACCTCGCACAGGCCGCCTTCGAGATGATGCGGCGCAACATGGGGGCCACCGTCCAAAGTACGCACGAGACGGCCGCCTGGCGCTGACCCCTGTGCGGGACGCGTGGGGGATGCGTACCCGGCACGGCGGGGGCGCCGGGCCATGCCCCCGGGGGCTTAGGCCGCGCGGGCGGACGGTGGAGTGAGTGCCGCGCTGCGGGACACACATGCAGGCATGAACGAACAGTGCGACGGCCCGGATCGTGATCACAAGCGTCCCGACGGTGTCTCGGACGCCACGGTGGAGGCGCTCGGCGCCCTGTCGAAGGCCCTGGAGACGACCGAGCGGGCACGCGGAAACCTGTACGCCTTCCATCAGCTGACCGGCACCGCCGACTTCGAACTCGACCGTGCCGTACGACTGCTGCGCCAGGCGGGCCACGAGGAGTGGGCGGACCGGGTGACGCACGAGGTGCTGGGCCGCAACGTCATTCCCGGGCACTGGACGTTCCAGATCGTCGAGGCCTACGACGCCACCTACTACGAGCCCTTCAAAGGCATCGAAGCCGATGCCCGCCGGCGGCTCGCGGACGGCAGAAACCATTTGTACGAGGCCGAGTTGAAGGAGCGGCGCCGCACCCGGGGGCATCCCGACCACGCCGCCCGGCCGGAAACGGCGCCAGGGCGGGGCGACGAGACGGGCGACTCCGCGTCGTCCTGAACGTTGCTGAGTCGTCCTGAACGTTGAGGAGTGGCCGGGGCCGAGTCATGGTGGCCGCGCGCACTCCGCCGCCCGGAACTATGGTGCCCCACCACATACGCCGCTGACCTGCGCCTTCCTACGGTATGGCGACACCCAGTCGTCCCCCGTCGAACGCCAGGAAGTGGTGCCGATGTCCTCCCCCGCAACCGCTCCCCCGCCCGCCGCCAACCTCAAGCGCATCGTGGCCGCCAGTCTCATCGGCACCACCATCGAGTGGTACGACTTCTTCCTGTACGGGTCGGCCGCCGCGCTCGTGTTCAACAAGCTGTTCTTTCCGGAGTCCGCCCCGCTGGTCGGGACCCTGTTGTCCTTCCTCACCTATGCCGTCGGGTTCGCCGCGCGGCCGCTCGGGGCGCTCGTCTTCGGGCACTTCGGGGACCGGCTCGGGCGCAGGAAACTACTCGTGGTGAGCCTGCTGATGATGGGCGGGGCCACCTTCGGGATCGGACTGCTGCCCACCCACGCCACTGTGGGGGCCGCGGCTCCCGTGCTGCTCACGGCGCTGCGTCTGGTGCAGGGCTTCGCCCTCGGCGGCGAGTGGGGCGGCGCCGTGCTGCTGGTGTCGGAACACGGGGACGCCCGGCGGCGCGGGTTCTGGGCGTCGTGGCCGCAGACCGGAGCACCGGCGGGGCAGCTGCTCGCGGCGGGGGTGCTGTCCGCGCTCACCGCGCTCCTCAGTGACGCCGCGTTCACGGCATGGGGCTGGCGCATACCGTTCCTACTGTCGGGTGTGCTCGTGCTCGTCGGACTGTGGATCCGGCTCTCGGTCGACGAATCCCCGGTGTTCAAGACCGCGTTGGCCCGGGCGCAGGCACGTGAGGCGGACACCGTGACCGAGCGGCTGCCGCTGGTCGCGGTGCTCCGGGACCACTGGCGCGATGTCCTGGTCGCGATGGGGGCCCGGATGGCCGAGAACATCAGCTACTACGTGATCACCGCCTTCATTCTGGTGTACGCGACGGCCTCGGCCGGAATGGCCAAGCAGACCGCGCTCAACTCCGTACTCATCGCCTCCGCCGTGCACTTCGTCGTCATCCCGGCCTGGGGAGCGCTCTCGGACCGGATCGGGCGGCGGCCGGTGTATCTGATCGGCGCTCTCGGCGTCGGCGCGTGGATGTTCCCGTTCTTCGCGCTGATCGACAGCGGCGGCTTCGCCCGTCTGGTCGTCGCCGTCACTGTGGGCCTGGTCTTCCACGGGGCGATGTACGCGCCCCAGGCCGCCTTCTTCTCCGAGATGTTCGCGACCCGGATGCGTTACTCGGGGGCCTCCATCGGGGCGCAGTTCTCCTCCGTCGCGGCGGGCGCGCCGGCCCCGCTCATCGCGACGGCCCTGCTCTCCGACTACGGGTCGTCGACACCCATCGCCCTGTATGTCATCGCCGCCGTCCTGCTCACCGTCGTCGCCATCGGGTGTGCGCAGGAGACCCGGGAGCGGGACCTGGGACGGGTCGGCGACGGTGGGGCGGACCGTGCCGCGCACGGGTCGGCCATGGGCGACGGCGGATCCGCCGTCGATGTTCCCGATGCCCGAACTGCCTGAAGGAACAGCCCGGTTGGGGGTGCGGCGGCGGGCGTGGTCGCCCGCCGCCTCAGGGTGTCAGCGCCGGGGACGCCCGGTGCAGGCGCAGCGCCAGCTGGATCTCCAGGGCTCGGGCCGGGCACTGCCAGTCGGGGCCGAGGAGGCGGCCGATCCGCTCGATGCGCTGCGCCACCGTGTTCACATGGACGTGCAGCTCCTCTCGCGTACGGGCCGGGCTCATGCCGTTCGCGAAGTAGGCGTCCAGGGTGCGGACCAGGTCCGTGCCGCGCCGTCGGTCGTACGCCACGACCGCGCCGATCGTACGGTCGACGAAGCCGCCGATGTCGCGGGCGTCGGCGAGCAGCAGCCCGAGGAAGCCGAGGTCCTGGGCTGCTGCGCCTTCACCGGAACGGCCCAGCAGGCGCAGTGCTTCCAGGCAGCGGCGGGCTTCCGCATAGGCCGCGCCGACCGCCGCGGGTGTACTGGCCGGCGCCGTCACCACGGCCGACGCACCGACCGTGACCGGCTCGTGCAGGGCGCCGCTCAGCTGTTTCGCCGCCTGCCGGGCGACCTCGGCCGGGACCTCACCCGGGCCCAGCGGGAGCAGCAGCACCGTGCCGCCGTCGCGGGCGGAGGCGAGGCCGTGCCGGGTCGCGGCCAGGTACGCGGCGGCGGAGCCGATGCGCCGGCGCTCGGCCGTCCTGCGCGCGGCGCTCCCGGGGTCGGTGCCCTCGGTACGGGCGGCGAGCACCACGTGCGGGGCGTCCAGGTCGGCCCTCAGCCGGGCCGCGCGTTCGCGGAGCAGCCTCGGATCGCGGCCCGGCGCGTCCAGGAAGTCGTCCAACAGCTCACCCCTGACCCGCTGTTCGGCCTCGCCCGCCGAGCGCCGGGCGAGCAGCAGCAGCGAGGTGACCAGGGCGGCGCGCTCCAGGGTGCGCCGGTCGACGGGGTCGAGGGCGGCGTGGCCGTGCAGGACGAGGGCGCCCAGCAGTTCACCCCCGGCCGAAACCCCGGCGAGCCAGTCCTCGCCGTGGCGCAGCGCGTGGCCGTCGCTGTCGCCGAGCCGCAGCGCCGCGGCCTCGGCCGAGTCGGCGTCCGCGAACTCGACGGCGCCGTGCAGGACTTCGGAGACCGCGTCGGCCACCTCGCGCACTCCGCCGCCGCGCAGCACCAGTTCGGTGAGCCGGTCGTGCACCTCCGACGCCCGCTCCAGGACCGCGCTGTGATCCCGGATCGTCTCGTTCGCCCGCTCCAACTCGGCCAGCGCGGACCGGGTTTCGGCCAGGAGGTTGGCCGTGTCGATGGCGACGGCGGCGTGCGCGGCGAAGGAACCGAGCAGGGCGATCTCCTCACGGGCGAACACGCGCGGATGGCGGTCGGCCGCGAACAGCACTCCGATCACGGTGCTGCCGAGCATCAGCGGCACGCCGAGGATCGCGACGAGCCCCTCGTCCCGCACACCCGAGTCGATGGCGCTCGTGTGCTGGAAGCGGTCGTCCTCGAAGTAGCTCGCGGTGACGTACGGGCGGGCGGTCTGCGCCACGAGGCCGCCGAGCCCCTCACCCATGCCGAGGCGCAGCTGCTGGAAGCGGGCGGCGACCGACCCCTCGGTCACCCGCATGTAAGTGTCGCCCGCCGCAAGGTCGTTGAGGCTGAGGTAGGCGACCTCCGTGCCGAGCAGTGAGCGGGCCCGCTGCACGATGGCGCGCAGCACCGCGTCCAGATCGCGCAGGCCCGCCAGGTCGTGGGCGGTCTCGAAGAGCGCGGACAGCTCGGCCTCCCGGCGCCGGCGCCCTTCGAGATCGGCCCGTACGCGCAGGGCGAGCCGTTTCGCGGCGTCCAGGGCGGCCAGCGTCTCGGGGCCGGCACCGTCCGCCCGGGCCAGGAGCACCGGGCGGTCGTACGCCTCCGCGGGCGCGCCACGGGCGAGGAGCGCCAGGTAGGGGGCCTCGGGGCGGCCGACGAGTTGCCTGAGGTCGGCAGGTTGCCTGAGGTCCGCGGGTTGCCTGAGGTCGCTGCGTTGGTGGAGATCGCCGGGTTGCCGGGGATCGCCCAGGTGCTGGGGATCGCTGAGTCGCTGGTCGTCGTGGGACATGGTCACAGGGATACCTGCCGAACGGACGGCCTCGCCAGGCCTGTGGACAACTGTTGAGGGGTGCAGGACAAGCGGGTTCGGAGAGGCCCGGGCTTCGGTCGGGCCACCCCGGCCGGAGCCACCCCTAAGCCTGGCCCGGGCCCCCCGCCCCGGCCCCGACCTCGGCCCCGGCCCCCGCCCCGGCCCCGGCCCCGGCCCCGGGTCAGTGAGCCGTCCACCCTCCGTCGAGCGTCAGGGACGTACCCGTGATGAAGGACGCCTGCGCCGTGCACAGGTACGCCACCGCTTCGGCGACCTCGTGCGGCTCGACCAGCCGCTTGAGTGCCGTGTCCTTGAGCAGGACCTCGGCGAGGACGCGTTCCGCGGGGATGGCGTGCGCCGCTGCCTGGTCCGCGATCTGCCGTTCCACCAGGGGCGTGCGCACATACCCGGGGTTGACGCAGTTCGAGGTGACGCCGTGCGGGGCGCCTTCGAGGGCGGCGGTCTTGGACAGGCCCTCCAGGCCATGTTTGGCGGCCACATAGGCCGACTTGAAAGCTGAGGCCCGCAGCCCGTGGACCGACGACAGGTTGACGATGCGGCCCCACCCTCGCGCGTACATGTGCGGCAGTGCGCCCCTGATCAGCCGGAACGGCGCCTCCAGCATCACCGTGAGGACGGTGTGGAAGACATCGGGCGGGAACTCCTCGATGGGGCGCACCAGTTGGAGCCCCGCGTTGTTCACCAGGACGTCCGCTCCGGCGGCGGCCCGTTCGGCGGCGTCGAGGTCGGTCAGGTCCAGGACGACGGGCTCGACCGTGCCGTCGTGTCCCGCGGCGAGCGCGGTGAGCTCCTTCAGGCCGGTCGCGTCCCGGTCCACCGCCCTGACCAGCGCCCCGGCCGCGGCGAGACGGAGCGCACAGGCCTGTCCGATGCCGCTCGCGGCGCCCGTGACCAGGGCGGTGCGGCCCCTCAGGTCGACGGTGACGGCGGGCGGGAAAGGGGCGGGAGCGAGAGGCACGGTCATGTTCTCGACCCTAGGCAGGGGCTCCTCGGCCCCCCATGTGGTCGGCCCACATACTTCAGTGCTCAGTACTGGGCTGGAACCATGTGGGGCCGTCGGACTGGGCCTGCTTGATGCGGAACAGGGCGAACTCGCTGAGGGCGGGCAGGGCGTCCAGGGCGAACCAGCCCACTTCGAGGGACTCGTCGTCGTTCACGCGCGCCTCGCCCCCGACGGCGCGGCAGCGGAAGGCGATGTCCATGAACCGGCACTGGTCGCCGTTGGGATAGGTGATGGTGGACTGCCCGGCCTCCACCAGGACGACCCGCTCGGCCACGCACCGCACGCCCGTCTCCTCGTACACCTCGCGGACCGCGGTGTGGGCGGGCTCCTCCCCCGGCTCCGGAATCCCACCGATCGTCGACCACTGGCCGGTGTCGGCGCGACGGCCGAGCAGCACCCGGCCGTCGTCGTCGAAGACGATCGCACTCACACCCGGCAGCAGGAGCAGCTGGTGCCCGGCGAGGGCCCGGATGTCTTGGATGAAGTCAGGAGTTGCCATGCCCCGACCCTAATGGCCGTCCGGAACAGGCCTTCAGGCCCGCGTCCGCCGGCGGTCGCGTACGGTCCGGGTGACCGCCCAGGCCAGACCCGCGGCCGCCGTCGCGACGAGCAGCCACTCGGGCAGCGTGCCCAGCCGGGTCGCGGGCGTCTGCGAGGAGCGCAGCGGCACCTTGGCGACGAGCGAGGCCGGGGTGAACATGGCCGTCTTCTGGACGACCTTGCCGTCCGGCATGATCACGGCGCTGACGCCGCTGGTGACCGGCACGGTGACGGTCCTGCTGTGCTCGACGGCCCGCACCCGGGACATGGCGAGCTGCTGATAGGTCATCTCACTGCGGTCGAAGGTGGCGTTGTTGCTCGGTACGGAGATCAGCTGGGCACCCGAGGTGACGGTGTCGCGCACCGCCCAGTCGAAGGCGGCCTCGTAACACGTGGCGATACCGACCTTGGTGCCCGCCATGGTGAACACGCCCGGCCTGGTGCCCCGGTCGAAGTCCTCGCGGACCATGGAGGTGTAACCGGGGGCGAAGGTGCCGATGAGGCCGCGCAGCGGGATGTACTCGCCGAAGGGCTGGATCTGGCGCTTGTCGTACGTCGCGACCGGGCCGAGCTTCGGGTCCCACTGGACCTGCTCGTTGTAGAGCTTGGCTCCGTAGCCGCCCACCACGGCGCCGACCGAGATGGGTGCGTTGATGGCCTTGGCCGCCTGGTCGATGACGGCGCCGGCGTCCGCGTCCGCGAAGGGGTCGACGTCCGAGGAGTTCTCCGGCCACAGGACGAAGTCCGGCTGCGGCTCCTGGCCGGCCCTGACCCGGTCGGCGAGCCGCAGGGTCTCGCGTACGTGGTAGTCGAGCACGGCCCGGCGCTGGGAGTTGAAGTCGAGGCCGAGGCGGGGCACGTTGCCCTGGATCACGGCGACGGTCGCGGTGCCGTCCTGCGCGGCGTCGCTGACCAGGCCGCGGGCGCCGAGGGCGGCGGCGACCGGTACGACGACGGTGAGGAGCGCCGTCGCCACCGCGCCCTTGCGCACGCCTGCGGGTTCCGGCAGCCGCAGTGCTGTGCGCAGCGGTCCGGCGCCGCGGAGCCGCAGGGCCTGGCGCACGCACGCGTGGAGACCGAAGCCGCACAGCACCACGGCGAAGCCCAGTACGGGCGTGCCGCCGAGCGCCGCCAGCGGCAGGAAGGTGCCGTCGGCCTGACCGAAGGCGATCTTGCCCCAGGGGAACCCGCCGAACGGCGCCCGGGCGCGGGCCGCCTCGGCCGCGGTCCACAGGGCCGCCGACCACACCGGCCACAGCGGAAGCCGGGAAACCACGGCCATGCCCGCGCCCGCCGCGCCGATGAACAGGGCCTCGATGGCGGCGAGCCCCAGCCAGGGTCCGGGGCCGACCTCCACCCCGGTCCACACGAGGAGCGGCAGCAGGAAGCCGAGGCCGAAGAGGTAACCGAGACCGAGACCCGCCTTCCAGGTCCGGTCGCGCAGCACACCGCCGAGCACGGCGAACGCGAGCAGCGCCAGCCACCACAGCGGGCGGGGCGGGAAGCTCAGGTACAGGAGCACGCCACCGAGCACGGCCACGGCGGGCCCGACGAGACGGTGCAGCAGTGTCCGCAGCCGCGCGGGCGCGTCAGGTCGCGGTCCGAGCCGTTCCGGCTCGGTGGTGGGGGTTTCGGTGGTGCTCACCCGGCGGAGTCTACGGCGGGTCCCTGTGGGCCGGGGAGTCCGGCGGCCGGGGCGGAGGGTGCCCCGCGGACGTCAGGCCTTCAGGGACTTGGTGGCGCCGAGCAGGCGCAGGCGGTCGCGGATGACCCCGACCGCCGCTTCGGCGTCGTCCACGGTCACGGTGAAGACGCGCCCGTCGCCCAGCTTGAGTGCCACGCCCTCGCCCCGGCGCACGACGACGGCGGTGCCGATCTCGGGGCGCCAGCGGTAGCCCCAGCCGCCCCACTGGCGCGGGGTGACACTGGCCACGAAGTCGGCCCCGACGACATGGTCGAGGGGGATGCGGCGGCGCGGCAGCCCGATGTGGCCGCAGCGCACCTCCAGGCAGTCGTCGTCGACCTTGACCGCGACGTGCACGAAGGCGAGGGTTCCGAAGAGGACGAGTACACCGGCCGCCAGGCAGCCGATCACGGACATCAGCAGCGCGAGGACGCCGGACGTCCACGTCGAGTCGACGGCGAGCTCGACGCCGAGGGCGATGCAGGCCGCACCGGCGATGGCGAGGAGCCACTGGACACGGTTGGTCGCCCGGCCGATCCAGACCTCCGGCGGCGGCTCGACGGCGCCGGATCCGGTGCGGGGCTCGGGGGGCGTGGGGTACTCCCGGGACGGTTCCCTCATGTCTAGCAGGGTACTCAGGTTCCGCTCCGGTGGCACCGCCGTACGCTCAGTGAGCGGGGCTGACGGCCTGCAGGAGGCGCCCTTCGGGGTAGGCAAGGGCCACGTCGGGGAGGCTTCCGGGGCGCCCGCTGAGCAGCACCGTCAGGCCTGCGACCTGGGCGGCGTCGGGCGCCGGCAGGAGGCCGGCCCGGCGCAGGGCCTGGGCCGCCACGGGCTCGGCGCTGCCGAAGAAGGTGAGCGGGCCGCCGTTCGGGCGCAGCGCCGTACGGATGCGTTCGGCGACCAGCTCGTAATGGGTGCAGCCCAGGACGACGGTCCTCACGTCGGGCGGGGTGAGCGCGGCCGCGAGCGCGACGGCCCGGTCGATGGCGGCGTCGTCGGCGCGCTCCACGGCCTCGGCGAGGCCGGGGCAGGGCACCTCCGTGACGGGCACGCCGTCGGCGAATTCGCCGATGAGTCCGCGCTGGTACGGGCTCCCCGTGGTGGCCGGGGTGGCCCAGATCGCGAAGGGCTCGCGGCGGGCCGCGGCGGGCTTGATCGCCGGGACCGTGCCGATCACCGGGATCGCGGGTTCGAGAGCGGCCCGGATCGCGGGCAGGGCGTGCACGGACGCGGTGTTGCAGGCGATGATCAGGGCGTCGGGCCGCAGGCCGGCCGCCGCCTGTGCGACGGCGAGGGCGCGCTCCCTGATGCCCTCGGGCGTACGCGGCCCCCACGGCATGCCGTCCGGGTCGGACGAGATCACGAGTTCGGCGTCGGGCCGTAGGCGGCGTACCGCGGCGGCCGCGGCGAGCAGGCCGATTCCGGAGTCCATGAGCGCGATCTTCACCCGGTCACCATAGTCGACGGCCCCCGGCGAAACCGGCCGAGGTCCCGTGCGCGGACCGGGATGTGCGGCAGACTGCGGCGGGTGAGCGCCCTCGTATGGATCGCCGTGGTGTCCCTGGTCGTCTGGCTCTGGCTGCTGCTCGGGCAGGGTTTCTTCTGGCGTACGGACCAGCGGCTGCCACCGCTCGCGGACCTCACGGACTGGCCGGATGTCGCCGTGGTGGTGCCCGCCCGCGACGAGGCGGAGGTGCTGCCGCTGAGCCTGCCGTCGCTGCTCGGCCAGGACTATCCGGGCCGCGCCGAGATCTTCCTGGTGGACGACGGGAGCTCGGACGGCACCGGCGCGCTGGCCCGGGCGCTCGCCGACCGGCACGGCGGCCTGCCGTTGACCGTGGTCGCTCCGGGCGAGCCCGAGCCCGGCTGGACCGGCAAGCTGTGGGCCCTGCGCCAGGGCATGGCGCTCGCGCGGTCCGGGGGGCCCGGGGCGGACCCGGCGCGCGGAGAAGAAGGGGGGCTTGAGGGAAGGCGCCCCGAGTACTTCCTGCTCACCGACGCCGACATCGCGCACGGTGCGGGCAGCCTGCGCGGGCTCGTCGCGGCGGCGCGGGGCGGCGGCTTCGACCTGGTGTCGCAGATGGCCCGGCTGCGGGTGGCGAGCGGCTGGGAGCGGCTGATCGTGCCCGCGTTCGTCTACTTCTTCGCCCAGCTGTATCCGTTCCGCTGGATCAACGCCCGCAGGCCGCGTGCCACGGCCGCGGCCGGCGGCTGTGTGCTGCTGCGCGCTCAGGCCGCGGAGCGGGCACGCGTCCCGGAGGCGGTGCGGCAGGCGGTGATCGACGACGTGTCCGTGGCGCGCGCGGTGCGCCGGTCCGGCGGACGGGTCTGGCTGGGCCTCGCGGAACAGGTGGACAGCGTGCGCCCCTATCCGCGTCTGGCCGACCTGTGGCGGATGGTCTCGCGCAGCGCCTACGCCCAGCTGCGGCACAACCCGCTGGTGCTGGCCGGTACGGTCGCGGGCCTCGCGCTGGTCTATCTCGCCCCGCCGCTCACCCTCATCTCGGGCCTTGCGAGCGGGAGTTGGGGTGCGGCCTGGGCGGGCGGGCTCGCCTGGCTGGTGATGGCCGGCACCTATCTGCCGATGCTCCGTCACTACCGCCAGCCGCTCGCGCTCGCCCCGGCGCTGCCGTTCACGGCGCTGCTCTATCTCCTGATGACGGTGGACTCGGCGGTGCAGCACTACCGCGGCCGGGGTGCGGCCTGGAAGGGCCGCACCTATGCCCGCCCCGAGGCCGCACCCGAGCGGCCGTGAGGCGCGCTCACTTGCGGCCGGGCGTCCAGTTCATGCCCCAGCCGTAGGCCTGGTCTATGGTCCGCTGCGGGCTGACGCCGCGCGCGGGCACCAGATAGCGGGCCTCGCGCTGGACGACCAGGTCGCCGCCGTTGTTGGTGATCAGGGCGAGCGCGCAGACCGTCGAGGGCACGGTGCACTCGTCGAGGAAGAACTCGACGGGCGCGCCGAACTGCGGCTGGAGCGTCACGGTGGCGTGCAGGTCGGCGAAGCTGCGGGCGCCCTCGTAGATGGTGACGAAGATCAGCAGTCGGCGGAACTTGTCCTTCTGGTCGAGGTTGACGGTGAGGTTCTCGCCCGACTCGACGGCGCCGGTGCGGTCGTCGCCGTCGAGGTGGATGTACGGGGGCTGGTGGAGCGCGCCGAAGGCGTTGCCCAGGGCCTGGACGACGCCCTTGCGGCCGTCGGTCAGCTCGTACAGGGCGCACAGGTCGAGGTCGAGGTCGGAGTGGTTGGCGGTGGCGCGTCCCAGCTTGGCCCCCCAGCCGCTGAACTGCTTGCGGCTCTGCCAGTTGAGGTTGACCCGCATCGCACCGGAACTGCCGCCCTGCTTGGCGAGGGAGACCCGGGGGGCCTCCTTGGTGAGCGTCACCTTGGACAGCCGCACGGGCGTCGGGACGGTGGGCGGCGCCGGGACCGGCGCGGTCGGCGTGTGCCGCGCGGGTGGCTGGGCCGAGGGCGTGAACGGCGCCGGGGGCGGGGTGTAGGGCGACTGGGGCGCGGCCGGCCAAGTGGTCTGCGGCACGGTGGGCCCGCCGGACGCGCCGGCCGGTGTGTACGGGTTCGGCGGCGCGGCGGGCGGCTGCTGGGGCTTGTCGACGCTGATGCCGAAGTCGGTGGCCAGGCCTTCGAGCCCGCTGTCGTATCCCTGGCCGACCGCGCGGAACTTCCAGGCGCCCTGGCGCCGGTAGAGCTCGCCGAGGATGAAGGCGGTCTCGACGGTGGCGTCCTGGCTGTCGAAGCGGGCGAGCTCGGTGCCGCCCGCCGCGTCCAGGACGCGGATGCCGAGCCCGGGGACCCGCCCGAAGGTGCCGCCGTCGGCGGAGGCCGCGAGGACCACGCGCTCGACCGCGGGCTCCACCCGCGCCAGGTCGACGTAGAGGGTGTCCGTCACGGCGCCGGGCCCCGAGCGCTTGCCTTCGTGGCGTACGGCGCCCGAAGAATGGGCGGGCTGGTTGTAGAAGACGAAGTCGGCGTCCGAGCGCACCCGGCCGCCGGTCAGCAGCAGCGCCGAGGCGTCGACGTCGGGGACACCGGGGCCGGTCCGCCAGGCGAGTTCGATGCGTACCGAGTGCGCCGGCACCGGAACGTTGGCTCCTTTAAGCATGGACATGCTCTCCCCCATCACGCGTCGTGGTGCCCCGGAATCTTCTGTACGTCAACCTAATGCCCGATCGGACGCCGGGCCCGGGTTCCCGGGTTACCTCCCCGGAGGGCGGCGCGGGAAGTCGCACAAGGTGACGGTCCGTCGGGGACCTTCGCCCCGCAGATGGGGACTTTCGCGGCTCTCGCCGGGGGCGGCGGTCGGCTGGGATGGAAGACCCGCCCGCCGAGTGCCCCGCCCACTCACTGACCTACCCCTTCCCTGACCCGCCCGCTCGACAACTGCCCGCTCGCCGACCCACCCGCTCAACAACCGCCCGCTCGCCGACCCGCCCGCTCAACGTCCTGCCCCTTCCTGTGATCAAGACCGGTGTCCTCCATGTGCGCTCAGACCATCGCCCCAGCCTGCCCCCACCGCGAGGCGCTGCGTGGTGACGGCATGTGGGTGCTGCTCTCGCCCGCGGCCGAGCCGGGGGCGGCCGAGGTGATCCGGGCCAGCCCCCGGGCCCGGGCCGTCCTGCTCGCCGGCGGGACGGGGCGGTCGCGCTTCGGCGACCTCCTCGCGCCGGGCAGCGTCGCCATCTCGCGCCAGCTGCTCCTGGACGCCTCGCGCGGCGGCGGGCGCACCTACCGGCAGCCGATCGAGTACGCCCAGCCGGACGGCGCGGTCGTCTGCATGACGTCGGCGCGCGGGCTGACCCGGTGCGACGGCGGCCGGGCCCTGCTGGTGGAGATCGAGGAGCAGGAGCAGGGCGAGTGGCTGCACTGGGAGGCGCTGCGCTCCATGACCGTGCTGGCGGACCACTCCCTGTGGGTCTACGACGAGTCGAGCGACACGTTCGGCTGGCTCGACGGGGAGCGGCTCTACAACGGCCTCGGCCCCGGGGGCAGCATGTCGCTGGCCGAACTGCTCGCCCTGGTCCATCCCGAGGACGTGGGCCGCGTGGAGGACTCGTTCTGGGCGCTGCGCAAGGGAGAGACCGAGCAGGTCGACGTCGACTTCCGGATGCAGGACGAGCACGGCCGGCCGAACTGGCTGCGCACCCTGGCCCGGATGGTGCGCTTCGGCTTCGACGGGAGCCGGCGGGTGGTGGGGACGACGACCAACACCACCGCGGCCGTGGAGCGCCACCAGTCGCTCCTCAAGGCGCACGCCGCCGCCAGGCGCCGCGGCGACCTGGTGCAGCAGCTCGCCGCGGCGTTCGTGGCCGCCGCGACGGAGGACGAGCTGACGGCGGCGATCCTGAACAAGGTGGCCCCCGCGTTCGGCGGGAACGGCACGCTGCTGGCGTTCGTCGAGGAGGGCAGGCTGCGGGTGACGTTCGGCGACGGGATCGATCCGGCGCTCGCGCGCTCCCTGCACGGCCTGCCGCTGGACGCCCCCAAGCCGCTGACCGAGGCCATCCGCACCGGCACCCCGCTGTTCATCGCCACCCGGGACGACTACCGGCGCTCCTGGCCGCAGGCCCACGGCCTGCTGGACGCGACCGCCGCCGAGTCGTTCGTCATGATCCCGCTGCGCGGCCAGGGCGCGTCCCCGCTCGGCGGCTGGGTCGTCACCTTCGACCGGCCGCACGACCTGTCGAACCAGGAACGCACCCTGGCGGGCGTCATGGCGGACGTCGCCGGGCAGGCGTGGGAGCGCATCCGGCTGCAGTCCGCGCGCAGCGAGCTGGCCGCCACCGTGCAGCGCAATCTGCTCCCCGTCACCCTGCCGGACGCGCTCGGCTACGAGATCGAGGCCCGTTACAGCCCCGCCCACCAGGGCCTGGACGTCGGCGGCGACTGGTACGACGTGGTCGCGCTGCCGGACGGCAGCACGGCCTGCATCATCGGTGACGTCCAGGGCCACAACGTGCAGGCCGCCGCGCTGATGGGGCAGGTGCGCACCGCGATGCACGCCTACGCCTGGCAGGAGCCGGCTCCGGACCGGGTGCTGGCCCGCACCAACGACCTCATGCTCCAGATGCGGCTGCCGGTGTTCGCGACCTGCCTGTACGCCCTGCTCACCCCGGACGGCCGGGTCGAGACGGCGCGGGCGGGGCACGTTCCCCTGGTGCACTCCGCGCGGAGCGGGGCGAGGGTCCGCGAATATCCGGGCGGGCCGCCGCTCGGTGTGCTCGCCCGGAACACGTTCCCCGTATCGGCGTTCGCGCTGGCGCCGGGAGACCTGCTGACCCTGGTCACGGACGGACTGGTGGAAGGGCCTCAACTGCCGGTCGACACCGGCCTCGCAGCCGTCTGCGACACCACTTCCCGGCTGCGCGGGGCGCCCCTCGCCCGGATCGCGGACGCCCTCATGACACAAGGCGGCGACAGCTTGACGGGCCATGTGGACGACCGTGCGCTGCTCGTCGTCCGCCGCAGACGGGGGTGACGGGCCCCGAGCGGCGGCCGGCCGCTCCCGGGGCCGGTGGGGCCCAACGCCCTTGCCCGGGTGCCTTTTCACGGGCCGTCGGACATTGCCGGGGCGCCCGACCGTTTGCCCCGTGAAGGCCAGGGCAGGCGCACCTCGTGCTTCGGACCGGAGGCACGCCCACAGGACAGCTGTGCCCTGGGCGTGTCCGCCAACGGGCCCGCCACGACGCCCACCAGGGCCGATCGCGGGCACCCAGCCCCACCGACGTGCAGGAGCCCCCTCATGGCAACCGCCATGTCACACAAGCGCGATCACCACGACGCCCCCCGGACCACGGCGGCCTTCCGCCGCCTCCACGCGCTCGACGCCGGCCCCGAACACGACGCCCTGCGCGACGACCTCGTCGCCCAATGGCTGCCCATGTCACGGCGGTTGGCCGGGAAGTACCGGAATCGGGGTGCCGACCTCGAGGATCTGTGCCAGGTCGCGGCGATGGGCCTCGTCAAGGCCGTCGACCGCTACGAGGTGGCGCGCGGCGCGTTCGAGGCGTACGCGATCCCCACCATCAACGGCGAGATCAAGCGCCACTTCCGCGACGCGCTGTGGTCCGTCCACGTGCCGCGCCGCGTCCAGGAGCTGCGCAACAAGGTCCGCGTAGCGAGAAGTGAACTGCTGGCCGGCCAGGCGGGCGAGCCGACCGTCCCCCAACTCGCCGCCGCCTGCGGCCTGGAGGAGGACGAGGTGCGCGACGGCCTGGAGGCCATCGAGTCGTTCCGGAGCCTGTCCCTGGGGGCCGAGAGCGCGAGCGCCGGTGACGGCGAGGGGATGTCGCTGGTGGACGGCCTCGGCACGACGGACCCGGGCTACGACATCGCCGTCGACCGCGAGGCGGTCAAGCCCGCGCTGCGCGCCCTGCCGGAGCGCGAGTCGCAGATCCTCTACATGCGCTTCTTCCAGGACAAGACCCAGAACGAGATAGCCGGTGAACTCGGCATCTCCCAGATGCACGTGTCCCGGCTGATCACCCGGACCTGTGCCCGCGTCCGCCGTCAGGCGCTCGCCGAACACCGGGACGCGGCCTGAGCACGAGGCCGGCCCGCCAGGACGGGGGAGCCAGGCGGGCCGGTTCCACCACGATGCCACAACCGCCCGCTCCCGTGTCGCCGCCCCGTACCGGGCATGGCTGAAACGGGCCCCCGGCACCGGGCCACGACAAGGCCGCGAACGGGGTGCGGAGCACGCCGCGGGGCATCGCGGTTCGTAGCTCTCCGGGCACGGTTCGTAAACACGGAGCCCGCCGGAGAACCCCCGTGCGCGACAGCCCCGTTCGCGATGTTTCGCCAGGTCAGAACGGCAAAAGCGGCGCATATCGGATGACGCGGAGATTGGGACTCCCCAACGGCCACATCGTGGGCTTAACTTATGTGCCATGACCTCCCCCCGCTCCACCTATGGCGGCGGTTACTACTCCGCGCCGTTCTTCCCGGACACCCCCATCTACGACTCCCTCGTCGCAGAACGGGGTACGCCTCAGATCGCCCCGATCCGAGTGCCCTCCCTCTACGACACCGGCAGCAACCACCTGCCGGCGCTGCCGTCGGCCCTGCCCGCCCTGCCGGCCGCCCCCTCGCAGTACAACCCGTCCTACGCCTCGTCGTACGGATACCAGCAGCAGGCGCAGCAGCCGATGCCGCTCCAGCACGCGCCCGCCCCTTACATCCCGCAGCAGCCCTCGGCCCCGCGCGGCTACCAGGGCCAGCAGGCGATGCCGCAGCGTCCGATGAGCACCGGGTACGAGGCCATGCGGCCCGCCGCGCCCCGGCCGGCGCCCGCCGCCTACGAGGATCCGTACAACCGGCCCTACCAGGGCACCGGCTACTGATCCGTCGCGGAACCGGCCGCCCCGACCAGTGGTCAGGACGGCTGGCAGGATGACCTCATGAAGAGCGAATTCGACGCGGTCGTCCAGGGGATGCACATCCATCCCGTCAAGTCGGTCGGGGGACACGACGCGGCACAAGCGGTGGTCGAGCCATGGGGGCTCGCCGGGGACCGCCGCTGGATGCTGGTGGACACGGACGGCACGGCCGTCACGCAACGCGAACGGCCGCGTCTCGCCCTGAGCAGTGCCGCCACACTGCCGGGCGGGGGCGTGCGCCTGTCCGCGCCCGGGCGCGCCGATCTGGTCGTCGAGCCGCCGGAGCCGATGGCCGCCACGGGCGTCACGCTGTTCGGCACCAAGTTCAAGGCGGTGGCCGCGGGGGACGCCGCGCACGCGTGGTTCAGCGACTACCTGGGCACCGAGGTCCGGCTGATGCACCTCGACGACCCGGCCCGGCGCAGAACGATCGACGCCGACTACGCGCCGAACGGCGAGACGGTCAGCTTCGCCGACGGCTTCCCGCTCCAGATCGCGACGAGCGCCTCGCTCGACGCCCTCAACGCGCTGATCGCCGAGGGCGCGCACCCCGAGGAGGGGCCGCTGCCGATGAACCGGTTCCGCCCCAATGTCGTCCTCGACGGGACGGTGGCGTGGGCCGAGGACGACTGGTCGCGGATCTCGATCGGCGAGGTCTCCTTCCGGGTGGCCAAGCCGTGCGGACGCTGCATCATCACGACCACCGACCAGGCCGGCGCAGAGCGCGGCAAGGAGCCGCTGCGCACGCTCGCCCGGCATCGCAGGATCGGCAAGGCGCTGGCGTTCGGGGTCCTGGTGATCCCGGAGAACACCGGCACCCTCCGCGTGGGCGACCCGATGAGGGTGCTCGCCTGACCCCGGCGCGACGGCACGGCTCCCGGTCCTCGGGCATGGCTCCGCCGCACGCGGGAACTCCTTTGGAGGGCGGACGCGTTGGACAGGTCGGGCCGGACGGCCCAGGTCCCTGTTCGTGGCCGCCGGCGCGTATGCCGTCCCGGCCGGGACGGTCCGAGGCTCGAAGGGGTGCGTGATCGTGCGAGCGATGGCGGGCGTGTGGCGCTGGCGGCACAATCCGCTGTGCCGTGCGACCGATCGCGCGGAGGCCTGGATCGCGCTCGTCACCCTGGCCCTCATGCTGTTCGCCGCCCCCGCGATCGGGGTGCTGTGCGGTTGGCGCACCGACGCCTCGCTGCGGCAGGCCGTCGCCGAGCAGCGCCTGCACCGGCATCCGACGGCCGCGGTGGTGGTGAGCCGGGCCGAGCAGCGCGGGGACTTCTCCCAGCCGGACGGCCCGCCGGGCCATGTCGCCCGCACCAGGGTGGTCGCCAACTGGACGGCGCACGACGGCAGTTCGCACAGCGGCACGCTGTGGGCGCCGGTGAAGTCGCCCGCTCCCGGCGCCACGTTCCGGCTGTGGACGGACGACCACGGCCGTCCGGTGCCGCACCCGATGGCCCGGGCCGCGGCCGATACGCACGCGGTGTTCTCGGGTCTGTGCGCGGCCGCGGCCGCCGTCGGACTGGCGGAGGGCATACGGCGGTTGGCCGTAGGACAGCTGATACGGCGGCGGTATGCGCGGCTGGACCGCGCGTGGGCCCGATACGGTCCGGACTGGGGCCGTACCGGCGCGGGCAGCTGACCGGTCAACCCATCGGCGCCGCGCGCGCTACGGTGGACCACCAGTCGCACACGCACGAGGTCACGGTCGAGGTGGGTGCGATGACGCACGCACGAGGTGGGGGCACGGCAGCACGATGGCTCAGGGCACGGTCCAGGTGACGCACACGGGCACGTCGCGGTGGCGCCGCCGCACGGGTGAGTACGCCTCCTTGGCCGCGGCGCTTGAGGCCGCGGGCGACGGCGACGTGCTGACCATCGCCCCCGGCACGTACCGGGAGAATCTCGTTCTGCGCCGCTCGGTGACGCTGCGCGGTCCCGAGGGCGCCGTCGGCTCCGTCCGGATCGCTCCGGCGGACGGCGTGGCCCTGACGGTGAGCGCCTCCGCCACGGTGCGGGACCTGTATCTGGAGGGGCAGGACGCGGCGGCCCCCGCGCTCCTCGTCGAGGACGGTGCGCCCGAGCTCGTCGACCTGCGGGTGGTGACGCGTTCCGCGGTGGGCATCGAGGTGCGCGGCGGGGCCCGGCCGACGGTGCGGCGCTGCACGGTCGACAACCCGGGCGGTGTCGGCATCGGCGTCTTCGACGGTGCGGGCGGCCTGTTCGAGGAGTGCGAGGTCGTCGCGGCCGGGCAGTCCGGGGTCTCGGTGCACAGCGCCGGACACCCCCGCCTGGAGCGCTGCCGGGTGCACCACTCCGGTGGGGCCGGGCTGGCCGTGAGCGGTGAGGGCAGCGGTCTCGAGGCGCTCGGCTGCGAGGTGTACGAGGTCAAGGGCGCCGGCGTGCAGATCGCCTCGCGGGCCTCGGCCCAGCTGACCGACTGCACGGTGCACCGCACCTCCGCCGACGGCATCACCCTCGACACGGACGCGGTGCTCACGCTCGCGGACTGCGACATCCACGACATCCCGGAGAACGCGGTCGACCTGCGCTCGCGCGCGGTCCTGACGCTGACCCGCACCAAGGTCCGCCGCTTCGGGCGCAACGGCCTCTCGGTGTGGGACCCGGGCACCCGGGTCGACGCCAACCAGTGCGAGATCCACGAGAGCACGGGCGACTATCCGGCGGTGTGGGTCAGCGACGGCGCGGCCGCCGTCCTGGAGGGCTGCCGCGTCCATGACGTACCGGACGCGATCTTCGTGCTCGACCGCGGTTCGCGCGCCGATGTGGTGGACAGCGACCTGACGCAGGTCCGCAACACCGCCGTGTCCGTCAGCGACGGCGCCACCGCGCAGCTCGACGACTGCCGGATCCGGGAGGCCTCCACCGGCGCCTGGTTCCGCGACCACGGCAGCGGGGGCACGCTCGCGGGCTGCACCATCGACGGCGCGCAGACCGGGGTCATCGTGACCAAGGGCGCCGACCCGCGCATCGAGCGGGTCACCGTCACCTCGCCGGCCGAAGCGGGGTTCTACGTCTCCGCCGAGGGCCGCGGCACCTTCCACGCCTGCCGGGTGACCGGCAGCGGCGGCTTCGGCTTCCACGTCATCGACGGCTGTCGCACGACACTGACGCGCTGCCGCACCGAGCGCTGTGCGCGCCGGGGTTATGAGTTCTCGGAGGACGGCGCGGTGGTCGAGGACTGCACCAGCGACGAGAGCGGCGCACGGCCGGGCACTCCCGAACCGCCCGCCGTGCAGAGCGCGACGCAGACCATGGGCCTGCTGTCCGCGGTGCCCGGCCAACGCGCGGTCGAGCCCGCCGCGAGCGGGCACGCGGCGGACTCCGTGGCCGAGCCCGCGCGCAGTTCGGGCGCCGTGCTCGGCGAGCTGGACACCTTGGTGGGCCTGGACAGCGTGAAGCGCGAGGTGCGGGCGCTCACCGACATGATCGAGGTGGGCCGCAGGCGGCAGCAGGCCGGGCTCAAGGCCGCCTCGGCCCGCCGCCATCTGGTGTTCACCGGCTCCCCCGGCACCGGAAAGACCACCGTGGCCCGGCTCTACGGGGAGATCCTGGCCTCCCTCGGGGTCCTGGAGCGCGGCCATCTCGTCGAGGTCTCCCGGGTCGACCTGGTCGGTGAGCACATCGGCTCGACCGCGATCCGCACCCAGGAGGCCTTCGACCGGGCGCGCGGCGGTGTGCTGTTCATCGACGAGGCGTACGCCCTGTCCCCCGAGGACTCGGGCCGTGACTTCGGGCGCGAGGCCATCGACACCCTGGTGAAGCTGATGGAGGACCACCGGGAGGCGGTGGTGGTGATCGTCGCCGGGTACACCGCGGAGATGGAGCGCTTCCTCAGCGTCAACCCCGGTGTGGCGTCCCGCTTCTCACGCACCATCAGATTCTCGGACTACTCCGCCGAGGAGCTGCTGCGCATCGTGGAGCAGCAGGCCGACGAACACGAGTACCGGCTCGGCCCGGGCACCGCGGAGTGCCTCGTGAAGTACTTCACGGTGCTGCCCAGGGGCGCCGCGTTCGGCAACGGGCGCACCGCGCGCCAGACGTTCGAGTCGATGGTGGAGCGCCATGCGGGCCGGGTCGCCCAGCTGGCCGACGCCAGCACCGACGACCTGACCCTGCTCTACCCGGACGACCTGCCCGAACCGCTCTGATCCGTACGCTGCTTGGGCAATCCGTTCGCCAACTCGGCCAGCAGCAGGGCGCGTTCACGGGCGAAGGCGGGGTCGGCCTGGTAGTCGGAGTGCCCCAGGACCGGCGCGGGCAGCGGGTGCGCAGTGGTGCGGCCGTAGGCGACGGGGTCGAGCAGCGGGCCCCGGTCGATGTCCCCGCCGATCCGCACCGGCCCGCCGATCGGATCGGTGGCCCGCCACAGGTTCCGCCAGCAGTGCACCTCCTGGTGCAGGGCGGTGAGCGGGCCGGGGCCGAAGTAGGCCGGGAACCAGCGCCCGTACAGGCGCTCCACGGGACAGCCGTAGGTGAGCAGCGCGACCCGGCGCCGGGTGCCCGCGGGCAGTTGCCAGACGGCGGCCGCCGCGAGCACGCTGCCCTGGGAGTGCCCGGAGATCACCAGGCGGCCCCCGGTGCGCGCGGTCCAGGTGTTCATCCGCCAGGCGAGGTCGGGCACCGCGCGCTCGGCGTAGCAGGGGGGCGCGAAGGGGTGGGCGGCGCGCGGCCAGAACGTGCCGACGTCCCACAGGATGCCGACGGTGCGGCGGGCCGCGGCGTCCTTGTAGGCGCGCCGGCCCCAGGTGACGAAGAGCAGGAAGCCGAAGCCGGTGCACCAGGATCCGAGCGACTGGGCGGCGTCGGCGCCGAAGTCGACCGGCCCGGGCGCGGCGTCGGCGGCCCTGGCCGGCACTTCGCTGGTCCACCAGGCGCCCGCGAGGGCGGCCGCCCCGAGGAGCAGCGAGGCACCGGAGACGATGCCGAGGAAGAGCGGCGCGCGGTCGGTGAGGGCGGCCATGGCGCGGGCGGCGGCGATGCGGCGGGTGCGGGCTGCGTCGGGCCGTTCGGTCGGATAGTCGGCCTCCACGCGCGGCGCGTCGGCGCGTGCGGTGCGCCAGGTGCGGACGGCGAAGTACAGCACGACGGGCACGAGCAGGGCGATCAAGGCCGGGATCACCGAGGCCTGCCAGGTGAGCAGCGGGGGCGGGCCGTGGTAGGCCGAGCGGTCCATGCCCGGGGTGGCGCCGTGGTCCACCCAGTCGGCGACGCGCTGGGCCACACCGCCGGTCATCACTCCCCCGAGCGCACAGGCCAGCATGGCCACGGCGGGACCGCCGAGCCCCCGTAAGGCGGTGCGTTCACCGGGCGCCCGCCGGCACAGCACGGCGGCCACCACGGCGAGGGCCACCACCAGTACGCCCTGCGTAAGGGCGAGGAAGCCGAAGGAGCGGTCGCCCGGCAGGGTGCCGGCCGAGGACACCCAGGCGGGCCGGTCCCACGCCGCGTACACCACGGCGCAGCCGAGCAGGGCGAGCGCGCACGAGGGCAGCCAGGCGGTGATGGCCCGGTCGACGCGCTCGTCGAGATGCGACTCGGTCCGCCCCCGCTTGCACACCACCGCCACCACAACCACCGCCGCGCACCCCAGAGTTGCCTCCAGGAGCAGCCCTGCGGTGTCCAGGACGGCGCTGTCGGACGCGCGGTCGTGGCGGGCGGCGGCGACCGTGACGCCGAGGGCGGTGGTCAGGAATCCGGCGGCGGTGTGGGCGGCGCGCAGCCGGGCCACCAGGCGCCTGCCGTACCAGAACCCGGGACGGCTGAAGGCGGGCCGGGCGGCTTCGGTGGCGTCGTCCGCTGGGTCGGCGTTGAGCGGCTGCTGGGATTCGTACGCACTCCAGGTGCGGTTGGAGAGGTACCAGAGCAGCGCGGTCAGGCCCGCGGGCGCGAGGGCGGCGAGGGCGAGGCGGCGGCCGGGCTGCGACCACCAGCCGTGGTGGGCGACCGAGGCGAACCCGAGCCAGGACCAGGAGCGCGAGCAGGACGGTGAGCCGGCGCACTGCCAGGCGGTGAGGTCGAGCGCGACCTCGCAGGCGGCGGCCACGAGCAGCACGGTGAGGCTGAGCGCGACGAGCCGCACCAGCACCCCGTACAGCCGGATCGCCCAGCGCGGTTCCCTGGCGGGGGGACGCATCCAGTGCGCGAGGTTGATCACCATGAAGGGCAGCAGGAGCAGCCACAGGGCGCGGGCGCTGTTGCCGGAGGTCAGGTTGCACCAGACGTAGGCCTCGGGCACCGGGCGGTCGCGGTAGCGCTCGGGGTGCGCCTCGGCGTCGGCGTCCTCGGCGCGCCGGTGGATCGCCGCGGTGCCGTCGCCGGTGACGCGTACGGTGCGCGGGTCGTCGAGCATCTCCTGCGGGGTGGTGCCGCCGACGCCGTGCACCAGGAGTTCGAGGGCGGGTCCTGCGCTCTCGACGGTGGCGGCACCGGCCGGGACGAGGGGCGTGGCACGGGACACTTCTGCGACTCGCTCTCGTGGTGGCAGGATCGGCGGCGCCGGGTGGCGGGGGACGGCACGGATCCTCAGGATCGCGGATCGGGGTGCCCCGGTGCAGTGCTCTCACGGAATCTCCCCGTGACAGGATGGGGTGTCCGCAGCCGGGCGTGCAGATGTGCCCGGCGAGTGTGTTCGACGTAGTGGAAGGGGCCGGCCCGGCAGTGAACGACCACCAGAATCTGCTCGCGGAGCAGCGTCGTGCGCTGATCCTGGACGAGGTCAGGCGGCGGGGCGGGGTCCGGGTCAATGAACTCACCCGCAGGCTCAACGTCTCGGACATGACGGTCCGCCGCGATCTGGACGCGCTCGCGCGCCAGGGCGTGATCGAGAAGGTGCACGGCGGGGCGGTGCCCGTCGCGGAGGCCACGGCGCACGAACCGGGCTTCGAGGCGAAGTCGACCCTCGAACTCAGCGCCAAGCAGGACATCGCGCGCGAGGCGGCCAGGATGGCGGTGCCCGGCAGCGCCATCGCGCTGGCCGGCGGCACCACGGCGTACGCGCTGGCGCAGCGGCTGGTGGACGTGCCCGAGCTGACGGTGGTGACCAATTCGGTGCAGGTCGCCGACGTCTTCCACGCGGCCCAGCGCTCGGCCGCCGCGGCGGGGCCGCGCCCGGGGGCGGCCACCGTGGTCCTCACGGGCGGGGTGCGCACGCTGTCCGACACCCTGGTGGGGCCGGTCGCGGACGCCGCGATCAGCTCGCTCCACTTCGACGTCCTGTTCATCGGGGTGCACGGCATCTCGGTGGAGGCCGGGCTCTCCACGCCCAACCTGGCGGAGGCGGAGACCAATCGGCGGTTCGTGCAGTCGGCCCGGCGGGTCGTGGTCGTGGCGGACCACACCAAGTGGGGCACGGTGGGCCTGAGTTCGTTCGCCTCCCTCGACCAGGTGGACTCCCTGGTGACGGACGCGGGCCTGACCGAGGGCTGCCGCGCGGAGATGACCGAGCACCTGCGGGACGTCGTGGTGGCGGGCGAGAACGGGGACGGCGGCGACGGCGCCGCAGACATCTGACGGCCGGCCCGTTATGGTGTGCGGGCTTCCCGCGCCCCCGGATGCGGGGCTCCGCACACCCGGCCACCCGGAGGTTCGCGTCATGGCTCGCCGACTCAGGTCAGTGGAACTCGACTTCGCCGAGTCGGCGCCGGTCCGCCTGGTGTTCGCGACCCGCCTCTCGGCCGCGCCCGGGGACGTCTACCGGGCGCTCGCCGAAGACGTCGCCGACACTCCCGCCTGGTTCTCGTCGGTCACCGCCGCCCGGCCCCTGGACGGCGGCGCCGGACGCGAAGTCAGGCTGCGCGGCGGGGTGTTCTTCCGCGAGACGATCATGGCGAGGGATCCGGGACGGCGCTATGCGTACCGGATCGACGAGACCAACTCCCCCGGCGTCACGGCCATGGTGGAGGACTGGCGGCTCACTCCGGACGGCTCGGGCACGGCCGTGCGCTGGACGATGGCGAGCGCGGGGCCCGCCCTGTTCCGCCTGTCGATGCGGGCGGCGCGGCCGGGAGTGGGCCGGTCCTTCCGGGGCGCGATGCGCAATCTGGACCGCCATCTGACCGGAGCGTCCAAGCCCTGACCGCGGTCGACTCCCGTACTTCCAGCGCCTCATGACGGAGCGTCAGGCGATCACCTTCCGCGCATTCAGCGCCCCATGACGGAGTGCCGGACGCTGCCCAGCGTCGCCGGCGTGAGCCCTTCGTCGGAGCGCGCGGCGACGAACCCGTCCGGGCGGACGAGGAGCGCGCCACCCCGCGCGGACAGCCCCACCAGGCCGGGCCAGGCACCCTCGGCGTCAAGGAGTACCCCCTTGCCGAAGGCCGGGGTCCCCGCGACGCGGAGCGCATCCTCACGCTCGCTCAACTCCGCCTCGCCGCGAACTATGTGATGCACCGTCACATCAGAACCCCCGGCCGCCTCGTCCCACGCCGAGCGCTCCCGCTCGTCTCCGCAGACGAGCAGTGCGAAGCCCGGGCCGGACAGGTCGAGCGTGGACACCCGGGTTCCGTCGCGGTCGAGCCACAGGTGCGGTACGCGGGTGCCGCTCTGGCCACGGAGCACGTCGACCGTGTCGCCACCCGGCGCCCCGCGCACGGCGGCGGAGGCGTACCGGTAGCGGGTCATGATCTCGCCGGTGCCGAGCTGGCGGTCGAGCGCATCGGCGTTGTCCGCGGTGCGGATGGCGTACCGGGCGAGGAAGTCGGTGCGCAGCCAGGCCTGTTCGGCGACGAGCAGGCCGCGCGGGCGGCGCTCGGCCTCGTAGGTGTCCAGGAGCGCGTCCGGCGCCGTGCCGTCGAGGACGGCGGCCAGCTTCCACGCCAGGTTGTGCACGTCGGCGATGCCGGTGTTGGCGCCGAAGCCGCCCCAGGGAGCGTGCCGGTGGGCGGCGTCCCCGGCGAGCAGGACCCGGCCGTCGCGGTACGCGTCGGCGACCGCGGTGCCGGTGTCCCACACCCCGCGGGCGATCAGGTCGATGCGGAGCGCGGGGTCGGCGGCGCCGACGGCGGTGCGCAGCAGGGCCAGGCAGCGCTCGTCGGGGTAGTCCGCCGGGCTTTCGCGGGCCGGGTCGTAGGCGAGGTGGAAGGACCACTCGTCGGTGTTGTTCTTGGCCAGGAAGAGGCCGGACACCTCAGGTCCGGCGATCTCGCACTGGCTGAAGGTGCGGTCGCGCACCAGCTCGGTGAGGTCGGCGCGGAAGTAGAGGTTGAGGTAGTGGTGGGTGGCGGGGCGGGTGGTGCTGGTGATGCCGAGTGCCGTCCGCACGGGGCTGCCCGCGCCGTCGGTGGCGAGCAGGTAGTCGGCGTGCACGGTGCTGGTGGCGCCGGTGGCGCGGTCGGTGAGGGTGGCCGTGACGCCGTCGCCGTCCTGACGGAAGGAGGTGAGTTCGGTGCCGAAGCGGATGTCGCCGCCGCGCTGCTCGGCCAGGTCGCGCAGGACGGGTTCGAGCAGGACCTGCGGGCAGAAGCAGAACGCGCAGGGGCTCTCGTCCACACCGACCATGGCGCCGCTCGCGAAGACGTGGCTCAGGTCGAGCGCCTCGGAGTCCGCGATGCTCCGGCCCCTGCGGGCGCCCCCGAACCGGCCCATCTTCAGGGCGGAGGCGCTCGCGGCCTGGACGGCGTCCTCGACTCCCAGCTGCCGGAAGATCTCGACGGCGCGGGTGTGCATGCCGCGCGAGCGGGGCAGCACCGTGGGCTCGGTGTCGCGTTCCACGAGGACGTGGTCGACCCCGTGGTGCTGCAGGCACAGGGCGGCGGTCAGACCCACCAGTCCCCCGCCGACGATCAGTACAGATGGCATGACAGCTCCCCGTGCTTTCCCGCGCCGTTCGGTGGATCTTTCCTACCGTAGACAGCGGATCCACCGCCGGGGGCAAACTGCGGGTCAACGCTGGATTGGCTCAACCTCGCCGGTGCGGGCGGCAGTTGAGCGGTCGGCGCCGCTTTCGGACCGCTCCGTGGCCAGAGCGGCACCCGCCCGCCGGGCCGTACCGAAAGTCCGTCGTGTCCCGGTCGCCGCCCCGGCTCAGCCGTCGTCCCGCACGGGGACCACGGCCACCGGGCACTCGGCGTGGTGCAGCACCGCGTGGGCCACCGAGCCCATGAGCAGCGAGCCCGGCTTGAGCCGCCGGCGGTGGCGGCCCACCACGATGAGCGCGGCCGAGGCCGAGGCGTCCACGAGATGGCCCGCGGCGTCCGCGGGCGCGAGCACGGTGTCGACCTCGACCGCGGGGAAGCGGTCCCTGAAGGGGCGGATCCGGTCGGCCTGTTCGCGCCGCACGTCCCGCTCGGTGGGCTCGTACTGATCCGCGTCGAGGCGGCCGGGCGGGAACTCGCCCGCGACCATGAGGGCGGCCGGGGGCGTGGCCGGGTAGGCGGAGAGCACCTGGAGCGGGACGCCCCGGGCGTCGGCCTCCTCGAAGGCGAAGCCGATCACCTCGTCGACGGTGTCGCCGAGGTTGAGCCCGAGCACGACCCGGCCGGTGGTCCGCTCGTCGTCGCCGGTACGGGCCAGGCGCGGGACCACCACCACGGCGCAGGGCGCCCGGGTGGCCACGGCCAGGCTGTTGGAGCCGAGGAGCAGGCTGGCGAATCCGCCGCGCCCGCGCGAGCCCATCACCAGCATCGCGGCCGTCGCACCGAGGGTGTGCAGCGCGTCGGCCACCTCGCCCTCCAGGGAGTCGAAGCGCACCGCGGGCAGCTGGTCGCGCCCTGAGAGCGCGGCGCGGATGCGGTCCGTCACCGGGTCGTTGAGCGCGGGGCCCGGTCCGAGCGTGGAGCGGCGGGCCGTCCAGAGCTGGGTGTGGTCGGGCAGGACGTGCGCGATCACCAGCTCGGCGGCCCGTCTGCGAGCGGCCGGAATGGCCCACTCCAGGGCCCGCAGACTGTGGTCGGATCCGTCTACGGCGACGACTACCGGGCGCGTGTCCATGACGTCACCCTGGCACGCGCGCGGGACCGCCGCACGGGCAGAACGTCCTGTTCCGTCCCGGTCAGCGGACGGCCCAGGCGCCGGTCGCCAGGAAGGTGTCGAGCGTCTTGGCGTACGGCTCGATGTCCAGGCCCTGCTCGGTGAGCCAGGAGTCGGAGTAGTACTTGTCGAGGTAGCGGTCGCCGGGGTCGCAGAGCAGGGTGACGACGCTGCCGGTGCGGCCTTCGGCGACCATCTCGGCGACGATCCGCAGCGCGCTCCACAGGCCGGTGCCGGTGGAGCCGCCCGCCTTGCGGCCGATGGCCTTCTCCAGGGCGCGCACCGCCGCGACGCTCGCCGCGTCCGGCACCTTCATCATCCGGTCGATGGCGCCGGGCACGAAGCTGGGCTCCATGCGGGGCCGGCCGATGCCCTCGATGCGCGAGCCGCAGTCGCTGGAGGCCAGCAGGTCGTTGTTGGTCCAGCCGTCGAAGAAACAGGAGTTCTCCGGGTCGGGGACGCAGATCATGGTGTCGTGCTGCATGTAGTGCACATAGCGCGCGATGGTCGCCGAGGTGCCGCCCGTGCCGGCCGTGGCGACGATCCAGGCGGGCTCGGGGTAGCGCTCCAACTTCAGCTGCTGGTAGATCGATTCGGCGATGTTGTTGTTGCCGCGCCAGTCGGTGGCCCGCTCCGCGTAGGTGAACTGGTCCATGTAGTGGCCGCCGGTGTCGGCGGCCAGCGCCGCGGCCTCCTCGTACATCTTCATCGAATCGTCGACGAAGTGGCACTGGCCGCCGTGGAACTCGATCAGACGGCACTTCTCGGCACTGGTGGTGCGCGGCATGACGGCGATGAACGGGACGCCGATCAGCTTGGCGAAATATGCCTCGGACACGGCGGTCGAGCCGCTGGACGCCTCGATGACGGGCTTGCCGGGCCGGATCCAGCCATTGCACAGGCCGTACAGGAACAGTGAGCGGGCGAGGCGGTGCTTGAGGCTGCCGGTGGGGTGCGTCGACTCGTCCTTGAGGTAGAGGTCGATGCCCCAGGCCTCCGGGAGGGGAAAGCGCAGGAGGTGGGTGTCGGCGGAGCGGTTGGCATCGGCCTGGACCTTGCGCACGGCCTCCTTCAGCCAGGCGCGGTACTCCGGATCGCTGCGGTCCACATCGATGGTTTCCATGCCACTCCTCGTCGGTTTCGCGAGCCGTCCCTGTACTCGACAATACCGCTCTCACCTGCACAAACGTTCCCTTTGGGTATCCATAGGAGTGGCTTGTGGGGCGGCTGGTGAGCGACGGACCGCCCTGGCCCGGACCCGATCCCCGCCGCGCCCTGGTGCGTAGGCTCGACGTTGTGCAGACTGCCCACCAGGAACGATGTGAAGGGGGCCGGACGGTCATGGCGGAACCCGAGTTCAGCGCGCAGGGCGTACGGATCGAGCGGTGGACCCGTTCCCTGACCAGGGCCGGCCAGGTGCTGATCAAGGACGGCCGGCTCGCCCTGCTCACCAGCAACGGGCGGGAGATCGACAGCGCACCGGTCGACACGGTCAGCGCGGCGCGGCCCCGGCTGCCCTGGCTCGCCAAGGAGGACCGTGCGGTGGCGCGCCTCAACGGCACCCGCTACCGGCTGACGATGGGCGAGGAGCCGGACCGCCCGCGCGGCTCGGAGCTGACCCGGCGATTCCTGCAGGCCATCGGGCAGACGACGCACGGCGCGCACGGCTGAGGGGCGCGGGGCCTGGGTGGCGCGAGTTGCGGAGTGTCAGCCCTTGGGCCACGCTGATGTCACATCACTGAGGGTTTACCGGCGGTGACGCTCCGAGCAGATCCGGGGCGGAACGCCGGACCAGACAGCTACTTCCGGACCTCATTCGGGGAGTCGCAACCGTGATCAGCCAGCCAAGCAGGCAGTGCACGGTGGAGCTCCAAGCCCTGCCGTCGCGGATCGGTCAGGTCCGCAGAATCGTTTCAGCGCAGTTGCGCTACTGGCATGTGGACCCATTGATAGACCAGGCGGCGCTGGGCGTCACCGAGTTGCTCACCAACGTCCACCGCCATGCCGAGCCGGACAAGATGTGCACGGTCGAGATCGAGCTGCTGCTCGACCGGCTCACCATCTCCGTCCACGACCACGACCCGACCCTGCCCGCCGTGCGGGACGCCGAGGCCCTGGCCACCAACGGCCGAGGCCTGGCCCTGATCGCCGCGGTCAGCGACAGCTGGGGCGTGCGTCCGCTGGGCGAGTCGGGCAAGACCGTGTGGTTCACGCTGGCCGCGCCGTCCCCCGCCGCGGCCCCGAAACCGCATCTCGCCTACGCGGCGACGGCGGCAGGCACCCCGTTCCGGGAGGCGCGCACCCAGCGCCCGGCCCGCGAACGGGCAACCGCCGCCGCCCGGTCACCCGTCGCGGGCTGACCGGCGCGGCCGGCCGGGCCCGTGGCGCCGAACCGGCGCGGGGGGGGGGGGGGGGGGGGGGGGGGCGGCCCGGGCCCCCCCCCGGGGGGGGCCCCCCCCCCGCCCCGCCCCCCGCCGGCGGGGGGGGCGCCCCCCCCCCCCCCCCCCCCACACCCCCCCCCCCCCCCCCCCCACCCACCCCCCCCCCCCCCCCCCCCCCGCGCCGCCCCCCCCCCCCCCCCCCCCCCCCCCCCCCCCCCCCCCCGCGACCGGGCGGGACTCACACCGGGCCGCCCTTGCCCGGCGGGGCCGTGACCACCCGCCCGAAGTGCTCCTCCAGCACGGAGATCCGCCGCCAGTACTCCTCCTCGTCGATCTCGCCGGAGGCGAACCGGCGGCCGAGCACGGCGATCGGCGAGCGGTCGTCCACGGGCGGCCGCCACGGCCCCCGGCGCCCCCTGAGACCGGCGCGGCGCAGCACGGTCACGACGGTGAGGACGACGGCCGCCCAGACCAGCGGGACGAAGAAGATCCAGGGTCCGGGCCCGGCCGCATGAGCGAGCGTGTTCATCTCGATCGACTCCTTCGGTCGTGATCGGTTCGTACGTCGAGCCTGCGCCGCCGGGAGGTGCCATGTCGTCGTACGGGCAGCGGCCGCCGGCCTACCCCGCGGGGAGTACCGCGGGCCGGACGCCCTGCTCCGGCACCTCGTCCCGGGCCCGCCCTCCCCGCCCCGCAACCTGGCTCTGGATTCTGTACCTACTGGTATGTACAGTGTGCCCATGAGCACTTCGGAACGGCTGATCGAGGCGACCCGGGAACTGCTGTGGGAACGCGGTTACGGGGGCACCAGCCCCAAGGCGATCCAGCAGCAGGCCGGCGCGGGCCAGGGCAGCATGTACCACCACTTCGCGGGCAAGCCGGATCTGGCCCTCGCCGCGATCCGGCGCACGGCCGAGGAGATGCGGGCCGCGGCCGAGGCCACCTTCTCGGGCGACGGCACGGCGTACGAGCGGATCTCGGCGTATCTGCTGCGCGAGCGCGACGTGCTGCGCGGCTGCCCCGTCGGGCGGCTCACGATGGACCCCGAGATCATCGCCAGTGCCGAGCTGCGCGCCCCTGTGGACGAGACGCTCGAGTGGCTGCGCGAGCGGCTCGCCGCGATCGTCCAAGAGGGCCTGGACCGGGGCGAGTTCGCGGTGCCCGTGGTGCCGCGCGAGATCGCCTCGACCGTGGTGGCCACCGTTCAGGGCGGCTACGTCCTGGCCCGCGCCTCCGGTTCCCCCGAGGCGTTCGACGCGGGGGTGCGCGGCCTGCTCTCCCTGCTGGCGCCGGCCCCCGCCACCGGATGACGGGCCCCCGTCACTCCCGTCAACTCCCCACCAAGGAACGGTCATACGTGCACATCACCCGGCAACGCCCCGACACCCAGGCCGGTCCGGCCGAGCACTTCACCGGCACCGTATGGCTCGACGAGATCGCGGCGCCCCGACTCCCTTCCCGGCTGCGGATGTTCAGCGTGCACTTCGCGCCCGGCTCGCACACCGCCTGGCACCGCCACCCGCACGGCCAGGTGCTCCATGTGACCGAGGGCGAGGGGCTGGTGCAGCGGCGGGGCGGCGCGGTGGAGACGATCAGGGCCGGCGACACCGTCTGGATCGAGCCCGACGAGTGGCACTGGCACGGAGCCGGGCCGCGCACCTTCATGACGCACCTGGCGGCCGTCGAGGCCGCCGCCGACGGCACGACCGTCGAATGGGGCCGCCACGTCGCGGCCGACACCTGCCGGCCCGCGGCCGTCCCGGCTTCCTGAGGAGACGTCATGCACGCGATGCAGTACGAGATCGTCCTGCCCGCCGACTACGACATGGAGATCATCCGCAAGCGCGTCGCGACCCGGGGCCACCTTCTGGACGACTTCCCCGGGCTCGGCCTCAAGGCCTATCTGATGCGCGAGCGGGGTGCCTCCTCACCGGTCAACTCCTATGCGCCGTTCTACCTCTGGAACACCGCCGAGGGCATGAACTCCTTCCTCTGGGGACCCGGTTTCCAGGGCGTCGTGAACGACTTCGGGCGCCCCCGGGTGCGGCACTGGACGGGCCTCTCCTACACCGAGGGGCCGGCCTCGCAGGCCACGCCGGCCGCCGCGACCGTGCGGCGCACGCCGGTGCCCGACGGCGTCGAGCCGGCCCGGTTCGTGGCGGAGCAGGTGGCCGAGGAGCCGGCGGCCGGCGCGGTGGCGAGCGCCGTGGGCATCGATCCGAGCCGCTGGGAGGTGGTGCGCCTGACCCTCTGGGAGCAGTCGGATCCGCCGCCCGGGGGCGACCGGTTCCAGGTGCTGCACCTGTCGCAGCCGGGCCGTGCGTCACTGCGTCCGGGGCGGCACTGGTGAGCGCGGCGCACACGGTGCTCGGGGCGGTGCCGGCCACCCGCCTCGGCGTGGTCGACGCACACGACCACCTCTTCATCCGCAGCCCCCGGCTGCCGGGCCAGGAGTTGGACGACGCCGAGGCCGCGGCGGCCCGGCTCGCCGCGTTCGCCTCGCTCGGCGGGGGCACGGTGGTCCAGTGGACGCCGTACGGCATGGGGCGCCGGATCGCCCGACTACCGGCGCTGTCACGGGAGTCGGGGGTGCACGTCATCGCGGCGACCGGGCTCCACCAGCACGTGCACTACTCCGACGCGCTGCTCGCCTCCGTACGCGACCGGCTCGACGAGCTCTTCGTCGGCGAGCTGACCGAAGGCATCGGCGACACGGGGGTGCGGGCCGGGCTGATCAAGGTGGCGGGCGGTTTCCACGGGCTGGACGAGCACGCCGTGCACACGATGCGGGCCGCCGCGACGGCGCACCACGCCACGGGCGCGCCGATCGCCGTGCACCTGGAGCTGGGGACGGGCGTGCTCGACGTACTCGACCTGGTCTGCGGCGAGTTGGGGGTGGCGCCGGGCTCGCTGATCCTCGGCCACCTCAACCGCACCCCCGACTTCACGGTGCACCGCCTGGCCGCGGAGGCGGGGACGTGGCTCGCCTTCGACGGGCCCTCACGGGCCAACCACGCCACCGACTGGCGGATGCCGGACGCGCTGCGGGCGCTCGTGGACGCGGGCTTCGCCGGCCGTCTGCTGCTCGGCGGGGACACGGTGACGCCGGACACCCCCGGGATGCCGTATCTGCTGCGCCGGGTGCGCCCCCGGCTCGAACTCGACCTGGGCCAGGAGGTGTTGGAGCAGATCCTGGTCGCCAATCCGGCGCGGGCCTACGCCTGGTGACCGAGGGCGCCCAGCGGGTCGTCGAGCACCGGCTGCCAGGCCAGCTCGGCGGCGCCGACCAGGCTGTTGTGGTCCAGTGAGCAGGCCAGGATCGGGACGCCGCCGCTGCGGCCCCACAGGCTCCGGTCGGCCACCACGGCGCGCAGCCGGTCGGGGTCGGCCTCCAGGAGCGCCTTGTGCAGCCCGCCGAGGATGATCCGGTCGGGGTTGAGGATGTTGACGAGCCCGGCGAGGCCGAGGCCGAGCCGGTCGACGAGCTCCTCGGCGGCGCGGCGCACCGAGGCGTCGGCGTACTCGTGGCGCAGCATCGCCCGCGCCTGTTCGAGCAGGGACACCTCGGGGCCCGGGGCGCGGCCCGCGGCCGTGAGGAAGGCCAGCGGGTCCGCCTCGACGTCGAGGCAGCCGCGGCTTCCGCAGTAGCAGGGGCGCCCGTCGGGGTTGACGGTGAGGTGGCCGACCTCAAGGGCCAGGCCCGAACTCCCGGTGTGCAGACGGCCGTCGAGGACGAGGGCGCCGCCGACACCCCGGTGCCCGGTGGCCACGCAGAGCAGGTGTTCCGCGCCGCGCCCGGCGCCGTGGCGGTGCTCGGCCAGGGCCGCGAGGTTGACGTCGTTGCCGGTGAAGGCGGGCCCGGCGATGCCGGCGGCCCGGACGCGTTCGGCGAAGATCTCCCGCACCGGGGACCCTGCGGGCCAGGCCAGGTGCAGCGGGTTGAGCGCGGTGCCCTCCGGCTCGGCGACGGCGGACGGCACCGCCAGCCCCGCCCCCACGCAGCGGCGCCCGCTGCCCGCCAGCAGGGCCGCGCCCGCCTCCACGACCTCACCCAGCACCTGGGCGGGGTCGGCGGAGACGATGACACAGCCCGGGTCGGTGGCCACGATCTCGCCCCCGAGCCCGACCAGCGCGGCCCGGAAGCCGTCCGCGTGCACCTGGGCCGCGAGCACGACGGGCCCGGCCTCGTTGACCGCGAGCCGGTGCGAGGGCCGGCCCTGGGAGCCGGCCGCGGCGGGCCGGGAGTCGACCTGGATCAGACCGAGCGCTTCGAGCTCGGCGGCGACCGCGCCGGCGGTGGCCCGGGTCACACCCAGCTCGGAGGTGAGCACGGCACGGGTCGGCGCACGGCCGGTGTGCACCAGTTCGAGTGCGGGGCCGAGCGCGCCGCGGCCTCTCTCCAGCCTGGTCCGGGTGGTCGTCGCCTTGCCGTTCATGGGGGCGAGTCTCCCATGATCCCGGGCCGGGGCCGTCCGTCCGGCCGCGAGGGGCCCAACAGGGCGGCGCGGCGCGGGCGTTCACCGGGCGCCGCCGCCCGCAGGCGGCGCGGTCCGCGGCACCGAGGGGCCGCGCCCGCACCCGCCGCCGCCACGACCGGGACCCCCCACCGACCGTGCGCCGTCCGCCGCGGGACGTCCCGCCGGTCATTCCTCGGCCTCCTCCAAGCCGGTTGATGCGTGGCGACGCTGCCCCTATCCTGAGTTTGTGCCGCTACTAAACAAAGTACGGACGGCCGCTCCGGGGGACTCTGGCGCAGACATCGCCGCACCCTCCCTGTCCCGCCTCCGCTCCGCCCTGACCGTGTTCTTCGCCCTCGACGGCTTCCTGTTCGCCGGCTGGGTGGTCCGCATCCCCGCGATCAAGCAGCAGACCGGAGCCTCCGCCGGCGAGCTGGGCCTCGCCCTGCTCGGTGTCTCGGCCGGGGCGGTGGTGACGATGACGCTGACCGGCCGGCTCTGCCGGCGCTTCGGCAGCCACCCGGTGACGGTGGCGTGCGGGGCCCTGATGGCCCTGGCCATCGCGCTGCCCGCGCTGACGCACTCGGTGCTCGCCCTCGGCCTGGTGCTGCTCGTGTTCGGCGCCGCGTACGGCGGGCTCAACGTGGCGATGAACAGCGCGGCCGTGGACCTGGTGGCCGCGCTGCGCAGGCCGGTGATGCCGAGCTTCCACGCGGCGTTCAGCCTCGGCGGCATGGTCGGGGCGGGCGCGGGCGCGCTCGTGGCCTCAGGCCTCTCCCCCACCGCGCACCTGCTCGCCCTCACCGTCCTCGGGCTCCTCATCACGGCCGCGGCCGGGCCCGTCCTGCTGCGCCACCCCGCGCCGGCCCGTCCGAGCGCGCCGCACGCCACCGGCCGCAGGCCCGGCACCCGGGCCCGGCGCCTGGTGCTGCTCTTCGGCCTGATCGCCCTGTGCACGGCGTACGGGGAGGGCGCGATGGCCGACTGGGGCGCGCTGCACCTGGAGCAGGACCTGTCCGCCGCGCCCGGGGTCGCGGCCGTGGGCTACTCGCTGTTCGCGCTGGCCATGACGGCGGGCCGGCTCTCGGGCACCGCGCTGCTCGAACGGTTCGGCCAGACCCGGACGCTCGTCATGGGCGGGCTCACCGCGTCGGCCGGGATGCTGCTCGGCGCGCTCGCCCCGGCGGCCTGGCTCGCGCTGGCCGGGTTCGCCGTGATGGGGCTCGGCCTCGCCAACATCTTCCCGGTCGCCGTCGCCCGGGCCGGCGCCGTCGCGGGCCCGGGCGGAGTGGCCGCCGCCTCGACCCTCGGCTACGGCGGCATGCTGCTCGGGCCGCCCGCGATCGGCCTGATCGCCGAGTGGTCCTCGCTGCCGCTCGCCCTCACCACGGTCGCGGTGCTGGCCGCCGGGGCCGCGCTGATCGGCTGGACCGCGCGCAACGCGACGGCCGCGCACGACTGATCTCCCGCGCCTCCTCCCGGTCAACTCCCCGGCCGCGGCCGGTGGACGGTGGTTGCCGGTCGGGTGCGGGTGCTGTGAGACTTCGCGCATGGGGACACGGAGCCGGGCCGAGCGGGACGCCATCACGATCGAGATCGGCTACGCCCTGGTCAGCGCTCTGCTCGCGGCCGCGGTGGTGTTCGGCGCGATCAGCGGATCGGGGTACGCGCTCGAACTGCCGCACCCCCTGCGGCGGGTGCTGATGCTGCTCGGCGGCGGCTGCGCGCTCGTCGTGTTCGTCTGGCGGACCATGCACGTGCTGTGGCGCTTCCCCCGGGCGGCCGGCCGTGGTCCGCGTCAGCCGAGCCAGCCGGGGCGCACGAGCCCCGACTCGTAGGCCAGGACCACCAGTTGGGCCCGGTCGCGCGCACCGAGCTTGACCATCGCGCGGCTCACATGGGTCTTGGCGGTCAGCGGGCTGACGACCAGCCGCCGGGCGATCTCGTCGTTGGACAGGCCGATGCCGACGAGTGCCATCACCTCCCGCTCCCGCTCGGTGAGTTGGGCCAGGGCGCCGGCCGCGGCCGGCTCCTTGGAACGGGCCGCGAACTCGGCGATCAGGCGCCGCGTCACGCCCGGCGAGAGCAGCGCGTCGCCGCCGGTCACCGCGCGGACCGCGCGCAGCAGTTCGTCCGGCTCGGTGTCCTTGACCAGGAACCCGGAGGCACCGGCGCGGATCGCCTCGAAGACGTACTCGTCGAGCTCGAAGGTGGTGAGCATGACCACCCGTACCTCGGCGAGGGCCGGATCGGAGGTGATCAGGCGCGTGGCGGCGAGGCCGTCGAGCCGGGGCATCCGGATGTCCATCAGGACGACGTGCGGCCGCAGTTCACGCACCAGGGCGAGCGCCTCGGCGCCGTCGGCCGCCTCCCCCACCACCTCGATGTCGGCCTGCGCGTCGAGCAGTGCCCGGAACCCCGCCCGTACGAGGAGCTGGTCGTCGGCGAGCAGTACGCGGATCACGGGGTCCTCCCGGGGTGGCCGGTCAGGGGAAGGCGGGCCGTCACGCGGAAGCCTGCGCGGCCGGCCGGGCCCGCGTCGACCGTGCCGCCCAGCGCGGCGGCCCGCTCGCGCATGCCGATCAGACCGTTGCCGCTGCCGCCCGCCTCGTTCGCCGACGCGGGCCCGTCGTCCTCGATCCGCAGCACGAGGGCGCCCGGCTCGTAGCCGACCGCCACCCGCGCGGTGCGCGCCGCGGAGTGGCGCACGACGTTGGTGAGGGCCTCCTGGACGATGCGGAAGGCGGCCAGATCCGCGCCGGGCGGCAGTGTGACGGGCCGGCCGGTGGAGGTGGTGCGCACGGTGAGCCCGGCGCCCGCGGCCTGCTCGACGAGTTCGGGCAGCCGGTCGAGGCCGGGCGCCGGTGAGCGCGGCGCCTCGCCCGGCGCACGCAGCGTCTCCAGGACCTGGCGCACCTCGCCGAGCGCCTCCTTGCTCGCGGACTTGATCGTGGTCAGCGCGGTACGGGCCTGCTCCGGGTCCGAGTCGAGCAGGGCGAGGCCCACACCGGCCTGGACGTTGATCACGGAGATGCTGTGGGCCAGCACGTCGTGCAGTTCGCGGGCGATCCGCAGCCGTTCCTCGTCGGCCCGGCGCTTGGCCGCGGCGGCCCGCCCGGCTCGCTCCCTGGCCCACTGCTCGCGGCGCACCCGTACGAGTTCGGCCACGGCGACGACGGCCACCGCCCAGGCGGCCACGGCCACTTCCTGGGTCCACGCGGGAGCCGCGTCGTGCGCCGGCGGCAGCCATCGGTAGAGCCAGTGCGCGACGGCGAGGTGCCCGAGCCAGAGCATGGCGACCGCGCCCCAGGCCTGGCGGCGGTGACCGGCGATGACCGCGGTGAAGCAGCCGACCGCGACCGGGAAGAACACCGGGCCGTACGGATACCCCGCCGCGAGGTAGACCAGGGCCGCCGCCGAGGCGCCGAACACGGCGACGACGGGGTGCCGCAGCCGGACCAGCAGGACCGCGCACGCGAGGACGAGCAGCACCGCGCCGACGGCGTCCAGCGGGACCCGGCCGGTCTGGGCGTGCCCGGCGAAGCGGGAACCGGCCAGCACGACCGCGGTCAGCGCGATCGTCGAGGGCCACGGCAGCCGGGCGACCCGCCCGTCCTCGCCGTCCGGTCCCCGCACCCAGCGCCGCAGCGGGGACGGCGGACCCGCCCGCCACCGGGGCGGCGCACCGCGTGCGGCCTCGCGGGACGGCTGCTGCTCTTCCATACCGCCACGCTAGACCGGCCCCCGGCGCCCCGGCGTCGGCCGGGCGGGGTGGTCGCGCCTACTACGCGGGGAGTACCAGGCCCACCGAGCGGGCCAGCTGCTCGGCGGCGTGGACGAAGAAGGGCTCGCGGTCCTCGACCACCCGGTGGAACTGGCCGAACGCCTCGAAGGAGATGAGCCCGAACAGCTGCGCCCAGGCGGTGACCAGCGCGACGGCCGCCGCGGGCGGCAGATCGGGGGCGAGGTCGGCGGCCATCCGCTCGGCCTCGGCGCGCAGCGGGGCGGCGGGGCGCGGCGGGGCGATGCCCTTGCCCCGGTGGGCGTCGCGGGCGATGGAGAGCAGGACGAGCCCGACCCGCGACGCGGGGCCGACGGTGGCCTCGGGGGCGCTGTAGCCGGGCACGGGCGAGCCGTAGATGAGGGCGTACTCGTGGGAGTGGCCGAGTGCCCAGGCGCGCACCGCGCGGCAGACGGCGACCCAGCGGACCGCGGGAGGCGCTCCGGCGTCCTGCTCGGCGAGGGCGCGTTCGGCGGCCTCGCCCACGGCGTCGTAGGCGTCGATGATGAGGGCGGTCAGGAGGTCGTCCCGGCTCGGGAAGTAGCGGTAGAGCGCGGAGGAGACCATGCCCAGTTCGCGGGCGACGGCGCGCAGCGACAGCTTGGCGGCCCCGTCGGCGGCCAGTTGCCGTCTGGCCTCGTCCTTGATGGCCGCGGTGACTTCGATGCGTGCCCGCGCGCGGGCTCCCTGGACGGTGCTCATGGCGTCAGTCTGACAGTTGCGTGAGCAGCGGCCAAGAACGCGTCCCCTGCACACGGAACGGAGCGCCGCACATTTTCGAGAGCACCGCTCTTGATGTGGAGCAGCCTCGCGGTGCACACTGCTCTTGAACGAGAGCACCGCTCTCGCACCCCCAGGGGAGACACACCATGTCCGCATCCGTACACGTCCAGAAGCCCGGCTGGTTCACGGTGAACGTGCTCAACCGGGCGGTCGCCTGGGTCACGCGACGCGGGATCAGCGTCTGGGGCTCGCGGGTCCTCGCGGTCCGCGGCCGCAAGAGCGGCGAGTGGCGCCGCACCCCGGTCAACCTGCTGACGTTCGCCGGCGAGCGGTACCTGGTGGCCCCGCGCGGCCATGTGCAGTGGACGCACAACATGCGGGCGGCCGGTGGCGGCGAGCTGCTCCTGGGCCGCAGGACGGAGGTCTTCACGGCGGTGGAGGTCGCCGACGACGACAAGCCCGCGCTGCTCCGTGCCTACCTCAAGCGCTGGAAGGCCGAGGTGGGCGTCTTCTTCAACGGCGTCGGCCCCGATTCCAGCGAGGCGGAACTGCGCCGCGTCGCCCCCGACCACCCCGTCTTCCGCATCACGACCACCTCCTGACCCGGCCGCGCCGCAGCACGCTCGGCGCCCGGGCGGGGCGGTCCGTGCCCGGGCAGGACGGTCGGCCTCCTGGCAGAACGGTCAGCGTCCCGGCAGAACGGTCAGTGCCCGAGCAGGGCGCGCAACTCCGGTTGCAGCAACGGCCCATGGGCCTGCACGAGGTCGTCGCACAGATCCCAGATCCGCTCCACGGGCAGGGCCGCCGCGGTCGCCGGATCGCTCATGGCGGCGTGCCGGATGTGGCGCGGTTCGCCCCGCACGGCGGCCCGCACCACCAGGTCGTTCACCGAGACGTACGCCCGGTTGACCGCCGCGCACTGCGGCGGCAGGGTGCCGATCCGGGTGGGCTGGACCCCCAACGCGTCGACCAGGCACGGGACTTCGACGACGGAGTCGGCGGGCAGGTTCTCGATCAGGCCGTGGTTGGGTACATTGCCGTACACCGTGCGCGGGGTGCCCGTGACGACGCTGTGGATGATCTGCGGGGCGTACTCCAGAGTGCCTTCGACGGGCAGCGGCCGCCCCTCGGCGAGGGCGTCGCGCGTACGGGCGTAGGAGGCCAGGTTCTCCTCGGTGATGCCGAGGTAGGCGCCGACGGGCAGGCGCAGCCGCTCGACCTCCGCGTCGTGGTGGAGGTACCACGGCACGTACTCCGCGGAGTGTTCACTGGTCTCGGTCGGGTAGTGGCCGAGCCTGCGGTACATGTCGACGCGCACCCGGCGCAGCAGTCCGGGATCCTTGGCGATGGCCTCGTCCAGGAGGGGGTGCAGGTCCTGCCCGGCGCGTTCGAAGCGCAGCACCCAGGACTGGTGGTTGACCCCGGCCGCGAGGTAGGAGACCTCTTCGAAGGGCGTGCCGATCAGGGCGCACAGGTCGTGCATCGTCCAGTACACCGAATGGCACAGTCCGACGGCGCGCAGCGCGGGCGCCACCCGGTGCAGGTACAGCAGGTTCATGGCCATCGGGTTGGTGTAGTTCAACAGCAGCGCATCGGGGCAGAGTTGGGCCATGTCGTCGGCGAGTGAGCGCAGCAGCGGGAAGGTCCGCAGCGCACGGAAGATGCCGCCGATGCCGAGGGTGTCCCCGATCGTCTGGCGCAGCCCGTAACGGGCCGGGACCTCGAAGTCGGTGCGGGTCGCCCGGCTCATGCCGACCTGGACGGTGTTGATGACGAAGTCGGCGCCCTCCAGAGCCGCGCGCCGCTCCAGGTGGGCGCTCAGCCGTGGCTCGGCCCCGCGCTCGGCCGCGATGTGGCGGGCCGCCGCCTCGCTGGTGGCGAGGCGCTCGGGGTCGATGTCGTGCAGGGCGACCTGGGCGCGGGCGAACTCGGGGAAGGCGAACAGGTCCGCGAGGAGTCCCTGGGTGAACTCCACGCTGCCCGCCCCGACGAAGGCGATCCTGGTGTCGGTCATGTGTGCCCTTTCCGATGCTGTCCGGCGGATCGGTTCCGGGCCTCAGCCCTTGAGGCCGCTCGACGTCAGGGACTGGATGAACGTCTTCTGCGCGCACAGGAAGGCGACGAGGACGGGCAGCACCGTCACCACGTTGCCGGCCATCACCGCGGACCACTTGGTGTGGTGCTGGCCCTGGAAGGTGGTGAGGCCCAGTTGCAGGGTGTAGTGCGCGTCGTGGTTGATGGCGATGAGTGGCCAGGACAGGTCGTTCCAGGTGGCGAGGAAGGTGAGGACCGCGACCGTGGCGAGGGCCGGCCGGGCCAGTGGCGCCACGATGGAGACGAGCACGCGCAGCCGTGAACAGCCGTCGATCCACGCAGCCTCCTCCAGCTCCCTCGGCAGCGTCAGGAAGAACTGCCGGAAGAGGAACACCGCGAACGGGGTGACCAGCGAGGGCACGATGAGTGCGCCGAGGGTGTCGATGAGCCCGAGCCACTTCATCACCAGGAACGTCGGGATCATGGTCAGCTGGAACGGCACCGCCATCGTCGCGAGCATCAGGCCGAGCAGCACCCTTGATCCGGCGAAGCGCATCCGCGCGAAGGCGTAGCCGCCGAGCGCCCCGAGGACGAGGTTGGAGGCGACGGCGACGCACGCCACGATGCACGAGTTCAGGAACCAGCGCGGGAACATGGCGTTGCCGAGCACATAGCGGTAGCCGCCGAGGTCGATGCCGTGCGGCCACAGCGCGGGCGGGAAGCGGTTGATCTCCGCGTCGCTCATGACGGAGCTGATGATCAGCCACACCAGGGGCAGCGCGAACCCGACCGCGAGCGGTGCCAGGAGCAGGTGCCAGGGGCTGAACGGCAGCTTGCGGCGCCGGACGGCCGTGCGGGCGGGCACGCTCGCACAGCCGGCCGCGCCGGGGGCCGCGGTGGTGGGCGCGGTCATCGGCTCACTCCTTGCGTCGCGGCAACTCCGGGCTTCCGTACGGTGGTTGACTCCGATCGGGCGCGGTGGCGCCGGTAGAGGCGCAGGGCGACGGCCGCCGCGATCAGGCCCACCGCGAGGACGTAGGCCGCCGCGGCGCCGTATCCGGCGGTGAAGTTCTGGAAGGCCTGCTCCCACACGAAGTAGACGATGACCGTGGTCGCGCCGAGGGGGCCGCCCTTGGTCGTGACGTACACGAGGTCGAAGACCTGGAGCGCGGTGATGAACTGCCACAGGACCAGGAAGACGGTGACGGGGGTCAGCGAGGGCAGCGTGACGTGGCGCAGCACCTGGGCCCGGTTCGCCCCGTCGAGGCGGGCCGATTCGAGGAGTTCGGCGGGGACGTCCTGGAGAGCGGCGAGGTAGACGATGACGCAGAAGCCGATGCCGCTCCACAGCGAGATGAGCAGCAGGACGTAGAGCGCCTGGCCCGGATCGGACAGGAAGCCCTGCGACGAGATGCCGAGGTGGTGCAGGAGCGCGTTGGCCACGCCGAACTCGGGGTCGAAGATGAACGAGAACAGCACGCCCTGGGCGGTCGCGGAGACGACGAACGGGATGAAGACCAGGGTGCGGTAGAGCCCGACCAGCCGGATCCGCCGGTTCAGCGCGAGGGCGAGGGCGAGGCCGCCGGCCAGGCTCAGGGGGACGTAGACGCCCGCGTAGATCAGGGTGTTCTCGACGGCGGTGCGGAACGCCGGATCCTTGGAGAGCGCGTGGTAGTTGTCGAGGCCGACCCAGCGGCCGGGCGTCACCAGGTCGTCCGCGCGGAAGGAGAGCAGCAGGGACCACAGCAGCGGTACGACGCCGAGTCCGAGGATGACGAGAACGGCCGGGCCGATGAAGGCCCAGGCGGTGCCGGTCTCGCCGCGCGCCCGGCGGCGCCGTGCGGCGCGCGCGGCGGGAGTGGGGGCCGGCGTGAGCGGGCGGGGGGTCCGCTGCCCGGTGTTTCTCATCTGGAGACCCTTCTGGTCACGGGGCCGGCTTCAGCGCGGGATCAGCAGGGCGGCGTCCGCCTTCTCGGCACACCGGCGCATCGCCGCCGCCGGGGAGGAACGTCCCAGCAGGACCGCGACGACGGCTTCGCCGAAGGCCTGCGAGATCTGCGGATACGCGGGGTGCACGGGCCGTACCCGCGCGGATTCCAGCGCCTTGGTGAACACCGGCAGGCCCACGGTCTTCGCCGAGTGGTCGGCCCACGCGGGCAGCCCGGCGCTGTCCGAGCTGAGCGGCAGGCTGCCCGCCCCCATGTCCCAGCGGACGTCCTGCGGCGGTGCGATGAGCCACTCGACGAAGGTGACGGCGGCCTTCGAGCGGGCCGGGCCGTTGTCGAAGACGGTCCAGGTGTCGGGGCCCGAGATGGTGACGGGCCGGCCGCTGAAGGAGGGCAGCGGCACCACCGCGTAGTCCACCTTGGCGGTGATGATGTCCGCCAGCGTCCAGGGGCCGCCCATCACCATGCCCATGCGGCCCGAGAGGAAGACCTGGTACATCTGGGCGCTGCCGGGTTTGGGGTCGATGTAGACGCTCTTGCCGGCGACCAGCGCGGCGATGGTCTCCAGGGCCCGGCGGCCCTGGTCGGCGAACCCGATGCTCTTGCCGCCCGGCCCGATCACGTCGCCGCCCAGGTCCCACACCATCGGCCACAGCCGCCAGGTGGTGTCCTCGTCGCCGACGCCGGGCCAGCCGGTGCCGAAGACGCCCTTGGAGGCGTCGGTCAGCCTGCGGGCCGTGTCGGTGAACTCGGCCCAGGTCCAGCCCGGTTGGGGCAGCGGCAGCCCGGCGCGCCGGAACAGGGTCTTGTTGCAGACGACCGCCATGGAGTCGACGAGCGAGGGCGCGGCGCGCACCTTTCCGTTGACGGTCACCGCGTCCCGCAGCGAGGGCCAGTAGTCGGTCCACGGCACGGGGCCGGCGCGCAGGGCCGAGGTGAGGTCGACGACGCGCGGGCTGCGGGCGATGCTCGCGATGTCCGAGCCGAAGACGTAGGCGATGTCCGGATAGGAGCCGGAGGCCAGCGCGGCGGTCACCTTCTGGAGCATCACGTCGGAGGTGGCGCCGCCGCCCGTGTCGACATGGATCTTCGGGTGGGTGCGGTTGAACTCCGCCACGAGTGCCTCGATGGCCTTCTTCGAGGTGTCGGTCTGGCCGTGCCACAGTTCGACGGTCACCGTTCCGTCGGCGGCGACGCCCTCGGCGGAGCCGCACGCGGTGAGGGCCGGCGCCGCGAGTGCGGCGGCGGCGCATCCCGTCGCGGCCCTCAGGAGCGCGCGGCGGTCCGGCGCCACGGCGGCGGGCGAAGGGGCAGGGGGGCGATCCGGGCCGGCGGGCATGATCCGCTCCATCCCTCGCGGGTACGTCCCCGCCTCGGACCCGGGCTCGGATCCTGGCGACTCGGGCCGGCCCGGCGCCCCGGTGGGGGGCCTTGCCGACTGGGCGCACCTCTCGCGGCACCGGACCGTGCCGCGATCCGGGCCACTGGCTGGATGAAAGCGCCTTCTCCCGCCCAACGTCAAGGGCCCGGGGCCGTGTCGCCGGGAGGCTCCACCGGATGGGGCTGCCGGGCCCGCGCGCAAGGGCCGCGATCCGGCCCCGGGCAGCCGTCATCCGGCCGAATCGGCGGCGGACCGGCCGTCAAGTCCCTTGCTCTCCAGGAGATGTGATGGCCCGTCATACAGAGCTCGTTACCCCGGAGCTCGACCAGCGGGGTTCGTCCAGCGGGGTTCGTCCTGCCGGCCGCTCACGCGGGCCGGGGGGGGGGGGGGGGGGGGGGGGGGGGCCCCCGCGGGGGGGGGGGGGGGGGGGGGGGGTGGGGGGGGGGGGGGGGGGGTGGGGGGCGGGGCGGGGGGGGGGGGGGGGGCCCCCCCCCCCCCCCCCCCCCCCCCCGCGGGGATCAGCGGTCGACCGCGTCCAGGGCGCGCCGCGCCAGCGGGTGGGTGCGCACCAGGCCGGCCAGGGTGGTGGCGCCGCGGGTGATGTCCGCGAACGCCTTCCAGGCGGGGCGGAAGCCGGTGATCGCGGCGTGCAGCAGCAGCGGGCGCTTCTCGAAGAGCGTCAGCATCCGGCGGCCGACGCCCATCTCGACGCCGAGCCCGGCCTTGATGGCGAAGGCGTAGTTCAGCGCCTGGCGGCGGGCGTCCACCGCGTCCTGCGACTCGGCGATGCGCACCGCCCACTCGCCCGCGAGGCGGCCCGAGCGCAGTGCGAAGGAGATGCCCTCGCGCGTCCACGGCTCCAGGAGGCCCGCCGCGTCGCCGCACACCAGCACGCGACCGCGGGACAGCGGCGAGTCGTCGCTGCGGCAGCGCGTCAAGTGGCCGGAGGAGATGGCCGGTTCGAACCCGGCGAGGCCGAGCCGGGCGATGAAGTCCTCCAGGTAGCGCTTGGTCGCGGCGCCCTCGCCGCGCGTCGAGATCACGCCGACGGTCAGGGTGTCGCCCTTGGGGAAGACCCAGCCGTAACTTCCGGGCATGGGGCCCCAGTCGATGAGCACCCGGCCTGCCCAGTCCTCGGCCACGCTCGGGGGCACCGGGATCTCGGCCTCGAGACCGAGGTCGACCTGCTCCGTCTTGACCCCGACATGGGCCCCTATGCGCCCGGCGCTGCCGTCCGCGCCGACGACGGCCCGCGCGAGCACGGTCTCGCCGTCGCCGAGGACCACCGCGACGGTGCGCCGGTCGGGCACGGCCGAGCCGTGCTGCTCGACCTTGGAGACGGCGGCGCCGGTACGGACGACGGCGCCGGCCTTCTCGGCGGCGGCGACCAGGCCCGCGTCGAACTCCGGCCGGTTGATCAGGCCGAACAGCATCTTCTTGGACCTGCGGGTGCGCGTCAGCTTCCCGTTGAGGGAGAAGGTGACCGCGTGCACCCGGTCCTGGAGCGGCAGTTCGAAGCCGGGGGGCAGGGCGTCGCGCGAGGGGCCGATGATGCCGCCGCCGCAGGTCTTGTAGCGGGGCAGCTCGGCCTTCTCCAGGAGCAGCACCTTGCGCCCCGCGACGGCCGCCGCGTGGGCGGCCGAGGCACCGGCGGGGCCGGCCCCCACCACCACGACGTCCCAGACGGGCCCTTCGGCCGGCCCGGTCACCGATTCGGCGGTCTCGCCCTGCTGCTCCTCCCGCGGTCCGTCCGTCCCGGCGTCTGCGTTCTCGCTGCTCACGATGTGCCTTTGCTCCCCGTCCGACCAGTGGCCCGTGTTGACGACCGCATCCTACGGGGCGGTAGCCCCGCCCTCCTGTCCTGGCCCGTTGTGGGAGGATCGGCCATATCTTCGTCGTACACGCACGTGTATCCACGCGCGTCCGTACTTACAACGTCGCACCCACGAGGAGCGTGCCCATGACCGCCCACCCGATCGCCGAGACCATCGCCTCCCTGATGCCCCGGGCCAAGGCGGAGCTCACGGAACTGGTCGCGTTCCAGTCGGTGGCGGACGAGGCGGTGGCTCCCCGCAGCGAGTGCGAGGCGGCGGCGCGGTGGGTGGCCGACGCGCTGCGCGCCGAGGACTTCCAGGACGTGGCGCTGCTCGACACCCCCGACGGCTCGCAGTCGGTGTACGGCCTGCTGCCGGGACCCGCGGGCGCGCCGACGGTGCTCCTGTACGCGCACTACGACGTGCAGCCGAAGCTGGACGAGTCGGCGTGGGTGACCCCGCCGTTCGAGCTGACCGAGCGCGACGGCCGCTGGTACGGGCGCGGGGCCGCCGACTGCAAGGGCGGGTTCATCATGCACCTGCTCGCGCTGCGCGCCCTGAAGGCCAACGGCGGCGTACCGGTCTCGGTGAAGGTGATCGTGGAGGGCTCGGAGGAGCAGGGCACCGGAGGGCTCGAGCAGTACGCCGAGGCCCACCCCGAGCTGCTCACGGCGGACGCGATCGTCATCGGCGACACCGGCAACTTCCGCGTGGGCCTGCCCACCGTCACGGCGACGCTGCGCGGCATGACCATGATCCGGGTCCGGGTCGACACCCTCGGCGGCAATCTGCACTCGGGCCAGTTCGGCGGCGCCGCACCGGACGCGCTCGCCGCGCTGATCCGCGTCCTGGACTCGCTGCGCGACGAACACGGCCAGACCGTGATCGAGGGCCTCGACGCGACCGCCGCGTGGGAGGGGCTGCAGTACCCCGAGGACGAGTTCCGCCAGGACGCCAAGGTCCTGGACGGGGTGGCGCTGCCCGGTACCGGCACCGTCGCCGACCGCATCTGGGCCCGCCCCGCGGTCACCGTCATCGGCATCGACTGCCACCCGGTGGCCGGTGCGACGCCGTCCATTCCGGCGAGCGCCCGCGCGCAGATCAGCCTGCGGGTGCCGCCCGGCCAGGACGCGGCCGAGGCGACCAAGCTCCTCTACGCGCACATCGAGAAGCACGTCCCGTGGAACGCCCGGGTCTCCTTCGAGCAGGTCGGCCAGGGCCAGCCGTTCCGCGCGGACACCAGCAGCCCCGCCTACACCTCGATGGCCGACGCCATGGCGGTGGCCTACCCGGGGCAGGAGATGCAGTCCTCGGGCATGGGCGGCTCGATCCCGCTGTGCAACACGCTGGCCGCGCTCTACCCCGAGTCCGAGATCCTGCTGATCGGTCTGAGCGAGCCCGAGGCGCAGATCCACGCGGTGAACGAGAGCGTGTCGCCCGACGAGCTGGAGCGCCTCTCGGTCGCCGAGGCGCACTTCCTCGTCAACTACGCGGCCTCGAAGCAGAGTTGAGCCGCAGGGGCGGATCACGGTTCAGCGCTGGGCGGACATCGCGCAGAGCGTAGATCCCGGGGGCGGGCGGCGTCGGCGGCGTACGTTCGCCCCATGGATCTCATAGCCGTCCGACCGCACCTGTACATGTTCCGCTTCCCCATCGGCCAGGCGTATCTCTGGCACGACGAGGACGGGCTGACGCTCGTCGACGCCGGTGACGTGAACGCGGCGGCGCCCATCGAGGAGGCGGTGCGCGGGCTCGGGTTCGACCCGGCCGCGCTCCGCCGCATCGTGATCACCCACGGCCACCGCGACCACTACGGCGCGGCGGGCGAGCTCGCGGACCGCCACGGAGCCGAGGTGATCGCCCACCGGCTCGACGCCCCGGTCGTGCGGGGCGAGACCCCGACGCCGGAGCCGGTCCTGCTCGACTGGGAACTGCCGTTGTACGAGCACGCGTTGACGGTTCCCGAGGCGCCGCCGACCCGGGTGGACCGGGAGGTCGCGGACGGTGAGGTGCTGGACTTCGGAGGTGGCGCGGTCGTCGTGCACTCCCCCGGGCACACCGACGGCTCGATCGCCGTCCATCTGCCGCGCCACGGCGTGCTGTTCACCGGCGACAGCGTGGCCGGGGTCGGACAGGTGATGCTGGGCGTCTTCAACACCGACCGGGAGCGCGCGCGGGCCTCGATGCGACGACTCGCCGCCCTCGGCGCGGACACCGTCTGCTTCGGGCACGGCGACCCGCTGACCGAGGACGCGGCGGCGGTCCTCAAGGCCTCAGCCGACCGGGACTCCGGCCTCCAGATTGAGCACGGCTGACCGCTCCCTGGCCCGCAGCGCCCAGCGCAGCCGCTCGAAACGGGCGGGCGGCAGGAGTTCGGCCGCCTCCTGTTCGCCGACGAAGCGCCAGCCGCGCAGTTCGGCGCCGGGCAGCAGCACCTCCGCGGCCCGCGCGCTCTCCAGGCGGCCTCCGTCGAACAGCAGCCGCAGCCCGCCGAATCCGGGCGGCCTGGGCGGTTCCCAGTCGACGACCAGGAGCCGCGGTACGTGGTCGAGGCGCAGCCCGAGTTCCTCCTCGACCTCGCGCACCCCCGCCCGGGCCGGCGCCTCACCCCGCTCGACGACCCCTCCGGGGAACTCCCAGCCGGGCTTGTAGGTGGGGTCGACCAGGAGCACGCGGTCCTGTTCGTCGAAGAGGAGCACTCCGGCGGCGAGGGTCTCGGCGGTGGGTTCGGGGGTCTGCACGATCGCGCAGGCGCGGGCCGCTCCGGAGCGGACCGCGTCGGCTATGCGCTGGGCGGTCGCGCGCGGGGAGAGCGTGCCGTTGTCGACGGCGTACGCGTCGGCGGCGAGCCAGCCGAGGGCGCGCTGGAACGGCTCGATGTGGTCGTAGGCCCATCTGCGGACGCGCTGTTCATCGGCCTCGGGATCGTCGGGGAACTCCACCCGGCCCGCTATCCGTCTGCGCAGGATCGTTTCCTCCTGGGTGAGCAGCACATGGCGCACCGGGATCCTGCGGGCCGCCAGCCCCCCGAAGATCTCGTCCCGGTACTCCTGTCGCCACAGCGTCATCGGCACCACGAGGACGCCGCCGACCTCGGCGTGCAGCGCGGCGGCGCCGTCCACCACCAGACGCCGCCAGATCGGCAGGTCCTGATAGTCGCTGACCTGCGCGAGGAGTTTCTGCGGCAGCAGCTGCCGCAGTGCCCCGCCGATCACCTCGGGGTCGTAGAACGTGCTGTTCGGGATCAGGTCGATCAGCTCGCGCGCGGTGCTCGTCTTGCCCGCGCCGAACGCACCGTTGACCCAGACGATCACGGTTCCCCCTCATCGGTAGCTCCCAGTGGACTGCCCGCAACACCCTGCCACGGAAACCCCGCACGGGCTCCGCCCGTCCTTGATCGCGCCCACAACTGTGGCCGGGCTGTTGCTTGCCGGGTGCCACCGCGGGGCTCCCGGCGGCGTCCTGATGGATGAGCACCGGCCACGGGGGGCCGTAACGCCGATGGCGCAGACGTCGTTGTGCGGGTGCCGCACGAGACGACAAGGGGACACGACGACATGCGTCGCACCGTATTGGAACGCTTTCCGGCGGGCGGGCCCAGGGGCCACTGGCCTGCCGAGGAGTTCGCGCGCGAGCGCAGGAACGAGGGCCTCCAGGCGGAGGTCGTGATGGACCTGGAGAGCGATGCCTTCCTGGTCGTCGTGGCCCGCCCGGTGCCCGAGCCGGTCGGCTGAGGCCCGCGCCCGCCCGGAGCGGGCGGCGCCGGGCCCGCCGCGCGCGACGTCCGATTTCCGCCGGTCGCCCGGCGCTCAGGACGTCGCAGCGAGGCCGTCGGCGCCGGCCCGCTCGTGCACCAGAGGTCTCAACTCACCTCAGAAATCACCGTAGTTGACCTGCCAGGTGGGCAGGCCGAGGCGGCGCCAGACGGCCACGACGCGGTCCCGGTCGTCGAGGCTGACCCGTACGTTGAACCGGTGGCGTACGTGCGCGTCGAACAGTTCGGCCTTCACGAGGTCGTCGCGCCGCCCGTCCCCCGCCGCCCGCATCCACAGCTCGTCGTAGGGCACGTCGTGGGCGGCGAGCCACGCCAGCGTCTGCGGGCGGTACTCCTCGCCCCGGCCCGACAGCAGCACGATCGTGTCGCCGTGGGTCTGCCGGAAGCCGATCAGGGCGTCACGCACGGCGCTGTTGAGGCCGTCCTGCTCGCAGCGCGTGAAGTCGTAGGGGTTGCGGTTGATGTTGATCGCGAGCGTGCCGTCGATGTCGCACATCACCGCGCTCGGCAGGGACGCGTCCGGCACATGGGGCGTCACCTCGGCCAGCACCACGGTGTCGTTCAGCCACGCGTCGGTCAGCCGCCAGCCGTTGCGGACGGCCTTGGCGTGCTTGTCCGCGAGGATGCGGATGATCTCCTCGCCGACCGGCTCGGGACGGGCCGCGTCCCGGCGCACGCACTCCTCGACCGAGACGCCCGTGAAGTCGTGCACCACGAACCGGGCCCGCCCGGCCACGGCCGCCTTGAGGCGCTTGGGGATGTGCGGGGTGAGGTGGGTGTTGTCGACGACGACGTCGAACCCGGCGGCGATCGTCTCGCGGACCGCGGCGTCCTGCACGGCGAGCACGCTCTGCTCCGCGGCGTGCGACCGCTCCCGGTCGGCGCCCGCCTGGTCGAACATGGTGCGCAGGTCGTCCAGGTTGACCCGGCGGCAGCGGCCGTCGGACGCGAGGACGAGTTCACGGGCGGCGGTGGTCTTGCCCGAGGCGGGAAGTCCGGTCATGACGTGCACGGTGGGCATATCGGGGTTCAGCTTTCGTCGTCGTGCATGAAGGGGTCGGTGGCCGTCGGTCGGACGGACCTCCAGATCATCAGGTCGATGCCCCGGCCGTCCAGGAGCGGGAAGACGGCCGCGCGGGCGGTGCGCTCGGGGATCAGGCCGGCGGCCCGCGCGAAGGCGCCCCGGTCGTGGGCGAGGTGGGCGATCTCGGCGAACCGCTCCTCGGCCAGGCGGACGAGCGCGGCGGACTCCGCGTCCAGACGCGCGGTGACCTCCCGCACCCAGCTGTCGAACTCGTCCGGGACCTGCTCCAGCAGGGCCTCCAGCGGGTCGGCGCCGTCCGCGGTGAGCGCGGCGATCTCGCCGGGGCCGCAGCCGAGCGTCTGCGCGACCCGCTTGGGGTCGTGGCCCGCGAAGCGGCGGATGCCGAGGTAGCGCCAGATGTCGCGCTCGGTGACGCCGGTCAGGACCTTGTGCAGCCGTACGTACTCGCTGATCTTGGCCTTGGCGCGCAGACCCGAGGCGTAGCGGATGACGTACCCCTCGGCATCGGTGCCGGTGGCCTCGCGGCCGTCGGCGTGCACGCCGGACGCGGCGCGCTCGAGCAGCCGGGCGAGCGGCATCGCGGGCCAGGTGCGGGCCACGGAGCCGACCGCCGTCCAGTCCTCGGCGGCGCGGTGGAGCTCGATCTCGCGGCCCCGCGCGTCGTAGGCGGCGAGCAGCACCAGGTCGCGCCGGTCGCCGTAGTCGACGACGATCCGGTTCTGCGGGTAGAGGATCTCCGCGAGGTAGGTGACGCCGGGGCGCAGCTTCGCCGTGTCCCGCCCGTCGAGCCGGCGGCCCGCCCAGAGGGCCTGCGCGGAGGTGAACGACCCGCGGGAGGCGACGCGCCAGCGGCCCTCGTAGTGGAAGACGATGCCGAGCGAGCCGTCGACCTTGTCGTACACCTCGAACGGCTCGTCGGGCAGCGGAGGCGCGTAGCGGCGGCCGAGCGCGTGCTCGGCGACGTTGAAGAACTTGGGCAGGCAGTGCGCGACGACCGTCCCGCTCACGTCGTCGACGACCAGTCCGCGGCACCGCGTGGTGACCTCGTCCCACGCCTGCTCGTACTGGCAGGACCTGCTGTAGGAGTAGAGGGAGAGAGGCAGTTGGGGGTGCGTCTTGCGGACGACGTGTCCCGAGGCGAGGGCGGCGGCCAGGCCGGCGGGCGGGACGAGCTGGTCGAGGTCGGTCACTGCTGCTCCAGAGTGGTGGGCTGTCACCTGCAGCTTGACCGACCGCGACCTGCGGGGCGAGGCAATTTCGAACGGGACTCATGCCGCGAGCGGGACGCTCGGGGCGATGAAGTAGCCGTCCCGGTCGTACCAGCGGATCTCCGTGATCCTGATGTCGTGGAATCCGGCGCGCTCGAAGATCGGGTCCACCAGGGCCGCCCCTTCGGGGGCGTCGGGGGTCTCCAGGTCGACGATGGTGACCCGCGGGTCCACGGGGCTCGGGCGGCGGGCCACCTCGCGGCCGGGCAGGGGGTTGCGGGCCGGGTCGAGGTCGGCCAACAGGGCGGTGGCGACGTGCAGTTCGACGGTCATGGCGGTCTCCGGGGCCGGGCTGCCGCCGCCCGTGCGCGGGCGCTGCCCTCTCGGGCCGCCGACGGGCGGTGGCAGGCAACGTCTGTCGAGGTCGCCGACCATGTGGTGCGCGCCTCGGGAATCGCTCAACTCCCGCTGGACAAGCGGTGGATGACCGATGGAGGGCCGCTCGCGGGCGGCGCTATCCCTTGCTCGACCCCAGGGTGAGACCGGCGATGAAGTGGCGTTGCAGGAGCAGGAAGACGACGAGGGTCGGCAGAGCGACGATGACCGAGCCCGCGGCCAGCAGGTTGTAGTCCGTGAAGAACTGACCGCGGAGGTTGTTGAGGGCCGAGGTGACGGGGAGCTTGTCGCCGTCCGACATGAAGACGAGGGCCCACAGGAAGTCGTTGTACATCCAGGTGAACTGGAGCGTCGCCAGGGCCGCGAGCGCCGGGCGGCACAGCGGCAGCGTGATGCGCCAGAACTGCGTCCACACCCCGGCCCCGTCCACGATCGCCGCCTCCAGGATCTCCTGCGGCAGGGTGCGCATGAAATTGGCGAGCACGAAGACGCAGAAGCCGATCTGGAAGCCCACCTGGACGGCGATGACGGCCCAGTACGAGTCGAACATCGTCATCGAGTCGGACATCCAGTACGGCAGCGGTACGCGGTTGAAGACCACGTACAACGGGGTCACGATGACCTGCTGCGGCAGCAGGTTGCCGGCCGTGAAGAGCATCAGCAGCACGATCCCGCCCCGCAGCCTGAGCCGGGAGACCGCGAAGGCCACGAACGCGGCGAGGAACAGCACGATCACGACCCCGGGCACCGCGATGATCAGGGTGTTGACGAAGTACTTCGTCATGCCCGAGTCGGTGAACGCCTGCCGGTAGTAGGCGAACGAGAGGTGTTCGGGCAGGGAGAAGTAGCCGTCGCGCGAGGTCTCCTCGTACGGCCGCAGCGACGCGTAGACGGCGAGCAGCAGGGGCGCCAGGAAGGCGAGCGAGACGGCCATGAGGAAGGCGTGCACGCCCAGCCGCCCGGGGCGCACCCGGCGCCGGGCCGCGGGGGCCGCCGCCGGGGCGGTGGCCCGGGGGGCGGAGGCGGTGTGGGTGGTCATCGGTTCTTCTCCCCTCGGATCTCCTGGACCAGGTACGTGAGGACGAACCCGAGGGAGACGGTCAGCAGGACCACGGCGATCGCCGAGCCGAAGCCGATGCGGGCGGCCTCGCCGATGATGTTGTCGGTGACCAGCACCGACAGCACTTCCAGTCCGTTGCGCCCGTGGTTGACGGCGTACACGATGTCGAAGGCACGCAGTGACTCGATGACGGTGATCACGCCGACGATCACGTTGACCGGGCGCAGCGTCGGGAAGACGACCCGCAGGAAGGTCTGGCGCTCGCTCGCTCCGTCGATGGCCGCGGCCTCCTTGAGGGAGGGGTCGACGGCCTTGAGGCCGGCCAGGTAGAGGATCATCACATAGCCGGTGTGCCGCCAGGCCGCGGCCAGCAGGATCATCCAGATGTTGAGGTCCGGGTCGCCGAGCCAGTCGGTCGGGTCGTCCTTCTGGCCGAGGAGGGCGTTGAGCGCGCCCTGGTCGCGGGAGAAGACGAGCTGGGCGATGAAGCCGACGACCGCCAGGGACAGGACGACCGGCATGTAGAGGGTCGACTGGTAGAACCGGCTGAAGCGCACGCCCCGGTCGACGAGGACGGCGAGCAGCAGTCCGAATGGCGTGGCCACCAGGCCCAGTACGCCCAGCCACATGAGGTTGTGCCGGACGGCGGGCCAGAACGGCGGGTAGTTGGTGAACAGGTCGGTGTAGTTCTTCGTGCCCACCCACGTGACGTCGCCGACGCCGTCCCAGCTGGTGAAGGACAGCACGACGGAGGCGAGGGTCGGGCCCCACACGATGGCGACGTCGAGCAGGACGGGCAGACCAAGGAGCACGCCGAGGACGACGAGGTCACGGGCGGTGAACCGCCTGGTGCCCCGTCGTCCCGCGCGCCGCGCTGAGGTGAGCGCCACGGCTGAGTTCTCCAAGTCGGAGCGGGTGGGGGTCGGTTGGCGAGCGGGGAGGGCCCGCGGCTCAGCCTTCGGAGGCGAAGAGGGACTTCTTCTGGCGCTCGATGTCGTTCACCAGGCCGTCGACGTCCTTCGGATTGCCGATGAACCTCTGGATGGCCGGGATCATCACGGTGGACGCGAAGTCGGGCCGGGTGTCGCGGTCGAGGAACTGCGAGATCTGCCGGGCGCCCGAGACCAGCTCCACGGCCTTCTTCTGCAGCGGGCTGTACTTCGAGGTGTCCGCACCGCTGTTGACGGCGATGTTGTTCGGGTCGCCCGCGAGATAGGCGTCCTCGGCGGCGGGCCTGGCGAGCCACTTGAGCAGGTCCTTGGCGCTCTCCATGGACTGCTTGTTCTTCAGTTCCTTGGCGTTCTTGGCCAGCAGGAAGCCGTCGATGGGCGCCTCGACCGCGTCCTGGCCGTACTGCGGATCCATCACCGGGAACGGGAAGAAGGCGATGTCGTCCTGGTCCCCCTCGGGGAACTGCTGGCCCACGTGGGGCAGTCCGAACACCGCCATGCCCGACTGCTTCTTCTGCAGGCTCTGCGCGGCCTCCTGCCAGGTGCGTCCATTGGCGCCCTGCTGGCAATAGGGCAGGATCCGGCGCCAGTTGTCGAAGACGTCCTTGACACGCCGGTCGGTCCACGCCTCTGTGCCGGCCATCAGGCTCTTGTGGAACTCATAACCGTTGGTGCGCATGTTGAGGTAGTCGAAGGTGCCCATGGCGGGCCAGCCGTCCTTGTCGCAGAACGCGATCGGGTCGAGCTTGTCCTTCTGCATCCGCCTGGCGAGTTCCACGTACTCGTCGAAAGTCTTCGGCGCGGTGTAGCCGTGCTGTGCGAAGAGGCTCGCGCGGTGGAAGACCGCCCACGGGTAGTAGTAGTACGGCACGAAGTACTGCTTGCCGTCGGCGCCGGTGGACTGGGCCTTCAGCGCGTCGGAGAAGCCCTGGAAGCCCTGCCACAGGTCGCTGATGTCGTACAGCAGCCCCTTCTGGGCGAAGAACTGCATGCGATAGCCCGCGAACCACATGAAGACGTCGTCCGGCTTGCCCTGGAGGTAGCGGTTGATGTTCTCCTGGAAGGTGTTGTGGTCAACGGTGTTGACCTTGATCGTGCGGCCTTCCCTGGACTGCTTCTGGTACGCCGCGAACGCGTCGGCGAATGCCTTCTTGGGGACGGCGTCGGACGAATTCGAGCCCAGCCGGATCGTCTTGGAGTCACCCCCCGGTCCGCTGCCACAGGCCGCGAGCAGCGAGGGAAGCGTGACCGCCCCGGCGCCGACTGCCGCTCCACGCAGGAGATTCCGCCGAGACATCCGATGTCCCGCTGTGCTGTTGGACGCCGTAGGGCCGTTGAACGATGACTGCGCCATGTCCCCCTCCTTCGGGGTGCAACCCAACACAACCAAACGCGAGGCTTGGATCTCACCCTCAACTCAGGGTGCCGTCAAGGGTTTTGACGCAACGCCGGGGAACCGTTACCGCTTCTCATGCAACAGAGTCCAACAAGCCCTACCGGAAACGCTCGCCCTGCTGGCGGGGCCGACAGGAGGGCCGAGCCGCCCCGCTTTGCGCGCAAGCGGACGAATGTGATGATGCGTCATCTTCTGGGCGGACTGCCGACAGGGTGGACGAGCGAGTGGTCGGAGCGCTGGGCAGCGGGTGTGGAGCGGTGGACCGGGCGGGTGGTCGGAGCGCTGGGCAGCGGGTGTGGAGCGGTGGACCGGGCGGGTGGGGCCGGGATCAGGAACGGGCCGGGCGCCGCCAACGGGCAGGCCCGGCACGTCACTTCAGGAGGGCGGCCGTCTTCGCGCGGGCCGCCGACGCCGCGGCCGCCGCCGCCCCCACCAGGCCCGCGTCGGTGCCCATGAGGGCGGGGGACACCGCGAGGTGCCGCACGAAGGAGAGGGTGGCGTAGTCGCGCAGGGCGCGGCGCAGCGGGGTGAACAGCACGTCGCCCGCACCCGCCACTCCCCCGCCGATGACCGCGATGTCTATCTCCACGAGGGTCGCGGTCGCCGCGATGCCCGCCGCGAGGGCCTGCGCCGCGCGCTCGAAGGAGGCCACGGCGACCGGGTCGCCCGCGCGGGCGGCGGCGGCCACGGCGGCGGCCGACGTGTCCCCCTCGGGGCCGGGGAGCCAGCCGTCGTCCAGGGCCCGGCGGGCGATGTTGGGGCCACTGGCGATGCGCTCGACACAGCCGCGCGCCCCGCACGGGCAGGCTTCCCCGTCCAGGTCGACGCTGATGTGGCCGATGTGTCCCGCGTTGCCGGTGGGGCCGGGGTGCAGCGCGCCGCCGAGGACGAGCCCGCCGCCGACGCCGGTGGACACGACCATGCACAGGGCGTTGTCGTGGCCCTTGGCCGCACCCAGCCAGTGCTCGGCCGCCGTCATCGCCACCCCGTCGCCGACGAGCACGACGTCGAGCCCGCCGGTGACCGCACGCACCCGCTCGACCAGCGGGAAGCCGCGCCAGCCGGGGATGTTGACGGGGCTGACCGTGCCCGCCGACGCGTCCACGGGGCCCGCGCTGCCGATGCCGACCGCGCCCGTACGCTCCCACAGTGGGGAACCGGTCAGCTCGGCGAGCACCGCCTCGGCCGCGCGCATCACCGTGTCCCCGTCCTCCTGGGCGGGCGTCGGCCGCTGGGCCCGCAGCAGGATCCGGCCGTCGGCGTCCACCAGGGCTCCGGCGATCTTGGTGCCGCCGATGTCGAGCGCGGCCACGAGGTCGGTGTGCATCGAGGTCGGATCTCCTGGTGAGGACGGGTAACAGCAGGTCAAGATGAGAGTCTCCCCGCATGTGACAACGTTGTCCAGGGCCTATGCTCGACGCCACACACTCCGTTATGGCACCGGACCCCGCCGGACGGCTCCCGACGACGACAGGACAGCGCACTGTGGCCGAGAACGCCCGCCACCACGAGCCCCGCTACGGCAACCGTCCGACGATGAAGGATGTCGCCGCGCGCGCCGGTGTCGGCCTCAAGACGGTGTCCCGGGTCGTCAACGGCGAAGCCGGTGTCACGCCGGACACCGAACGACGGGTGCAGGAGGCCATCGAAGCCCTCGGGTTCCGCCGCAACGACAGCGCGCGGGTGCTGCGCAAGGGGCGCACCGCCTCGATCGGGCTCGTCCTCGAAGACCTCGCCGACCCGTTCTACGGGCCGCTCAGCCGGGCCGTGGAGGAGGTCGCGCGGGAGCACGGGGCGCTGCTCATCAACGGGTCGAGCGCGGAGGACGCCGACCGCGAGCAGGAGTTGGTGCTGGCGTTCTGCGCTCGGCGGGTGGACGGGCTGATCGTGATTCCCGCCGGGTCCGACCACCGCTACCTGGAGCCCGAGATGAAGGCGGGCGTGGCCACGGTGTTCGTGGACCGCCCGGCCGGCCGGATCGACGCCGACGTGGTGCTGTCCGACAGCTTCGGGGGCGCCCGCGCGGGCGTGGCCCACCTCATCGCGCACGGGCACCGCCGGATCGGCTTCATCGGCGACCAGCCGCGCATCCACACCGCCACGGAGCGGCTGCGCGGCTATCACGCGGCGATGGCGGACGCGGGGCTCCCGGTCGACGACGCCTGGGTCTCGCTCGGGTCGACCTCCCCGGACCGGGTGCGGGACGCCGCCGAGTCCATGCTCCGCGGGCCGTCCGCCGTGACCGCGCTGTTCGCCGGCAACAACCGGGTGACGGTCACCGCGGTACGGGTGCTCGCGGGGCGGGAGCACCCGGTGGCGCTGGTCGGCTTCGACGACATCGAGCTGGCGGATCTGCTCGGCATCACGGTCATATCGCAGGATGCGGCGACGTTGGGGCGTACGGCGGCGGAGCTGCTGTTCCGGCGGCTCGACGGGGCTGAGGAGCGGGCGGCGCGGGTCTCCCTGCCGACGGTGCTGATCCAGCGCGGGTCCGGGGAGATCCCGCCGCCCTCCCTCGGTTAGGCCTCCGCCTGCCGCGGGGGCGTCCTGGGCGGCCCCGGGTTGCCTCGTGGGCCCGGGCCCCCAACCCCGTTTGCGACTGCGGGTCGTGGTCGCTTCTCGCGCCGTTCCCCGCGCCCCTGGCGGGGTTCGTGGCGGGACGGGGTCCTTCGTGGGCCCGGGCCCCCAACCCCGTTTGCGACTGCGGGTCGTGGTCGCTTCTCGCGCCGTTCCCCGCGCCCCTGGCGGGGTTCGTGGCGGGACGG
>NZ_JBIDBD010000001.1:818964-1005575 GCF_043202815.1 Streptomyces sp. NPDC048111
ACGGGGGTGCTTCGTCGACCCGGGCCCCTGGCGGGGTTCGTGGCGGGACGGGGTGCTCGGTGGGCCCGTGCCCCGTGCCCTTGGCGGGGGTCAGCAGGGTTTTAGGGTGGGGACCGGTTCGTTGTTGTTGCCGCCCTTCAGGTAGACCACGCTGACGTACACGTTCCGGTTGCCGCTGTCGTCGTCGGTCCTGGCCCACCACGTGTTGGTCCACTTCCCGTACGTCTCGCGGCGGCCCAGGTTCGTCTGGCAGTAGAAGTAGTTGGTGCCCGCGTTCAGGACGCCCGCCGCCGCGCCGTCCGCGCGTATGGACTTCGCGGTGCGCCACACCTGGCAGTTGACCCGGCCGCCCGCGATCGGCGTACAGCTGCCCGCCGGGTGCGCGGAGCCGGAGCCAGGGGTGGCGGGGGTGCTCGACGTCGGGGTCGGGGTCGGGAGGGGGTTCTTGGGGTCGGGCTCCTTGGCCTTGCCGTCCTTGGGCGTTGCGGAGGCCTTCGGGCCGGTGGAGGTGGACGGCGACAGGGTGCGGGCGGCTCCTGCGGAAGGGGCGGACGTGCCGCCCAGGCGTGCGGCGTCGCCGGGGTCGTCCTGGGTGCCCGGTGTCGTTCCGGGCGCCGAGCCCGCCACGGCCGCACCGCCCCCGGCGTCCTCGTGGTTCAGCACCGTGTAGCCCACGCCCGCCCCGGCCAGCACCACCGCGGCCACCGCGGCGGCGACCAGGACCCGGCCCCGGCCCCGCCCGGCAGCGGCCGGCCGCTCCGGCTCGGGGGTGTGGGTGACGACGGGGCCGGATCCACCGGGGCCGGGAGGCTGCGCCATCGGCGGGCCGAAGCCGGCGGGCCGGTGCGGCAGCACGTCGCGCACGGTCGCGCTGCGCGGGGGCGCGGCGGCCTGGAGAGGCGCGGTCCGCACCGCAGTGGAGCCCTCCCCCGGAGCCTGCGCGACCTGCGCGAGGAGACGGGCCGCCGTCGCGGCGTCGGGACGCCGGGCCGGATCCTTGTCCAGGAGACGCAGCAGCACGGGACCGAGCGGCCCTGCCCGCTCCGCCTCGGGCAGCGGCTCGACCACGATGGCGTTGAGCGTCGACCAGGTGGACGTCCGCCGGAACGGCGCCGCCCCTTCGAGCGCGGCGTACAGGGTCGCGCCGAGCGCCCAGACGTCGGACGCGGGACCGGGTTCCTGGCCCTGGGCCCGCTCGGGCGCCAAGTAGTCGAGGGAGCCGACCAGTTCACCGCTGCGGGTGAGGTGGGTGGCCGAGCCGTCGCCCGGGTCGTCCATGGCGGCGATGCCGAAGTCGGTGAGCACGACCCGGCCCGAGGCGTCGAGCAGCACGTTGCCCGGCTTCACGTCGCGGTGCAGTACACCGACCCGGTGGGCCGCCGCCAGCGCTTCGAGGACCTCCGCGCCGATGGCCGCGGCCTCGCGCGGCTCCAGGACACCGCGCTCGCGCAGCACGTCGTCGAGGGAGGGCCCGTCGATCAGCTCCATGACGATGACCGGGCGGCCCTCGTGCTCGGTGACGTCGTGCACCGCGACCACGGAGGGGTGGCGCACCCGCGCCGCGGCCCGCGCCTCGCGCTGCATCCGCAGCCGCAGGTCACCCAGTTCGGGCGCCGAGGCGTCGCTGAACGTCCGCAGTTCCTTGACGGCGACCTCGCGGCCCAGCACCTCGTCGTGGGCCCGCCACACGATGCCCATGCCGCCGCGGCCGAGCCGTCCGACGACCCGGTACCGGCCGGCCAGTAGTTGGCTCTCCCCCGTAGACACCGCTGCCCCGTCCCTGTGTCGCGATTGTGGTCGCGTACAGAGTACGGGGCAGGAGTGACGCCTCCGGGTGGCCCTCCGGTCGCGGTCCGGCTACGGGGCGGTGACGGTAAGGCTGCCGCGGCGGGGCGAGGAGAACGCCTCCAGGTCGAGGCGCGTCAGGCCGGTCAGGCGGGCGACCTCGGCGTTGTCGAGGGCACCGCAGTCCAGGCCGCGGAGCAGGTAGCCGCTGAGCGCCTTGGCGGTGGCGGGCTCGTCCATGACGTCGCCCTCGGTCTTGGCGACGTAAGCGGCGAGGCGGCCCGCGGCCTGCTCCAGGCCTTCGCGGTAGAAGGCGTAGACGGCCGCGTAACGGGTCGGCATGTGGCCGGGGTGCATGTCCCAGCCCTGGTAGTAGGCGCGGGCCAGGGCGCGGCGGGTGAGGCCGTAGTGGAGGCGCCAGGCCTCGTGCACGTGCTCGGTGGAGCCGACGGGCAGCACATTGGTCGAGCCGTCCGAGACCCGCACCCCGGTGCCGGCGGCGGCCACCTGCATGACCGCCTTGGCGTGGTCGGCGGCCGGGTGGTCGCTGGCCTGGTAGGCGGCGGAGACGCCGACGCACGCGCTGTAGTCGAAGGTGCCGTAGTGCAGGCCCGTGGCGCGGCCCTGGGCGGCGTCGATCATCCTGGCCACGGCGGCGGTGCCGTCGGCGGCCAGGATCGACTGGCTGGTCTCGATCTGGATCTCGAAGCCGAGCCGCCCCTCGGGCAGTCCGTGCGCCTTCTCGAAGGCGGCGAGCAGCCGCACGAAGGCGGTGACCTGCTCGGGGTAGGTCACCTTGGGCAGCGTCAGGACCAGGCCCTCGGGCAGGCCGCCGTGCCGCATGAGCGTGGTGAGGAAGACGTCGGTGGTGCGGATGCCGCGGTTGCGCACGGCGGCTTCCATGCACTTCATCCGGATGCCCATGTACGGGGCGGCGGTGCCGTTCTCGAAGGCCTCGGCGATCAGGCGGGCGGCGCGCGCGGCGTCGGCGTCCTCCTCGGCATCGGGGCGCGGGCCGTAGCCGTCCTCGAAGTCGACGCGCAGGTCCTCGATGGGCTCGCGGGTCAGCTTGGCGCGCACCCGGTCGTACACGGGGGCGGCGAGTTCGTCGGAGATGCCGAGGACCTTGGCGAAGGAGGCGGCGTCCGGTGCGTGCTCGTCCAGCGCGGCCAGCGCCTGGTCGCCCCAGGAGCGGATGGTGCCCGCGTCGAAGACGTCACCGGGTACGTAGACGGTGTGCACGGGCTGACGGGTGCCGGGGTCGCCCGGGTACCGGCGGGCGAGCTCCTCGTCCACGGCGACGAGCGAGGCGCTGATCTCCTCGCTGACGACGCCGGCGAGGCTCGTCGCCACCTGCTCCTGCTGACCCATCCTGCACCCTCCACACGGTCGAAACTTTTCCGCTTCACGGAATCAACAATCCGTATAGCGAAGTTAATAGGCCGCTCCTCCTGCGTCAATGGTTGTCCGAAACGACCCGGGGCCGCGCGGTGAAGATCACCACGCGGCCCCGGGACCGGAAGAACTCGCAGGTCAGCCCTTGCGGGCGGTGACCTCTTCGGTGAGCTGCGGGACGACCTGGAACAGGTCGCCGACCACGCCGTAGTCGACCAGGTCGAAGATCGGGGCCTCGGCGTCCTTGTTGACGGCCACGATGGTCTTCGAGGTCTGCATGCCGGCCCGGTGCTGGATGGCGCCGGAGATGCCGTTGGCGATGTAGAGCTGCGGCGAGACGGACTTGCCCGTCTGGCCGACCTGGTTGGAGTGCGGGTACCAGCCGGCGTCCACCGCGGCGCGCGAGGCGCCGACGGCCGCGCCGAGCGAGTCGGCGAGGGCCTCGATGATCGAGAAGTTCTCGGCGCCGTTGACGCCGCGACCGCCGGAGACCACGATCGCGGCCTCGGTCAGGTCGGGGCGGCCGGTCGACTCGCGCGGGGTGCGCGAGGTGACCTTGGTGCCGGTGGCCTGGGCCGAGAACGAGACCGGGAGGGCCTCGACGGTGCCCGCGGCCGGGGCGACCTCCACGGCGGCCGAGTTCGGCTTGACCGTGATGACCGGGGTGCCCTTGGACACCCGGGACTTGGTGGTGAAGGAGGCGGCGAACGCGGACTGCGTGGCCACCGGACCCTCGTCGCCGGCTTCGAGGTCGACGGCGTCGGTGATGATGCCGGAGCCGATGCGGACCGCGAGACGGGCCGCGATCTCCTTGCCCTCGGCGGAGGACGGGACGAGCACGGCCGCGGGCGACACGGCCTCGTACGCGGCCTGGAGCGCGTCGACCTTCGGCACCACGAGGTAGTCGGCGAACTCGGCGGCGTCCGCGGTGAGGACCTTGACCGCGCCGTGCTCGGCGAGCGCGGCGGCGGTGTTCTCGGCACCGGCACCGAGCGCGACGGCGACGGGTTCGCCGATACGACGGGCCAGCGTCAGCAGTTCGAGGGTGGGCTTGCGGACGGCGCCGTCCACGTGGTCGACGTAGACCAGAACTTCAGCCATGGGACTTCAATCTCCTGCAAGTGCGAAGAAAAGACGGGCAGTTGAGGGGCAGGCTCGGCGAGCCGCGAGTGCGGTCGGCCCCGGGGTCACCGGGCCGGGACACTCAGATGAACTTTTGCTCCGCAAGGAAGGCGGCCAGCTGCTTGCCGCCCTCGCCCTCGTCCTTGACGATCGTGCCGGCGGTGCGGGCCGGGCGCTCGGCGGCGGAGTCGACCGCGGTCCAGGAGCCGCCCAGGCCGACCTCGTCGGCGTCGATGTCCAGGTCGCCCAGGTCCAGGGACTCCACCGGCTTCTTCTTGGCGGCCATGATGCCCTTGAAGGACGGGTAGCGGGCCTCGCCCGACTGGTCCGTCACCGAGACGACGGCCGGCAGGGACGCCTCCAGCTGCTCGGAGGCGGTGTCGCCGTCACGGCGGCCCTTGACGGTGCCGTCCTGGACGGAGACCTCGGAGAGCAGCGTGACCTGCGGAACGCCCAGGCGCTCCGCGAGCAGCGCCGGCAGGACACCCATGGTGCCGTCGGTGGACGCCATGCCGCAGATGACCAGGTCGTAACCGGTCTTCTCGACGGCCTTGGCCAGGACCAGCGAGGTGCCGATCACGTCGGTGCCGTGCAGGTCGTCGTCCTCGACGTGGACGGCCTTGTCGGCACCCATGGACAGCGCCTTGCGCAGCGCGTCCTTGGCGTCCTCGGGGCCGACGGTCAGCACGGTGATCTCCGCGTCGTCCGCCTCGTCGGCGATCTGCAGTGCCTGCTCGACCGCGTACTCGTCGAGCTCCGAAAGGAGGCCGTCGACGTCGTCGCGGTCGACGGTCAGGTCATCGGCGAAGTGCCGGTCGCCGGTGGCGTCGGGCACGTACTTCACACAGACAACGATCCTCAAGCTCACGCCGGCTCTCCTACTGCATCGTCATTTCTGGGCTGCCTTGTTGCACGCAGCATAGGCGCCTGATGGGGCGGTTTCCGGTCGGGGCGACCGGCGCTCCGAACGAAATATTACTCGCCAGTACACCCAGCTTGTTCCCAGTAAGCAAGCGCTTTGAACTGTGACCTTGGCAACGGTGAGTAATCGCCCGGTGGGGGAACTCTCAGTCGCGCAGCGCGTTGAAGCGGCCCTGGTGGTAGAGCAGCGGACGGCCGGCTCCGGCCGGGTCGCCGGCCACCGCCTGGGCCAGCACGATCCGGTGATCGCCGGCCGGAACGCGCGCCACCACCCGGCACACCAGCCAGGCCAGGACGCCGTCGAGCACGGGCACGCCCTCGGGGCCGGTGCGCCAGCTCGTGGCGGGTCCGAACCGGTCGGCGCCGCTGCGCGCGAACGTGGCCGCCAGATCCCGCTGGTGCTCGCCGAGTATGTGCACGCCGATGTGGTCGGACTCGGCGACCACGGGCCAGCTGGAGGAGCCGGTGCCGATCCCGAACGAGATCAACGGGGGCTCCGCGGCGACGGAGTTGAGCGAGGTCGCGGTGAAGCCGACGGGACGTCCCGCGCCCCGGGCGGTGATCACGGCGACACCGGCCGCGTGCCGGCGGAAGACGGACTTGAGCAGTTCGGGAGAGGCGGTCTGAGCGGTACCGAGGCCGGGCGAAGCCGTCATGGAGTGGTCCTTCTGCGGAGAGTGCGACACGGGCTGCGGGCGATCAGCGGCCCGGACAGCGGGTACTCGCGTCCAGGGTGCGGTACACGCGGGCGCGGCAAGGGAGAAGGAGTTCTGTCGGCACATCGTCAGACTGACGATTCCGCGCCGCCCCAGTCAAGTGCCTCCGGGGAGGTGGGAGATGACTCACGGTGCGCCGCGCGCACGGCCCGTGCCCGCTCACACCGCCTGCCCGAGCGCGGCGATGACATCGGCGCGGCGCGGCTGCCCCGCGGCCCGGCGCACGATGCGCCCCGCCGCGTCGAGCACCAGCACCGTAGGAGTGCGCTCGATGCCCAGTTCCCGTACGAGAACGAGCCGTTCCTCGGCGTCGATCTCCACATGGGCCACGCCGTCCACCATGGCGGCGACCTCGGCGAGGGTGCGCCGGGTGGCCCAGCAGGGCCGGCAGAACGCGCTGGAGAACTGCACCAGGGTGGCCCGCCGCCCCAGCCGCGCCCCCAGCTCGGCCTCGCCCAGCCTGCGTCCGCTGTCGTCCACCACACCGCCTCCCACCTGCGTCGCGCGTCCGCGTCCTCACGCGGCCACTACCTCCACTGCCGTACCGTTGCAGCACGTGGCGGCCCGTACTGATTCCCGGGCCCCCGACCTGCGAAGACGTGACGAGAATCTCCCCCGCGCACGGCGCCAGGACTGGTCAGCCCGGCTCACATCGGGCACCATCTGCCCAAAGCCCAAAACCTACGGGCGCGTAACTTATGACTCCGGGAGCACCCTCCCCGGGCACACGAAGGGTCTCCTCTCAGATGGCAGAACTCGTCTATCGGCCGGTCATCGGCGCCGCTCTCGCGATGTTCAAGGCGCTCGACCTGAAGATCGACACGCAGGGTTCGGAGAACATCCCGCGCACGGGCGGGGCGGTGCTCGTCAGCAATCACATCAGCTATCTGGACTTCATCTTCACGGGGCTCGCGGCGCTGCCCCAAAAGCGCCTGGTGCGCTTCATGGCGAAGGAGTCGGTGTTCCGGCACAAGATCTCCGGTCCGCTGATGCGCGGCATGAAGCACATCCCGGTCGACCGCAAGCAGGGCGAGGACGCCTACCAGCACGCCCTGGCCTCACTGCGCTCCGGCGAGGTGATCGGGGTTTTCCCGGAGGCGACGATCTCGCAGTCGTTCACGCTGAAGAGCTTCAAGTCGGGCGCCGCGCGCCTGGCCCAGGAGGCCGGGGTGCCGCTGGTCCCGATGGCCCTGTGGGGCACGCAGCGGGTGTGGACCAAGGGGCGGGCACGCAACTTCAAGCGCAGCCACATCCCGGTCACCATCCGCGTCGGTGAGCCCGTGGAGGCTCCCGCCGACCAGTACGCGGGCGCCATCACCCGGCGGCTGCGCGAGCGCTGCCAGGAGCTGCTGGAGGCCGCCCAGCGCGCCTATCCCGTACGCCCCAAGGACGCGAGCGACACCTGGTGGGTGCCGGCGCACCTCGGGGGCACGGCGCCGACGCCGGAGCAGGTGAAGGCCGCCGAGGCGGCCGGCTGAATCGTCACTCCTGCGCGCCGGCGGCGACCGGGGGACGGACCGTGATCCGCGCCCCCGGGCTCAGCCTCTCCAGGTGCTCGGCCAGTTCGGCGCCGGCCGTCACCAGGTCGCCGTGCGGGGCCATGCACTCCAGCAGGAAGAGCGCCTCGCCCGACGCCTCGGTGAGCCGGGTGCGCACGCCCTGGCGCCAGTTCCAGCGGCGGCAGGTGACGCCCTCGTCGTCGCACCACACCACCTCGCCCGCGTCCGGGTGCTCGACGGCGGCCTCGCCGCCGGCCACGGTGGTGAAGGACTCCTCCCCGGTGGCCCGGACCAGTCGCATCGCGCCCTTGATGTGAGCGGTGTCCTCGCCCCCGACCGGTACCAGGTGGGCGACGCTGATCGCGTTGTACGCGTCGACGAGCCGGTTGATCCGGGGCAGGCCGCCGTCGGCGAGCGCCCTTCTGGCGAGCGCCTCGGCCGAGTTGCGGGTCCTGTTCGGCTTGGAGCCGAAGGCGGTGTACGCGGCGCGCCAGGCGGCCATGTGCGGGTCCTCGTGCGGCGCCCGGCCGCCGAGCCGGGCCGCGAGGCGGCGTGCGGCGTCGTCCAGGAGCTCCGAACTCGCCCTGTCGCTGGGCCCGTTGACGAGCCCGGTCGCCTCCACGGCGACGTAGGTGAAGCCGGGCGCGATGGCCAGGACGTCCTCGGAGACGGTGAGCGTGAGCGTCATGATCGGTGGTGCCTCACAGTTCGGTCAGGTGGGCCGGCCGGGCGACGACCGGTCCCGAGCGGCCCCGAGCGCCGGCGTGACCGCCGGACGAAGTACATCGTAAAGCACCGGGTGGTTCACTTCGCTGGACTACGCATGGCCGTTCCCTGCGGACGGCGGACGGCGAGCACGAGCAGAGGCACGAGCACGGGCACAGGCACGGGCGCACGCATACGGCCGACCGCGCGTCCATGACGTCACGATCGGCCGTATCGGTGTTCGGAGCCTCAGAGGGGGCGGCGGCGGCTCAGCGGGCCATCTCTTCCTTGAGGGCCAGCAGGAAGCCGTCCACATCGTCCTCCGTGGTGTCGAAGGAGCACATCCAGCGGACGTCGCCCGCGCCCTCGTCCCAGAAGTAGAACCGGTAGCGCTTCTGCAGCCGCTCGCTCACGTCGTGCGGCAGGCGCGCGAAGACCGCGTTGGCCTGGACCTCGTGCAGGATCTCCACGCCGTCGACCTGGCGCACGCCCTCGGCCAGACGCCGGGCCATCGCGTTGGCGTGACGGGCGTTGCGCAGCCACAGGTCCTTGGCGAGCAGGGCCTCCAGCTGCACCGAGACGAAGCGCATCTTGGAGGCCAGCTGCATGGACATCTTGCGGATGTGCTTCATCTGGCGGACCGCGTCCGGGTTCAGGACGACGATCGCCTCGCCGAACAGCATCCCGTTCTTGGTGCCGCCGAACGACAGGACGTCCACGCCGACCGCGTTGGTGAACGCGCGCATCGGCATGTCCAGGGAGGCGGCGGCGTTGGATATCCGCGCCCCGTCCAGGTGGACCTTCATGCCCCGCTCGTGGGCGTGGTCGCAGATCGCCCTGATCTCGTCGGGGGTGTAGACGGTGCCGAGCTCGGTGTTCTGGGTGATCGAGACGACCTGCGGCATCGCACGGTGCTCGTCCTCCCAGCCCCAGGCCTGGCGGTCGATGAGCTCGGGCGTCAGCTTGCCGTCGGGCGTGGCCACGGTGAGCAGCTTGAGGCCGGCCATGCGCTCGGGCGCACCGCCCTCGTCCACGTTGATGTGCGCGGACTCGGCGCACACCACGGCGCCCCAGCGGTCGGTCAGCGCCTGGAGTGCGGTGACGTTGGCGCCGGTCCCGTTGAAGACCGGGTACGCCTCGGCGCCCGCGCCGAAGTGGCTGTGCATGACGCGCTGGAGGTGGTCGGTGTAGTCGTCCTCGCCGTAGGCGATCTGGTGACCGCCGTTGGCCAGGGTGAGGGCCGCGAGGACTTCGGGGTGCGCGCCGGCGTAGTTGTCGCTGGCGAAGCCGCGCACCGCCGGGTCGTGGTGGCAGCGCGCGTCCGTCCTCACGGTTTGGGGGTCAGCCACAGGCGCTGTCCGTTCACTTCCTGGGCGGGCTTGTCCCACACGCCGGCGATGGCGTCGGCCAGCTCCGTGACGTCGGTGAAGCCCGCGAACTTCGCATTGGGTCGCTCGGCGCGCATCGCGTCGTGCACCAATGCCTTGATCACCAGGATCGCAGCAGCGGCGCGCGGGCCGTCGGCCCCCTCGGCGGTGCCCGCCTTGCGGAAGGCGTCCGCCAGCGCCAGCGTCCAGGCCTCGGCGGCGGCCTTGCCGGCGTTGTAGGCGGCGTTGTTCGCGGTGGGCTTGTGCGCACCGGACTGGCTGATCAGGACGAACCGGCCCCGGTCGCTCTGGAGCAGCGCGTCGTGGAAGGCGAGCGAGGTGTGCTGCACGGTCTTGACCAGGAGCTTCTCCAGAAGCTCCCAGTCGGCCAGGTCGGTCTCGGGGAAGGAGCTGCTGCCGCGCCAGCCACCGACCAGGTGCACCACGCCGTCGACGCGCCCGAAGTCCTTCTGGATGCGGCCGGCCCAGTCCCGGGTGGCCTGGAGGTCGAGGAGGTCGACGGTGTCGCCGGTGACGGTGGCCCCGCCGTGCGCGTACCGCGCCGCGTCGACGGCCTCGGCCAGGCGCTGGGCGTCCGCGTCGGCGCCCACGACGACCGCGCCCGCCTCGGCGAGCCGCAGCAGGGCCGCCCGGCCGGCGGGCCCGGCCGCGCCGGCCACCGCGACGACGGCTCCGTTCAGCGGTCCGTTGTTCATCTTCCTCGCCCCTTCCGAAGCTTCCGTACGAGAGCTCACGCGGCGGCCCCGGCCGGGGCGGAAGCGGCGGTGATCCCCTTGGTGGAGGCGATCACGTTCTTCAGCTTCTTGGCGAGCGCCTCATAGAACATGCTGAGCGGAAACTCGTCGGGAAGCACGTCGTCGACCAGCTTGCGGGGCGGCTGCGTCAGGTCCAGGGCGTCGGGGCCCTTGGCCCAGCGCGATCCGGGGTGCGGGGCGAGGTAGGTGGAGACGAGGTCGTACGCGGCGAACCAGTGGACCAGCTTCGGGCGGTCGATGCCGTCGCGGTAGAGCTTCTCGATCTCGCCGCACAGCTCGTTGGTGACCTGCGGGGCGCGGTCCCAGTCGATGTGCAGCTTGTTGTCCGTCCAGCGCACCACGTCGTGCTTGTGCAGGTAGGCGAAGAGGAGCTGGCCGCCGAGACCGTCGTAGTTGCGGACGCGGTCGCCGGAGACGGGGAAGCGGAACATCCGGTCGAAGAGCACGGCGTACTGGACGTCACGGCCGTGCTGGTTGCCCTCGGCCTCCAGCTTCACGGCCTCCTTGAAGGCGGTGAGGTCACAGCGCAGCTCTTCGAGGCCGTACATCCAGAACGGCTGGCGCTGCTTGATCATGAAGGGGTCGAACGGCAGGTCGCCGTGGCTGTGGGTGCGGTCGTGGACCATGTCCCAGAGCACGAAGGCCTTCTCGCAGCGCTCCTGGTCGGCCACCAACTCCCGGATGTCCTCGGGCAGTTCGAGGCCCAGGATGTCCACGGACGCCTGGGTGACGGCGCGGAAGCGGGCCGCCTCGCGGTCGCAGAAGATGCCGCCCCAGGTGAAGCGCGCCGGGGCCTCGCGCACCGCGATGGTCTCGGGGAACAGGACGGCCGAGTGGGTGTCGTACCCCGCGGTGAAGTCCTCGAAGGTGATGCCGCAGAACAGCGGGTTGTCGTAGCGGGTGGCTTCGAGGTCGGCGAGCCACTCGGGCCAGACCATGCGCAGCACGACCGCTTCGAGGTTGCGGTCCGGGTTGCCGTTCTGCGTGTACATGGGGAAGACGACCAGGCGCTGGAGCCCGTCGGCGCGGTCGGCGGCCGGGTGGAACGCCAGCAGCGAGTCCAGGAAGTCCGGCACGTCGAAGGCGCTGTCGGACCACTTGCGCAGGTCGGCGACCAGCGCGCGGTGGTAGGCCGCGTCGTGCGGGAGCAGCGGGGAGAGCTGCTCGACCGCCGCTATCACCCGGTCGAGGACGGCCTCGACGGTGGCGCGGGCGGGCGCGCCCTCGGCGTCGAAGTCGATCGAGCCGTCCTTGGCCTGCCAGGGCCGGATCTCCTCGACGGCATTCTTGAGCGCGGGCCACGCGGGGTCGTCGACCACCCGCCGGTCGGGCAATGCGTCCCCCACGGCCGGGTCCTGCACAAGAATTTCCGTCATGTCACTTCCTCCACAGGAGAACCTCGCGTCAAGACACCGTATCCGCGTTCGGTTACTCCCCTCAAGAGGAGGGACGACAAATTATCCTGCGATCTTCGCGTTGCGCCGCTCATCTTCCTGTGCACACGCAATGGCACGGCTATGGCTGCGGTGTCGAGGTGATCGACATCACGCCGTGCCTCCCGGAGGTCACACCGCGTCCGCGGGTGCGCCGGTGGGATCCCCCAACCGCCGGCCGAGGATCACGGAGGATGTCACGGGCCGGGTGGGGGTTGTGTCCGCGACGGGCGCTCACTTCAATGCGGCATATGACAAGCCGTCAGCCCCCCGCCGATCAGGACCCGCCGCCGCTGCCCGCCACCGCCTGGGCCGTGCTCGGACTGCTCTCGTTCCCCGGCGAGCGGACCGGCTACGAGCTCAAGAAGTGGGCCGACTCCTCCCTGAGGTTCTTCTACTGGTCCCCCGCGATCAGCCAGATCTACGCCGAGCTGCGCCGCCTGGAAGCGCTGGGCTACGCCACGTCGCGGTGCTCGGGGCCCGAGGGGCGGCGCTCCAGACGGCAGTACGCGATCAGCGAGGCGGGCCGGCGCGCGCTCGCCGCCTGGGCCGACGCCGCGGACGCCGCGGGCCCGCCGGTCCTCAAGCATCCGCTGGTGCTGCGGATCTGGCTCGGGCACCTGGCGGCGCCGGAGCGGCTGCGCGCCCTGGTCGAGGACCATCTCGCGCGCACCGAGGCCCGGTTGACCGAGGTGCGGGCGGCGCTCGCCCGGGCCGAGGACAACGAGGAGTGGGCGCATCCGCGGATCGCGCTGCGCTGGAGCGAGCTGCGGGAGCTGGCCGAGCTGGAGCTGGCCCGGGCGATGCTCGCCGACCTGGACCGGCTCGTACCGCCGCGGGGTACGGATCCGGTCAGCCACGACGGCTGGCCCGACCCCGGCCGGGGCGGCGGCGACGGGGGCGTCAAGGCCGCGGGGACTCGCCCACGGGCGGGTGACACGGGTTGGCCCGCGGAGGGTGCGTACAGGTAGGACGGGGGCCTCCCGCCCGCCGACCGCATCCCGGAGCCGCGCCCATGAGCACCCGCGCCGTCCTTGTCGCAGCACTGATCACCGGGCTCGTCCTCGGTATCGCGTCAACCCGGGCCGACGACTCCGACGGCCCGCGCGAGCCGGGGTCGGTTGCGGTGGCGGGCCGTTAGGCTGCGGCTGCCGCGTGCGCACCGGGACCGCGTCGCGCGCGCCACACCGCCGTCGACGGAAGCGAGGCCTGTCTTGACGTCGTTCCTCACCATCGGTCATCGCGGGGTCATGGGTGTCGAGCCGGAGAACACCCTGCGCTCCTTCGTCCACGCAGAACGCGCGGGCATGGACGCCATCGAACTCGATCTGCACCTCAGCAAGGACGGCGCCCTCGTCGTCATGCACGACGCCGAGGTCGACCGCACCACGGACGGCAGGGGTCGCATCGGCGAACTGACCCTCGCCGAGCTGCGCGAGCTGGACGCGGGCCAGGGCGAGCGCGTCCCCGTGTTCGAGGAAGTGCTCGACGCGGTGAAGACTCCGATCCAGGCGGAGATCAAGGACGTCACCGCGGCCCGCGCGCTCGCCGAGGTGATCCTGCGGCGCGACCTGGTGGGCCGGGTGGAGGTCCTGTCCTTCCACGACGCGGCGCTCGCCGAGGTCTCCCGGCTCGTGCCGGGTCTGCGCACCGCGCTGGTCGACGACGACTGGGGCCCCGACCTCGTGGACCGGGCGCTGGCCATCGGCGCGACGAGCCTGGTCCTGAGCATCGGCCGGCTCACCCTGGAGACCGTGGAGCGCGCCCACGCGGCGGGCCTGAAGGTCATCGGCTGGACCGTGAACACCCAGGACCACCTGCGCCTGGCGCGGGCCCTGCAGCTCGACGGCGTGACGACCGACCGTCCCGAGATCCGCCGGACCGGCCGCTTCACCGCCTAGGACACGGTCAGCCCAGCTCCTTGACCAGGAGCTCGAAGGCGAGGTCGTCGCGCTGCGGAAGGCCGAAGCGCTCGTCGCCGTACGGGAAGGGCGTCATCCTTCCCGTACGGCGGTAGCCGCGCCGCTCGTAGAAGGCGATGAGCTCGTCGCGCACCGAGATCACGGTCATGTGCATCTCGGTCGCACCCCACGTGGTGCGCACGATGCGCTCGGCCTCGGCGATGATCTGCTTGCCGAGACCGGCTCCCTGCAGCGCGGGGGAGACCGCGAACATTCCGAAGTAGGCCGCCTCGCCCCGGTGTTCGAGCTGGCAGCACGCCACCAGGACGCCGTCGCGCCACACCGTGAGCAGCTTGCTGCCGGGTGACGTGATGACGGCCCGCACCCCGTCGGGGTCGGTTCGCTGGCCCTGGAGGATGTCGGCCTCGGTGGTCCAGCCGGCGCGGCTGGCATCGCCCCGGTAGGCCGATTCGATGAGGGGCACCAGCGCTTCGACGTCGGCTTCGGTGGCGTCCCGGTAGGTCAGCTCTGCGGCGGCGCGGCCGGCGGTCTCCATCGTGCGGTCTCCTGCTCATCGATTGCTCCCAGACGGCCTCCCGAGCCTAACCCGCCCGTTAGGGTGCCTTGCCATGGTGCATGTACTGAGCAGCCGGACCCTTCTGCGCCCCACCGACCCCGAGCGGTCGCGCACCTTCTACGGCGAGCTGCTGGGCCTGCCCGTCTACCGCGAGTTCGGTACGGGTCCCGAGCGCGGCACGGTGTACTTCCTGGGCGGCGGCTTCCTCGAGGTGTCGGGCCGCTCCGACCGGCCGCCCGCGCCCGGCCTCCAGCTGTGGCTCCAGGTCGCGGACGCGGAAGCGGCCCACGAGGAGCTGGTGGCGCGCGGCGTGCCGATCGCCCGGCCGCCGGTGCGCGAGCCGTGGGGGCTGATCGAGATGTGGATCGAGGACCCGGACGGGGTGCGCATCGCCGTCGTGGAGGTCCCCGCCGACCACCCGCTGCGCTTCCGCCCCTGAGGCACCGGCCGCGCCCCTGGGCCCGCCGCTCCCCCCGCCCTGACCGGCGACGATCTCCCGCGCGCTCCCCTTGTGTGTCCCTGCGCCCGCGTATGCCGCACCGCGCGAGGGCATCGATGACTCGGCAGGGCGTCACATCGAGCGGGGAGGTACGCCGTGCACGGTCCGGTGCTGCCCGGATGGCTGCTCGTCGCGCTGTGCGCGGCGACCGGCTCGTACTGTCTGCTGCGGATGCGCAGCGGTTTCGAGGGGGCTCGCAGGGCGGCCGGCGGCGAGGCGGTGATGGGGTTCGGGATGGCGGCGATGGCGGTGCCGGCCGCGTTCCTCACGCCGCCGCCGTGGATGCTGACCGGGTACGTCGTGGTCTTCGGCGGCACCGCGCTGCGCGCCCTGTGGGCGGCCCGGGGCGGGGCCCACCATCTGCACCATGTCGTCGGATCCCTGGCGATGGTCTACATGGCGCTCGCGATGACGGCGCAGGGCGCGGCCGGCGTGCACGGCGGCCACGCGGGCCACTCGGCGGGCGGGGTCCCCCTGCTCACCGGGGTGCTGCTCCTGTACTTCGCGGGCTACGTCCTGTCGACGGGCCTGCGGCTGCTGCCGGGCGCGGCGGGGGGCGTGATCGGCGGCGTGCCCGCCGCGGCGGTCTCCTGGGGCGCCCGGCCGGAGCTGGCGCTGGCCTGCCGCCTGTCGATGGGGATCGCCATGCTGGCGATGCTGATCACGGTCTGAGGCTCCCCGGCACGCGCGGGTGTACGGGTGGCGTGCGTCACTTGACGCCCGCGGCCATACCTATGACGACGGCCCTGCTCATAGGCTGAGGCCATGACGGTCTCCCTCGCGTTGCTGGTGCTGGGCCTGATCTCCGCCGTCGCCGCCCCGCGACTGCTCGCCCGCGCCGACTGGGTCGAGCGCGAGCCGGTGGTGGCGCTGTGGGTGTGGCAGTGCGTGGTGGCGGCGGTGCTGCTCTGTTTCGGCCTCGCGATGGTCTTCAGTGCCGCGTCCGCCTGGCGGACCGTGCGCGGCCAGGTGTTCGCCTCCGCGCCGCGGGCCGTGGTGGACGCGTATGGGCTCGGGCCGTACGGGCCCTGGTCGGCGGCGCTGGCCGTGGTGCTCTTCCTCGGCGGCGCCTGGACGGGGGCGATGCTCACCCGGGAGGTCAGGGAGAGCTGGGCGCGGCGCCGTCGGCGCCGTGCGGAGCTGCGGCTGCGCTCGCCGCTGCTGCCGGGCGAGGAACCGTCGGGCGAGCGTCTCGTGGTGCTGGAGGCGGCCCGCCCCGACGCCTGGTGGCTGCCGGGCCAGACGCCCCAACTGGTCATCACCACGGCGGCACTTCAGCGCCTGAAGGGCCGTCAGCTCGATGCCGTGCTCGCCCATGAGCTGGGGCACGCGCGGGCCCGGCACGACTGGCTGCTGCACTGTTCGGGCGCGCTCGCCCGCGGCTTTCCGCAGGTGCCGGTGTTCGCCGCGTTCCGCGACGAGATGCACCGCCTGGTCGAGCTGGCCGCCGACGACGTGGCGTCGCGCCGCTTCGGCCGGCTGACCATCGCCCTGGCCCTGGTCGAACTCAACGAGGACCGCGGGGTGTTCGGGCCCTGCCCCGCGCCGGACGGCCAGCTCCCCCGGCGCGTGCACCGCCTCCTGGCCGCGGCCCCGCGCCTGCCCGCGGTCCACCGCCTGCGCCTGACGGCGTACGCCGCGCTGGTGCCCGCCGTGCCGCTCCTGGTGGCCTTCGTCCCGGGCCTGCACGCCCTGCGCTGACGGCCCCGCGCGCGCCGCACCGCGTCCACCACCCGGGGACGCTGCGGGCCCGTCAAGGGCCGCCGCACACCCGCCCCGCCCCGCCCCCGCGCCGAGCCCGGGTGCGTACGCGCTCTGGCCCCGGCACGCCGCATCGGCTTGGATCTTCCCCATGCTGCTCGATGCCCCGCAGACCCGCCCCCGCCCGGCCGTGCCGTTCCGTGTCGGCCTCGCCTGTGCGGTGCTCGCCGCCGTGCTGCTGGTCCTGGTGGTGGCCGAGTGGGGACCGCTGATGGCGCTCGACCGGTCGATCGCGCGGGGCCTGCACCGCCGGGCGGTCGCCGACCCGGGCCTGACCCACGCCGTCCGGATCCTGAGCGACTGGGTCTGGGACCCCTGGGCGATGCGCGCCCTGCTCGCGGTGGTCGTCGTCGTGCTGGTGCGGCGCGGCGACCGGCTCCTCGCGCTCTGGGTCGCCGCCACGAGCGCCTTCGGAACGGCCGTACAGCAAGGGCTCAAGGCGGCCGTCGACCGGGACCGGCCGCACTGGACGGACCCGGTGGCCTCCGCGGGCTACGCCGCGTTCCCGTCCGGCCACGCGCTGACCGTGACGGTGGCCTTCGGCCTGCTCGCCTGGCTGTGCGCCCTGCACGGAGCGGGGCGCACGGCGCGGACGGCCGTGTTCGCCGCCGGGGCGCTCTCGGCGCTCGGCGTGGGCTTCACCCGGCTGTTCCTCGGGGTGCACTGGCTCTCTGACGTGGTGGGCGGCTGGCTCATCGGCGTGGTGATCGTCGCGCTGGCCGCCGCGGCCCACCGCCACATGCCCCTGAACCGGCCGCTTGCGCACCGGTCGCTCCCGAACCGGTGCTCCTGAACCGGTGCCCTTGAACCGGCCCCGCCGGGCACGCGAGGATCACGCGCATGACGATCAAGGGCGTTCTCTTCGACTTCTCCGGCACCCTCTTCCGCGTCGAGCCGGTCGCCGACTGGCTCGACGCGGTGCTCGACGCCTGCGACCTGGCTCTGCCGCAGCCCGAAAGCGCCGCTCTGGCACGGGAGTTGGAGGAAGCCGGCGCCCTGCCCGGCGGCGCCAATCCACTGCGCATACCCGAGCACCTGGCCGAGCTGTGGCCGGTGCGCGACCGCAGCGGTGAACTCCACCGGCGGACGTACACCGGTCTGGCCCGGCAGGTGGCGCTGCCCGATCCGCGCCTGTACGACCTGCTCTACGACCGCCACATGACCCCCGCCGCCTGGCGTCCGTACCCCGACACCAGGGCGGTCCTCGCGGGGCTGCGGGAGCGCGGTGTCAAGGTCGGGGTGGTCAGCAACATCGGCTGGGACCTGCGGCCGGTCTTCCGCGCCCACGGCCTGGACGACTTCGTGGACGCCTACGCGCTGTCCTTCGAGCACGGGGTGCAGAAGCCGTCGGCCCGGCTGTTCGAAGCGGCCTGCGAGGGGCTCGGGCTCGCGCCGGGCGAGGTGCTGATGGTGGGGGACGACCGGAGGGCCGACGGCGGCGCCGCGGCGCTCGGCTGCGCGGTGCACTTCGTCGATCATCTGCCGGCGGACGGGCGTCCCGACGCGCTGCTGCCGGTGCTGTCGCTGGCCGCCGCGGGGCGCTGAGGCCAGGGCGGCGAGAAGGGCCGAAAAAGGGCTACCCGTCCGGGGTGATCCCCCGCGTCACCCCGAACGAGCAGCCTTCGCCCAGGTCAGACCCCGGCAAAGGGGTACCGCCCTGCGACACCCTGAGTATATTGGCTCTGAGCCAGTCAACGCAGGAGTTACAGGATGTCCCCGCGCAGCGCATCGGTCAATGAAGAATTGCGCAGACGTTCTCGCGAGCGGCTGCTGCAAGCCACGGTGGAGCTCGTCGCGGAACGCGGCTACGAGGCCACGACCCTCGGCGACATCGCGGACCGGGCCGGGTCGGCCCGGGGCCTGGTGTCGTACTACTTCCCGGGCAAGCGCCAGCTGCTGCAGTCCGCGGTCCACCGGCTGATGCACCTCACCCTCGAAGCGGGCCTGGAGCGCGAGCCGCGCACCGAGGACGGGCGCGAGCGGCTGGCCAGGGCGATCGACGCCATCCTCGGCCTCACCCACTCCCAGCCGGTCCTCATGCGGGCCCACATGGCGGGAATCCTCCAGGCCCAGGGCTTCGTGCAGTGCCCCGAGCAGCAGCGCCTCGCGGCCCTGCTGCGCGACACCGTCGAGCGGTACGGCAGCGACGACGTGGACACGCAGTACCCGCTGCTGCGCGCCAATCTGATGGGGGCGGTCTTCGCGGCACTGCTGCCGGGCGCCCCGATGGACGCGGCCAAACTGCGGGCCGAGCTGTTCCAGCGGTACGGGCTCGACTGGGAACTGGGCGTTCCGCCCGGCCCCGCCCCCTGAGCGGCGGCGCACGTCTACCCGCCGTGCGCCCGGCGGTGCCATCCTGAAAGACCCTGCGGTCTTCTGCGGTCCTCTCGTCCAAGGAGTACCCGCCATGCTGCGCATCGCCGTCGTAGGATCCGGGCCGAGCGGTGTCTACACCGCCCAGAGCCTGGTGGAGCAGAGCGCGGACCCGGACATCCGGGTGGACGTCCTGGACCGGCTGCCGTGTCCGTACGGCCTGGTCCGCTACGGGGTCGCCCCGGACCACGAGAAGATCAAGTCGTTGCAGAACAACCTCCGCGCGGTCCTGGAGGACGGCCGGATCCGCTTCCTCGGGCATGTGGAGGTGGGCGAGGGCGGAGTCCCGCCGGAGCTGCTGCGGCGGCTCTACCACGCGGTGGTCTACTGCGTCGGTGCCAAGTCCGACCGCCGTCTGGGCATCCCCGGCGAGGAGTTGCCGGGCAGTTTCTCGGCGACCGAGTTCGTGTCCTGGTACAGCGCGCATCCCGACAGCGACCCCGAGCGGTTCGTCCTCGGCGCCCGTTCGGCGGTGGTGATCGGGGCGGGCAACGTGGCGGTCGACGTGGCGCGCATGCTGGCCCGCGGCGCCGACGAACTGCGGCCCACCGACGTCCCGCAGTCGGCGCTCGGCGCGCTGGCCGTCAGCCGGGTGCGCGAAGTCCACATGGCGGCCCGGCGCGGCCCCTCGCAGGCCCGCTTCACCACCAAGGAACTGCGGGAGCTGGGCGCCCTGCCCGGCGCCGACGTGACGGTGCGCGTCGACGAACTGGCCCGGGACCCCGACTTCGTCGACCCGGCCGCACTGCCGGGGCCGGTGCGCCGCAATGTGGAGGTGATGCGCGGCTGGGTCGGGCGTCCGGCACGGCCCGGAGTGCGTCGGCTGAACCTGCGCTTCTACCTGCGCCCGGTGGAGATCCTGGAGCGGGACGGCCGAGTGGGCGCGGTGCGCTTCGAGCACACGGAGCCGGACGGCACCGGCGGGGTGCTCGGCACCGGCACGTACGAGGACGTCCCGGCCCATCTGGTGCTGCGGGCAGTGGGCTACCTCGGGGTGCCGCCGCAGGGTCTGCCCTTCGACCCGGCCACCGGGACGGTGCCGCACGCGGCGGGCCGGGTGCTGCGCGCGGGGGCGCCCTCGCCGGGCGAGTACGTCGCGGGCTGGATCAAGCGGGGGCCCACGGGCGTGATCGGCACCAACCGCCCCTGCGCCAAGGAGACGGTGAGCTCCCTCCTCCAGGACGTCCCGCTCCTGGCCGCGCGCACCGTGGCGGCCGAACCCCTGGACGCGCTGCGGGAGTTGGGGCTGCGGCCGGTGACGTGGCAGGGCTGGCTCGCGATCGAGCGGGCCGAGGCCGCGCTCGGGCGCTCACTCGGGCGCCGCTCGGTGAAGATCGCGGACTGGGACGGGCTGCTGGCCGCGTCCATGGACGGAACGGCCTGAGCCGCGCGGGGCGGGCACCGACGGGACGGCCTGATCCGTCCGGCGCGAGCACCTGCCCCGTCAGCCCCCGTCCTGGGCACCGCCCCGCGAGCCGCCGCGGGGGCACCGCCCGCCGGTGGCCGCCCGGGCACCCGTCCCGCCGTCGGCTCAGCCGTCGTCGCCGAGGCGCCCGGCCTGCCGGCCCGCCGCGTCCAGGACGGTGTCGAGCAGTCCGGGGAAGAGGGCGTCGAGGTCGGCGCGGCGCAGGCCGTTCATCTTCGCGGTGCCGCGGTAGACCTGCCGGATCACACCGCTCTCGCGCAGCACCCGGAAGTGGTGGGTGGTCGTCGACTTGGTGACGGGCAGCACGAAGTGCGAGCACGACAGCTCGTCGTCGGTGGTGGCGAGCGCCCGCACGACCCGCATCCGCATCGGGTCGGAGAGCGCGTGCAGGATGCCCTCCAGACGGATGTCGTCGCGCGTCGGATGGGCGAGTTCACGCGTGTTCGTCTCGGTGGTCACGAGCGCCATTGTACGAGACTCGTCGTAGTTTGACATCCCCCGTACTACGAGGGCTATCGTACGAAGCGTTTCCCGGCACCACACCGGCGCCGGGGTCGCGTCGACTGGAGTTTGCCGTGTCTGCTGCGAGTGCCCTCTTCGAGCCCTATACCCTGCGGTCCGTCACCGTCCCGAACCGGGTCTGGATGGCGCCGATGTGCCAGTACTCGGCCGAAGTCTTCGGGCCGAACGCGGGCGTGGCCAACGACTGGCACTTCGCCCATTACGCGGCCCGCGCCGCCGGCGGCACCGGCCTGATCCTGGTCGAGGCCACCGCCGTCAGCCCCGAGGGCCGCATCTCGCCGGCGGACCTGGGCATCTGGAACGACGCCCAGGTCGCGGCGCTGCGCCGGATCACCGCGTTCCTCGAGAGCCAGGGCACCGTGCCCGGCATCCAGATCGCGCACGCCGGGCGCAAGGCATCGACCGACCGGCCCTGGCGGGGCGGCGCCCCGCTCGCACCGGACAGCGAGGAGGGCTGGCAGCCGCTCGGCCCGAGCCCGCTGGCCTGGGACGAACGGCACACCGTACCCACCGAGCTGACGACCGATCAGATCAAGGAGATCACCGGCCAGTTCGCGGACGCGGCCCGCCGCGCCCTGGACGCCGGGTTCAAGGTCGTCGAGATCCACGGCGCCCACGGCTACCTCATCGGCCAGTTCCTCTCGCCGCACTCCAACCGGCGCACCGACGCGTACGGCGGCTCGTTCGAGAACCGCACCCGCTTCGCCCTCGAAGTCACCGACGCGGTGCGCGAGGTGTGGCCCGAGGAGCTGCCGCTCTTCTTCCGCGTCTCCGCCACCGACTGGCTGGAGGAGGGCGGCTGGAGCGCCGACGAGACCGTGCGGCTCGCCGCCCTGCTCAAGGAGCACGGCGTGGATCTGCTCGACGTGTCGAGCGGCGGCAACGCCGCGGGCGTCCGCATCCCGGTCGAGCCGGGCTACCAGGTCCCGTTCGCCGAGCGGGTGCACCGCGAGAGCCCGCTCGCGGTGGCCGCCGTGGGTCTGATCACCGAGCCCGGCCAGGCCGAGAAGATCCTCGCCAACGGCGAGGCCGACGCGGCCCTGCTCGGCCGCGAACTCCTGCGCAACCCCTCCTGGGCCCGCTTCGCGGCCCGTGAGCTCGGCGCCGAGGTGCGGGTCCCCGAGCAGTACCACCGCTCGGTCTGACCGCCCCCCACCGGGGGTCAGTCGACGTGGTCGGGGTCCGAGTGGGCGATCTGCTCGTAGAGCGGCTGGGCCTGGAACCAGCCCGCGAAGTGGCCGCCGAGCTGACCGCGCGTGTGCAGGGCCGTGTCACGGTCGATGTGCCGCGGGGTGCCGGCGGCCATGGCGAGGAGCTGCGCCTGGCAGGACCGCTCCATGGTGATGAACCACCACACCGCCTCGGCGACCGACTCGCCCACGGTCAGCAGGCCGTGGTTCTGCAGGATCACCGCCTTGTACGCGCCGAGGGCCGCCGCGATCCGCTTGCCCTCCTCGGCGTCGCTGACCACGCCCCGGTAGTCGGTGTACAGGCCGTGGTCCTCGAAGAAGGCGCAGGCGTCCTGGGTGATCGGGTCGAGCGGAACGCCCAGCGAGGAGAACGCCTTGCCGTGCAGGGAGTGCGAGTGGGCGGCGGCCAGCGCGTCGGGGCGCGCCTGGTGCACGGCGGCGTGAATGACGAAGGCGGCACGGTTCACCGCGCGGGTGCCGTGCACGACGTTGCCCTCGTGGTCGACGAGGATCAGGTCGGAGGCCCTGATCCGGCTGAAGCTCATGCCGAAGGGGTTCACCCAGAACCGGTCGGGGTGCTCGGGGTCGCGGACCGTGATGTGTCCGGCCACCCCCTCGGAGAAGCCGAACCGCCCGAACAGGCGGAATCCGGCGGCGAGTTGTTCCTTGCGGTACCGCCGCTCCGCCTCGACGTCGTCGAAGACGGGCGGCATGGGGATGGTGAGCCCGGCGGGCAGCGGGCCCGCAGCGTCCGCGATCACCTCGGCGGGAGCCGGGTTGCTGACGTCGGTCATGAGCGTTCCTCCTGGAGGGGGTGGCCGGGCCACGGGATCGGATACATTCACGTATCCGATACGCGCCTGGATGCTTTCCGAGGGCGCACGCGCTGTCAAGGGTCCGGGAGTGAGCGGTGCCGAAGGGAACGACGAAACGACGGCCGCAGACGCTGGCCAGGCTGCTGGAGGCGGCGCTCGACGTGTTCGCCGAGTCCGGGTTCGGGGCGGCCCGGATCGAGGACGTGTGCCGCCGCGCCGGGTACACACGGGGCGCCTTCTACTCCAACTTCTCCTCCAAGGAGGAGCTGTTCTTCGCCCTCTTCGACGCGCACGCGGCGCGCGAGCTGGAGCGGATCGCGGGCCTCGCCGCACGGACCGAGGACCACGACCTGTCGGTGGCGCGGATCGCCGCGCTGCTCGCCCATGTGGAGCCGGACGAGCGCACCTGGTTCCTGGTGACCACCGAGTTCACCCTGTACGCGATCCGCAACCCCCGGGCGGCCGCGCGGCTCGCGGACCACGACGCGCGGCTGCGCGAGGAGGCGGCGGCCCTGCTCGGCGCCCTGCTGACCCGGGCGGGCCTGAGGCCGCGCGTCGAGCTGACCGAGCTGGTCCGGGTGGTGGTCGCCCTGCGTGAGGGTGCGCTCGGACAGAGCTACGTGGAGCCGGACGTTCTGGCGCCGGGCGCCCTGGCCGAGCGGTTCCTGCCGTTCCTCGTCGAAGGGGTCACGGAGGCGGTCACAGATCGGGCAGACGGGGCTGCGAAACTCCGCTGACCTGCCGTTTCTCCGCCGTAGGGGCCGTTGTCAGTGGCGAGGTGCACACTGGCCACTATCCGGAACAACGGCGTTTTGGAGGGACCGGCATGACCGAGGTACTGCTCACCGTGGGTACGCGCAAAGGGCTTTTCCTGGGCCGCAGAAGGGAGGGGGCCTGGGAGTTCGACGGCCCGCACTTCAACGCCCAGGCCATCTACTCCGTCGCCATCGACACCCGGCACAGATCCTCCCCCCGCCTTCTGGTCGGAGGCGACAGCGCGCACTGGGGGCCGTCCGTCTTCCACTCCGACGACCTGGGCCGCAGCTGGACCGAGCCGAAGCAACCGGCCGTGAAGTTCCCGGAGTTCACCGGCGCCTCACTGGAGCGCGTATGGCAGTTGTGCCCGGCCGGGCCCGACGAGCCGGGCGTGGTCTACGCGGGGACGGAGCCGGCCGCGCTGTTCCGCTCCGAGGACGGCGGGGAGAGCTTCTCGCTCGTCCGGCCGCTGTGGGAGCACCCCACCCGCTCGCGCTGGGTGCCCGGCGGCGGGGGCGAGGGGCTGCACACCATCGTCACCGACCCGCGCGACACCCGGGCGCTCACGGTGGCGGTCTCCACCGCGGGCGTGTTCCGCACCAAGGACGGCGGCGAGAGCTGGACGCCCGCCAACAAGGGCGTCTCGGCGGCCTTCCTGCCGGATCCCGACCCGGAGTTCGGCCAGTGCGTGCACAAGGTCGCCCAGGATCCGGCCGATCCGGACCGCCTCTACCTCCAGAACCACTGGGGCGTCTACCGCAGCGACAACGGCGGCGAGGAGTGGACGGACATCGGCGCCGGCCTGCCCTCCACCTTCGGCTTCGCGGCGGCCACCCACCCCCGGCGCGCCGACACCGCCTACGTCTTCCCGATCACGGCCGACTCCGACCGCGTCCCGGCGGACAACAAATGCCGCGTCTTTCGCACCGAGGACGCGGGCCGCACCTGGGAGCCGCTCACGGCGGGCCTGCCGCAGGAGGCCCACTACGGCACGGTGCTGCGCGACGCGCTCTGCACGGACGACGCCGATCCGGCCGGCGTCTACTTCGGCAACCGCAACGGCGAGGTGTACGCGAGCGCCGACGACGGCGACAGCTGGCGTCTGCTCGCCTCCCATCTGCCGGACGTGCTGTGCGTACGGGCGGCGGTGATCGGCTGAGGGACGGGCCGGGTCGTCGGGCCGGATGACCGGGCCGAGTGACCGGACCGCGCGGGCGGCTGACGGGGCGTGAAGGCAGGGCGTGCTGCGCCAGTAGAGTGACGACTTGTGGCAGCACGACCGTTGAAAGAGATCGTCGAGCCCGGCTGGGCGGACGCACTGGAGCCCGTGGCCGGAAGGGTCGCCGCGATGGGCGACTTCCTCCGGGAGGAGATCGCGGCGGGGCGTACGTACCTGCCGTCAGGGGCGCATGTCCTGCGGGCTTTCCAGCAGCCCTTCCACGAGGTGCGGGTACTGATCGTCGGCCAGGATCCGTACCCGACGCCGGGGCACGCGGTGGGGCTGTCGTTCTCGGTGGCACCGGAGGTCCGGCCGCTGCCGGGCAGCCTGGAGAACATCTACCGCGAGCTCGGCTCCGACCTCGGGCTGCCGAGGCCGTCCAACGGTGACCTCACGCCGTGGACGCGGCAGGGCGTGCTGCTGCTCAACAGGGCGCTGACGACGGCACCCCGCAAGCCCGCGGCCCACCGGGGCAAGGGCTGGGAAGAAGTCACCGAACAGGCCATCAGGGCCCTGGTCGCACGCGGCACCCCGCTGGTCTCGGTCCTGTGGGGCAGGGACGCGCGCAATCTGCGCCCGCTGCTCGGCGACCTCCCGGCGATCGAGTCGGCCCACCCCTCCCCCATGTCGGCCGACCGCGGCTTCTTCGGCTCGCGTCCCTTCAGCCGTACGAACGAACTCCTCCAGCGCCTGGGTGCCGAGCCGGTCGACTGGCGGCTGCCGTGAGCGACCGGGGAGCGCCCTGGGTGCTCGGCGTCGACTCGGGCGGGTCCGGCGTGCGGTTCGCGCTGCGCCGGGCCGAGCCGGGTTCGCCGGCCGAGGTGGTCGTCTCGAAGGAGCCGGTGCGCACCGGCCCGGCCGGGATCGACGCCGGGCATCTGCTCGGTCAACTGCTGCCCGCGGTGGCCGAGTTGAGCCTGCGGACGGGGGCGGACCGGATCACGGCCGTCGCCGTCGGCGCGGCCGGGATGGCCACGCTGGGGGCAGCGCTGCGGGCCGAACTGCCGGGCGCCCTGTCCGCCGCACTCGGCGTGCGGCGCCTCGCCCTCGCCGCGGACGCCGTCACCGCGTACGCGGGCGCGCTCGGGCCCCGGCCCGGCGCGGTGGTCGCGGCCGGCACCGGGATGATCGCGCTCGGCACCGACCTCGTCCACTGGCGGCGGGCCGACGGCTGGGGCCATCTGCTGGGCGACAGCGGCGGCGGTGCCTGGATCGGCCGGGCCGGCCTCGAAGCGGCGCTGCGCCGGCACGACGGGCGCCCGGACGGTTCGGCGGCGCTGCTCGGCCGCCTGGAGGCGGTGTTCGGCGCCCCCGGCGAGCTGCCCGGCCTGCTGTATCCGCGCGCCGACCGGCCCGCCGTACTCGCCTCGTTCGCACCCGAGGTCGCGGCCTGCGCCGGCGTGGACCCGGTGGCGGCCGGCATCCTGCGCGAGGCGGCCCGGCACATCGGCGCGACGGCTGCCGCGGTCTGCCCGCCGGACATCACGGGCCGGCCTCAAGTGGCGCTCACCGGCGGCCTGTTGAAGCTCGGTGAGCCGCTGCTCGCGCCGCTGCGCGCGGAGTTCGCCCGCCAACTGCCGCGGGCCGTGACGGTCGAGGCCGCCGGGGATCCGCTCGACGGCGCCCTGCTCATCGCCGCGGACCTCGCCCACGGCGCCTCCCGGCTGCCACCGGACGACCGCATGATGTGGATCGCGACCGAGTAAGGGCGAAGACAGATCAGGACAGTTGAGCTTTATGCCACTCTCCGGGAAAATCGGGGCAGATACCGCTCAGCTGTCCCCTCCCCGAACAGCCGCCCACGCAAAACCAGTAGCATGCGACGCCATGAGCACCCCCACTGGGCCTGCATCCGGCCTGCCCGTACGAATGCCGCGACCCCGTCAGTCCGGCCGGCACCGCCGCCCGGAACCGGTGGTTGCTCCGGAGGGCGCGCCCGCGCTCGTTCTCGCCGTTCCCGGCGCTCCCGGCCCGGCTGTGCGCAGCCTGGCCGATGAAGTCATCAGCATCGCCCGTTCCGAGCTGCCCGGCCTGCACGCCCGCATCGGATACCTGGACGCCACCGAGGCCGACGCCGCCGAGTACCCCACCCTCGACGCCGTTCTCGCCCACACCGAGGCGGAGCGCGCCGCGCGCGTCGAGCAGGCGCGTGCCGCCGGCCGCGAGGCGGCCGACCCGCAGGGTCCGTCCGCCGTGGTCGTGCCGCTGCTGGCGGGCCCCGACAGCGCCCTGATCCGCCGGGTCCGGCAGGCGATCACGGACAGCCGCGCCACCGCCGAGCTGACCGACGTCCTGGGCCCGCACCCGCTGCTCGCCGAGGGCCTGCACGTGCGGCTCTCCGAGGCCGGTCTGGCCCGCGCCGACCGCGCCCGCCTCTTCACGGTCGCGACCGCGGCCGACGGGATCATCCTGGCGACGGTCGGCGGCGAGGAGGCCGTGCAGGCCGCCGGGATCACCGGCATGCTGCTGGCCGCGCGCCTGGCCGTGCCGGTGATGGCGGCCGCGCTCGACCAGGAGGGCGCCATCGCGGCGATGGCCGCGCAGCTGCGCGGCTCGGGTTCCGCCCAGCTCGCGGTCGCCCCGTACCTGATCGGCCCGGAGGTGGGCGACGGTCTGCTCGACGCCGCCGCCAAGGAGGCCGAGTGCCCGGTCGCCGAGGCGCTGGGCGCCTACCCGGCGATCGGCAAGCTGGTCCTGTCCCAGTACGCGGCGGCGCTCGGGATCACCCCGCAGCCGCAGGGCTCGCCGGTGCACTGACCGTACGCACGACGCGTGACGCGGGGCCCGCACCGGATCGCCGGTGCGGGCCCCGCGGCCGTTGGCCGGGGCGGTCAGCCGAAGACCACGCAGGAGGCGGCGGGCGCGGCGAGCGAGCCCGCCCGTACCGGGATGCCGGTGGCCGCGTCGATGTCGAACCAGGTCACGTCGCCGGAGCGCTCGTTGGCGGCGTACAGACGGCGTCCCGTGGGGTCCAGGGTGAGATCGCGCGGCCAGTGCCCGCCGCAGTCCACGGTGGTGACGAGCCGGGCCTGTGCGCCGGAGTCGTCCAGCGCGAGCACCGCGATCGAGTCGTGCCCGCGGTTGGCCGCCCACACGAAGCGGCCGTCGTGCGCGACGACGACCTCGGACGGGTAGGTCTGCACGTCCACGCCGTCCGCCACGACGCGCACCTCGTGCAGCGGCCGGAGACGGCCGGCCTCCGCGTCCCAGCCGCACACGGTCAGGGTGGGCGCCAGTTCGTTGAGGACGTAGGCATGGCGGCCCTCGGGGTGGAAAGCCAGGTGGCGGGGGCCGCTGCCCGGGCGCAGCGCGGTCTCGGTGTGCGGACTCAGTGTGCCGGTGGCCGGGTCTAGGGCGCAGACGCGTACGGAGTCGGTGCCGAGGTCGACGCTCACGACCCAGCGCCCGCTCGGATCCGCGAGCACCTGATGGGCGTGCGGCTCGCGCTGGCGGTCGGGGTCCGGGCCCGAGCCGTGGTGGGCGAGCACACAAGAGGCGGGGCCCAGGCCGCCGCCCGGCCGGAGCGGCAGCGCGGTGACACTGCCGGAGTCGTAGTTGGCGGTGAGCAGGTGCCCGGCCGCGAGCGCGAGATGGGTGGGTCCCGCGCCCTCGACCGGCACCGGCTCGCCGAGCGGCCGGGGCACGTCCGTGCCGAGGTCGAAGACGGCGGCCGTGCCCCGCGCGCTCTCCCCCACGGCGTACAGGACGCTGCCGTCGTCGGCGGGAACGAGGTACGACGGGTTGGCCAGCGCGGCCGACGAGCCGAGGGGGGTGAGCGCCCCGGTCTCCCCGTCCACGGCGACCGCGGTCACCCCGTGCCCGCCCGCCGTGGTGAACGACCCGATGTACGCCCGCGCGGCCCTGTCCGTGCCCACCTGCTACCCCTCTCCGCCGAGACCGCCCCCGCGACCGGGAGCCGCCCGCACACCGCTGTGCTGCGGCGACCGTAGCAGGCGGTCTAGACCAGGCGTGGGGGTTCGCGCTGCGAGGGCGGTCGCGGGGCGCGGACCGGGCACTCGCGGGGACGCATCAAGCGGAGCGACCGGGCCAGGCCAAGCCAAGCGAGTCAAGCCAGGCCGGAGTGGCCGGGCCAGGCCACGACCGGGCCCGGAGCGGCCGGGCCAGACCAAGGCGACCGGGCCAGGCCGGAACGACCAGGGTCAGGCCGGGGCGACCGGGCCGCGCAGCGGGTCGGCGAGGGCCTTCAGGGCCTGCTCCAGGCCGTGCAGGTGGGCCAGGGCCCGTTCGGCCGCCGGGTGATGGGCGGCGGCGGCCGGGGCGAGTGCCTCGTGCGGGGTCGCCTCCGCCAGGGTCAGCGCGTGCACGGCCGCCTCGACGCGGCGGCACGCGGCGGCCAACCGTGCGTCGTGCGAGGCGTCCGGATCCGCCGCGACGGCGGCCAGACCCCGCACTTCGTGGGCGCAGCGGTCGAGCAGCTCGACGACCTGGCGGGCCCGCGCCTTGCGGGCCCGCAGCGGGGTGAAGGGATGCACGAGCGGCGCCAGCGACAGCCGAACCCGGCCGAGCAGCAGCTCCAGTTCGGCGACATGGCGGGCCGGGTCCGCCCCGGCCGTCCCGGCCAGCCGGGCGGCGGCCTCGGCGGCGCAGGTGTGGACGCAGTGCAGCGTCCGCTGGATCCAGGCGTCGGTGGTGGCGTGCGTGGTCACCGGCAGCACCAGGAGCACGGCGAGCGCCGCGCCGAGCGCCCCCGCCCCCGTTTCGGCGACCCGCAGCGCCAGCAGGCTGGGGCTGAGCACGCCCAGGAGGCCGTAGAGCAGGCCCGCCATCACGGTCACGGCCAGCATCATCCAGGTGTAGGACAGGGCGGCCGTGTAGAAGATGCCGAAGACGCAGACCGCGACCAGGGCCGCGGTCGGCACCGGCGCCCCGTGCAGCGGGATCGCGATGAGCAGCCCCGCCATGATGCCGACCACCGTGCCGAGGACCCGGCGAAAGCCCCGCACCACGGTCTCGCCGCGCGACGCGGTGTTGACGAAGATCCACCATGCCGCCGCGACGGCCCAGTACCAGCGGTCCCCGGACAGCACCTGGCCCACCCCCAGCGCGATGGCGCAGGCCACCGTCACCTGGAACGCCTGCCGGGTGGTGGGCCGGGCGAGCCCCCGGCCGGTGAGCGGCGCGGGGGCCGAGGGGAGCGCAGTGCGGCGCTCGATGCACCACACCCCGAACCGGATCGCCGCCGACACCGCGACCGCCAGCGTGACGGCCCCGAACAGTTCGGGCAGCTGGCCGGTGACGGCGTGCAGGAACTGGGCCGTGAAGAACATCATGAACGCGAAGATGCCGAGCGCGTGCCCGCGCGGGCCCCAGCGCCGTGCGTACACCCCGGCGAAGATCACCACGAGCCAGGCGGCGTCCCGCACGAGGGGAGCGCCGTGCAGTGCGGCGGCGAGGGCGAGCACGGGGAAACCTACGGCGGGCAGCAGCGCGGTGGTGGCGGCCTGGGCGCGGACACCCGCGTCGCCGACGGTGAACAGCGCGAGCAGCGAGGCGAGGCCGGCGGTGATCGACGCGGCGAGGGAGAACCCGCAGAGTTCGGCGGCGGTCACCGAGAGACCGACGCCGAGCACCGCTCGCAGGGACACCCTCAGTCGCAGAAGCCCCGGGTCCGGAGCCACAAAGATCTTCTTCACGGCGGTCGCCGCGCCCCCTTACGTACCCATCGCTTCAGACATGGCAAAGGCGCCGCGTACCCGGACCGGCGTCGTCGCCGTCCCGCGCGCCGCGCGGCGCCCTCTTCTCGCAAGCCCATTTCAAGCCGCTTCAAGAGGAAACCATCCGACGGGCCGTCGGCTCAACCGAGCTCGGATCCACTGGGCCATTGGTATAGTCACCTCTCTGTTGACAGAGCCAGAAGGGAGCCATCGGGACGTGACGGTGGACACACTCGACACCCGGATCCTGCGGTTGCTCATCGAGCAGCCGCGCACCAGCGTCCGCGAGTACGCGCGCCTCCTCGGTATCGCGCGCGGCACGCTCCAGGCCCGCCTCGACCGCATGGAGCGGGACGGCGTGATCACCGGCACCGGCCCGGTGCTCTCCCCCGCGGCCCTCGGCCACCCGGTGCTCGCCTTCGTGCACATCGAGGTGACCCAGGGGCATCTGGACGAGGTGGGCGACGCGCTCGCCGCGGTCCCGGAGATCATCGAGGCGTTCTCCATCACCGGCGGGGGCGATCTGCTGACCCGGGTCGCCGCCCGCGACAACGGGCACCTCGAAGACGTCATCCAGGGCCTGATCCAGCTTCCCGGCGTGGTGCGCACCCGTACCGAGGTCGCGCTGCGCGAGCGCGTGCCGCACCGACTGCTCCCGCTGGTGGAATCGGTGGGCCGGGCCGCCGCCGCGCAGTGAGCGAGCGGGGCCGAAAACCATCGGTGCCGAACCTCAACTGCCGCCACCGGCAAGGGAACTGAGGGCCCGTGGGCGGCCTCCGCCCGGTTCCGTCCCAGCGATTGACGGAAGGTCTGGACCAATCTACGGTGTGGTCGCCACCCCACGGCACCACGATGTGGCAGCCGCCACGCCGCCACGGCCCGGCCGCCACGCCCAGCACCTCCTCAGGTCCCCCCACGGTCCAGGAGCCCCGTTCCCCGCGCGCGCTCCCGGAGGCAAGGAGCACAGCATGTTCCGTCGTACATGGCGTCTGCTGGGAGCCGGGCTCGTCCTGGCCCTGGCCACGCAGGCACCGGTGGCCGCGGCGCCGAGCGCGCCCCGGGCCGACACCTGCGCGATGAAGACGAGACCCGCCGGCAAGGTCCTCCAGGGCTACTGGGAGAACTGGGACGGCGCTTCCAACGGAGTGCATCCGCCGCTCGGCTGGATCCCGATCACCGACGCGCGCATCGCCGCCCACGGCTACAACGTGATCAACGCGGCCTTCCCGGTGATCCGTTCGGACGGCACCGTGCTGTGGCAGGACGGCATGGACGCGACCGTCAAGGTGCCCACCCCGGCCGAGATGTGCCAGGCCAAGGCGGCCGGTCAGACCGTCCTGATGTCGATCGGCGGAGCCGCGGCCGGCATCGACCTCAGTTCGAGCGCGGTCGCCGACCGGTTCGTGGCGTCGATCGTGCCGATCCTCAAGGAGTACAACTTCGACGGCATCGACATCGACATCGAGACCGGCCTGGTGGGCAGCGGCAGCATCACCACGCTCTCGGCGTCGCAGGCCAACCTGATCCGCATCATCGACGGCGTGCTCGCCCGGATGCCCGCGGGCTTCGGCCTCACGATGGCGCCCGAGACCGCGTACGTCACCGGGGGCAGCGTGACGTACGGCTCCATCTGGGGCGCCTATCTGCCGATCGTGAAGAAGTACGCGGACAACGGGCGCCTGTGGTGGCTCAACATGCAGTACTACAACGGCAGCATGTACGGCTGCTCCGGTGACTCCTACGAGGCCGGCACGGTCGCCGGCTTCACCGCGCAGACCTCCTGCCTCAACAAGGGCCTCGTGGTGCAGGGCACGACCATCAAGGTCCCCTACGACAAGCAGGTGCCGGGCCTGCCCGCCCAGCCGGGCGCGGGCGGCGGGTACATGACGACCAGTCAGGTCTCGCAGGCCTGGAACTCCTACGGTGGCGGGCTCAAGGGCCTGATGACCTGGTCCCTCAACTGGGACGGCTCGAAGAACTGGACGTTCGGCAACAACGTCAAGGCGCTGCAATCCCGCTAATCGGCCGACATGTCAAACCAGCCGGTCACACGGGTCCGCCCCGTCCGGGGCGGACCCGTCCCGCATCCCCGTGGCTGGATATTGCTGAATGATCTGATGCTTCGTCACCCGTCATCACCTGTCGTTCTCCACGCGCCAGCTGGATCGTGGCCAGATGATGGCGAGTGGGACAGCCCGGCAGGACGGCGCGCCCGCCCGTGCGCGGCCAGGGCTTTAGTCACAGCCAGTACCCGCCGAAAGCGACCCCGTTAGCGACCGCGTGGGGTTGTGTCGGCGGGGGCTTGAGGCCAAAGGCCCATGGATCGCGCCGCTGGTCACGGAGCTGACGCCCGGTTCGGCGCCGCGTTGAGGAAGCTCTGCCGACAGCCCCCCGGGGCCACGCGTCTTCGCCCTCCACGTCACCGGCGCGGGCCCACATCCCGGCGGCCTATACGGGGAACTCTTCTCGGCCCTGCGGGTACAGCTCGGCCAGTGTCGCCAGCTCTCGCACCCGTCGGCAGGCGAGGGTCGGACGGAGGGCCGGACCACAGAAGGCGGAGGAGGGGCTGACCTGCGACACCGCTTGGCAGAGAGACCGCCCATGGCGGATGCGATCCGGCGAAGCGCGTGCCGGACTCGATCACCGCACCGGAGCGAGCGCGCCGGAGCCGAGTCCGTCGCGTGCCAGTGCCGCCACCTCCTGACTGAGCTCCGTCACCCGGCGCATCCGCGTCTCGAACTCCTGGAGCGAGCGGAAGGCAGCCCCGTAACGGCGCTGCTCCGTGATGTCCATCTGCGGAATCCGGCCACCCTTGCCGTCGAACCGGAAGGTACCGCTGGATCTCGTGGAGCGACGAGTGTGGGAGGCGCTCCGCAGAAAGCCCTGGAGGTAATCGGTGTCGAGCTGCCCGCTGACCGACACCGGCTCCGGATCGCCGTACTCCACGAGACCGGCCCTCGCGAGCTCGGCGACGCTGACGGTGGGACCGTCCAGCACGCCGGTGCCTCCTGCGCCCGCGAGCGCCGGAAGCAGTGCGACGATCTCCCGCAGCTGATCGGCCAACTCCGCGCGCAGGGAGAAGTACGCGGCTCCGTAATTCCGGTGCGACTCCCCCACGTAGCACCCGGGGGTCAGGTCCACCACGTCGTCCAGCAAATCGATCAGTGGTACGTCAGCCATCTGCCCTGAACCCGCTTCGAAGGAGCCGTCGGGGTCGTTCCCGGTGAGGTCGATCATGCGCACGGACGTGACGGTATCGCCGCGGCCCTGTGGACGACGCAGTTGCCAGACGTGTACGGGCAGCGCGTGCGCGGCGGCAGTGCCGGGCGGCAGCGCGACGACCTGCGTGAGAATGCCGCGGCGAATCAGCTCGGCCCTGATCCGGCGTCCCGCCTGGCGGTAGGCGACCGAGGCGGGCATGACCATGAGCACACGACCGCCGGGAACGGTGTGGGCGTAGGCGTGTTGGAGCCAAGCGAGTTCCGCTTCGGCCCGCGAAGGGGTGCCCAGCTCCCACCGGGAGTCGAGCAGAAGGTTTCCCCGCCCCCAGTGCGTGACAGCACCGGGCGGATCGCAGAGCACGAGGTCGGCGCGCAGCTCGGGCCACTGGTCGTGCCGGAGGGAGTCACCGGTGGCGACGTTGAACTTGGAGCGGCCAGTGAGGTGGGCGCGCGACCGGGCGAAGGAGGTACTGCGTGGATCGACGTCCTGTCCGTACCTCGTCGGGCCGATACGAGCAATCTCGGCGCCGGTGACCAGCGGGCCGGCGGGGAGAGCGGCGTCTTCGTTCATACGGGACACCGTACACACGGACCCAATCATCTTCACGAATGCTTGCGTTGACTATGTACACAGAAGGTACTGTAAGAGCCCTGCGGAGCAACCGGCGCTCCACCGTTAAGGAGGCACCCGTATGCCCCGACTCGCCCTGTCCGAGGACTTCTTCACCGATCTGATCTCGTTGCAGCGCCCCGTCCAGAAGGAAGTGCGGGACGCTGTACAGCACTTCCGCTCGCTCGACGTGCACACCCTGCACTCCAGCAAGGGGTTGCACTTGGAGAAGCTGGAGCAGGCACGGGACTCCCGGGTCCGTACGATCCGCATCACCCAGGGCGTGCGCGGAGTACTGCTCGCGCCGGACGACGGCAGCGATCTGTACACCCTTCTGCGCGTGGCGTCGCACGACGCAGCGATCAACTGGGCGTGCAAGCGGGTGTTCTCAGCGAACAACGCCACCGGTGGTCTGGAGGTCCGCAACATCGAGGTCCTCGAACAGATGGAGACCTATCTGGCGTCGGAGGCTCAGAAGACGGCGCGGGAATCGGTCACCGGTGCTCCGGAACCCGAGCGGCTGTTCGTGGCGCACTCCAACACCGTTCTGCGCGACCTGGGCATCGATGAGCAGGTGCTGGGTCTCGCCCGGTTGTGCGTGGACATCGACAACCTGCGACTGATGAAGCCCCCGATTCTTCCCGCCGACCAGTACGAGGTCCTGGAGTACCTCGCAGAGGGATTCCGGCCCCAGGAGGTGTGGGAGCAGTTGATCGCGCCGCGCGGCCAGACGGTCCGTTCGGCCGACGAGCGTGAGACCGTCACCCTCGCCGAGGCGGTCCGGAACACCCCGCACCGGCTGGTCGAGGTCTCCGGGCCGCAGGAGCTGGAGCGCATCTTGACCGAAGACCTGGTGCGCTGGCGGGTCTTCCTCCACCCGACGCAGCGCCGCCACGCCCTGCACGCGGGATTCAACGGGCCTGCCCAGGTAACCGGAGGCCCCGGGACCGGCAAGACCGTGGTGGCCCTGCACCGGGTACGACACCTGCTGCATCAGGGTGGTCCGGACGATCGCGTCCTGTTGACCACCTTCACCCGGGCCATGGCCGCCTCGCTGCGGGACAGCCTGGCGCTGCTCATCGGGGACGCCGACGCCCACCTGCTCGACCGGGTGGACGTCACCACGGTGGACTCGTTGGCCTCCCGGATCGTTCGCGATTCCCGGGGCAGCGTGCCGAAGGTGCTCACGACGGGCAGCGAGAAGGCTGCCTGGGAGCGGGCGCTGCGCGGCGAGGCGGGTGGCTGGACGCCTCAGTTCCTTATGCAGGAGTACCGCAATGTGGTGCTGGCGCAGGGCATCCGTACCAAGGAGGCGTATCTCACCTGCCGGCGGCCGGGCCGCGGCATTCAGCTCGGGCATGTGCAGCGTGCCCAGTTGTGGGAAGTGATGGATCGCTTCGCCAAGGACGTGTTGGCGCGTGACCAGGCCACGTACACCATGATCTGCGACCGGGCTGCGGGTCTGCTCGTGTTGTCCGGGCCGCGGTACCGGCACGTAGTGGTGGACGAGGCCCAGGATCTGCACCCGGCCCAGTGGCGGGTGCTGCGCGCGGTGGTGGCCTCGCAGGCTGACGACCTGTTCCTGGTCGGCGACCCGCATCAGCGGATCTACGACACCAAGGTGTCGCTGCGTTCGCTTGGCATCCACATCACCGGCCGCTCCGCCCGGCTGCGGGTGAACTACCGCTCCACGGAAGAGATCCTGCGCTGGTCGACCTCGCTGCTGGACGGACAGTCGGTGGTGCGACTCGGCGAGGACGGACATGACGACGCGTCCGCCGACACGCTGCGCGGTTACCGCTCCGAGCTGCACGGCCGGATGCCAGACGCGGTCGGTCACGCCACCCAGCAGCAGGAACTGACGGCCCTGACCCAGCAGGTGCGGGCCTGGATCGACGGTGGGGTGAAGCCGTCGGAGATCGCGGTGTGCGCTCGCTTCAACACCCTTGCCGACACCGTGATTTCCCGACTGCGCCGGGAGGGGGTGCCGGTGGTGGCGGTGAAGGACGATCCCGGGCCGGAGGCCGAGGGGGTCCGGGTCGCCACGATGTACGCGATGAAGGGGCTGGAGTTCCGCTGCGTCGCGGTGGTCGGCCTGACGTCGTCGGTCCTACCGTACGCCCAGCAGGTGACCCCGGCCTCCGTCGACCCGGTGCAGCACCGCCAGGACCTGCTGGCCGAGCACTGCCTGCTGTTCGTGGCGTGCACGCGGGCACGCGACGCGCTGGTGGTGTCGTGGAACGGGGAGCGCAGCCCGTTGCTGGACCCGGTGGCCGGCTGAGTTCCGTACGGGAGGGGGCGTCGGGCATCCTGTCCGACGCCCTCCCCCGCACCGTGCTCAGGCGCGAACAGACAGGATCCGTACTGTCCGGGTCTGGCCGTCGGTCTCGTACGCGCACTCCGCCCCGACGGGTTGGAACACCAGGCAGGCTCCCAGCGGAAGTGCGGGCGGCACCGCCCGGGTCCCCTCCGGAGCGAACTCGGCCAGGACGTACGTGGTGTCCGTGTCGGCCTCTCCGTCGAATTCCAGCTCCAGCAGGGCTCCCGGTACAGCGACGGCGAGCGGTTCGCCGTCCACGGATACCTCGTCCACGAACGCCCGCAGAGTCTCCAGGTGTTCACGCCTGCGCTCGCGTCGGTCGGCCCGCAGCCGGCGTTCTTCTGGAGCGCCCCCGGACGCCGAGGGGTCGTCGGCGTGCAGCGCACTCTGGAGCTGCTGGATCTCGGTGAAGAGGCGCGTGTAGACGGAGACGGGGACCGAGGGGACGGGGAACACTCCCCCTTGCCCGGGCAGCGGCCTGTTGGCGAGCTGCTCCTCCTGGTCGACGGAGGGATCCCCGAAGGGGTCTGCAACGAGGTCCAGGGAGATCTGACCCTCAAGTGGGTCGCCAGGCTCCACCCCCTCGGCGGGTTCATCCGCTGCGGATGGTTCGTCCTGCTCGGACGGGACAGCTGCAGGCTCCTCGTGCACCGCTTCTCGCTCGGTCGCACCAAGGGCTTCCCCCTGTACGATCGCCGGTCCGCCACGCCGCTCGGGCTCGATGCCCAACCGTGCCAACTCCGCCCACAACGGCGCGAGAGCCTGCTCCCGGTCGAAGGCGAAGCGGCTGCCCCGGATGCGTACGAACACCCAGGCCACACGTTCCAGATCGCGCTGGCGGGCGGCCGCCGTGCTCGCGTTCTCACCCTCCGCGAAGACATCTCCGTCACAGGCGACCGCGAGGCGCCGGGTACCGCCCTCCACGACGAGGTCGAGTCGGTGGCGTCCGACCCGGTAGCGGGGCCGTACCCGGTAGCCGCGGCCGACCAGCTCCAGATAGACCTGCTGCTGGAAGAGACTGTCGAAGGACTCGTGGCGGACGTCGGGCAGCACCTCCCCCGGCACGGCTACCGCTGCCTCGGGTTCGGCGGGCTGGCCGACGTGGTCGATCCACTTGCGGCGCAGGTCGTTCTCGTGGAATTGGCCCACGGTCACGCTGTGGAAGATCCACACCTGGTCCCTCGCCCGGGACGCCGCCACGTTGAGCCGCTGCTCGTACGATTTCCCGGTGAATCCGCCCTGCGCCGTTCCGCTCTTCGTGGTGGCCGAGTTGACGCAGGAGACGAACACGACGTCGCGCTCGTCGCCCTGGAAGTCCTCGGGCTTGCCGACCCGGATACCCCGGTCCTCCCGGTCCTCGTACGAGAGCCGCTCGGCCAGCAGGTTCTCCAGCTCGGTGAGGTGGCCGTTGCTGCTGCGGAGGCTGATGATGCCCATGGTCAGCCCGGCGTACGCGGGGTCCTCGCAGCACTTCACGACGGCGTCCACGAGAGCCCGCGCCTCGTCCTTGTTGACGAGCCGGGTACCGCTGCCTGACTCCGCGGCGCCCTCGACATACACCGTCCGCACGGGGGTGAGCCGGTCCGCACCGTACTGGCGCAGCGGCTGGAGCTTGTCCGCGTAGCAAAGGTGGTTGGAGAAGGAGATGATCTCCGGCATGCACCGGAAGTGCTCCTGGAGCATGAGCGTGCCGCGGCCCGCCGACAGTGCGTGGCTCAGATCGAAGAAGCTGGTGTCGGGGCCGAACAGGCTCCGCCGGGTCTCTGTGAGGGTCGGCAGCAGGCGGTCGCGGAGCTGGAAGTACTCCTCGTGCTTGAGTCCGACGTTGGCGGGGCTGACCTGCTTGTCGTCGCCGACCACCACCATGCGGTCGGCGAGCCAGCTCAGCAGCATCGCTTCCAGGCCCGACTGACTCGCCTCGTCGACGATGACGACGTCGAAGATTCCCGGCCGGTCCAGCGGTACGGTCTCCGCGACCTGGTGCAAGGGCATGATCCAGGCGGGTACGGCGCCCTGGGCGGCCCGCAGCGCCTCCTGGGCGTCGCGGCGGTAGCGGTGCTGGTACTTGCCCTTGATCTTCCTGACCGCGTGCTGGTATGCCGACAGCGCGAGCGACTGGTCTCCGGTGAGCAGGCCCAGGCATCGGTGCCAGGCACGGGCGGTGGCCAGCCTGGCAAGAGTGATGCGGGCCTCGTCGTCGGCCTCGGTGAGCCGCCCGCGCAGGTCCTGTTCGACGCCCGGCGCAGTCATCCGCTCCATCCGCGAACACCACGCGCTCCACGCCCACGCCTGGTGGAGTGTCGGCAGCCGGGTGTCCCAGGCGGGGTCCTGCGGGCAGTCCTCGATCCGGCGGGCCAAGTCGGGCAGCGCGCCGTGCACTTCGTCGTGCGCGGACTGCCGTGCTGCTCGCAGCCGCACTGCCTCGCGCACCTCCGCGAGCTCTTCGCAGAACGTCCGGTACCCCTCGGGGTCGCGGGCCCGGACCGCGTCGTGGGCGCGAGCGACTGCGGTGGACACACCCGGCCGGTCGAGCCAGGAGTGGAGGAACTGCTCGGCGTCGGCGATGAGTTGCCTGGCCTCTTCCGCCTCACGGAGGGTGGTGGCCACCCGCAGCAGGGCACGTACGGCCTGCTCGACGGCGGGCTCGTGCCAGTGAGCAGCGGCAAGTTCCGGCGACGTGGCGGCTGCGGCCAGTACCTCGGTACGGGCGTCGACCACCGCGATGAGGGCGTCCAGGACCTTGAGGTCCTGCTGGAGCCGGGCGAGCCGCGAGCTGTGCCCCTGCCAGGGGGTGGTCGGGTGGCCGCCCTCTCGCTCCATGCGGGCCAGGTGCAGTTCGAGCTGGACCCGGGCGAGCGCCACGGCGGCGGTGGCCTGGTCCGTCGGGGCGCGACCGTCGACCTTGACCCCGTCCACGAACGGGGCGACCGCCTTGCCCAGCTTGCTCGGCTTTCCGAACATGCCGGCCAGGCGCTGCCCCTGCCCGAGGCCGTCGTGCAGGGTGGTGGCGAACCCCAGGGCGACGTTGGGGTCGAGATGTTCGAGTCCGGTGACGAGTGCGGTGCCGAGCGCGTCCGCACAACCCTGGGCGGTGTCGAGCGCGTGGGCCACTTCGGCACGGCGGCTGCGGATCTCCCAGTCGACGCCGGCGGCGGCCTGGCCGAGTGCCGCCTGGGCCTGGCCTCCCGTGGGCTGCGCGAGCGATCCCGCGCGAGATCGGGCCGCCGAGAACGTGTGCAGCGCGTCGCTCAGTTTCTGCTGGGCGGCTTCGCCGAGTCCCCGCACCTGGCTGTCATAGGCCCGTGCCGTGGTGTCCCGGGCGGCTTCCGCGTGCACCGCCTCCGCCTCGCGTACGACGGCTACCGCGGTCTCGAACTCCCCTGCGGTCGGCAGGTCCGTGGGACCGGGAACGTCGGCGGCCAGGGCGCGGTGGTGCGGCGTGAAGTCCCGGACGGCGTGCAGCAGGCGGAGCGCCGCGGCCGGTTCGAGGGTGGGCGGGCCTTCGGGGACGGGGCCCAGCCACTCGTGCTGCGGGCGTTCGGCCGCAAGACGTTCGGCGATGCCCTGGAGACTTCCTGCGTAGTCGCCGATCTCGGCGGGGTAGCGGAAGGTCTCCGCTTCGCGGACCGCGGCGAGGTCGTCGAGGAGCTGCTTCTGCCGCGTGCGGGCGGCGTTCAGCCGGGCTTGGAAGGTGTCGATCTCCCGCTGTGACGCTTTGGGGTCGTAGCCGGAGTAGCGGGAGAGGATCGTGTGCACGGACGCTTCCAGCTCACGCTGGGCGGCGGCGCCGTCCTCGGTGCGGCTGACGCACAAGTCGCGCACGGACTCAGGGAGTTTGTCCCGCAGCACGCGCAGGGCACGCGGCGTGTGACTGGTGATCAGTACGCGCTTGCCCTGGGCGAGCAGGTCGGTGACGAGGTTGGCGATGGTGTGGGTCTTGCCGGTGCCGGGTGGGCCCTGGACGACCACGAGGCGGTTGTCGTGGAGGCGTTCGGCGATGGTGCGCTGCTCCTCGTTGGCGGGGAGCGCGAAGAAGACCTCGGCGGGCGTGTGCGCGGGCTGCTCGCCGCCCAGATCGGCTACGGTCTGGGCGCCGCCGCGTCCGGCGACGTACGCGAGGAGTTCGGTCGGCGGCATGCCTTGCTCAACCTGTCCGGCGACGGCCTGGAGGGCGTCGAGCATGGACCGGCGGTTGCGTTCCCGCAGGACGAGCGCGGGCGCGAAGCAGACCTGGGGAACGTCCAGGCTGCGCGGCTTGTGCCGCTCGACGCCAGGCAGGTACTGGGCGGCGGAGTGGACGGCGTTGGTCCAGCTGCCCAGTGCGAGATGCAGGGCTTCGAGGTGCTCCGCCTCGGAGGCGTCGGCGGCGGTGTCGAGGGTGTGGGCGATCTCCTCCCGGACGTCGCTCTTCACGCGCTGCTCGCCGTCCAGCATGGCTTCCTCGAACCGCACACCGGGCGCGCTGGGGTCCGGGGTGGCGGTGAGCGTGCCGGTGACGGGGTCGAGCTGGAGTGCGGCCCGGTGCACGAACAGGTGCCGTTCCACACGCTGGCCGTCGAGGGACTGCCAGGTGAGTCTGCCGACACCGAGGACGAGTTCGTAGCTCTCGCCGAGGTTGGCAGCGTCCTCGTGCATCTTGTGCAGCTTGTCGTAGAGCCGTACCAGTGGGTCGATCGCGCGTCGCCGTTCGGCCCACGCGCTCCACTCGGCACCCCACTCGGCGTACCGTTTCTCGATCTTCTCGCGGCCAGGGTGGTCGTCGAGTTCCGTGTACGTCTTGCCGAGGAGGACACCGGCCGCGTAGGCGGTCGGCTCGGCCTCGATGCGACGCCTCAGGGGAGGGGTCTGCCCGAGCTGGAAGTCGCGGGCGAGTGTGGTGTCCACCCAGGGCGCGAGGACACGGTGCGGCATCGGCGGTTCCTCACGCCGAGGCCGTCGTACCGTGAGCCACGCGGGCCCTCCGTGCGCGTCGGACAGGGGGCCTTCGGTCATCACCGCTACACCCGTGTCGTCGGGGAGCTCGTCGAACCAGACCGCCCCGGCCGCGGTGTCCAGCGTGCGCACCGGACGGACTCGGGTCTCCTCCGCTTCGGCGAGAAAGCGGAAGATCTGCTGCACGCGGCGGGCGTCGAGGTCGCCTCCACGGCCGGCGGAAGGCGGGGCCGGGGGTGTGGGCCGGTCCGCTGCGCGCGACTCGGCGGGGATGCGTTGGGCGGTGGGTGTGTCCACGGCGGCACCCACGTGCGGGTGATGAGCCACGGGAGCGGGGGCAGCGGTCGCCGCCACCGTGCTGAACGTGACACTGGGACGTTCCCCGTCCTCGGACGGAATCACGACCTCAAGGTCCAGGTGCTCGCCCGTCCCCGGCGGCACGCTGAACCCCCACCGCACCGACGTCGTACGCCCCGGCCGCAGGCTGCCTTGCGGGTCCGACGGGTCGAGCTGGGAGTTGTCGTACTCGTCGACCTGCCGCGCCATGCGCCCCCGCGGGCCACAGGTGACGAGCATCCTCAGCCCGTCGAGGGCCAGCCAGGACCTGCCGCCATTGGTCAGTACCAGAGTGCACGCCACCAGGTCGTCGCCCGGCCGGTGGTCGATCAGGTTCGCCGGGGCGCCGGGACGGTACGGGCGTACGTCCTCGACCCGCACCTGGAGTCCGTCGCCGTACGTGTACGTAGTCCCGACCTGCCAGATCGCATCGCTGTCGGCCTCGCCGCGCTCGCTCACGCCCAACCCCCAAACAAACATGTAGGAGCGCGCGATCGCACCCTACGAACCCATCGTCCTGCACCGCCCGGCAGCGGACACAGTCCGCAGGTCGTCGTGTGCGCACTGCTGACGCCCCACCCGGGCGTTGACATTCACATTATCTTCGCATCTCCGGTCGAGCCTCAACGAGCATAGCAACTCCGTGAACTAAGTTCACAGCCCTCACCGCGGCGCTAAGCGGATCAGGCCCCGGACTCCGACGGACCACGATGACACTTCTTGTCCTTACGGGAACTCCCGCACCAACAAGGCCCGTTGCGCGCCGACGGCCACCGCTCCCCCGAACCACGCGCTGCCAGCTCGGCGGCGCACCCCGCCCGCGCGGACGGCTGGGCCAGGTTCTGGCCCTCGGCACGGGCGTACTCGACGAGGTCTTCCACCCTGCCCGCTGCCACCCGCAACCGGTCGTACGTCGCGAGCGCCTGCTCCACGTCACCGGCCCGCGCCCACGCTCCGGCGGCCTCGACCAGGAGCTCTTCCCGGTCCTGCGGGTTCTGCTCGGCCAGCGCCTCCCACTGCTTCGCCTCTGCGGCGGGCGAGGTGCGGCCGCGGGCTGGGGCGGCGCTCCTGGTGGACGCGCTGCGGCGCTCGGCGCTCATGTCTCCAGGCTACGAACCACCGGTGGCACCCCGCACCGGCTTCCGGAAAAGGGGCCGCCGGCCTTTCGGCGAGATCGGGGCCCGTGTGAGGTGGCTGGTCACTCCCTCACACGGGGGCAGCAGGTGGAAGCGGTTTCAGGATGTGGCGGCGCTGGAGTTCCCTTATGTGGTCGGCGGCCCGCTCGGGGGCGGAGCCGCCGCGGATCAGCACTCCGGCTTCGAGGTTCTTCTGGACGCCGGACTGGGTGAGATTCGCGCTTCCCAGGAACAGGGTGCGCCGGTCGGCGACGGCGAGTTTGGCGTGCTGCCGGGCCCGGGGCGACTCGCGCGCCGCTGGGTCCCAGTGCCACAGGCGCACGCCCGCGATGCCGGCGAACGCGGCGGCGGGTTCCGGGCCGCTGAGCAGTCCACCCGCGCCCCGGTGAGTCTCCACGACGATGTGCACCTCCACCCCGCGCGCCACTGCCGCCCTCAACGCGGCAGCCAGAGGCGGGTAGGCGCGGGCGGAGTACGTCATGGCGAGGAGTTCGATGCGAGCGGAGGCGACCACCTCGACCAGGACCTGGGCGGTCGCCCGGACCGGCACCCCGGGGGTGGCGGGGCCGCTCCACACCGTACGGACGTCGATCTCGTCGCGCCGCCGGGTCCAGCCTGCGACGTAGCCCCGGAGGTAGGCGGCGGCTTCGGGGTACGGGAGGTGCGCCTCGTCGGCCGCGCGGTAGAGCGCGGTGAGCGGTTCGGCGGAACCGGCGAACCGGACGGCCGACAGGGCGTGTTCGAGGCCCCTGCCCCGGGCGAGGACTCCGGCCACGTCCTTGGTACGGGACGGGCCGAGGGCGTCGACCAGCACGTGGGCCGTGGCCTCGAACGCGCGGCGGCTCACGGCCGGAGCTCCACCGGGGTCAGCACCAGGCCCTCCGCGTCGCCTTCCGCACCGGCGTCGCCGAGCGGGACGAGGAAGCGGCGGTCCAGGTAGCGGTTGCCGCGTTCGCAGGTCGTCTCGGAGACGAACAGGCAGACGTGGCAGGCGGCACCATGCAGGAAGTCCGCCGGGTGCTGCGGGAGCCGCTCGGAGCACAGCGGGTCGGACGAGCAGTGCGAGGCGTCGTTGAGGGCGCGGCGCACGATGCGCTGGAGGGGTTCGGGTTCGGCGAGGGAGACGAGACCGCCGAGGGTGCCTTCGGAGTCGGGAACGGCGGTGTAGATGAGGATGCCGGTGCGCGGGTCCTCGGCATCGCCCGCGTAGATCCGTTCGGCCAGCGAGGCGGAGTTGTAGCCGCACTCCAGGGCGATAGTGCGGATGAGGAGGTGGGAGAGGGTGTGCAGGGCGAGGTAGCGCGCACCGGGCCAGCCGTGCATGTCGTCGAAGCCGCCGGTGATGCGGTCGGACTTGCGGTTGGTGCGGAAGCGCCGGTATGCCTCGCGGTGCGCGTCCATGGCCGCCGACTTGGCGACCCGGCCCTCCCATTCCGCCATGAGGTCCTCGCTGACGCGCAGGAAGACGCCCTCGCCACGCACTTCGCTGGCGGGCACCCACTGCTGGGCGCCACGGCTGAGCCGCACGGGCGTGGCGATCTCGGGAGCCTCGGGGTCGGGGGCGTCGAGCCTGGTGAATCCGGTCAGGGCGCGGGCTTCACGGAGCCGCTGGACCTGACGCACGTGGGAGAAGAGCCCGTCGAGGGCGGCCGGGACGACGACGGGCTCCAGGGCGAAGTCGTCGGTGGGGGTGGGAAGTTGATCGGCGGCGAGGACGGCCCACTCCGGACCCAGGAGGTCCGCTGCCACGGCGGCAGGCGCGGGCACGGCGTCCCACGGGTCCGAGTCGAGGAAGCGCTGGCGGGCCTGGACCGCGTCGATGATCACACCCGGGTCGTACTCCTTGAGGTAGCCATAGGCCGGGGTCGCGGCGAGCACGTCGTAGACGGCGGTGGAGGTGATGCCCTTCAGTTCGGGCCAGCGCTCCTCGACGAGTTCGGCGACGCGTTCGGTGTTCCCGGGGGGCAGGGCGAGGGCGCTGAGGGTGATGGGGAACCACTGGTTGGAGGCGCCGGCGACCATCAGAATGGCTTCCTGGTCGCAGCCCTCGCGCTCGAAGGTGCCCAGGTGGGGGTGGCGGCCACGGCAGGCGGGAAGGTTGCGGCGCCCTCTTTCGCCCATGGCGTCGCGGATGTTGCGCGGGGTGCCGCAGGCCAGGCATTCGAGGGTGACGTTGGCGGCCTGGTTGCCGCCGTGGTCGCGCATCCGCAGGCGGGGGCGCGGTGCGTGGGTGCATTCGCCGCCGTGGTGGACGAACGGGAGGTAGGGGAATTCGTCCAGGTGGCCCGCCGTGCAGACCAGGGTGAAGCGGGCGGCCACCGCCAGGGGCTTCTTGCCCTTGGTGCGGCAGTCGTGGACGAACTTCGCTTCGTGCGGGGCGCGCGGGTTGTTGTTGACGAAGGTGAACGCCTCGGTGTCGATCGGCGCGAGTTCGTCGCAGGCGGTGCAGCGCAGCCACTGCGGGAACGGGCTGACCGGCACACCGACGCCCTGGGCGGCCAGGCCCTTGGGGTCGTTGTCGCCGCCTTCCAGCCAGGGGGCGGCGCGCAGTTCGGTGATCTGGTGCTCGCCGTAGAGCTGGAGGGAACGGTTGACGGCGGCGCGCAGCCGAGGTTCCTCGATGACGGAGTCGGCGAGGCCGGCGTGACTCCAGAAGTCGAGTCCCTTGACGAGGACGGAGAAGTTGGGCAGGTCGACGAGGGAGCCGACCCCGGCCGTGAACATCAGGTGGCTGGGCCGGGCCGAGCCGACTTTCCGGAAGTAGCTCATCGATTTCCCCGTCCCTTGCCGTTGCGCTTGTCGTTCGCCGTGCTGCCGGTGCCCGGCTGCTGTCCGTACTCGTCGCTACCGACGGGGCTGTCGCCCAGGTCTACGCCGTCGTCCCCCGTGCCCGGCGCTCCGCCCGCGCCAAAGTTCCAGCGGGGGCCGCCGTGCGAGGGCTGGTCCAGGAAAATTCCGTTCGGGCCACTGCCGGGAAGCAGGAGGTTGAGTTCGTTCTCCGTCTCGCGCATGGACATCGGGACGGTCAGCACGTCCCAGCGTGCTCCGTCTGCGCGCCGCAGGAGGGGCGTGAAACGGGCGTCCTTCTTCTTCTCCTTGCGGTAGCCGAGCGAGCCGCCGGCCGAACGGCGGCTGCGCCATTCGTCCTTGAGGGCCTCGATGCGGTCGGACAGGTACTCCCTGGCCCGCTCGCCGTCGACCCGCTCCGCACGCTCCAGGAGACGTTCTTCGACGCGGGCGGCGATCTCGCCGTCCAGGTCGAGAGTGGCGGCGTCGCCGTTGCGGGAGTGCTCGTAGGCGGCCTGGCGGAGGGCTGCGACATAGGTGGGGGCGGTGCCCCGGTCGAGGGCGCGCCGGGTGAAGGGGGTCACCGAAAGGGCTTCGACCTGGCGGTAGAAGGTGGCGTGGTAGTACCCGAAGTCCTCGAAGTGGGCCAGGTCGCGGGGGCGCGACCAGTTGTAGAGGGTGACGACGAGGCCGGGTCGCTTGGCGTCACGGCCGACGCGGGAGGAGGCCTGGATGTACTCGGCGGTGTTCTTGGGCTGGCCGACCACCAGCATCAGCCCGAACCGGGAGACGTCCACACCGACCTGAAGCATGGAGGTGGCGAGCACCACGTCCACGGCTCGCTTCAGCCCGGGAGTGGGCAGGGCACGCGGATCGCGCTTGTCCCTGCGGGCTTCGAGGGCTTCGGCGATGAGGGCCCGCCGCCGCGCCGAGGTCTCGTAGTCCGGGTCGAAGCCGGACTCCAGGCGTTTGAGGGTGGCACCGATCTCGGCGGAGGAGATGCGGGAGGTCAGCTCCTGAATCTCCAGCATGCCGGTGCGGGAGACGATGCGGTCCGCGATCGTGTCCCGGCCCTTGCGGCTGCCGTTGCGACGCACTCGGGTGGTGATGTCGTCGTCCAGGTAACGGCGCATGCCGGCCAGTTCGCGGGTGGCGTTGAAGTATCCGACGAGTGTCATGTACGGGTCGGCCGGGGTGCCGTAGTCGTCGAAGAGCTGTTGGGCGCCGAGCAGCAGGATCTCGGCGACGCGGATCTCGGCGGCCTTGAGGCGGGTGCCGTGGGCGCAGATACCGAGGTAGCGGCGGCCGGGGTGGCTGCCGCTCAGCTGGACCTGCCGGGAGAAGAAGGTGTCGCCGACGTCCAGCACCTGGGGCGGGAAGACGGCGACCTGCCGTCCGAAGACTCCGCGCACCTGGTCGGCGGCGCGCTTGGTGGTGGCCGTCGAGGCGACGATCTTCGGCCCGGTCTCGACGCGCTGCCCTTCGGCAGTGGTGTGGCTCCAGGTGCAGAGCTGGTCGACGGCGGCTTCGAAGAGTCCGACGGTGGTGCCGAGCGCGCCCGAGATGAGGTGCAGCTCGTCCTGAATGATCAGGTCCGGCGGTCGCAGCCGGGTGACCGGCCGGGCCGTGGTGGCCCTCAGGTCGCCGCGCTTGTTGTGGCGGCTGCCGCAGTCGGTCTTCTCGTCGAGGTCGTCGTGGCGGTAGCCGTGGCGTTCGCACCAGGTGGTGACGCGGCCGAACAGCAGCCCGGAGTAGCCGTTCCAGGGGAGTTGGGCGAGCTTGTCGACGGTGGCGATGACCATGGCGGGGGCGAGCCGGTAGATCTCCTCGTCGACGGTGAGGACGGGGATGCCTTCCTTGCGGGAACTCAGGTAGGAGAACGGGCAGCGGGCCTCCTCAGCACCCTCCCCGCGCGGGCAGTACAGCAGCACCCGGCGGCGGTCGTCGTCCCCCTTCATGTCCCGGTGCGCCTTGAGGCCCTGCCCGCACCACGGGCAGCTCAGCACCTGGATCACCCGGGCGTGCTTGTCGCTGCCGCTCTCGTGCGCCCCGGCGATCTGCTCGCGGGCCTCGGGGTACCAGTTCGGCGAGACCGAGGTGCCCACCCACAGGCCGATCCGGAAGGGCTCCCTCCCCCAGCGCTTGGGGTGTTCACACGCCCCGCGCGCCGCGCACTCGGCACGCTCGCAGCACTCCTTGCCGTACTCGTCGCGGCGCAGCTTCTCGGCCGCGCACACCAGGGCGGCGGCACGCTGGAACTGCTGGGCGGTGAGCAGCCGCAGCGTGTACCGCATGAGCACGGCCACACCGGCCTCTCCGCTGTGCGCCTCCGTACCGGAGCCGATCACGCCCTGGAGGCGTCGCAGCGCGAAGGTGTAGGCGGCGAGGCCCAGGTATGCCTCGGTCTTGCCACCGCCGGTCGGGAAGAACAGCAGGTCGACGAGGGCGTCCCGGCCGGTGCCCCGGTGCGGGTGGGCGGGGTCGGTCAGCGAGTCGAGGTTGAGCAGCACGAAGGCGAGCTGGAAGGGCCGCCAGCTCGCGCCCCCCGCACCCTTGCCGTAGACGCTTTTACGTACGGTCTCGTACGAGGCGAAGTCGTCCTCGACTCCCAGGCGTGCCCGCTCGGCGGCGATGGCGGTGTTGCGGCGCTGAAGCGCCATGGCCCTGTTGGCAAAGCGGAACGCCTCCAGCGCGGTGTCGCCCAGGGGGCCTTCGGAGCCGAGCCGTGCGATGCCCGCGCCGATGCGCAGGCAGACGTCCTCGGCCTCGTCGATGGCGGCGCCCGCCGCCCGCCGCAGGTCCTCGGGCAGCGTGTCGGCCTTCTGCCGCTGCTCCGCCAGCCACAGGCGGTACCCGTCGGCTAGCGGTGACAGCGCGGCGGTCAGCTCGGTGCGGCGGTGGGGGACGGCGAGGTCGGCCAGGGCGTCCATGGACAGTTCGAGGCCGGTGAGCCGCTGTTCGGTGGCGAGGTCGGGGGCAGTGGTGTCCCGTACGTCGTACTCGGGCAGCCATGTGGTCTCGATGCGGTACGCCCGCCGCTCCCCGGACCGCACCTCGGCCTGGACGGCGACGTTGCGGCCCACGGCGTGCCGCAGGCTGTCGCGGTAGAGCAGCCGCAGGCGGCGCTCCTCGGCGTCCTCGGCCGCGGCCCCCTTGCCCACTCCGGCGGTCAGCGGGTCGTCGACGGGCAGGAAGACGGCGGTGGTGTCGTCGACGAAGGCGGTGGCGGCGAGACCGGTCTGGAACAGCCAGTTCCCGTCACGGTGTTCGTTGAGCTCTTCGAGAAGGTTGACCAACGAGACCTCGACCACCCGCAGGTCCTCGGTGCCGGGGACGCCGGCGCGCTCCCACACCTTCACGTCGAGGACGATCCCGTTGTCGGGCTCCCCTTCGAGGGGTTCGGAGGTGAGGTTCCCGGGCCGGGTGACGTCGATGTCGCGGGTGTGGGTGACCTGTTGGCGCTCCCACACCCGGCGGGTGCGGGGAGGAACGGCCCCTCCCGGCGCCCCCTCGCCCTCCGCATCCTGCTCCCCCTTGTCCGTCTGCTCGCTCTCGATGCGGGCGTCGGTCAGGGCGTACCGCCCCCAGGAGGCGGTCAGGGTGAGCGTCCCGATCGAGGCGGGCACGACGAAAGACATGCCCATCGAGGACGCCCAGATCCGTCCCGACGCCTGCGGGGTCAACTGCTCGGGCAGCTCACCGTCGTCTCCCTCCGCATCTCCGCCCTGCTCCATGTCGCCCTGCTGTGCGGCGTCCCTGGCGATCCGCTTGCGAGTGCCGTCCCCCGGCCGGGGCCCGAGCATCCCCACCAGGTAACGGTCGCGCGGTCCGGCGGAACGCTGCGGCAGCTGTTCCGTCTCCCCGTCCCAGGGACCGAGGAGATCGCGACGGATGTACGTGCCGAGGTCGCCACGGACGTCGTAGGAGCCTCCGGAACGGAAGGTGTGCGGCACCTCGTTGAGCGGGTGCGGCACCGTGGGAGCAGGGGGAGGCGTGGACTGTGCGGGCATGGAGCGGATCACGGCCCTTTCCGTACGGGTGAGGCGACATCCAGAGACTATCGGGGGTCACTGACAATCGACCCTGGAGCAGGATGCAGGTCATTGACTCAGTTCACAAGTCGATTGCCGGGGCCCTACTGTCCGGCTGCCGGAGCACTTCGGCCCGGACGGTCTTGGCGCAGTTGTCCCGTACGAACCAGTCCCAGCGGTCGGCCGTCGCCGCGACGAGGAGCAGTCCATCGACGGAGGTGCTGTACGGGGACGGCGGTTCGGGGAGGTGACCGTCGGCGGGGGTTGCGCGGGAAGCGGTGGTGGCGGGTGTCGGCGACTTCGATACGGACGAGGTCTGCGGCGAGGGCGAGCCTGACCTCGAAGTCGCCCCCGGGGGTGCGGCCGTGGGTGATCGCGTTTGCCGCGAACTCCGCTACGACGGTGGCCACCGCGTAGGAGGTTTCGGTGGTGTGCCCGATGCCGTGCTCGGCGAGGTACTCGCAGGCGGGCGAGGCGGGCGCCGCGCAGGGTGGAACTGAACTGCATCCGGAATGGGGCGGATTGAGGGGCGGTGGGGCGAATCGGCAGTGCGGGAAGGGGAGTTTGCGGCTTCATGGAGCACCCGTCCCGTCACGCGGATAGCTTGACCAGGTCATCCGTGCGTACCGAATGGGCGGGTACGGGTGGGGCGTTGTTTTGTACGGGATACGGGCCGTAACCGGGCGCGGGCGGGGCGCGTTGGTACCGGATCGTACGGGGCTTGGCGCGGGAGCGGGAGCGTGAGGCGGATGGTTCCGAGGAGTGGTCTAGGCGGGCGGGCCGGAGCGCGGGCACGGCGGGGACGACAGCCTGATGACGCCCGGCCGGCGATCTGGGTCGGCTACGGCAAGCTACTGAAGCTATTCCGCGAGAAGGCGGGCATGAGCCAGGAGCCCTGGCGGAGGCCGTGGGGTACTCGTACGAGCAGACCGCGTCGATCGAGCAGGGGCGGCGGCCGGCGAAGGCACGGTTCACCGAGCAGGCGGAGGAAGTATCGGGGGCGGGTGGGGCGTTGGCGGTCTTGCAGGAGGACGTGGACCGCGCGAAGCTGCCCCTGTTCTTCCAGGACTTCGCGCTGATCGAAGCGGAAGCGCTGAGCAGGCTCGCGTACTATCCGCTGTTGATTCCGGGGCTGCTGCAAACCGAGGCGTATGCAAGGGCGCTCTTCTCCGCGCACTGCCCGCCGCTGGACGACGAGACCATCGATCAGCACGTCGACGCCCGGCTCAGCCGTCAGAAGCTGTTGACCCGAACATCTCCGGTGGAACTGAGCTTCATCATCGGAGAGTCGGCGCTACACAGTGTGGTGGGCGATCGCGCGGTCATGAAGGGCCAGTTCACGCACCTGTTGGATGTGGGGAAGCTCCGGAATGTGGAGATCCAGATCATGCCCGCGGATCGGGGCTTCCATCCGGGCCTCAACGGGCCGCTGGTACTGCTGGAGACACCGGAACACCGGCAGGTCGGTTACGTAGAGTCGCAGGAAGTGGGCGTGGTGGTCACGGACCCCGGGAAGGTGAGTGCGTTCGCGATGCGCTATGGCAAGCTGCGGACGCAGGCTCTGAGCACCGAGGCGTCTGCACGACTCATCGAACGTCTGGCAGGAGAGCAATGAGCAGCGAGCAGGTCGAGGCGGGCTTCACGCGGCTGGACTGGTTCAAGAGCAGCTACAGCGGCTCGGGCGGCGGGGACTGCGTGGAGGTCGCGATGACGCCGGTCGGTGTGCATGTCCGCGACTCAAAGAATGTGCGCGGAGCGGAACTTCAAGTGGCGGTCGGCGAGTGGAAGTCGTTCATCTCGTTCGCGAGCGGCGAGGACAACCTCCGCCGCTGATACCGACCCCTGGGTGTGCCCTCCGCCGGTCGTCCCGGCGGAGGGCACACCCATGTCGATCTCGACTCAGAAGAGGGCGTTGTCAGGGGGGAAGAGGCCGTCGTCGCCGAAGCCTTGGGCGCCGATCGGTCGTGCAGCGCGCTGAGCGCGGGCGTTGGCGGAAGCGGGGGGCATATCCGGGTGCTTCTTCGGCTTCTTGTGCTTGCCGAGGAAGACCTCGTCCGCGTACGCCTGGTGGTTCAACTGGCGGAGACGGTCGATGATTTCAGTACGGGCGAGCAGGCCGATGGTGTAGCGGTCGCCCTGGTCGGTTGGGTGGAAGCCGTGGTCGAGCGGGACGGTGAGGTGGGTGGGGTCGGCCGGGGGCGTCTGCCCGGTCGGATCGAGGAGGTCGTGCCAGCCGTAGGCGGCGATGACAGCTCGGTCGACCTCCACGTGAATGGCGCGGAGTTCGGCGACGTCGGGGTCGTCGCATTCGGTGTCGTGGACGAGGTTATAGGTATCGGTAAGCCCACTTCCCCGACGAAGCATAATTTCTTCCCGAAAGGCATGGAGGCGACTCCCTACTGCCCTTAGCCCATCACCCATATCGGGGAGCGGTAGAGTCTCGAAAACATCCGTGGGAGCATAATTCGGCACCTTGGGTTGCACAATCCCACGATCAATAGCCCACCAATAGTGCAGGGAGCTGGAAAGTAGAGAGAAAAGCGCCAGGTCGCTTGAAGCAAAGATAGCTAGTTTTTCCGAGAAGACTTGCCGTGCCGGAAGGAAGGCAGGGAGTGCAAGCTCACTGGACCGCGCCAAGACAATACACCTCTCCATACCAACCAAGGCTTTGGTCAATTCACCACGCGGACGCCAATATTGCCACCAGCGCTCAGCGAGCCCGGCATACGAAATGGGATCACGCTTCTCGCATTCCGACTTCACTTCACCAAATACCTGAGAATACGCCTTGGGGTAGAGCTTAGCCCTACTCTCTGGCCATTCATGAAAATTGATCACCCAGAGATCCGTGTCATGCTTGGGGCTTTGATTTACGCGCTTACCGTTGAGGTAAGGGAAGAGAACATCTTCATAGCGGGCATCTTCCGAAATCCACTCCTGAGCCCTATCACACGAAAGCGTAAAACCTGATCCCAGTACGATCGCCCCTTGAAACGCCAAGTCGCTGTTTCGGACAAGCGACTCAACCCAGGAACTCTCTCGTGTTCCAGGGTTTAGCGACGTCGAGATCCCATTTGGCATAACCAAACCATCGAGTAGACGAGTCGCCGACGCCGCAATAGACGAGACCGACGTCCACACCGTGCAGTACTTCAATACAGCAGACTTGGTCGGCCAGCGAGCACTCGACACAGCTGCACGAATTTCGACACCTTGCCGGACAAGCTGATCGAGTCCAACCTTTCGGTTATCTCCTGTCGAGAACGACCCAGTCGCCAGAAGCCCCGTTTGCCCGTTCCTGTTCACAATCTCGTGCGCCCTCAGCTCGAAGTAGGTCACCAAATCGGCTCTACCTCGCACGCGATTGGCTACGTACTCCACAAGGTATTCTCGATATGCCTCACCAGAAGTTGAACTGATGTCGCGGCAGGCCAGGAACGGCGGATTCCCAATCACCGCATCAAACCCACCCCGGTCCACAAACACCTCTGGAAACACCAAGGGCCAGTGCACCGGCTCTCGATCCATACCCTCCTCCGGCAGCTCACTCGCCAGCCACTCCCGCGCCCTGTCCTGCGCAGCCTCCACGAACTCCCCGAGCCCGCTCCCTTCCCCCTGCTCCGCTGCCCCTTCCTTCCCCAGCTTCGCCGCAACCTTCGCCGCCGTCGGGAACAGGTCCCGCAGCCGGTCCCCGCCCTCGTACCACTCCGTACGCCCCGAAGCGCACGTCGCCAGCGCCGCGCCCGACAGCAGGTCGCCAATCAGCCGCAGCCGGGCCGTGTGCCGTACGACCTCACCCAGGAGCTTCCGCTTCTTCCCCAGGGCAGCAATGCCGTCCCCGGCAATCTCGGTGATGGCCTTGCGTTCGTCCGCAACGGACTTGACCCGCTCCTCCGCTCCCGCCAAGGAACCGAGCAACTCCCCCTTCCCCACGTCCAGATGGACCGCCTTCAACTGCTCCAGGCTCGTCACCCCGAGCAGCGAGTCCCCCGCGACCAGGCGGTCGTCCAGGAACGTGAACGGCCGCTTCGGGTCCATCGAGACCAGCCACAGCGACAGCTTCGCCATCTCGACGGCCATCGGGTTGATGTCCACCCCGTACAGGCAGTGCTCGATGATCTGGCGGCGCGCCTCGATCACCACCTCGTCCGACTCCGCGTCGACCGCCGTTCGCGCGTCGACCTGGCTGCCCGCCCGGTAGCGGATCGCGGCCTGGTGGTGTTCGTTGTCCTCCTCGCGTTCCCACGCCTCGATGAGACGGTCCGCGAGGTAGCGGCACGCGGCGACCAGGAACGCCGCCGAGCCCATCGCGATGTCCGCGACCTTCAACTCAAGGATTTCCGCAGCCGACTTGGGAACCCACTCGCTCCGCTCAGCGGTCTGGAGCGGGCCGGGCAGGTAGACCAGGGGTTCCAGGGCGTGCGTGACGACGTTCTCGGCGAGCTTGCGCGGGGTGTAGTGGGTGCCGGTGTTCTTGCGGAGGGCCGACTCCGTGACGTACAGGCGGCCGGCCGGGATGACCAGCGGCAGTCCTCGCAGGTCCTGGCGCAGGAGGCGGAAGAAGGGCAGCAGGCGCTCGGTGAGTTCGCGGTTCTTGCAGGCGGCGAAGAGCTTGTCGTCCGCCAGCTCGCGTTCGGAGTCGGTAAGCGGGGCGAGCAGCTTCTCGATCTTGCCGGCGGCGCCGATGCCGGGTTTCGGTTCCTTGTAGGCGTCGGAGATCAGCTTGGCGAGCTTTGTGGTGTCACCCCGACTCTGCTCGGCCATCAACTCCAGCGCACGCAGCGGCACTTCGTGTTCCCTGCCGACCGGCCCGATGAGGCCGACGATTTCTTCCGTCGCGCGCTCGCCCCCGTACGAGAGCAGGCCCTCGTACACGTAACCGATCTGCTCCACGCTCAGCGCGCGGAAGCTCAGGGTGCGGGACTCGCGGTTCTTGCCCGTGCCGACCTGGACCTCCTGCACGGCCTGGAGCATGTGCAGGACGGTGAGGTCGTCGATGGGCAGCGGGTGGGCGTCGGACTCCAGCCACGCGTAGGTGGTGGGGTCGAAGATCGAGCCGTCGTAGGCGGGGAGGGAGAGTTCGGGGTGGTTCACGCCGCCGTGGACGGCGTGGAAGAGGGCGATCAGCCGGTGCCAGGCGGAGGTGGTGTGCTCCAGGGACGACATGCCTTCGGCGTCCGCGCGTGCCTTGAGTTCGGTGCGCAGGAAGCGGGCGGAGTAGGAGCGGGCATAGACCTCGTTGTCGGCGGGGAGCAGGCCGCACTCCTCGGCGAAGAGGAGGAAGACGACGCGCATCATGACAGCGACCGAGCCCCGGTAGACCTGGCCCGCGCTGACGCCGTCGGCGTACAGACCCGGTGCGCCCTTCTCCATGGCGCGGGCGTCCGCGCGGCCGATGGCGTCGACGAGGAGTTCGACGGCCTGGCGGACCTGGATGCCGAGGGCGGTGGTGACTTCCTCGCCCGCTTCTAGGCTTTCGCGCAGGAGACCGGTGAGGGTTTCGGAGTCGTTGTACTGGAAGAAGCGGGAGCGGCGCAGGAGGGAGACCCAGGCGCGTACGAGATTGCGGTCCGCGCGTTCGTTCCAGCTGATGGTGTCGAAAACGGCGGTGCTGGTCACGCCGCCGACCGGGGCCCAGACCAGGCACCACCAGCGGCCGTCGGTGACCAGACCGAGGGGGACGTTGTGCTGGCGGCACAGGCGGGCGAGGCGGTCGGCGGGGGTGGCGGCCCAGGTACCGCCGCCGCCGTCGCGGAGGGTGGGCGCGGTGCCGGGGGGCAGGACCATGCCGAGCAGGCGTACGTGCTTGGCGGCGGATGCGGTGTCCGGCTCGGCGAGTGCGTCGGTGCCGGGGTCGGTGAGGCAGAAGTCGGCGCGCAGGGTCGCGTCGTGTTCGGCGACATGGACGGTGAAGCGGTCCAGGAGGGGTTCGTCACCGTCGACGGTCTGGCCGGGGCGCATCGTCAGTGCGTCGCCCCATTCGAGGAGGTCACGGGTGAGGTGGGTGATCCAGGCGCCCTGGCCGGCGACCGGGTCGGTCAGCCAGTCCGCGTGGTGGGCGCGCAGGCGGTCGAACCGGTCCCGTTCGGGGGTGTCGAGCTGGGGCCAGGTCTTCAGCAGGACGGGGAGGGTGAGGAAGGGGCCGGAGACGTCGGTGAGGTCCAGCCACTCCTGGTGCTGGCCGACGCCGTCGAGCGCCTTCGCGCGGGCGGCGGCCAGACCGCGGGCGGCGCGGTCGACGGGGCCACGGGGCCCGCCGGCCGAAGCGGAAGCCGAAGCGGAGCCGGATGCGGATGCGGGGGTACGGCGGCTCACTTGCGGGCCTCCTTGGCGGGAACGACGAAGACGACGGCTACGGGGAAGAGGTGCGGGGAGGGGGCACGGTAACGCGCCTCGATGGCTGCCAGCTCCCGGGCACGTTCCGCGTCGAGGGTACGCAGGCGGGCCTGCCAGCGGTCCTTGTCCTCGGCGTACTGGCGTCGCTCGACCTCGCTGACCTCGTGCCTCTCGACGAGCGCCATCTGTTGGCCGACCTCGTCGCCCTCTTGGGCGAGCTGGGCGCGCACGCCTGCCTCGAAGCGGTCCAGGGTGGCGGTGATCCGGCGTTCCTCGTCGGCCTTCCGCTCGGCGAGGCGGCGCTTGAGGCTCTCGCCCAGTTCGGCGGCGCGGGCATCCAGGGAGCGGCGCAGCGGGTCGCGGAGCTTGCCGAAGTCGCCGGCGAGCTGCTGCTTGAGGTGCGGTGCGGCGTCGGAGCCGTGGGTGAGGGCGCGGGCGAGCACCTCGCGCTGGGCGTTCACCGACTCCCAGCGGCGGAAACGGCCGGTATCGCCGAACCAGCCGCCCGCCCAGAGGATCTCCTCGTGCAGGCGGGTGCCGTCGGTGCCGGTGAGGACGTACCGGGCGTACGCGCTGACCAGCGTGGTCTCCAGGGCCGGGTCGTCGCTGACGACGGCGGCGGTGCGGTGCAGGCCGACGAAGTCGGCGTTCCAGACGGCCGCCGTAAGCAGCCGGGTGGAGAGGTCGACCAGGGGGTGCTTGAGGTGGGCGAGGACCACGTCGTCGCGGCCCTCGGAGGCGACCTCGCTGTCGAAGGTGACGGGGCGGCGCTCGGCGGTGCGCAGTGGGTGGGGCAGGCTGCGGGTGGCGCGCTCCCAGGTGCCGGTGAGCTGCGGAACGTCGTAGACGTCGCCCTCGAAGTCGTCGTGTCCGGTGGGAATGAGCGGCGGCTGGTCGTCGAGGGCGAGCGCGGTGTCGACGACGCGGCGGATGTTGGCGGGGTTCAGGCCGAGGGTGTCGCGGGTTTCTTCGTACTGCTTCTTCAGGCGTACGGCCTGGGCGGTGACGTTCTGCTCGTCGGCGATCTTCCCTGCGGGCCGGCGGCCCGAGGTGGGGCGGGGCTTGAGGTTGTCCAGGTCGACGGGGGTCGTGTCACCGGTCATCCGGCGCTGGACGGCGTCAGAGATGACGGCGTTGACCTCGCCGAGGTCGGCCTCCACCTGGGCGACCTTTTTCGCAAGGCGGGACAGGAACTCCAGGTCGGCCTCGTACGAACCGGCCTTGGCCTGCTGCCAGCCGGCGCCGACGAAGTGGAAGATTTCGGGGTCTTTGCGCTGGCCCCAGCGGTCGATGCGGCCGATGCGCTGTTCGAGCTTGTTGGGGTTGAAGGGGATGTCGTAGTTGATCAGGCGGTGGCAGTGGCGCTGGAGGTCGATGCCCTCGCCCGCCGCGTCGGTGGCGATAAGGATGCGGACCCGGCCCTCCTCGGACTCGTCGTTCTCGACGCTGGGCTGGGACTGGAAGCCGAGGCGGATGCGCTCGCGCTCTTCCTTGTCGACGCCGCCGTGCAGCTGGGCGACGCGGCCACCGTCGGTGAGCTGCTCCTGGCGGAGCAGGTCGACGAGCCACTTCTGGGTGTCGCGGTACTCGGTGAAGATCACTACGCGCTCATTGGTCCAATGGCCGTCCGAGAGGCAGACACCCTTCAGGTACGAGATCAGGCGAGCCGCCTTGGAGTCGGCGTTGGCCTCGTGGGTGAGGGCCCAGCGCTGCATCTCGCGCAGCAGGGTCAGCTCGCCCTCGTCCTCGTCGGGGGTGAGGCGGGTGGAGAGGGTCAGCGCGGAGTCCTCGGCGCCCGCCAGTTCCTCGTCGTCGAGTTCGGCGGCGAGGTCGGCGTAGTCCTCCAGCCACTCGGGGACGTCGTCGGCGCCGGTGGCGGGGCGGGCGGTGGAGTCCTCCAGGTGGCCCAGGTAGACCTTGACGGTGCGCTGGAAGGCGGCGGGGGACGAGAAGAGGCGCTTCTTGAGGAGAAGGGTGACGAGGTCGGCGGCGCGGCGTCCGCCACGGGCGCTGGGGGTGATGCGCTGTTTGCGGAGGGTCGCGAAGTCGGAGAGGAGGGTGTGGATCTCGCGTTCGCGGTCGGTGTATTCGACCTCAAGCTGCTTGGTCCGGCGGGTGGGGAACTGAGGGGCGCCGTTGGGCTTGGTGACCTTGTTCTTGAGGCGGCGGACGACCGTCTCGTCGCGGGCTGCCCGATCGGGCTCGACGCCACGCAGGAACTTCTGGTTGTCGATGAGCTCCAAGAGGGCGGTGTACGACTCGGAGTAGCCGTTGTGCGGCGTCGCGGAGAGGAACAACCGGTGCTCGAAGTGGGGGGCGAGGCGGCGGATCAGCTTGGTCTGCTGGGAGTCGACGGCGTACACCTGCTTGGGGGCGGCGGGCGCCACGTGGTGGGCCTCGTCGAGGACCAACAGGTCGAAGAAGCGGCGGTCGGGGCCGGGGCCGATGTCCTGACCCGTGTCGGGCGGCAGCACCTCGTCCAGGAGGCGCTGGGCCTTGGGGCGGCGCAGCCAGGGCAGCGAGACGATGGTGAGCGGGTGGACCCGGAAGGGGTTGGCGGCCGTGCCGTGGGTACGGCGGAGGGTGGCGCAATGCTGGGAGTCGACGATGGTGAAGTCCAGGCCGAACTTCTCGGCCATCTCGTCGCGCCACTTCAGGGTCAGACCGGCAGGGCAGACCACCATCACGCGGTGTGCGCGGCCGCGCAGCATCAGCTCCTGGACGACGAGACCGGCTTCGATGGTCTTGCCGAGGCCGACGTCGTCGGCGAGCAGGAGGTTCACGCGGGGGGCGCCGACGGCGCGGGAGACGGGCTCCAGCTGGTACGGCTCGACGGCGACGCCCGAGCGGAACGGGGCCTGGAGGTTCTTGGCGTCGGCCGAGGCGACGGCCGACCAGCGGACCGCGTCGAGGAATGCGGCGAGGCGGGAGGGCGGGTCGAAGCGGCCGCTGGAGGCGTCGGGGAGGGAACCGGCGGGCAGGATACGGCGGCCCGGCTCGACCTCCCAGAGCACCGAGAGAGTGTCGCCGAAGCGGCCGTCGGCGACGGACTGGAGGTGGACGAGCGTGGTGGGGGTGGCGTTGCCGGCCGAGGGAGAGGGGTCGACGCTGACGACCGCCCAGCTCTGGCCGCGTACCTCGACGAGGGCGCCGGGCTGCGGAAGCACTTCGCCGGATGCGGGCGCGGAAGCGGCGGCGGGGGTGCGACGGGGCGACGGGGCGGTCTGTGTCATCGGGGAGCGGCCTTCTCTGGGGGCTCGGCGTAGGGCGTCAACTCTATGCAATGCGGTGAAAACGGACGTAGAGGGTGGGAGGGAGGCGCGGGGCCTGGGTGCGAGGCCAGGCATGCGGGGCCTACTGCTGTCGCTGCTGTGCTGCGGTCAGGAGGCGGCGCAGGCGGGCGATGAAGGCATCGATCGTGGCGATCCGGGGGTCGTCGGGCCGGTGCGCCATGAGGTCGGTCCGCAACAGGTTGAATTCTTCGTACGCCTCTGCGTAACGGCCGCCCTGCCCGAGGAGTTTGGCGAAGGCCAGGCGATCCTTCTGGGTCGCGGGGTCGGTCTGGCCGAAGAGTTCCAACCGGCGGGGGACGATCTCTTCGTACTCCTTGAGCGCCTCGGCCGCGCGGCCGAGCTTGGCCAGGCTGGTGGCCAGAAGCGACCAGCAGGCGAGACGCAGTTCGTCCGTCGCGGCCGGAGTGACCGCGAGCTTCTCGTGGAGGCTGCGGCAGTTCTCGTACACCCGGCTGTAGTCCTTGGCGGCGAGCAGCTCAAGGCCCTCGGCCACCAGGACCCGAATCTCCTCGGGACCCGAGAAAGGGCCGTAGTCGGCGATGGTGACGACGCGGCGCGGAGGCGGCGGCGCGACGGACTGGCCGTGGGGCGGAGGAGGAGGCGCGACTCCCGCGCGCGCGGCGCGGCCGGAGTCGGACGGCGCAGCAGCGGACGGGCGGCGGGGCGGCGCGGCAGTCGAGCGTGCGGCCGGGGCGGCCGGGGTCGATACCGGTTCCCCGGGAAGCAGTGGCAGTGCGGTCGTCGTCCTGTGGGCAGCCGCCTGTGCCGCCTCGCGCATCGCCCTGACGGCCACGACCGTCTCCCCCGCCGACGGGCGCGCCTGGGGCTCCTTGGCGAGCAGCTGCATGACCAGATCCGCGAGGGCGTCCGGAACTCCCGGCTTCAACTCGGCGATCGGCGGCGGGACTTCGTACACATGCTGGTAGGCGACCCCGAGCGGGGTCTCGGCGCGGAACGGCGGGCGGCCGGTGAGGATCTCGTACAGGACGCAGCCCAGTGCGTACAGGTCGCTGCGATCGGTGGCGGGCTGCCCGACGGCCTGCTCGGGGGAAATGAAGCCGGGGGTGCCGACGGCGCCGCCGCTGGGATTCGTCAGGGGCGGTTCCTGCGACGAGGGGGTGAGCGCGGCGGCGATACCGAAGTCGAGGACCTTGACCTTGCCGGAGGGGGTCAGCATGAGGTTGGCGGGCTTGAGGTCGCGGTGGACGAGCCCCGAGCGGTGGGCGGCAACCAGCACGGAGGCGATCTGCTCGGTGATCGAGAGCGCCTGGTCGACGGGACAACTCCCGTACTCCTTGAGGAGTTTGGTGAGGGTGTCACCCTTGATCAACTCCATCACCAGGAACAGCCGACCATCGGGGAGCTTGCCCTTGTCGTGGATCGCGGGGACGCCGGCGTGCCCCAGCCGAGCGGTGTAGCGGGCCTCGCGGTGGAAGCGCTCCTCCCGCAGTGCGGCGTCGCTCTGGTGGTCGGCGCGGTGCATGAACTTCAGGGCGACCTGCCGGTCGAGCTCGTGGTCGCGGGCCGACCACACCTCGCCCATGCCGCCCCGGCCGAGCCGGCGCACCAGCTCATACCGCTCCCGGATCATCGTGCCCATTGCCTCTTCCCCCGTATCACCTGCGTCCGGCCGGTCCAACGCGCCTCGGCCCCGCGATCTGTGCACCCTGCATCCTGACGCCCCGCGTCTCGCGCTCCGTCACCCCGTCGTCGCCGTCAGTCGAGGGGTGGCCCCTGCGGAAGGACGAACGGGCGGCGCGGGTCCTCGGGACCGTACGCGGCGAGCGTCGGCGCGTCACCGCACCGGGAGACGGGGAGATACGGACCGAGCGCGGCGTACACCTCGCGGGCCGAAGCCGGGCGGTCTGCGGGCGTGGGCGCGAGGAGCGCGGCGACCAAGCCCTGGAGGCCCGGCGGGGCGTCGACGCCAAGGGTGGCCAGGGAAGGCGGGGGGCCCGTGAGGCGGCTGCGCAGCTGAACGACAGGCGGCTCGGTGGCGAAGGGCGCCGATCCGACGAGGAGGTGGTGCAGGAGACAGCCGACGCTGTACAGGTCGCTGCGGGCGTCGAGCGGCGAGGAGCCGGTGAGCAGCTCCGGGGACGCGTAGCGGAAGTTTCCCGGGCACTCGCCGCTCGCGGTGAGCCGGGCACCCTGTTCCGTCATGTGCTTGACGAGGCCGAAGTCGAGGATCTTCACCACGCCGTCGCGCCTGACCATCACGTTCTCCGGCTTCAGGTCCCGGTGGACCAGGCCCGCCGCATGGGCTGCCGCGAGACCGGAGCAGATCTGGGCGGTGACGGCCGCGGCAGCGTCGGGTGGCAGGCGCTCCTGCTCGTCGAGGACGACGCCCAGTGTGGTTCCGTCGATCAGCTGCATGACCAGCCAGCACAGTTCACTGGTGATGTCGGCGTCGTACACGGTGGCGACGTTGTCGTGGTCGAGCGCCGCCGACGCCTTCGCCTCCCGTTCGAAACGGCGCTGAAGGCGCGCACGGTCAGCGGGATCGTCGAACCGGTCGGAAGCCAGGGTCTTCACCGCCACCCGGCGTTGCAGATGCCGGTCGAGGCCGCTCCACACCTGCCCCATGGAGCCGCGGCCAAGGGGTTGCTCCAGGCAGTAGCGCTCGCCGAGGACGGTTCCGCGCCCCACGCATTCCATGATCAGACCTCCTGGTCGCTCAGTGTAGGGGCGGCCAGGGCCAAAGGGACATGCCCGCGAGACAATCGCTGTGAACTCTGTCAACGTTGACCAGGTACGGGGTGGCTGGGCTACGGTGTGGCCGTCCCGTGGCAGGCTTGTCCGAAACTCGCCGAAACTCGCCCCCTCGCTCGGAGAAACTCATGCCAGAGCCTCACGACGCACCCGTCACGCTGGCGGGAATCGCACGTATCGCGGGCGTCGGCCGGGCCGCCGTGAGCAACTGGCGGCGCCGTCACGACTCCTTTCCGACACCGGTCGGCGGGACGGACGCCAGCCCGCAGTTCTCCCTGGCCGACGTCGAGGAATGGCTGCACGCCAACGGGAAGATCCAACGGATCGGTCTGCGGGAACGGCTGTGGCCGCATTACGAGGCACTGGGCGACCGCGCGGTCATGGGCGCGGCCCTCGCCGAAGCCGGCGGGCGGATCCTTTCTCCGGAGCGTGCGGAGGACTCCGTAACCGCACACCGGCCCGGTTCCGGCGAATCGGCGCTGCCGCCGGAGGCCGCCCGGGTCGTGGACGAGACAGTGGAGGCCGCACGCCAGGAAGGCGGCCAGGAGACTTTCGGCTTCCTGCTGTCGCGCTGGCTCGACGCTCATGTGCGGCAGGTCAGCACCACCCCGGAACCGCTGGCCCGGCTGATGGCGGACATTGCCGTTTCCGTGCGGGCGGACGCGGGTGCCGGGGCGGGCCAGATGACCGTCCTCGACCCCGCGTGCGGGGTCGGCGGACTGCTCCTGGCTGCCGGTGAACACGTGGGCGGTGCGGAGGGAGGGGCGGGCCCCGTGGCCTCGGCCCTGCTGGGGGCCGACGTCGACCCGGTGTTCGCCGCCCTGACAGCGGTCCGCCTGGGCTTCGCGGAGAGGGGCTCGGCCCACACGGAGACAAGGGTGGACATCAGGGCCGGGGACACGCTCCGCGGCGACCCGCAGGCCGACGCGCGGGCCGATGTGGTCCTGTGCAATCCGCCCTTCAACGCACGCGATTGGGGGCACGAGGAACTGGCCACCGACCCCCGCTGGGCGTACGGGCTCCCCCCTAGGACCGAGCCCGAACTCGCCTGGGTCGAGCACGCACTGGCACGGCTGACGCCCGGCGGTGTGGCGGTCATCCTGCTGCCGCCCGCGGTGGCTTCCCGGCGCGCGGGCAGGCGCATCCGAGGAGCGCTGCTGCGTACGGGCGCCCTGAGGGGAGTCGTCGCGCTGCCCGCCGGGGCCGCTCAACCGCACAGCGTCTCGCTCCAGTTGTGGATCCTCAGGGCGCCCGGCGCCGATGGCCGGACGGCGTCGGGCGACCGGCTCTTCCTGTTCGACGCCGTGGAACGGCCGGGGGCCGCCAAGGGCGCCCAGGGCATCGACTGGCCCCGGCTGAGCGGTCGCGTCCTGGATGCGGTGCGCTCCCACTCCTGGGGCGGCGAGCGGCAGGGCGGGGCACAGGCTCCGCTGCCCGAACGGTGCGTCACCGTACCCGTGGTGGAACTGCTCGACGAGGAAACGGACCTCACGCCCGCCCGTCACGTACCCGAGACGGCGCGGGAGGTCCATGACGTGCTCCGTGAGTCCTGGGGGCGGCTGGACGGGCTGATCGGCCAGGTGCGCCGGCGTACGCGGTTCCTCAGCGGGATCGACCTGTCCGGGGGCGGTGACGCCGCTTCCACGGTCACGGTCGCGGACCTGGACCGCGCCCATGCCCTCAAGGCACGGCAGGGACAGACGCCCTCCGGTGAACTGCTGCGACGCGACGACCTGTTGGTCATCGACACGCAGTCACGCGGCGCCGTGCCGGTATTGAGCGTTCCCGACCTGATCCTCAACGGGCAGCCGGGTGGCTGGCTGACCTGGGACGAGGTGGAGGCAGGGGTAGCGAGCGGCTCGGTCACCGTCGCAGAGCCCGGGGACGTCGTCGTGGTGGGCGTCGAGCGGGCGTTCCGGGTATGGGTGCAGAAGGACACCCCTCTCGTGCTCGGGGCGCAGCTCCACGCTCTGCGGCCGGACCCCGAACTCCTCGACCCCTGGTTCCTCGCGGGCTGCCTGCGAGCTCCGGCGAACGCGCGGCAGGCCGGTTCCCACACTTCCAGTTCGGCACGTATCGACGTACGCAAATTGCAGGTGCTCCAGCTCTCCCTCCCCGAACAGGAGCCGTACGCGGCCGCCTTCAGGGAACTCCTGGCGTTGGAGGAATCCCTGCGCTCGGTGGCGGCGGTCGGTGAGGATCTCGTACGGGGCTTCGGCGACGCGCTCGCGGCGGGCGGGTTGCACCGGCCGGCACGGCGAACCGACCCGGCAGGTCAAACGCCCGCGCCCGGTCGCGTCCCCGTGCAATAGGGACGCGACCGGGCAGACAGTCCCGTGCACCCCGGGGCTGGGGGGGGAGGCTCTCATACGGCTTACGGAGAGCCCGAACCCCCCTCCCGCTCCCGCTGCTTCTCGGCCTCGAAACGGAGTTCCTCCAGCTCGGTGCCGAGCTCACGGCACCTCTCCGCGAGCAGCTCCGCGCGAGCGCCGGTCAGGCGGGGAAGCGCTTCGAGCACCTCTACCCGCGCGGCGGCCGCCGGCAGCAGGTCACCGAACGGAATACGGCACTCCGCCGCGCCGAGCACACCTTCCAGGTGGTCGGCCAGATCATCGGGGTGCACGCCACCGCCGGACGACACCGCGGCCAACACCTCGTAGAGTGTGGCCGCCTCCTGGCAACGTCCGGCGATCCGCATGCCGTTCGCGGCCACCCGCAGGGCCGCTCTGACCTGCGGGTCGGAGGAACCCCAGCTCCGGCGCGCGCTGGGCAGGAGCTCCGCCAACCGGCTCACCGCGCTGGCGGGCTCCCCGACTTCGGTCTCGGCAACGGCCTCTTCGGTGAGCTTCAGGAACTCCCTGCGGCTGAGGAACCCCGCAGTGCGGTGCCCGCCGTTCGAACGAGGAGCGGCCTGCGGCACGACCGGTTCGGCCTGCGCGGCGTACGCCTCCGGGAGCCTCAACGGACGTGTGGGGTCCGGTTCCAACCGGGGAGAGGGAGCCGCGGCGCCGGGGCGCGGCGCGAACCGGCGCAGTACCTCGGCGACGGTACGGGCGTCCGCGGGCCGGCCCTGCGGTTCCTTCGCGAGCAGCTTGAGGACCAGCGCCTCCAGCTCGTCCGGGATGTGCCCGATGTGGCAGGTCGGCGAGATCGGCTCGTCGTGGACGTGCTGGTCCCTCAGCCGGTCGCCGTAGAAAGGCGGGTGACCTGTCAGCAGGTGGTAGAGGATGCAGCCCAGCGCGTACAGGTCGGTCTTCGGGGTGATCTGCCGCTCCAGGATCTGCTCCGGGGCCTCGTACCCCCGACTGCCCACCGTGGAGCCGCTCTGCGTGTAGTCCGTGACGCCGGGCCAGAGCGGTTTGGCGATGCCGAAGTCGATGAGGACGACCACGCCGTCCCCGTCGATGATCAAGTTGTACGGCTTGAGGTCGCGGTGCACCACCGGCAGGTCGTGGGCATGGGCGAGCGCCTCGGCGATCTGGACCCCGATGGCGGCGGCGATCTCGATGGTGGGGGTGTACCGGTCCAGGAAGGTGTGCAGCGCCATGCCGTCAACCAGGCGCATTACGAGATAGGGCTCGCCGTCGAACGTGCCCTGGCCGCACAGCTCGGGGATGCCCCGGTGCCGCAGCCGCCCGAGCAACGCGCCCTCACGCCGGAAGCGTCCGCGTATGCGGGTCAGCTCGGCGTGGGCGTCGTCGCCGTCCAGCGAGGCGAGAAGCTCGCCCGACGCGCGCAGGCACTTGACGGCCACCGGCCGCCCGGCGTCCCGCAGATCCTCCGCCTGCCAGACCACTCCCATGCCGCCGCTGCCCAGACGTTTGAGCAGCCGGTATCGGCCGCCCAGCACGTCGTCCTTCTTCATGTCCGCCCCTTGCTCCGAAGCGTCCCGGGGACGTCACAGCAGTAGCGCGTGACGTGCCGGGCCTTGGGGTCCGTCTGCTCTGTGAGTGACGGCTGTGCTCAGTGTAGGGCCAACTTACAAGATTCGTGCATAGACTCAGTTCACAGTCGATCATGTGTCATGCTGGCCTCTCGGAGCCCGGCGCACTTCGCGTCGGGACACCGAGCCACGGAGTCCTGCCCTGCCGCTTGGAGGAGACCATGAGCAGCTGGCCGCGCCCCGCCGGGACCGGTGGGGACGTCACGCTGGTGCGCACGAACCTCGGTGCGGCCCGGCTCGACCCCCGCGACTGCCCGACGAAGCGCAGCAGCGACGCCCGCCCGATGCTGACCTCGCAGCCCGAGACGCCCGAACTCTCCGAAAAGTTCCAGGACTTCACCCTCAAGGTCTTCATGGACGCACTCGACCTGATCGAGCACGACCGCAGGGACCCGACGGAGGTCCTCGAAGAACTCCGGCACACCAGGGGGACCTTCGGTCTCTACCGACGGCGGGAGTGCCACCCGCTGCTGCTGTCCTGGTCGGCCCGTGCGATCCGGCACCATCTCGCGGCGCGCAGTGCCGACCAGCGCGCGCGACACGCCGCCGGACTCCCCCTCACCGTGCCCGTCCGCGACGCCTGGGCACTCGGCAAGGACCCCGGTCCGGTGGACGGGCGGGGCGCCGACACCTACGAGACGACGGCCTGGGGGCGCCGGTACGCCGCGCTCGACGGCTCCACCCGGGAGTTGTGGCTGCTGACCTTCGGCCCGGCGAAAGAGGACCGCCCCGAAGCGGAGAAGGCCGTGGCCGCGTACGTCGCCGCGAAGGGGAGGCCGGTGAGCGGGGGGTGGCGCAAGCGGTACACCGTAGTCCCGGCCGAGCGGCTCGAACCGTACCGTACGGCCGTCCCCGAGCGGGTCCGGGTCATCGAGTTCGGCTGCGGGGATGGTGCGCACAAGGAACTGCTCGACTGGGACCAGCAGGAGGCCAGGCGGCGCTTCGTCGCAGTGGGGTGGCCCGCGCTGAGCCTGGCCGTCGACGGGACCGGCGTCCGCCCCGGAAGCGGCTGCATCGACTGCAAGGCGCTAGCACGCTGCGACGCGATAGCGCGCACCCCCGACCTGCTGACCGTCGCGCCGCCGGAGTCCCCACGACCCCGGCGCAGCCTCTCGGTGTCCGACCTGCGCGCCCATCGGGACTGCCCGGCGAAATTCCACGCCACCCGGCAGCTCAAGCTGCGTTCCGCGAGGGCGGAAAGCCCCGAGGTGCGGCGAGGCCGCGTGGTCGACGACGTCCTGAACCAACGGCACGGCAGCACGCCGTATCGAAGCTGCGCGGACTTCCCCGGACCCGCAGACCCGGCGTCCTGGGGCGCGGGCCTCTTGCACCTGAGCGGCAAGGAGGCGGTCGACGGTGCCGCCATGCTCGAACAGCACGCCTTCTACTGCCCGCTGGACGGGCTCGCCCCGACGGAGGAGGTACGGGTCCAGCACCAGGTGGCGTGTTACGACCCGGTGCTCGACCTCGTCGTGATCGCCACCCCCGACCTGCTCCACACCCGGCACGGGGGATGGATCTGGCGGGAGACCAAGACGGCTAGCCGGTACCTCTACGAGGGGGAGGCACTGATGAAGCTCTACCCTCAACTCGCTCTCGGTGTACTGATGTTGGCCGCCGGGGTTCTGGGTGGAGACGTCGCGCGCTCCCGGGTGGAACTCGAACTGCTGCATACCGACGACGTGACCTTCGAAGAGCTGGATCCCTCGCGCCCCGGGGTCGTCGAGGAAGCCCGCGAAGTGATCGCCGAACTCGCCCGCCCCTGGGCGGTCGACCAGGACTACCCGGCCACTCCCGGTCGGCACTGCACCGGCTGCGAGGCTCTCGGCTGGTGCCGGCCGGGCAACGCCCATCTCGCTGCGACAGCGCCCCTGCACAAGGGGGAGTCCTGATGTCCCCTGCCTCTCACACCCCCACCGGCGCGCACGGAAACTGGCTCGACTATCCCGACGTTCGCCTCGTGCACACCCTGGCCGGCGCGGTGATCCAGCTCGCCGACCTCGGCACCCTCTCCGCCTTCTCGCTGCCCTACCCGGCCGAAGCCCAACGGGCACTGGACCGGACCGTCCTCGCCTGCCTGATGCGGGGCGTGGAGGAGGTTCCGCGCAGCCTTCCGGAGCTGCTCTTCTGGTGTCACAGCCGCCCCCTGGAGGACTGGCCCCTGGACCTGCCGCCCGACGCCTTCGGGCCGGACGACTTCCTGGTGGATCCCGAAGCCCTGGTCCCCACCCAGCTGTGCCACGAGTGGTGGATCAGGGGAAGGGACGGGGGCGCCGCCCATTTCGATCGGGAGGTCGTCCACACGGCGATGCGCCTGTGCCGCAACGCGTCCTCGCCCGAGTCGTACGTGGCCTTCCGCAGGCTCCTGGTCGAGCGCCCGGTACTTACGGGGGTGGAGCGCTTCGAGACGGAGACCGACCTCTACCTCGCCCCCGTGCAAGAGCTTCTCGACCAGTGTTACGCGGCAGTCCCCGTCTCCTACGAGTACGGGGGCGCGTACATCACCTGTGGACGCTGCCTGACCCTGCTCACTCCGCTCGCCGGAGGCGGCTGGTGGTGCGAACGCGACCGGTGCCGACGCAGGGGAGCACCGCCGCACGGACGGACGCTTTATGGGGCGGAAGCGGCCGGGCTGCTGCAACTGGCCCGCCCGCTCCGGCAGTTCGTCACCGGTCCGGGCCGTGCCGAGGTGGAGCTGCAGGCACGACTGACCGCTCTCGGGCTCCAGGTTCAACTCTGGCCCGGCTTCGACGCGTACGACCTGCGCATCAGCTTCCCGGACGGTCACGTCTGGGCCATCGACGTCAAGGACTGGAAGCATCCCGGGCTGCTCGGCCGTGCCGCACAGCCGGTGCGCGCGGAACCGCCGTACGACGAGGCCTGCTGGGTGGTCCCCCGCGAACAGGCCGAGGCCCACCGCGACTACCTCGGCACGTACCGGCGCAATCGCCTGGCCGTGGCTGGGGGGCTGCCCCTCTTCACCGACGACCAGCTGGTAACACTCGCCGCCGCCCGCCTCGGTGGAGCGCGGGGCCCCCAGCTGAAGGATCACTCCCCCCGACCACAGCCCCCTTCCAAGAACGGACCAGACCGTGCGTGACAGCAGCGAGTGGTACCTCCCGCTGGCCCAGGCCCTGGAGCCGGTCTGGCCCCAGGAGAACCAGGAGGTGAAGCCCTCCCTGCTCTGCCAGGTGGAACTCGGCATCTTCCTGTTGGAGAGCATCGACCCCTCCCGCGACGCGCGCGGCCTCTACACGCTGCTGGGCGGCTACCCCTTCGCCGTGGCCGCGGGACTCGCCGCCTCACCGGCGCAGCGCGCCCGTCTTGACGTGGCCCGCCACCTGCTGTGGCGGCTGCGGCGGCGCCGTATGTGGCACCAGAGCCTGGAGGCGTACACCCAACTGCCCGAACGGCTCCGGGGATATCGGCTCCCCGAGGGGGGTGGGCCGCCCCGGCGGGTGGAGCCGACCGTGGCGGGCGGCCGCTTCGCGACGTACGAACGTGCCCTGTCCCAGCTCCCGGGCTTCGACCGGCGCCCGCTGACGCTCGCTCCGGCAGGACAGGCGCGGTTCACCGAACGGCACATTCCGGCCTCCGTGATCCTTCCCGAGCAGCTGTGCCTCCCCGCGCCGACCGGCCACGACCTGAGCCTGGTCCCGCGCACCTCGGGCCGCCCCCTGGACATCCCGCTGGCCGAACTCGCCGACACCGCCCGATGGGTGGAGGAGACCGAAGCCGGCCGAGGGCGCCCGTCGGGGAACTGGGTCCAGCGCCTCGCCGATCTGAAACTCGATGTCCTGTCCGCCGACGGGGTGCGTTTCGAAGCGGCCACCGTGCTGCGCCTGGACCGGCTGCTCCACCTGGTCGGCATGGTGGGGGCGGGCAAGAGCACCCTGATGCACCTCATCGCGGTCTGGGGCGCGCGTCAGGGTCTGCGGACCACTCTGGTCGTCGGAGACGTCGCCGAACAGCTCACCCTGGTCGGCCTGTTCCAGGGCCTCGGGCTGTCCGCGGCACCAGTCATCGGCGTCACCACCCGCGAGCAGCACGCCTCCCGGCTGCACCGGCGACTCGCCGCACGCGGCCAGAGTTCCCTGCTCCAGCACGACGATCCGGCCTTCGACCTCCTGAGCACGGTGTGCGTCCTGGACGCGCAACGCGGCCTGGAGGCGGCCGAACCCCTGCGGTACGTCGACGCCCCCTGCACGGAACTGCACCCTGTGAAGAAGGCGCGCGTCGCGACCGCCGACGACATCCCCTTGCCCGAGTACCGGCACGACACAGACGAAGGCCACGGTACGGACGGATCGTCGCTGCGCGAGGCAGCGGCGCCGCTGCGGCCCGACCACGGCTGCCCCGTGTGGAGCGCCTGCCCCCGGCATGCCACCGACCGCGACCTGGTCGACGCCCTGATCTGGGTGGCCAACCCGGCAAGCCTCCTCCAGAGTGCCGTGCCCCGCCACCTCAACGCGGAGCGCCTGCGCCATCTCGAACTGGCCTGCCTGCGCAGCGACATCGTCATCGTCGACGAGGCGGACCGCGTGCAGATGCAGCTCGACACCGCCTTCGCGCCGTCGGCCACGCTGATCGTGCGCGGCCCCGAATCCTGGCTGGACCGACTCGGCATCCACAAGATCGACGAGCTGGCCAGGCAGGGCCGTCTCCCCCTGTCGGCGCGCGACGTCGAACGCTGGTCGGCCTCCTTGGACATCGTCCACGTCGCCGCCAACCGGCTCTACCGCAGGCTGATCACCGAGGACGACATCCTCCGGTGGGCGGACATCGAGTACTTCAGCGCCTGGACCCTCCAGGAGAAGCTCATCAACACGTGGTACCCCCGTCTCCGTGCGGACGGCTCCCTCCCGGACGGCGTTTCCTGCGACTCCGAGGTGTACGACACGCAGGACGAGTCTGCCTCCCTCACGGCCGCCGTACCGAGCCCCCCGGGGGCGGAGCCGTGGGACGCCCGCCGCAGCGCCGTGGTCGCGGATCTCGATGCCTTCCGGGACGACCCGCTCGGGGACCGCGGCCCGCACAGTGCTCTCACCGACACCCTGATTCGCAGGGCCGGAGACCTCCTGCACAACCTCGACCAGACGACCACGGGACAGCGCGTCCGCTCCGTACTGGACGAACTCCTCACCGGCTCACCCCTCCTCGATGGTTCGCTGCGCCAGGAGGACCCGGCCCCCGGTCGGCCCGACCGGGACCCCGTGGACACCTGGGGGTCCGAGCCCTGGCTGGAGCGGGAGGCCAGGCGCCTGGAGTTCACTCTCGTACTCGCCGCGCTCCACCAGCGCCTTGAACGCGTCACCTTTCTGTGGCCGCAGGCCGAAGCGGTCCTCCACTTGGACACCGCCGACAACGAACTCTCCCGTCGCCCTCCCCTGGACTACGCGCCGGTGGTGCCCGAGGCCCCCATGGGCAACGTCCTCGGTTTCCAGTACCTGCCCGAGGACCCCGAACGAGGGCCCACGGGCGACGACCGGCGCAGCGGCACGCTGCGCTTCTTCCGGTGCGCGGGGGTCGGCCGGGAACTCCTGCTCAACCTGCCCGCGTTGGGCGCCGATGCCGCCGTGGGCCGGCCAGGACCGCATGTGCTCCTCATGTCCGGCACGAGCTGGGCGGGCACCTCGACCCGGGCGCACGTCATGGCCCCGGTCAAAGCGATCCTCAAGCCGCGCCCGGCCGCGGTCGACTCCATCCGCAGGACCCTCTTCAGAACCCTGTTCCTCTACGACGGTGAAGGAGCCCCGCTCACCCTGTCCGGAGCACGTCTCGACACCCGCGAGCGAGTGCTGTCCCAGATGATCACCCAGCTCGGCAAATCGTCTCCCGGCGACACCTCGCTCCTCGACGGCGAACTGAGGAAGATCGAGGACGGCGAGCGACGCCGGGCGCTCGTCCTGGTCGGCAGCTACCGCGACGCCAGAGTCGCCGCCGACCTCCTCGAACGCATGCCGCGCTGGCGGGGGAAAGTGCGAGTCCTGGCCTCCGACAAGGCGGAGTTGGACCACCCCGGCCCTGGTGACACGGCCACCGGGGACTTCACCAGTGCGACCGCCGTACGACGCGGTGACCTGGCAGCCTTCGCCCAGGACGAGGACGCCGAGGTCCTGGTGGCTCCCCTGATGGCCATCGAGCGAGGTCACAACATCCTCAACCAGAGCCACAAGGCGGCGTTCGGAACCGTGCTCTTTCTCGCCCGGCCGCACCCTCGTCCCGACGACCTCTCCCTGGCCGTCTTCGCCGTCAACGACTGGGTCACCCGCTTCGTCCGCGACCGGCCGGACTCCGAAGGGGGCACCTTCAGCAAACTGGTGGCCGACGCGGCGGACCTGGATGCCGCCGGGCTCGCCTTCCGCCTCGCGGCCCGCAAGGAATGGCGTCGACTGCTCTCCCGGCGCTACATCTACTCCCGGCTCAGCGACGCGGAACAGACCTCCTTCGCCTGGGATCAGCTCGTCACCATCTGGCAGGTCATCGGCCGCCTCGTGCGAGGGGGGGTACCCGCACGCGTGGTGTTCGTCGACGCGGCCTTCGCCCCCGCACTCGCCGAGGCCGGGGTCCCGCCCGCTGCGGCGACCCGAAGCGGTCGCCGCCGCAACGACGACGGCCTGCTCGTCAAACTCCGCGACGTCCTCGCTCCCTACTTCAACGATGCGACGGCTCCCCACTCGTTCGACGACGCGGCCGATCCCGCGCTGGTACGCACGCTGTACCTCCCGCTCTACGAAGCCCTGTGCGGACTGAGCTCCGGAAACTAACGGGCCGCTCCCCCGCGCGCCACTCCTTGCACACCGACGACCGCGAACCACCTCGCCCCCCACCACAAGGAGACAGTGAACCCCCATGGCCGCCAAATACCGTGACGTCAGCCGAGCCGCCTACGTCCTCAAGCCCGACGCCGCCCCCTGGACCGTCCGCTACCGCGCTCTACCCGCACCCGAGCAGTGGCACGCAAGCATCCTGGACCTCTGCAACCTCGGCCGGGAGCCCGAGCGCGAGCCGTTCCGTACCGCACCCGTCGCCGGATTCAACGGGGTCCTCCAGAGCCTGGCCCCCGACCTGGTCGTACGAGGACGCTCCCGGGACCCGCTCCAACAGGCCGAGGACTTCTGGCTGTACGCGCCGTGGGACGCCCCCCACCCCCTGCCCGGCGACACTCTGGACCGGCTGACCGGCCCCTGGCTCCAGGACCTGCGGCCCGGACCCGGACACCACCGCGCCGTCATGGACACCCACATCGCACTGCGCGCCTGCCCGCCCAAGTGGCAGGACGTCACCGTCGACCTGCTCGGCTGTCCCACGACCGACGGCGGGACCGCCGCCCCGCGCGACCGCCAGTACCAGCTCGCGACCGATGCGCTGGCCCGGCGCGTCCTCGCCCTGGGCCCCTACGAGCACAGCGCCGGCAGCCTGCACTTCCGCGCCGTGCCTCGCGGCCCGCGACAGCAGGGCGCCGAGTTGCTCTCCCAGCCCCTCTCGCACATCGTCAAGGGACGCGAATGGTGGTTCTCCATCGTGCTCAACATTTCGCTGCACACCGTCCCCTTCGATCCCAGGCCGCGTCTCCACCTCCACACCGGAGTGCGCCGCTGGGCGACCCGCCTCGATGTGAAGAAGCAGAGACTGCGCCTGCCGTACGGCCGCGACACTTCCGTCTGCCTGCTGCCCGGCATCCCCTGGCTTCCCGGCACGCCCACCAGCGAGCGGTACGCGGTGGCACGTTTGACGTGGAACCGTGAATCCCAGAGCCACTCCTGGAAGAACAACGGCCCCGCCTGCATCCTCGGCAGGCTCGCACTCAGCCGTCCCTTCCCTGATCCGGACAGTCTGCTCACCGCACCCGAGGAATGGATCGGCGACGGCCCCGGCACCCGCGCCTCGGTCGTCCACAGCACGCACATGGGCGCCCACGGAATCGGTACGGGCCTCATGTCGCACCAGCGCTCCCAGATCGTCGAGTGGGCCGAGCAGGCGCTGCCGGAGTCGCTGCGCAGGGTCCCCTCCCTCGGCCGGGCTGGCGCGGGCAGCCCCGCCCCTGCCAATGCTCGACCCAAGCCCCAGGGATCGGAAAAGGCTGTCGAGACGGAGCGCGAGGCCTCCGCCCGGCGGACGGCGCTCGCAGTGGCGGCCAGGATCAATGAGGGGCAGGACCCCGCCGAGGCGGTCACGGGCGGCAGCGTCCTGGTGGAGGCACGTCTGCTGTGGCAGTCCGCCCCCTTCCGCGAAGCTGCCGTCGACATGCTCACCGCAGTCCTCGGCCTTGCGGGAGGCGTGGGCCGACCGGACCTCGCCACAGCCGAGGAGGTGTACGAACTGGCGGCCCCCGGAAGTCCGGTCGTCCTCGAATGGAAGACTCCCGAACTCACACTCCGCCTCCGCTGCCTGCGCACCACCTCGGGCATCACCGAAACCCTTGGCATTGATCCTGAGGCCCGGCCGAAGGGCAAAGCACTCGAAGCGGGGATCGCCCGTCGTCGTAAGGCGGTCGAATCGTTCCTAGCCGACGACGGAGCCGTCCCGCTCCGTCCCGGTTTCGCTCTCGTGGAGATCGACCGTCGTCAGGACTTCGCCCATCGCCTGGACGACCCCAAGTACGCGCTCCGGCTCGGCTGCGCGGATGCGGGCGTACTCACCCAGTTCGCGCTCGTTCCCAAGAAGGCCAAGGGGTACAACTCCGAGAAGAACCTCGCCCACCGGGTCCGTTCAGGATGGGAGGACGCCCTGCGCCAGTTCGGTGTGCGCGTGCTGCCGGAACACACCCTCGGCGACGCGCTTCCCGACGACCTGCGCTACGTCGCCACGCACATGGTCAAGCGGCGCAAGGACGGCCCCACCGGACTGCCCCGCCACACGCCGGTGTCCGTCATGGTCACGCCGCTCGCACCAGGCAGCGGCCTGGCCGCTGTCACGGGCTGGGAAGAGCGGACCGGCCAGTGGGTCCCGTACCCCCACTTCCTGCTCGGACTGGTCAAGACCGCCGAGATCCCGGAGGTGACCGATGCTGACCCGACCGCGACGGCCACGGGTACCGAACCCCTTGAGGTCGGGTCGCCCAGCGGCACCGAGGCCGTAGCTCTCCCCCGCCAGCACTCGAAGTACCGGGTGTGGCACCAGAACATGGACGAGCAGCGCCGAGCCACCGCCCGCTACCTCCAGAAGATGATCCGTTCCCTGCGGGGCCGACCGACCGCACTGCTCACCCATTCCCAGAACAGTCGGTTGCACTGGCCCTGGCTCCAGGATGGCCGGGCCGAACAGGACCTGATCAAGACCGGCCACGCACAGCCGGTAGGCATCGATCCGGACCTACGGCTGATCCGCGTCCGTACTGCGGCGGGCCGGGAGACTCCTCAGTGGTGGGGCAACGCGGCCCCCGGCGAGGTCAACGGCCTGCCCCAGGGACTGTGGGTGGAGGCCGAAGACGCGATCCAGTCCTCGGGTCGAATCTTCTACAGCACCACTCCCAAAGCGAGCACCTTCAGAGACTCCGCCGTCGAGGCCGACAAGATCGCTCCTCGGCCACTACGGCAAGGACCGAACAAGGGCAAACCAACGATCGACGCCCATATCCCCGCCTGGAACCCGGGCATGGTGGAGATCGCCATCCTGGGCTGCCACCCGGGCGACGGTGACTCACCCGAAGCCCTCGCCCTGGCGCTGCATCAGCTCCGTCAGGCACCTGACTATCTGGACGCCCTCTCCCTGCCACTGCCTCTGCACCTGGCGAGCCTCGCCCAACACTACGTATTGCCGACGGTCGCTGGGGGCGAGGCCGACATTCAAGCCGAGGAACCCTCCTGGGCAGAAGCGGCTATCGCCAAAGCCAAGAGCAGTAGCAACGCGAACGAACCCAGGGTGGCTTCCGCATTGGGCGTCATCGCAGAGGCCGCGGACGCCGAACCCGCAGACCTGGACCCGGAATGCACCGAGGAGCCCGGACTCGGCCAGGCACCGGAGGACGAGCAGCTCGCTCTCTTCTCCTGACCACTGTCGCCGGAAACGCGGAGGTGGACGAGAGGATCCGGCATCTACGCACCGAAAAGAGTCACCCCTTCGAACCTGGCGGACCTGTCCAAGGTCCCCACGCGGCGGACGGCACCGAAGCCGCTCTCACACCACACCGTTTCGCCGCTGCTGGATCCCGGCTGGATCCACCGCGGTCCCACGACATACACCGCAGGCAGAAACCCCGACTCCCACGTTCGGCAACAACGCCAAGGCGCTCCAGGGGCGTTGAGCCGCCGCACACACCCGAAGGGCTCCGGACCAGGCGGTCCGGAGCCCTTCGGCGTGCGGGATCCGATGGCGGGCCGTCGTGCCTCACCGGCAAGCGGAAGGCGGCCTTCCGAGAATCTGCACACCCTGTGCGCCGACCCGTCACCGGGGCCGCTGGCGCCCCTTGGCGGTCCGCCGGAGCGGGGGGCATTGGGGCGGGAGTGTCCCAGTTGAGAATTGTGCGGAACGGGCTTCCGGAATTCATCCCGTGAAGCTCGTGAAGAAAATGCCCCCAACTCATGAACGGGCCTGCACGTCACGGCAATTCGGAGACGGGTTCCGAGCCCGTGATGCCTCATGGCGATTGGCTGTGCACGCCGTCGGCGTGTTTTGATCCTGGCCACTGCGGGAGTTCCGGCAAGGAGTTCCCGATAGGAAATGTCCCCATGAAAGGCAGTACTCCCATGAACAACGCTCCCCAGGTCGAGACCCTCGAGATCTCCGACGCCGACCTGGACAACGTGTCCGGCGGCCTCGTGGGCACCGCGCTCGGCAACGTGACCGGCACCGCCGACTCCGTCCTGCCGGTCTCCGGCATCGTCAACTCGGTCACCGGCCTGGTCGGCTCGGTCACCGGCGTGAACACGGGCGCCGTCACGGGCCTGGCCACCGGTCTCGTCGCCGGTCTCTGAGATCACGCACGAGCCCCGGAACCCTTCGGTTCCGGGGCTCCTTGCCGATGGTGTGCACGGTTCGCGAATGGTGTGCACGGTTTGCGGATGGTTCACGCATTGAGGATGGTTCACGGTTTGCGGAAGTTTCGCGGGTAAGGAAAGAGTTCCGTGCAGTTCCGACAGCAGGCCCTTTCCAAACTCCAGTCGCCGGAGGAACTCGACCTGCCGGTGCGTTTCGCGCGCCCACAGGGCCGTCTCGCCCTTTTCGTCACCGTCGCGGTGATGGCCGTCGCGTGTTTCTGGGCCGTGACGGGATCGGTCTCCTCCACGCTCGACGCACCCGGCGTCCTCACCCACGCGCAGGGCAGCTATGTGCTGCAGAGCCCGTTCGCCGGCCAGGTGACCGCGGTGTTCGCCCGGCAGGGCGGGACCCTCGCCGCCGGCGCCCCGCTCCTCGAGGTCCGTACCGCACAGGGCGACCGGACCGTCCGCGCCATCGCCGCGGGCCGTCTCACCAGCCTCTCCGCCACCATCGGCGCGATCGTCGCCACCGGCACGGACGTCGCGAGCATCGAGCGGACCGGCGGGCCCGACGATCCCCTGGTCGTCATGCTGTACGTGCCCGGCGACAGCGGGGCGGGCGTCCCGGTGGGCGCCCCGGTCGACCTCGCGGTGCAGTCCGTGCCGACGGAGCGCTACGGGGTGCTGCGCGGCACGGTGGCCGCGGTGGGCCGGGCCGCGCAGACGCCGCAGCAGATCGCCGCGTTCCTCGGCGACGCCCAGCTCGCCGCCCAGTTCTCCCGGGACGGCAGGCCGGTGGCGGTGCTGGTGCGCCTCGACCGCACGGCGGGCACAGCCTCCGGCTACCGCTGGTCCTCGGCCGATGGACCCCCGTACGCCGTGGACTCCATGACCCTGGCCACCGGCACCGTGCACCTCGCCGACCAGCGCCCCATCGATTGGCTGCTCCCGTGACCGCACCGCACACCCCGCCCGCCGCGCCGCAGCTGCCGCCCCCGGGCCACGGCCGCCGGCGCCCCGAAGGGCCACAGGGCGGCAGCCGCCGCGCCCGCGCCCGGCAGGCGCCCAGGACCCGGCGCCCCCGGACCGTGCGCAGCCCCACCATCCTCCAGATGGAGGCCCTGGAATGCGGCGCCGCCTCCCTGGCCATGGTGCTGGCGCACCACGGCCGCCACGTCCCGCTGGAGGAGCTGCGCATCGCGTGCGGTGTCTCGCGCGACGGCTCGCGCGCCAGCAACCTCCTGAAGGCGGCGCGCAGTTACGGCCTCACCGCCAAGGGCATGCAGATGGAGCCGGCCGCGCTCGCCGAGGTGCGGGCGCCCGCCATCCTGTTCTGGGAGTTCAACCACTACGTCGTGTACGACGGGCCGGGACGGCGCCTGGGACGGCGGGGCGTCCACATCAACGACCCGGACAAGGGACGGCGCTTCGTCCCGGCGGAGGACTTCGACACCAGCTTCACGGGAGTCGTCCTGGTCCTGGAGCCCGGTCCCGGCTTCCGGCGCGGCGGGCGCAGACCGGGGGTGCTCGCGGCGCTGCCCGCCCGTCTGCGCGGCACCACGGGCACCATGCTGGCCGCGCTGCTCGCCAGTCTGCTCCTGGTCGCGGTGGGCGCGGCGCTGCCCGCCCTGAGCCGCACCTACATCGATCAGTTCCTGATAGGCCATCAGGAGACGCTGCTGGGCGCGCTGTTCGCGTCGATGGGCGCCCTGGTGGCGCTCACCGCGGTGCTCACCTGGCTCCAGCAGGCCAACCTGCTGCGCGGACGCGTCATCTCCTCCACCCTCAGCAGCGCCCGCTTCTTCCGCCATCTGCTGCGCCTGCCCGTGACGTTCTTCGCCCAGCGCAGCCCCGCCGACCTGGTCCAGCGGCTCCAGTCCAACGACGCGGTGGCCGAGACGCTCGCCCGCGATCTGACGGCGGCGGCCGTGGACGGCGTCGTCGTGCTGCTGTACGCCGTCCTGCTGTGGACCTACGACCCCCAGCTCACCCTCATCGGCGTGGGCATCGCGCTGCTCAACGTCGTCGCGATGCGCGTCGTGGTGCGCCTGCGGGCCACCGGCACCCAGAAGCTGCGGGCCGACAGCGCCCGACTCACCAACACCTCGTACACCGGGCTCCAGTTGATCGAGACCATGAAGGCGACCGGCGGCGAGAACGGCTACTTCCGGCGCTGGGCGGGGCAGCACGCCACCACCCTGGAGGAGCAGCAGCGGCTGGGGGTGCCGAGCGCCTGGCTTGGCGTGGCCGCCCCCGCGCTCGCCACCCTCAACAGCGCGCTCATCCTGTGGATCGGCGGGCTGCGCGCGGTGGAGGGCCACCTCTCGATCGGTCTGCTCGTCGCGTTCCAGGCGCTGGTGACGCGCTTCACCGCACCGGTGACCCGCCTCAACGGGGTCGCGGGCCGCATCCAGGACTTCGCGGCGGACGTGGCCCGGCTCAAGGACGTGGAGAACTTCCCCGTGGACGCGCTCGCCACCCGCCCGGCGCCGGCCGCGAGCACCCGCCGCCTCACCGGCCGGGTGACCCTCGACGACATCACGTTCGGCTACAGCCCGCTCGACAAGCCGCTGCTCACCGGGTTCTCACTGTCCGTCGGGCCGGGGCAGCAGGTGGCGCTCGTGGGCGGGTCGGGAAGCGGCAAGTCGACGGTGTCACGGCTGATTTCGGGGCTGTACGCGCCGTGGGAGGGCAGCATCCGCATCGACGGGCAGCGCCTGGAGGACATCCCGCGCGGCGCGCTCGCGGCCTCCGTCTCCTTCGTCGACCAGGACGTCTTCCTGTTCGAGGGCACGGTACGGGACAACGTGGCGCTGTGGGACCCCTCGATCCCGGACGACGCGGTGGTCGCGGCCCTGCGGGACGCCGCCGTGTACGAGGTCGTGGCGCGCCGTCCCGGCGGGATCCACGGCCGGGTCGAGCAGGACGGGCGCAACTTCTCCGGCGGCCAGCGCCAGCGCCTGGAGATCGCCCGGGCCCTGGTGCGCGGGCCGAGCGTCCTGGTCCTTGACGAGGTCACCAGCGCTCTGGACGCCGAGACCGAGCACGTCATCATCGACAACCTGCGCCGCCGCGGCTGCGCCTGCGTCGTCATCGCCCACCGGCTCAGCACCGTCCGCGACAGCGACGAGATCGTGGTGCTGGACCACGGCGTGGTCGTCGAGCGCGGCCGGCACGAGCACCTCGTCGCCGCCGGCGGCCCGTACGCCGAACTGGTCAGGGAGCACTGAGGTGGCCTTCGTACAGCCGCACACCGACGCCGGCGCCACCGGAGGGGACGCCGTCGTCGGCGCGCTCGGCGGGCTCGGGCAGCCCATCGACTGCGCCGGTCTGCGCGGCTTCTCGCTGGAGGGGCCGCAGGTGCTGTGGCTGGTGGTCGGCGGGGCGCTCGACCTGTTCGCGGTCGACCCCGTGGCGCGGGGCCACTGGCACTTCCTCGGGCGGCTCGAACCGGGCACCCTGCTGCTCGGGCCCGTCGAGGGCCCCCAGCACACCCTGGTCGGGCGCCCGCTGCGCGCGTGCGAGCTGCGCCGGATCCCGCTGCGCGAGCTGTACCGGCACCCCGACGCGTACGGCGATGCGCACCCCAGCCACTACGACACCTCGGACGCCGCCCTGAGCCTGCTGGAGCACGCCTTCTCGCTCGGCGTCGGCCGGGGTCAACGGGTGCTGTACGAGGCCCCGTTGGACGGCCGCACCACGCTCGACGAGACGGTCGCGGACGACGACATCCTGTGGCTTCCGGTGGCGCCGGGCAGTGTGCAGTACGGGGCGGCGTTCAGCGCGGAGGCCGCCGGCGACCTCCTGGTGGACGGGGCGCTGTGGCAGGGCATGGTCCATCAGCAGTACCGGCTGCTGTCCGCGCTCGACCGCTGGATCGAACGGGTGGAGCGGGCCCACGAGGACCGGGCCGCCGCCGGGATCCGGGCGGGCGAGGCCGTCCGCGAGGAGGCCGACCGGGCGCTGCTCACCTCCATCGGCCGCACCGGCAGGGCGGCCTCACGCACCGCAGGCGCGGGCGACGACGCGACGTACGCTGCCTGCCGCCTGGTCGCGGAGGCGGCCGGGATCACGCTCGCCGACCCGGCGCCGGGCGGCGCGGGCGGCGACCGGATCGACCCGGTCGAGCGCGTGGCCGTCGCCTCGCGGGTGCGCACGCGGCCGGTACGGCTCGACGGCCGCTGGTGGCGGCAGGACGCGGGACCGCTCCTCGGCCACCGGGTGAGCGGCACCCCGGTCGCACTGCTGTGGCGGCGCGGCGGCTACGAGGCGGTGCACCCGGTGTCCGGCCGGCGCACCCGGGTGGACGCGGACAACGCCGGCGAGTTCGAGGGGCGGGCGGTCATGTTCTACCGGCCGTTGCCGGACCGCCCGCTCGGCCGGTGGGCCCTGCTCCGCTTCGCCCTGCGCGGCACCCGCCCCGACCTGCGCCGGCTGCTGCTGGCGTCGCTGGTGACGGTGGGGCTCGGGGCCCTGGTGCCGATCGCGACGGGGCAGGTGCTCGGCGTGTACGTACCCCGCGCACAGAACGGCCTCATCGTGCAGGTCTCGCTCGCCGTCGTCGTCACGGGCATCGTGTCGGCGGCGTTCACCCTGCTCCAGAACCTCACCGTGCTGCGGATGGAGGGGCGGATCGAGAGCACCCTCCAACCCGCCGTGTGGGACCGCCTGTTGAGGCTGCCCACCACGTTCTTCACCGGACGCTCCACCGGTGAGCTGGCGAGCGCGGCGATGGGCGTGAGCGCGATCCGGCGGGTCATGTCGGGCATCGGTCCGGTCGCCGTGCAGGCGGGCACGGTCGGCGCGATGAACCTCGCCCTGCTGCTGTGCTTCAGCGTGCCGCTCGCCCTGGTGGCGATCGCGCTGCTGGTGGTCATCGGGGCCGTGTTCCTCGCCCTCGGCCTGTGGGAACTGCGCTGGCAGCGCCGGCTCATCGAGCTGGGCAACAAGCTCAACAACCGGGCGTTCCAGACCCTGCGCGGTCTGCCCAAGCTGCGGGTCGCGGCGGCGGAGAGCTTCGCGTACGGCGCGTGGGCGGGCGAGTTCGCGCGCAGCCGCGAGCTCCAGCAGCGGGCGGGCCGGATCAAGAACCTGACGACGGTCCTCAACTCGGTCTGTCTGCCGTTGTGTTCACTGGTGCTCTTCGTGCTGCTCGCGGGACCGGCCCGCGACGCGCTGTCGGCGAGCGCCTTCCTCACCTTCAACACGGCCGTGACGATGCTGCTCACCTCGGTCACCCAGCTGACCGGCGCGCTCGTCTCGGCGGCGGCGGTGCTCCCGCTGTTCGAGCAGATCAGGCCGGTTCTCGACGAGGCTCCCGAGGTGCGCGCGTCGAGCACCCAACCGGGTGTCCTGTCCGGTCGGATCGAGGCCCGGGACCTGTCGTACCGCTACGGCGACGACGGGCCGCTCGTCCTGGACGGGGTGTCCCTGACGGTGGCTCCGGGCGAGTTCGTGGCGGTCGTCGGCCCGAGCGGCTGCGGCAAGTCGACGCTGCTCAGGCTGCTCATCGGCTTCGACGATCCGACCTTTGGCAGCGTCCTGTACGACGGCCAGGACCTGACGGCCCTCGACCGCGCGGCGGTGCGCCGCCAGTGCGGGGTGGTGCTGCAGAACGCCCAGCCGCTGTCGGGCTCGATCCTGGACTGCATCTGCGGGGCGGAGGTGTTCAGCCAGGAGGAGGCGTGGGAGGCCGCCGCGATGGCGGGCCTGGCCGAGGACATCAAACGGATGCCGATGGGACTGCACACCATGATCTCCGGGGGCGGCGCCATCTCCGGTGGTCAGCGCCAGCGCCTCATGATCGCCCAGGCGCTGGTGCGCCGGCCCCGGGTGCTCTTCTTCGACGAGGCCACCAGCGCGCTCGACAACGAGACCCAGCGCATCGTGACCGAGAGCACCCGCGGCCTGCGGGCCACCCGGTTCGTGATCGCCCACCGGCTCTCCACGGTCCTGGACGCGGACCGGGTGATCGTCATGGCCGAGGGGCGGATCGTCCAGCAGGGCCCGCCCGCCCAGCTCCTCGCCGACCCGCACGGGCCCCTGCACGAACTGGTCCGGCGTCAGCTGGCCTGAACGACGGCCCGTGGAGCGGACGTCGGGCCGCGTGCGGTGGGCGGCCACAGTTGAACACCGGCTCCGCTCCGCGCGTACTGGAGGGCGTCCTGTCACACCGTCCTCCCCAGCCCGAAGGGGCCCCTCGTGAGGCACACACCGAAGCAGTGGGCCGTCCGCCGGGCCGTCGCGCTGGTGGCCGCCGGTACGGCCCTGAGCACCGCGGCTGCGCTGCCCGCGAGGGGCCCGGAGCCCTCGGTGTCCGCCGTCGACGACTGCGCCCGGGGCGGCGTGGACGTCACGGCGGGCAACCGGGGCGACACCGCGTTCACCTTCCGGCTGGCCGGGGTCGCGGCGTCCGTGGCGCCGGGCGGGACACGGACCATTCTGGTTCCGGTGGCTGCGGGCCAGAGCTACCGGTTCACGGTGCTCGGACCCGGCGGCTTCCGTCAGGAGGTGGCCGGGGTGCTGGACTGCGCCCCGGCCTCCCCCGCGCCGTCGGCGTCCGCCGGCGGGGCGGGGGCGGACCGCGCGGCCGACGCCAGGGCCGCCCCGGCGGGGCCGCGCGAGAGCGTCGCGCGGGCGGCGGGCCGCCCCGTCGCCCTCGCCGGGGTCACCGATCTGGGCTCGCTCGTCGCGGGGGCGGTCCTGGTACTGCTCGGCGCGCTGCTCTTCGTGATCCGTCGGCTCGCGCTCTGAACGCCCGCCCGTGCGGGGGACGTTGAGAGGGATCGCCCAGGAGGGATCAGAAGTCGGCCTGTGCCTTGACGTCGGCCCGCCCGACGGATTCCAGGCCGTACATCGAGCAGTAGAGACGGCGGATGTACTCGATCTCCGGGTCGTGGGTGCGGGCCTCGCGCTCGGGATAGAGCACCGTCAGCTCGTAGGAGATCTCGCGGTTGATGCTGCCGGTCCTGTCACGCCACTGGCCGCGGCCCTGCTGGATCGTCAGCCCGGACGGGAAGCGCGGGGTGATCACATCGGCGACGAACTTCATGAACTGCTCGTCGGTTATGGGTGGTTCGCCGTTGTGGCGGCCGGTGCCGAAGTAGAGGTGCGTGGCCCGGTAGGCGCTGCCGGTGGTGGCTGCGGGCGCGGCCTGCGTCTGCGCCACGGGGGCGACGGGCCGGGTGGAGGTGACCTCGGACACCGGTCCGCCGGTGGTCAGCAGGAGAGCGACCGCCACGAGAGCGGCGGCCGCGGGCGTGGACACCCTGATGTGCAGCATGTGATCCCTGTCTGTCGGGTTCTGGTGAGGATGGTGCGGATGATGCCTTGCCGGGCCCTAGCGGGAGGGAGCGTCCTGACCGCCGGGCACCGACTCCAGCAGGAAGACCGCCGCGTCCCGTACGTTCACGGGAGCCGCCGCGCAGTCGCGCAGCCGGATGGCGGTCCTGGCGAGGGTCTCGGTGGTGCGCACCGAGCCGATGTCACCGGCGCGCGGGGCGAGTTCGGCGATGAGCCGCTCGGCCTCGGTCCAGGCGCGGGCGCCGCTCAGCGCCGCGAGTAACTCGGCGGTGAACAGGTGCCGGTAGGAGGGCCCGGGTGCGGTGGCGGCCTCGTGCAGGAGCGGGATCGCGCGGTCCCAGTCGTGCAGCCTGGCGAGGACCCAGCCGTGGTGGCCGGTGAGTTCGGCCTGGTCGATCCACCAGGCCCAGGCCGGATCGTGGCGCGAGGCGCCGTCGAGGAAGCGGCTGCGGGCGCGCGCGATGAGCCGGCCGGCCTCGGCGCCGGCGCCGAGCATCGCGGTGGCGTGCGCCCGGCGCACGAGGACCAGGGTGGCGACCAGCGACGGCAGCGGCCGGGGCCCCGCCACCCGGGCGGCGGCGTCGAGGGCGGCCACGGGGCGGCCGGCGCGGGCGTGCAGCATGCTGTCGTTGAGCAGCACGAGGCGGGCCGTGGCCCGGTCGCCGCAGTGCTCGGCCAGGGACAGGGCGCGGACGTTCATGCGGTGGGCGGCGTCGTTCCGGCCCGCGTCGAACAGGATCCAGCCGATCACCTCGCAGAGTTCGGCCAGCGCCGCGAGCAGCTCGCCGTCCGCGTCGCGCGCGGTCGCGTCGGGCCCGTCCGTCAACTGCGGTACGGCGCGCAGCAGTTCACGCACGGCGGGCAGCGCCGCGCTCGCCCCGTGGGCGGCGTCCAGTGCCACCAGGTCCTGAACGGCCTTCAGCGCGAAGGCCGTCGCGTCGGCGGGCGCGGGGACGCCCGGCGTCCTGGCGCCGGGGCCGGGCGCCGGGCTCATGACGCGGCGCCGGCGGGGGCGCGCGCCGCCCGGCCCTGGGTGAGCGCCGTGAACGCGGCGGCGACCTGGGTCAGCCACTCCACCTCGTCGCGGAAGTCGTCGTAGGGCGGGCGGGCCGGGATGTCGGCGGCGTCCGCCTCCGCCTCCCGCTCCTCGGCGGGCCGGTCGAGCACGGCCCGCACCTGGAGCGCCTCGCCGAGGGGCGACGTCGGGTCCTCGGGCAGGCCGAGCGAGCGGGCCACCCGGGAGAAGTCGGCGAGCGAGAGGGAGGTGCGGAGCATCAGCTGGCCGTCGCGTATCTCGATGACGCGCCGGTAGAGGCTGTAGTGCGGGTCGCGCGGCGGAACCAGGTCGCGGGCCCAGGAGCGGGGCGGGTCGAGGGCGATGTCCGGCGAGGCCTGGTACAGCGCCCACCACAGCGGTCGCAGCCGCCGGTAGGAGCGGTAGCTGCGCAGCCAGCCGCCGGCCCGGGTGAGGTGGATGCCCCAGGACGGAATGGTCCAGCCGGTGATCTGGAGAAGGGCGCCGATGGTGCCGCACGACCACTGGATGGGGTCGAGTGCGGAGGCGTCGTAGTTCAGCTGGGTGCCCGCGATCTGGATGCTGCGGGTCACGCAGTACACGAGGATCAGGCTGGCGCCGACGGTCACCGTGCGCATGCCCACTTTGAGCCACTGCCGGTTGGCCATCTTGGTGAAACGGAGCGAGAGCCGGACCGTCTCGAACTGCCCCACACCGCAGATGACGAGGTAGAACGACATGTACAGCGCGTAGCGGGCGTCCTGGATGCTGAGCAGGATCGTGGAGGTGGCCGTCTTGGCGCTGGCCACCGGGCTGACCGCGAGGGACGCGACCACGAGGACGCACAGGGCGGCCCCGAAGAACAGCACCCGGCGCCCGGCCCTCGTGCGGGCCTCCTCCGGCGGCGACGACCAGTACACGAGGACGACCTGCTGAGCGGCCGTGAGGACGACGACGGCCACCTGGACGATCAGCGAGGTGATGTTGGGCAGCCCGAACAAATTGGAGATGTGCACCCGCAGCGCGTCCAGGTCGACCAGGAAGCTGATGCCGGAGCACAGGAAGTAGACGCAGAGCGCCCACAGGGCGACGTCCTGCCGTCTGCGCAGCAGATCGGGCAGCCGGTAGCCGAACGCGGCCAGGCCGCCCAGGGCGCAGACCCAGGTCAGTACCGTGTTGACGGCGTTCATGAGGGGTCCGGGTGGCCGACGCCGTTCTCGATGCGCGCGACGATCTCGGCGGCCTCCTCGGGCACGCCCCAGGCCGGTTCGAGCCAGCGTTTGGTGGCGCGGGCCAGAATCAGCGAGGCCATCGTCTCGGCCTCCTGCTCCTCGTCGTCGCTGTATCGAGAACGCATCAACATGCTCTGCACCACCGCCGGTTCGACCTCTGTGAACAACTGACTCGTATCACTGTGATCGAATTCCACGGAACCCCGGTGCGCGAAGGCGATGTGCGAGAGTTCGTGCGCGATGATGTGCTCTTTGTGCGAGGGCGACGCGGCTTTCTCGTAAGCGATGATGTCGAAATCGTCGAGTTTCAGCCAAAGGCCGAAGAGATGGCGTTCCGGGAAGGGCATCGGGATGAGATGGATCGGCCGCTTGCTCTGCGCGCTCAGATAGCGGTGCAGTTCATCGATGCCGCAACCGTGCTCCATGCCCCAGTCCGCGAGCAGCGCCTCACAGGTTTGACGAACCTTTTTGAGACGGCGCCTGAGCCGACGGTCCTCCGCCGACGGTAACGCAGAGCCAGACACCTTCATCCTTGGCCTTCCACGCCTTCCACGTTGGAGAAGCAGGCTGTGTTGCCATGCTGATTCGAGTGATTCCCGGGATTCGGCTTCCCGGTCCCGGGCGGACGACGCGGCCATGATGCCACACCCTCAACTCACCCACTGTTGAAGTTGCTTTCACCTGACTCAGCCGAGAAAACTGAGTCGCACCTGCCGGTTCGGATTGTCCTTGTTCGTGTCCACCAGACACACGGACTGCCAGGTTCCGAGGGCGAGCCGCCCGTCGACCACCGGCAGCGTGGCGTGCGGCGGCACCAGGGCCGGCAGCACATGGTCACGGCCGTGGCCGGGGCTGCCGTGCCGGTGCTGCCAGCGGTCGTCCGCGGGGAGCAGGGTGTGCAGGGCGGCGAGCAGGTCGTCGTCACTGCCCGCGCCGGTCTCCAGGACGGCGATGCCGGCCGTGGCGTGCGGAACGAAGACGTTGAGCAGGCCGTCGCGGCCCGCCGCCCGACGGCTCAGGAATTCCGCGCAGTCCCCGGTCAGGTCGGTGACCGTCTCCTGGGAGCCGGTCGTGATGTTCAGGACGTGGCTGGTGAAGGACATGTCCCCCATCTTCCCCTCCCTCCTGCGGGTACACGGGCAGCCGCGCCACGGCCGGGGAAGATCCCGGCTTCGCACACGGTTGGTAGAACCGTGAACGACTTCGGGGTACGCGAGGTGGACGTGGTGGTCATAGGCGCCGGGCAGGCGGGCCTGTCCGGCGCGTACCACCTGCGGCGGGCCGGCCTGGAGCCCGGCCGGGACTTCGTGGTGCTCGACCACGCCCCGCGGCCGGGCGGCGCCTGGCAGTTCCGCTGGCCCTCGCTGACCTACGGCAAGGTGCACGGGATGCACGCCCTGCCCGGCATGGAACTGACCGGAGCCGACGGCGACCGCCCGTCGTCCGAGGTGATCGGCGCCTACTTCGCCGCGTACGAGGACGCCTTCGATCTGCGGGTGCACCGGCCGGTGGAGGTGAGCGCGGTACGCGAGGGGGACGGCGGAAGGCTGCGCGTCGAGACCTCCGAGGGCGTCTGGGCCGCGCGGGCCCTGCTCAACGCCACGGGCACCTGGGACCGGCCGTTCTGGCCGCGCTATCCGGGCCAGGAGACGTTCCGCGGGCGGCAGTTGCACACCGCGACCTATCCGGGGCCCGCGGCGTTCGCCGGGCAGCGGGTCGTGGTGGTCGGCGGCGGCGCCTCCGGCACCCAGCACCTGATGGAGATCGCCGAGGTCGCGGCCGACACGACCTGGGTGACGCGCCGGCCACCGGTCTTCCGCGAGGGCCCCTTCGACGAGGCGGCCGGCCGCGAGGCGGTCGCCCTGGTCGAGGAGCGGGTGCGGCGCGGACTGCCGCCGATGAGCGTGGTGTCGGTGACGGGGCTGCCGCTGAACGACGCCGTCCGAGCGGCCCGGGCCACGGGCGTGCTCGACCGGCTGCCGATGTTCGACCGGATCACCGAGCACGGGGTGGCCTGGGACGACGGGCGCGAGATCGGGGCCGACGTCATCCTGTGGGCCACCGGCTTCCGGCCGGTCATCGACCATCTCGCGCCACTGCGCCTGCGCGAGCCCGGCGGCGGCATACGCCTGGAGGGAACGCGGGCGGCCCGGGACGAGCGGATCCAGCTGGTCGGCTACGGCCCCTCGGCCTCGACGATCGGCGCGAACCGGGCCGGGCGGGCGGCCGTACGGGAGATCAAGCGGCTGCTCGACCGCCGGCCGGTGGGGGTGTGACGGAGGCGGGCGGCCGGGGTGGGCCGCACGGTCACGGTCGCCTCACGTCCGGGTGACGCTCAGCCCGTCGCGCCGCCCGTCTTCCGCTGGTTCTCGTTGAACTCCCTTACGTTCCGCTGCTGTTGGGCGTAGTCGTCGGTGAAGCGGGTGTCGCCGGGCGCCACCGTCACGAAGTAGAGCCAGGGGCCCGGGGTGGGATCGAGGGCGGCCTCGATGGCCTCCTGGCCCGGGTTGGCGATGGGGGTGGGCGGCAGGCCCTTGTGCGCATAGGTGTTGTACGGGCTGTCGGTCGTGGTGTCGCCCGTCGTGGTGGCCAGCGTCGAGCGGTTGAGCGCGTAGTTCAGGGTCGAGTCCATCTGGAGCGGCATGCCCCGGGCCAGCCGGTTGCGGATGACCCGGGAGACCTTGCCCATGTCGGCCTTGGTGTCGGCCTCGGCCTGCACGATCCCGGCCACGGTCACGATTTGATACACCGTCAGGCCGGAGCGCCGTGCACCCTCGGCGATGTGGTCCTGCCCGAAGTGCCGGTTGGCGGTCTCGACCATGTAGGCGAGCAGGCCGCCGGGGGTCGAGTCGTCGGCCACCGGATAGGTCGCCGGGTAGAGGTAGCCCTCCGGATTGCCCCGGGCCTCGGCGGGAAGCTTGAGCCGGGCGGTGGCGGCGGCCCGCCGGGCGGTACCGGGCGCGACGCCGAGACGCTTGTCGACCGCCTCGTACACCTGGCTCGCCCGCCAGCCCTCGGGGACGAGCAGCGGCCGGGGCGGGGCGCCGGTCCCCCGCAGCAGCAGGAAGAGCGCCACGCCGGCCGCCACCAGGAACAGGGCGAGCAGCAGCAGGAGCAGTCGGCCGCGGCGGGTCAGCCGGGGTTGTCGGCGGTAGGCGGTGTCGCTCATGGCGGCACGCTACCCCTACAGATCCGACAAATCAGACATTCGACAGGTGCCGACACGCATCGCACCCGGCGGCCCGGGAACACACGAACAGGGGATCGGATGTTCGCCGGTACGCGTGATCGTCACGCCGATCGTTGCTCAACTCCCTTGTGACGAAGGATGCTTGAGGGGCGCAAGCGACGGGCTGCAGACCGGGGTTGCGCAGTCCCACAGCGGCATCCCCACGATGCCCACGGCATGACCCGTACAAGGAGAGAGCACCACCATGAACCTCATCACCGACCTGCTCGCCGGCGTCCTCCACTTCATCGGCTGGCTCGTCTGACGATCGTCACGACCGGCGCCGTCGCTCCCCCGTCCCACGGGAGCGGCGGCGTCGCCGTGTGCCCGGGCGGAGGCGGGCGCGTCAGCCACGGACCGGGGCCAGCTCCGCGTCCCTGCGGACGAGCGCCGCGTACTGGCCGTCCTGGGCCAGCAGTTCCTCGTGCGTGCCGCGCTCGGCCACTGCGCCGCCGTCGAGCACGACGATCTGGTCCGCGTCGCGCACGGTGGACAGGCGGTGGGCGATCGTGAGGGTGGTGCGGCCCTCGGACAGCGCGTCGATGGCCTGCTGCACCGCGTGTTCGGTGCGGGTGTCGAGCGCGCTGGTGGCCTCGTCGAGGATCAGGACGGGCGGGTCGCGCAGGATCGTCCTGGCGATGGCCAGGCGCTGCTTCTCGCCGCCCGAGAAGCGGTATCCGCGCTCACCGACCAGGGTGTCGTAACCGTCGGGCAGCGAGGCGATGTGGTCGTGGATCTGGGCGGCCCGGGCGGCCTCCTCCAGCTCCTCGTCCGTGGCGTCCGGCTTGGCGAAGCGCAGGTTCTCGGCGACCGAGGCGTGGAAGAGGTACGTCTCCTGGGAGACCACGCCGATCGAGCGGGCCAGGCTGTCGAAGTCGAGGTCGCGCACGTCGACCCCGTCCAGGGTGACGCGGCCGCCGCTCACGTCGTACAGGCGCGGCACGAGGTAGCTCAGCGTGGACTTGCCGGAGCCGGTGGGGCCGACGACGGCGAGGCTGCTGCCGGCCGGGACGGCGATGTCGATGCCGGAGAGGGTCGGCCGCTCCTGCCTGTCGTCGTAGCGGAAGTCGACGTCCTCGAAGCGGACCGCACCGGCCGCCCTGGCCAGGCGCACGGGCTCGTCGGGCTCGGTGATGTCCACCGGCAGGTCGAGGTATTCGAAGATCCGCTGGAACAGGGCGAGCGAGGTCTGCATCTGGACGCCCGTGGACAGCAGGCTCACGGCGGGCCGGAACAGGCCCTGCTGAAGCGAGACGAAGGCGACCAGGGTGCCGATGGAGACGGCCGGGCCGCCCGTGCCGAGGGCCAGTCCGGCCGCCCAGTAGATGACGGCGGGCATGGCCGCCATCACGATGCCGATGGTGGACATGCGCCAGCGCCCGGCCATGTTGGAGCGCACTTCCAGGTCGACCAGGCGCTCGGACTCGGCGGCGAAGTTCTTGGTCAGCGAATCGGCGCGGCCCATGGTGCGGCCGAGCTGGATGCCGCTGACCGACAGCGACTCCGTGACCTCGGCGGCCATGGCGGCCATCTGCTTCTGGCGCTGGGTGGTGATCTTCTTGCGCTCGCGGCCGACGCGGCGGCTGATCCACACGAACACGGGGAGCAGGAGCAGCGAGACGCACGTCAGGCGCCAGTCGAGCGCGAGCATCGCGACCACGGAGGCGATGACGGCCGTGAGGTTGGAGACCAGCGAGGTGGCGGTGGAGGTCACGGTCGCCTGCATGCCGCCGATGTCGTTGGCTATGCGGGACTGCACCTCGCCGGTGCGGGTGCGGGTGAAGAAGGCGAGCGGCATCCGCTGGAGCTGGGCGTAGACGGCGGTGCGCAGATCGTGCATGACGCGCTGGCCGACCGTGGTGCTGATGAGCGTCTGCAGCACGCCGAAGACGCTGTTGACGACCGCTGTGGCGATCATGCCGAGCGCGAGCAGGCTCAGCAGGCCCGTGCGGTTCTGCGGAATGGCCACGTCGAGGATCTCGCGCAGCAGGAAGGGCGAGGCGACGGAGACGAGCGAGGAGGCGGCGACGAGCAGGCCCACCACGGCGAGTCTGCCGCGGTACGGGCGGAAGAGGCCGAGGATGCGGCGGATCTGTGCCGGCTCCGGCGGTTCGGCGCCGCGGGGCGGGGGCGTCCAGGTGGATGGTTCGGGGCGCATGGGCTCCTTCGACGGGGGTGCGGGCGCCTGCCGGAGGCGGGCGCGATGACGATTCGGAGAGCATAGCTCATTGTTACCTATACTCACAATGAACCAGGTCCTGTTATTGTTCCCGTATGCAGCCACACATTTCCCGGGCCCCCGACGCCGACGGCCTGCTGGCCGAGCAGTTGCTGAGGCTGACCCGGCGACTGCACCGGATCCAGAAGCAGCACCTGGAGCCGGTGGGCATCACACCCGCGCAGTCCCGGCTGCTGCGCACCCTCGCCCACTGGAGCGAGCCGCCCCGCATGGCCGACCTGGCCGCCCGCCTTGAGGTCGTGCCGCGCGCCGTCACCACCCTGGTGGACGCGCTGGAGGAGAGCGGGGACGTGCGCCGGGTGCCCGATCCGAACAACCGCCGGGTCATCCGCATCGAGCTCACCGACGGCGGTCGCGCCAGACTGCGCGCGCTGCGCGGCGCGCGCCGGGGCGCGGCGGAGGAGATCCTCGCCCCGCTCTCGGCCGACCAGCGCGAAGTCCTGGGCGGACTGCTGACGGCGCTGGTGGACGGCTCCCCGGAGCGCCCCTGCTGACAGGGCGGCCGGGCGGGCGACACGCGCCCCGCCACCCCTGACACATCGTCATCAAGCCTCCACGGGCCGGTATCAAGAGACCGGCGGGGCTCTTGCGCGCCCGGCGGCCTTCCTTCAAGGTCGCTACCTGGGTTCAGCAAAGGTCGCGCAAAACGTCAGCCCGTGGAATTCCTGTCGATCACCAGGAGGCTCGATGAACGACGCAGTACCGGAGCACCACGACCCCACCCGGCGCTCCCTCCTGTGGACCGCGGGAGCCGCCGGGGCCGGGCTCGGGCTCGGAGCGTTCGGCGGCCCGGCCGAGGCCGCGGAGCACGCGGTGGATCCGGCCGCGACGACAGCGGCCGGCCCGGCCGCGGACCGGACGGCGCCCCAGGAGCCCCCGCGCCGCGGCGACACCATGATCGGGGTGCCCTTCCAGCGGCGCTCGGCGGTACGGGTCGCGCTGATCGGCCTCGGCAACCGCGGCGGCGCCATGATCGACCTGTACCTCGCCGTGCCGGGCGTCAAGGTGGTGGCCCTGTGTGACCCGGTGCGGGCGAAGGCGGAGAAGGCCGCCGCCAAGGTGACCGCGGCCGGACAGCCCGCACCGGCCCTCTACGTCCACGGCGACCACGACTACGAGCAGCTCCTGCGGCGCGGCGACATCGACTTCGCCCATGTGGCGACGCCCTGGGACTCCCACTTCGAGATCGCCGCATCGGCGCTCCGCAACGGGGTCCACGTCGGCGTGGAGTGTCCGATCGCTCTCCAACTCGACCAGCTGTGGGCCCTGGTCGACCTCTCCGAGCGGACCCGCCGGCACTGCATGCAGCTGGAGAACTGCTGCTACGGGCGCAACGAGATGCGCGTCCTGCGCATGGCGCACGCCGGCAAGTTCGGAGATCTGCTGCACGCCGCGGGCGCGTATCTGCACGATCTGCGCGCCCTGATGTTCGACCCCGCCTACTACGAGGGCCCCTGGCGCCGCCTCTGGCACACCCGGCTGCGCGGCGACCTGTATCCCAACCACGGGTTCGGGCCGGTCGCCAACTACCTGGACCTCAACCGCGGCGACCGGGCGGTGAGCATCGTCAGCATGGGCACCCCCTCGCTGGGGCTCGCCCAGTACCGGGCCGCCAACATGCCCGCCGACGACCCGAGTTGGAAGGAGTCGTACATCGGGAGCGACCGCACGACCAGTCTGGTCCGGACGGCCAGGGGGCGGGTGATCCGCCTGGAGCACGACGTCTCGACGCCCCACCCCTACAGCCGGATCAACAGCCTCGGCGGCACCAAGGGCGTGTTCGAGGACTATCCCGAGCGGATCTACATCGAGCCGGACCACAAGAACGACGAGTGGGGCGACTTCTCGCGGTACGCCGAGTGGGACCACTGGCTGTGGAAGGAGCACGCCGACCCGCCGGGCGGCCACGGCGGGATGGACTACATGCTGGTGTTCCGCCTCATGCAGTGCATGCGGCTGGGTCTGGTGCCGGACTTCGACGTCTACGACGCGGCGACCTGGACGTCCCCGGTGCCGCTGAGCCATCTCTCGGTCAGACAGGGCGGTCTGCCGCAGCAGATCCCCGACTTCACCCGGGGTGAATGGCGGCGGCCCCGTCCCGGCATGGACTCGGAGAAGCCCGCCGAGGCATGAGCCCGCGGTGCCCCCGGCCCGCGACGGGGCCGGGGGCGCCGCCGGTTCAGCAGCGCCGGACGTCTTCGGTGAGGGCGCCCTGGGCGGTCTTCAGGCTCCGGTCGTAACAGCCGTCGGAGCCGTAGCTGCGGTAGCGCTCGGCCGAGGTGCCGACCGCGTGGCGCTGGTCGCGCGGCACGTTCATGGTCCACGAGGCGTCGCCGCGATAGGTGTCGTCGAGGTGCGAGAACGCGGTGGGGCGGGCGCCGCGCAGAGTGAGGGAGTCCGCCAGGTCGCCGAGGGTGATGGCGGTGCGCAGCCGGCCGTCCGCGGCGATGGTCGTGGTGCCGTCCATGGTGTACGTACGTTTGTCCCGGACGGTCACCGCGGGACCGCGGCCGGAGGTCGTCACGCTCTGGTCGTCGTGCCAACTCCCCTTCAGGGCATCGGTGTTCTCGCCCTCGGTCCAGCGGTGCACGGACTCGGCCGAGACCGAGCGGACCACCGTGGTGGTCACGCGGCCGTGCGAGGTGTCGAGGTATCCGGAGGTGGTCAGCCGGTGGCCGCTCCTGGCGTCGAGCCGCAGTTCCGGTGAACCCGGCTTGTACACGGCCGAGTTGACGGGCGTCGTCTCCTCCTGCCGGGTGAGTCCGCCGGTGACGACCTTGCTCCCCTTGTCCTGCCAGATCAGCAGATTCGTGGGGGTGGACCAGCCGGCCTGCCCGGCCGGGACTCCGGTGACCGACACCTCCACACGGTGCGGGCGGCCGTCGTTGAGCAGGGCCGCGTACGGCGTCAGGTCGTACTCGACGGGCTTCACGTCGAAGGCGCGCGGGGCGGGGATCACGTACCAGAGGAAGGGGTTGGACCAGCCGCCCGTCCATACGGTGGGGAACGGCGCCGCTATGCCCGCGAGCCTGCCGTCGACCCTGAGCTGCACCTCGCGGTTGGGGCCGGCCTGCGCCTTGCAGGAGTACGGGGCGGGGTCGGGGGCGGCGAGGTACCAGAACTCCTCGCAGCCGCCGCCCGAACCGGTCGCGTACACCTCGGCGACGACGCGTTCGGCGTTGCGCGGGGTGGTCACCTGCGGGGTGTCGAGGGCCAGCACCGTGTCGGGCGTCGCGGCGGGCGCGGTGTGCGCGTCGGCGGCGTAGAAGGTGAGGGTGACGTGGACGTCGATGACCCCGGTGTAGGTGTCGTCGACGGTGTTGCCGATGAGCATCTCGACGGGCTGGGCGGACCGGAGGGTGGCGCTGTAGCGCGTGACGTCCTTCTCGACGTTCCAGGCAATGCCGTCCACCGAGGGTTCCGGGGTCGAGGTCCGCAACACCTCGGCGCCGCCCACGTGCAGGTAGCCGAGGCGGTCGTACTGCCGGCCCTTGACCTTGCCGTCCAGGCGCAGCACCACCTTGCTCCACCGGTCGCCGCAGCCCGTGGGGGGCGTGTAGGTCCCCCGGTACGGCGTGTAGTCGCGGAACTGGGCGTCCGCCAGGGTGACGTGGCAGGACTTCGTGTGGGGCACGGCGACCGGCGGCGCCGCGGTCAGCGGGTCGTGCCAGTCGGTGCCGAACTCGGCGGGCGGGCCGTCGGCGGCGGCGGCCGGGCCCGCGCCGAGCACCAGTCCCGCGGCCAGGGTGAGGCCGCCGAGCATGGACATGATCCTTCGTCGTCTCATGGGTGGAGAGTGAAGCGCGGGCGCGGTCCGGGCGCCAGACCCGGTCGCGCCGCCCTGGCGGATTCCGGGCCCCAACGCGGAAAAATCGATTGAAATCCGCGGGCCGGACGAGCGAACCTGACACGGCTTCCACCCCTCGATGCAAGGACTTCCGGACGCCATGCAGATTCGCGATCTTCCCTACACGGATCCAGGCGAACCGGACGTCCGCTCGGGTCCTCGTTTCCTCTACTGGCTGGGCCGCAACCAGCTCGGCGGCCAGCTCAAGGCCCTGGGCTGGGGGTTGCTCCAGCAGTGCGGCATCGCCGGACTGCCCCTGACCGTCGGCTTCGCCGTCCAGGCCGCGGTCGACCGCTCGGGCGGCAGGCTCGCGCTCGCCGCGGGCCTGAACGTGCTGCTGGGCATCGCCATCGCGGTCGGCGACATGATGCTGCACCGCACCGCGGTCACCAACTGGATCACGGCCGCCGCCCGGGTGCAGCAACTGCTCGCGCGCAAGACGGCCGAGCTCGGCTCCGCGCTCACGCGCCGGGTCGCGGCGGGCGAGGTGGTCGCGGTCTCCACGGGTGACGTGGAGAAGATCGGATGGTTCGTGGAGGCGCTGTCGCGCTTCGCCGCGGCCGCCGCCGCACTCCTCATCATCTGCGTCGGACTGCTGGTCTACCAGCCCGCGCTCGGCATCGTGGTCGCGATCGGCGTTCCCGTACTCGCCCTGGCCGTCCTGCCGTTGCTGCCCCGCGCCACCCGGCGCGCGGACGTCCAGCGCGAAAAGGCGGGCCGGGCAACGGAGTTGGCGTCCGACACGGTCGCCGGGCTGCGCGTGCTGCGGGGCATCGGCGGCGAGGAGCTGTTCCTGGGCCGCTACCGCGAGGCCTCGCAGGAGGTCCGCAGGGCCGCGGTGCGCAGCGCCCGCATGTGGTCGCTGATCTCCGCGGTCCAGGTGCTGCTGCCCGGTCTGCTGCTCATCACGGTCGTCCTGTACGGCGCGCGTCTGGCGCTCGCGGGACGCGTCTCGGTGGGCGAACTGGTCACGGTGTACAGCGCGGTGACGCTCATGCTCTTCCCGCTGCAGCACTTCGAGGAGATCGCCATGGCGTACTCGTTCTCGCGGCCCTCCGCGAAGCGGGCGGCGCGGGTGCTCGCGCTCCAGCGGGTCACCGACCCGGCCGGGACGGACACGGGGGTGCCGTCCGGGCCACACGCGGATCCGACCGGAGACCTGTACGACCCGGCGACCGGACTGCTCGCGCCCGAGGGCCGGTTCACGGCCGTGGTGTGCGGCGACCCGGACGCGGCCGGACGGCTCGCGGACCGGCTCGGCGGCCACGCCCCGGACGCCGGCGGGCAGCCCTCGGTGCTGCTCGGCGGGACCGCTCTCGACGAGCTGCCCCTGGAGCTGGCCCGTACCGCGGTCCTGGTGCAGGACAAGGACCCGGTGCTGCTCTCGGGCACGCTGCGCGAACTGCTCGACGTGCCGTCCTCGCGACAGGTCGACGCGGTGGACGCGCTGGCGGCGGCGCGGTGCGAGGACGTACTGGAGGCGCTGGCCCAGGCCTCGGCCGACCCGGGCGGGGACCCGATGGACACGCGCATCACGGAGCGGGGCCGCTCCCTGTCGGGCGGCCAGCGTCAACGCCTCGCCCTGGCACGGTCGTTGGTGACCGACCCCGAGGTGCTGGTGCTCGACGAGCCGACCTCGGCGGTCGACTCGCACACCGAGGCCCGGGTCGCCGAGGGCATCAAGAGGGTGCGGGCGGGGCGCACGACGGTCGTGTTCACGTCGTCGCCGCTCCTGCTCGACCTGGCCGAGCGGATCGTGTTCGTGCACGAGGGCGAGGTGGCATCGGTGGGCGTCCACCGCGAACTGCTGCACACCGACGCCCGCTACCGCGCGGTGGTCACGCGGGAGACCGACGAGGAGTCCAAGACGATGCAGAAGGTGGAGGAATCGGCATGAGGGGCGTGGCGGTACCCGCGTACGACCCGGCGGCCCCGCAGTCGGCCACCACCCTGCCGGTGGGCACTCCGGCGACGGTCCGCGCGTATGTGCGCGAGCTCCTGCGGCGCCACCGCCGCGCGTTCACGGTCCTGGTCGCCACCAACGCCGTCGCCGTGATCGCGTCGATGGTCGGCCCGTACCTCCTGGGCGGCGTCGTCGAGGACCTGTCGTCGGGCTCGCGCGATCTTCAACTGGGTTGGGTGGCGGCCCTGTTCGCGGTGGCGCTCGCCGTGCAGACGGTGTTCGTACGGACGGTGCGGCTGCGCGGCGGGATGCTCGGCGAGGAGATGCTGGCGGATCTGCGCGAGGACTTCCTGGTGCGGTCGGTGGGGCTACCGCCGAGCGTCCTGGAGCGGGCCGGGACCGGCGATCTGCTGTCCCGGATCACCACGGACATCGACCGCCTGGCCAACGCGATGCGCGAGGCGGTGCCGCAGCTGGCGATCGGCGTCGTGTGGGCGTTGCTGCTGCTCGGCGCGATCGGCGTCACGGCCCCGCCGCTGGCCCTCGCGGTCCTGATCGCGCTGCCCGTCCTGGTGGTGGGCTGTCGCTGGTACTTCCGCAGGGCGCCCTCGGCCTACCGCTCGGAGGCGGCCGGGTACGCGGCGGTCGCCTCGGCCCTGACCGAGACCGTCGACGCGGGGCGCACCGTGGAGGCGCACCGCCTGGGTGCGCGCCGCATCGCCCTGTCGGACCGGCGGGTCGAGGAGTGGACGGCCTGGGAGCGGTACACCCTGTTCCTGCGCTCGGTGCTGTTCCCGGTGGTCAGCGTCACGCACATGCTGATCATGGTGTCGGTGCTGACCATCGGCGGGGTGTTCGTGCTCAAGGGCTGGATGAGCGTCGGGCAGCTCACCACGGGCGCGCTGCTGGCACAGATGCTGGTGGAGCCGGTGGGGCTGATCCTGCGCTGGTACGACGAGCTGCAGGTGGCCCAGGTGTCGATCGGGCGCCTGGTCGGCGTGCGGGACATCGAGCCGGCGGCGGGGGACGCGGAGGCCCGTCCGAAGGGGCGGCACGTCGAGGCGGACGGCGTCCGCTTCGGCTACCGCGAGGGCGTGGACGTCCTGCACGACGTCACGCTCTCGGTGGCGCCGGGCTCCCGGGTCGCCCTGGTCGGCCCCTCGGGGGCAGGCAAGTCGACCCTGGGGCGGCTGCTCGCCGGGATCTACGCGCCGCGCGCGGGGCGGGTCACGCTCGGCGCGGCCGAGCTGTCGCGGATGCCGGCCGAGCGGGTGCGCGAGCACGTGGCGCTGGTCAATCAGGAGCACCACGTGTTCGTGGGCTCGCTGCGCGACAACCTGCTGCTCGCCCGTACGGGGGCGCGGGACGCCGAGCTGTGGGCGGCCCTCGGGGCGGTCGACGCGGACGGGTGGGCGCGGGGGCTGGACGAGGGGCTCGATACGGAGGTCGGCTCGGGCGGGCTGTCCCTCACCCCGGCCCAGGCCCAGCAGATCGCGCTGGCCCGGCTGGTCCTGGCGGACCCGCACACGCTGGTCCTGGACGAGGCGACCTCGCTCCTCGACCCGCGCGCGGCCCGCCATCTGGAACGCTCGCTGGCCCGGGTCCTGGACGGGCGCACGGTGGTGGCGATCGCCCACCGCCTGCACACCGCGCACGACGCGGACGTCATCGCGGTGGTGGAGCGGGGGCGGATCGTGGAGCTGGGCAGCCATGACGAGCTCGTGGCTGCGGGCGGGGCGTACGCGTCCCTGTGGCACTCCTGGCACGGCTAGCCCCTGCGGCGCGGGGCCGCCACCCCGGTGCGGGACGCGCCCCCCGCCCGGGCCCGGGGGCCCCGACCGTCATCCGGCCGCGGACCGTGCGTGGCTGGTCGCGCAGTTCCCCGCGCCCCTCCAGGCAACCCTGCGCCGGCAGCGCCGACGGGCCCGGCCCACACCCCTCGTCCGACCGCGGACCGTGCGTGGCTGAGCGCGCAGTTCCCCGCGCCCCTCCAGGCAACCCTGCGCCCGCAGCGCCGACGGGGCCGGCCCCACACGCCTCGCCCGGCCGCGAGTCGTGCGTAACTGAGCGCGCAGGCCCTCGCGCCCCCAGGGGGCCGCGCCTTGCGGAGTCGCTTCGGCGGGCGGCTCAGGGGCGCGGGGAACTGCGCGGTCGGCCACGTACCGCATGCAGACGCACAGGCCACGCCCGCTCCCCAGGGGCGCGGGGAACTGCGCGCCCGGCCACGCACGATCCGCAGACGCAAACGCAGACGCACCCCCACCCGCACCCGCACCCGCACCCGCACCCGCACCCGCGACGCACCCATCCCCCCGGAGGGTTTAGGGAAGGGGCGGGGCGGGGTCAGATGAAGTTCAGGGCCCCCGCCGCCCCCACCCCACCCAGCACCATGAACACCGGCATCAACACCTTCAGCTCCACCCAGCTCCCCGCCCGGAACCGCATCCCCTTGGGCGGCCCCACGGGATGCCACCGCTTGCGCCCCACCGGAATGGGCCACAGGATCGGGCACCCCGAGACCGTCAGCGCGTCCCCGATGTCGTGGACCAGCGCGCCGAGGACGATCGGCAGGCCGAGCCACAGGTACTCCTGGCCGGGCCCCGAGAACAGCCAGTCGGAGCCGTTGCCCGGCTTGTCCAGGACGCCCGCCAGGATCCACGCGCTGGTCGCGCCGAGCAACCACACCAGGACGTCGCTGGAGACGCGGGCGGCCCGCCACAGCAGGCCCTCCACCGCGAGGACCAGATGCACGAAGAGGATGCCGAGCACCGCCCAGCGCCCGCCGAACACCGCCGCCGCCGAGGCCCCCGCGCCGATCAGGACGGCCCACAGCCAGGTGTGCGTGAGCGTGCGGTGACCGCCGTTGCGGCGGGGGTCACCGGGACCCCGGGTCGCCTTGTAGACCGCGTGCGACAGCTCGTCGACGATGCCGCACAGACCCCGCGAGATCGGCCCGAAGGCGCGCGAGATGGTCGCGGACTTGTGGTCGAGGTCGGGGGCGAGGGCCGCACCGGCGGTGATCAGGGCCCCCACCGCGAGCACCGGCCACGGCATCGCGTGCCCGGCGGCGGCCGCGGCCGCGCCCACGCCGAGCCAGGCCGCGGCTCCCGACAGTGAGTGAGCTGGTCCCATCATGGCCGTGCCCCGCCCCATTCCTCGTGCTCTCGCGCCCAGTTGACGCCCCGTCCGCAGACGGGCCGCCGGGGCAGCCTACCTGCGATGATCTTCGCTTCGGCGGCCGGTTCCCGCTTCCGGTGCCGAGCCAGGCAAGATGGGGGCGTGACCCTTATCGATCAGCTGCCGCCGAGTGCCGACCCCGATGCCCTTTTCGAAGCCTTCTCGACCTGGGCCGAGGGCCAGGGCATCAACCTGTACCCGGCCCAGGAGGAGGCGCTGATCGAGGTCGTGTCGGGGGCGAACGTCATCCTGTCCACCCCCACCGGCTCGGGAAAGAGCCTGGTGGCGGCGGGTGCGCACTTTGCCGCGCTCGCGCGGGACGAGGTGACCTTCTACACCGCGCCGATCAAGGCCCTGGTCTCGGAGAAGTTCTTCGACCTGTGCAAGCTCTTCGGCACCGAGAACGTCGGCATGCTGACCGGTGACGCCTCCGTCAACGCGGACGCGCCGGTCATCTGCTGCACCGCCGAGGTCCTCGCCTCGATCGCGCTGCGCGACGGCAAGCACGCGGACGTCGGCCAGGTCGTGATGGACGAGTTCCACTTCTACGCCGAGGCCGACCGCGGCTGGGCGTGGCAGATCCCGATCCTGGAGCTCCCGCAGGCCCAGTTCGTCCTGATGTCCGCCACCCTCGGCGACGTCTCGATGTTCGAGAAGGACCTGACCCGCCGCACCGGCCGCGAGACCACCGTCGTCCGCTCGGCGACCCGGCCCGTGCCGCTGTCGTACGAGTACGTGACGACGCCGATCACCGAGACGCTGACCGAGCTGCTCGAAACCCGGCAGGCCCCCGTCTACATCGTGCACTTCACCCAGGCGCAGGCGGTCGAGCGGGCGCAGTCGCTGATGTCGATCAACATGTGCACGCGCGAGGAGAAGGACAAGATCGCCGACCTGATCGGCAGCTTCCGCTTCACCACCAAGTTCGGCCAGAACCTGTCGCGTTACGTCCGGCACGGCATCGGCGTGCACCACGCGGGGATGCTGCCCAAGTACCGCCGTCTGGTCGAAAAGCTGGCGCAGGCGGGCCTGTTGAAGGTCATCTGCGGCACCGACACCCTCGGCGTCGGCGTCAACGTGCCCATCCGCACAGTCCTGTTCACCGCGCTCACCAAGTACGACGGCACCCGCGTGCGCACCCTGCGGGCCCGCGAGTTCCACCAGATCGCAGGCCGCGCGGGCCGGGCCGGCTTCGATACGGCCGGCTATGTCGTCGCGCAGGCGCCCGAGCACGTCATCGAGAACGAGAAGGCGCTCGCCAAGGCGGGCGACGACCCGAAGAAGCGCCGCAAGGTGGTCCGCAAGAAGGCGCCCGAGGGCTTCGTGGCGTGGTCGGACACCACCTTCGAGAAGCTGATCGGCTCCGAGCCCGAGCCGCTGACCTCGCGCTTCCGGGTCACCAACATCATGCTGCTCTCGGTGATCGCCCGCCCGGGCAACGCCTTCGAGGCGATGCGCCACCTCCTGGAGGACAACCACGAGCCGCGCAAGGCGCAGCTGCGGCACATCCGGCGGGCCATCGCGATCTACCGCTCCCTGCTCGACGGCGGAGTGGTGGAGCAGCTGGACACCCCGGACGCGGAGGGCCGCACGATCCGGCTCACCGTCGACCTCCAGCAGGACTTCGCGCTGAACCAGCCCCTGTCGACGTTCGCCCTCGCGGCCTTCGACCTGCTCGACCCGGAGTCGCCGTCGTACGCGCTCGACATGGTCTCGGTCGTCGAGTCGACGCTCGACGATCCGCGCCAGATCCTCGCCGCGATGCAGAACAAGGCGCGCGGCGAGGCCGTCGGGCGGATGAAGGCGGACGGCGTCGAGTACGAGGAGCGGATGGAGCGGCTCCAGGAGATCTCGTACCCCAAGCCCCTCGAAGAGCTCCTGTGGCACGCGTACAACGTCTACAAGAAGTCGCACCCCTGGGTCGGCGACCACCCGGTGTCGCCGAAGTCCGTCATCCGCGACATGTACGAACGGGCGCTCACCTTCACGGAGTTCACGTCCTGGTACGAGCTGGCCCGTACCGAGGGCATCGTCCTGCGCTATCTGGCGAGCGCGTACAAGGCGCTCGACCACACCATCCCGGACGACCTGAAGACCGAGGACCTCGAAGACCTGATCGCCTGGCTCGGCGAGATGGTGCGCCAGGTGGACTCCTCGCTCCTCGACGAGTGGGAGCAGCTCGCCAACCCCGAGGTGCAGACCGCCGAGGAGGCGCAGGAGAAGGCCGACGAGGTCAAGCCGGTCACGGCCAACGCCCGGGCCTTCCGCGTACTGGTGCGCAACGCGATGTTCCGCCGGGTGGAGCTGGCGGCCCTGGACAACCTCACGGCGCTGGGCGAGCTGGACGGGGAGTCCGGCTGGGACGCGGACGCGTGGGGCGAGGCGATGGACACGTACTGGGACGAGTACGACGACCTCGGCACCGGCCCGGACGCGCGCGGCCCCAAGCTCCTCTCGATCGAGGAGGACGCGGCGCACGGCCTGTGGCGCGTCCGCCAGACGTTCGCCGATCCGAACGGCGACCATGGCTGGGGCATCAGCGCGGAGGTCGATCTGGCGGCCTCCGACGAAGAGGGCCGCGCGGTGCTGCGCGTGACCGCCGTCGGCGAGCTCTGACCCCGCTCCCCCGCCCCCCGCTCCCCCTGTTCCGAGAGGACCGCGACGACATGACCAACCCGGCGGAGAGACTCGTCGACCTGCTCGACCTGGAGCAGATCGAGGTCAACATCTTCCGCGGCCGCAGCCCCGAGGAGTCCCTCCAGCGGGTCTTCGGCGGGCAGGTCGCCGGCCAGGCCCTGGTCGCGGCCGGGCGCACGACGGACGGCGAGCGCCCGGTGCACTCGCTGCACGCGTACTTCCTGCGTCCGGGCCGTCCCGGCGTGCCGATCGTCTACCAGGTGGAGCGGGTCCGTGACGGGCGCTCGTTCACCACGCGGCGGGTCACCGCGGTCCAGCAGGGCCGCACCATCTTCACCCTGACCGCGTCCTTCCACCGCCCGGAGCCCGGCAGCATCGAGCACCAGCTCCCGCCGCGCCTGGCCTTCCCCGAGCCGGAGTCGCTGCCCACGGTGACCGAGGAGATCCGCGAGCACCTGGGTGCGCTGCCGGAGGCGCTGGAGCGGATGGCCCGCCGCCAGCCGTTCGACATCCGCTACGTGGACCGGCTGCGCTGGACGCCCGGCGAGATCAAGGACGCGGATCCGCGCAGCGCGGTGTGGATGCGGGCGGTCGGCCCGCTCGGCGACGACCCGCTGGTGCACACCTGCGCGCTGACGTACGCGAGCGACATGACGCTCCTGGACGCGGTGCGCATCCCGGTCGAGCCGCTGTGGGGGCCGCGCGGCTTCGACATGGCCTCGCTGGACCACGCGATGTGGTTCCACCGCCCGTTCCGCGCCGACGAGTGGTTCCTGTACGACCAGGAGTCCCCGATCTCGACGGGCGGGCGGGGCCTGGCCCGCGGCCGGATCTACAACCGTGCGGGCGAACTGCTGGTGTCGGTGGTCCAGGAAGGCCTCTTCCGTCCTCTCACCTCCGCCGCCGAGTGATCAACTCACCTTTTTCCAGAAGGAGTTACCGATGAGCCTGTACGACATCCCGCTGCGCACCCTGACCGGCGAGCCGACCTCGCTCGCCGACTACAAGGGCCGCGCCGTGCTCGTGGTGAACGTGGCGTCCAAGTGCGGTCTGACCCCGCAGTACGCGGGCCTCGAACGACTCCAGGAGCAGTACGGCGAGCGCGGCCTGACCGTGCTCGGCGTGCCCTGCAACCAGTTCGGCGGCCAGGAGCCCGGCACCGCCGAGGAGATCGGCACCTTCTGCTCGGCCACGTACGGCGTGACCTTCCCGCTCCTGGAGAAGACCGAGGTGAACGGCGAGGGCCGCCACCCGCTGTACGCGGAGCTGACGAAGACAGCGGACGCGGACGGCGAGGCCGGCGACATCCAGTGGAACTTCGAGAAGTTCCTGCTCTCCCCGCAGGGCGAGGTGGCCGCCCGCATCCGCCCGCGCACCGAGCCGGACGCCCCGGAGGTCGTCGCCCTCATCGAGGCGAACCTGCCGGCCTGATCCGGCCTGCCGCATCCGGCGGGGCCGACGTGAAGGCGCCCCTTCCTCGTCCGAGGGAGGGGCGCCTTCGCGTGGCGTACGTGGTCAGCGGATCGGCATGCCCGACAGCGTGCGGGCGATGACCAGCCGCTGGATCTCGCTGGTGCCCTCGAAAATGGTGTAGATCGCGGCGTCCCTGTGCATGCGCTCCACCGGGTACTCGCGGGTGAAGCCGTTGCCGCCGAGGATCTGGATCGCCTGGGCGGTGACCTTCTTGGCGGTCTCGCTCGCGTACAGCTTGGACATCGAGCCCTCGGCCGACTCGAACTTCTTGCCCGTGGTCGCCATCCAGGAGGCGCGCCACACGAGGAGGCGGGCCGCGTCGATCTGGGTGCGCATGTCGGCGAGCTGGAAGGCGATGCCCTGGTTGTCGATGATGGGACGGCCGAACTGCTCGCGGGTCCTGGCGTATTCGAGGGCGTAGTCGTACGCGGCCCGAGCGGTGCCGACCGCCATGGCGCCGACGGCGGGGCGGGAGGCCTCGAAGGTGGCCATCGCGGCGTTCTTCACGCGCTCGCCGCCGCCCGCCTTCGCCCGCTCGCGGGAGCGGGCGAGCCGCTCGTCGAGCTTCTCCTTGCCACCGAGCAGGCAGCTGCCCGGGACGCGCACGTCCTCCAGGACGACCTCGGCGGTGTGCGAGGCGCGGATGCCGTGCTTCTTGAACTTCTGGCCCTGGCTGAGCCCGGGGGTGTTCGGCGGCACGATGAAGGAGGCGTGGCCCTTGGAGCCGAGCTCGGGGTCGACCACCGCGACGACGACGTGGACGGCCGCGATGCCGCCGTTGGTGGCCCAGGTCTTGGTGCCGTTGAGGACCCACTCGTCCTTGGCCTCGTCGTACACGGCCCGGGTGCGCATCGAGGCGACGTCGGATCCGGCGTCCGGCTCGGAGGAGCAGAAGGCGGCGACCTTGACGTCGTTCACATCGCCGTACATCTGGGGGATCCAGGTGCCGATCTGCTCCTCGGTGCCGTTGGCGAGGACGCCGACCGCGGCGAGGCCCGTGCCGACGATGGAGAGCGCGATGCCCGCATCGCCCCAGAAAAGCTCCTCCATGGCGACCGGGATGCCGAGACCGGTCGGGTCGAAGAACTGCTGCGCGTAGAAGTCGAGGGAGTAGATTCCCACCTTGGCGGCTTCCTGGATCACCGGCCAGGGGGTCTCCTCGCGCTCGTCCCACTCGGCGGCGGCGGGACGGATCACGTCCTTGGCGAAGCCGTGCAGCCAGTCCCGGACCTGCTTCTGGTCGTCGTTGAGATCCATCGTGAACTCGGCCATGTCCCCTCCACCACTTCAAGCGTTACTTGCGGTAACCACAGTCTGTTACCGGCGGGTAGCACCTGTCAACCGACGACCGGCCCCGCAGCACCACGTGCGGGTGGAGTGTTACGTTGCGCAAGGCTTCCGAGACCGGGAAACCCACGGAAGACGCAGGACACAGTGCGGGACGCGCAGTACGGGCGGGGAGAAGACCCATGGAGACCACACAGCAGGGCGGCCGGCAGCGCACGGCGGCGGAGCGCCGGCGGCGCGAACTGCTGGAGGCGGCGGACCGGGTGGTCCTCCGGGACGGCCCCCAGGCGTCGATGAACGCGATCGCCGCCGAGGCGGGCATCACCAAGCCCATCCTCTACCGGCACTTCGGCGACAAGGGCGGCCTCTACCGCGCGCTCGCCAAGCGCCACACCGACGCCCTGCTCTCCGCGCTGCGGGCCGCGCTCGACGCGCCGGCCGAGCGGCGCGAGCGGGTCGAGGCGACCCTGGAGACCTACCTCGCGGCCATCGAGGCCCGCCCGCAGGTCTACCGGTTCCTGATGCACCCCGCCGAGGACAGCCCGGCGCCCGAATCCGAGCAGGGCTTCGACGTGGGCCGGCACTCGGCGCCGCTGCTGCGCCGCATGGGCGAGGACCTGGGTGTCGTCATCGCCGAGCGGATCGACCTCGGGCCGGGCGGCGAGGTGCTCGCGCGGGTGTGGGGGCACGGGATCGTCGGCATGATGCACGCGGCGGGCGACTGGTGGCTGGGTGAACGCCCTTGCTCCCGCACGGAGTTGGTGCGGGCACTGGCCGACCTGCTGTGGGGCCGGCTGGCCGGGGCGGGCGACCGGGTGGGCGGCCCCGGCTTCTGACCCCGCCCCTGCCCGAGATCCCTCCGGCGGCAACGACTCCGGCTGCGGACCGTGCTCGCTCCTCGCGCAGCCGGGGGCGGAGCCCCGGGGAGGTCAGCTCCAGCCGGCTCTGCGGATCGCGCGCTGGAGGCGGCGTCCGTGGCGGCCCGTGACCCGGTCGGCGTACACCGTGCCCTCCAGGTGATCGCACTCGTGCTGGAGGCACCGCGCGAAGAACCCGGTGCCCTCGACCCGCACCGGCGCGCCGGAGAGGTCCACCCCCTCCACCACCGCCCGGTCGAAACGGGCGGTCGGCGCCTCCAACCCCGGCAGGGAGAGGCAGCCTTCGGGCCCGCGCACCTCCACTCCGTCCGCCTCGACCAGGCGCGGATTGACGACGTACCCGAGGTGCCGCACGTCCTCGTCGTCGGGGCAGTCGTACACGAACACCCGCTGGGCCACCCCGATCTGGTTGGCCGCCAGGCCGACGCCGTCGGCCGCGTACATCGTGGCGAACATGTCCTCGACGAGGCGGCGCAGGGCGGGCCCGAAGTCGGTGACGGGCTCGCAGGGGGCGTGCAGGACCCGGTCGCCGAGGAGACTCATCTCTCGTACGGAACCGGAACTGCCGGGAATGGGACGGTGGCGCATGGCCGCAAGAGTACGTTCCAAGGGGTGGAAGCCGTTCCGGATGGTGGCGCGGTTCGGGCCGCCGACCGGATCTCGATAGGCTGACACCCGACCCAGGCGCAAGGAGGATCAAGGACGATGTCAGGACACGTTGGAGGTGCCGGGCCCCTGTCACCGCGAGCCAAGCTGGCGGTGACCGCGGGCAAGGCCGCCGCGGCGGTGTCGCGCGCGGCGGGCCGGGGCAGTGGATCGGTGATCGGCGGGCGCGTCGCGCTCAAGCTCGACCCCGATCTGCTCGGGCGGCTCGCCACTCATCTGGACGTCGTCCTGGTGTCGGCGACGAACGGCAAGACGACCACGACCCGGCTGATCGCCGAGGCACTGCGGGCCAGCGGCCCCGTGGTGTCGAACGCGCTCGGCGCCAACATGCCGGCCGGCATCACGTCGGCGCTCGCGGGCGGTTCGGACGCCAAGTACGGCGTGATCGAGGTGGACGAGAAGTATCTGGCGGGCGTCGCGCGCGATGTCACGCCGAAGGCGATCGCGCTCCTCAACCTCTCGCGCGACCAGCTCGACCGCGCCGCCGAGACCCGGATGCTCGCCGAGAGGTGGCGCGAGGGCCTGTCCGGTTCCAAGGCCGTGGTGATCGCCAACGCGGACGACCCGCTGGTCGTGTGGGCGGCGTCCTCGTCGCCCAACGTGGTGTGGGTGGCGGCCGGCCAGGAGTGGAAGGACGACGCCTGGTCGTGCCCCGCCTGCGGCGGTGTGATGCAGCGCCCCGGCGACGACTGGTTCTGCGGCGAGTGCGGTTTCCGCCGCCCGGCGCCCAGTTGGGTCCTCAACGGCGACTACGTCCTCGACCCGCACGGCTCGGCCTGGCCGATCCACCTCCAGCTGCCCGGCCGCGCCAACAAGGCGAACGCCGCCACCTCCGCCGCGGTCGCCGCGGTGTTCGGGGTGCCGCCGCAGGTCGCCCTGGAGCGCATGTACCAGGTGCAGGCGGTGGCGGGCCGCTACGACGTGGTCACCTTCCAGGGCCGTGAGCTGCGGCTGCTGCTCGCGAAGAACCCGGCGGGCTGGCTCGAAACGTTTTCCCTGATCGACCCGCCGCCGACCCCGGTCGTCCTGTCCGTCAACGCCCGCGGCGCCGACGGCACGGACACCTCCTGGCTGTGGGACGTCGACTACACCCGGCTCGCCGGCCACCCGATCTTCGTGATCGGCGACCGCAAGCTGGACCTGGCGGTACGCCTCGAAGTCGCGAACCTGGACTTCCGGGTCTGCGAAAGCCTGGAGGAATGCGCCCAGTTGGCGCCGCCCGGGCGGATCGAGCTGATCGCCAACTACACCGCGTTCCAGGACGTCCGCCGCGTCGTCGGCAACTGACCCCAGCAAGGAGCAAGCAAGCGATGGCAGACAACAGCCTGCGCCTCGTGTGGGTCTACCCCGACCTGCTGAGCACCTACGGCGACCAGGGCAACGCGCTGGTCGTGGAGCGCCGGGCCCGCCAGCGCGGCCTGGACGTGCACCGGCTCGACGTCCGCAGCGACCAGCCGATCCCGACGTCCGGTGACATCTACCTCATCGGCGGCGGCGAGGACCGGCCGCAGCGGCTCGCGGCCGAGCGGCTGCGCCGCGACACCGGCCTGAGCCGCGCCGCATCCAACGGCGCGATCATCTTCTCGGTCTGCGCCGGGTACCAGATCCTCGGCCACGAGTTCATCAACGACGTCGGCGAGCGCCAGGAGGGCCTCGGCCTGCTCGACGTGATCTCGACCCGCGGCGAGGGCGAGCGCTGCGTGGGCGACGTGCTCGGTGACATCGACGAGCGGCTCGGGCTCCCCCAGCTGACCGGTTTCGAGAACCACCAGGGCGTCACCCACCTCGGTCCGACGGCCCGCCCGTTCGCCCGGGTGCGCCTGGGCAAGGGCAACGGCACGGGCGACGGCACGGAGGGCGCGTACAACGACACCGTGTTCGGCACCTACATGCACGGCCCGGTCCTGGCGCGCAACCCGCAGATCGCGGACATGCTCCTCAAGCTCGCCCTCGACGTGAACGCGCTGCCGCCCACCGACGACCGCTGGTACGAGGCGCTGCGCGCCGAGCGCATCGCGTCGGCGACCGCCCCCGCGTAGCCGCACGGCCCGGCCCGCCCGGTGCACTTCGTACCTTCGTACGACGTCCATCAGTCGGACCTCCGATTCGGCCCCGTCATCCTGCGCCGGTAGGGTGACGGGGATCCAACCGGACGACGTGGTCCGGTCGTCGGCCCACGTTGCAAAGGTTCTCCGGGCAATGCGAATTGGTGTGCTCACCTCCGGCGGCGACTGCCCCGGCCTGAACGCCGTCATCCGATCCGTCGTGCACCGTGCGGTGGTCGACCACGGCGACGAGGTCATCGGCTTCCACGACGGCTGGAGGGGCCTGCTCGAAGCCGACTACCGCAAGCTCGACCTGGACGCGGTCGGCGGCATCCTCGCCCGCGGCGGCACCATCCTCGGCTCCTCCCGCGTCCAGCCCGCGCATCTGCGCGACGGCGTGGAGCGGGCCAGGGGCCATGTCGCCGAGCTGGGCCTCGACGCGATCATCCCCATCGGCGGCGAAGGCACCCTCAAGGCCGCGACCCTGCTGTCCGACGCGGGTCTGCCGATCGTCGGCGTGCCGAAGACGATCGACAACGACATCGCCTCGACCGACGTCACCTTCGGCTTCGACACCGCCGTGGGCGTGGCGACCGAGGCGCTCGACCGGCTGAAGACCACCGCCGAATCGCACCAGCGGGTGCTGATCGTCGAGGTCATGGGCCGCCACACCGGCTGGATCGCACTGCACTCGGGCATGGCGGCCGGCGCGCACGCCATCGTCGTCCCCGAGCGCCCCTTCGACATCGACGAGCTGACCGAGCTGGTCGGCCGGCGCTTCTCGGCGGGCAAGAAGTTCGCGATCGTCGTCGTGGCCGAGGGCGCCAAGCCGCGCGAGGGCTCGATGCAGTTCGACGTGGGCGGCACCGACGTCTACGGCCACGAGCGGTTCGCCGGCGTCGCCCGCCAGCTCTCCATCGAGCTGGAGCAGCGGCTGAACAAGGAGGCCCGCCCGGTCATCCTCGGGCACGTCCAGCGCGGCGGCACGCCCACCGCGTACGACCGGGTGCTCGCCACCCGCTTCGGCTGGCACGCCGTGGAGGCCGCCCACCGCGGCGAGTTCGGGATGCTGACCGCGCTGCGCGGCACCGACATCGTCATGGTCCCGCTCGCCGAGGCGACCGCCACCCTCAAGACCGTCCCGGCCGAGCGGTACGCCGAGGCGGAGTGCGTCCTCTAGCTTCCGGACGGTTGTGCACGCGAGGAACCGCCCCCGGCCGCACCAGCGGCCGGGGGCGGTTCTAGTCTGGTGCGGGACAACCGGTACGAATCAGGAGTCAGCGGATGGATCACAGCGGACACGGCATGGACATGAACATGGACCTGCCGCCGTTCACGCTGGCGCGGGGCCTGGAGTGGTCGGCCGACTCCTTCTTCCTGATCGGGTGCCTGCTCGGCCTCGCCCTGTACGCCTGGGGCGTGATCCGGCTCAGGCGGCGCGGGGACAGCTGGCCGGTCAGCCGGATGGTCTTCTGGACCGTGGGTGTGCTGACCATCGGGCTCGTCATGTGCACCAAGCTCAACGACTACGGCATGGTCATGTTCAGCGTGCACATGGTGCAGCACATGGTGATCAGCATGCTGTCGCCGATCCTGCTGCTGCTCGGCGCGCCGGTGACCCTCGCGCTGCGTGCGCTGCCGGTCGCCGCCCGTGGCCGCAAGGGCCCGCGCGAACTGCTCCTGATGCTGCTGCACAGCCGGTACATGAAGATCATCACGCACCCGGCGTTCACCATCCCGCTCTTCATCGCGAGCCTGTACGGGCTCTACTTCACGCCGATCTTCGACTTCCTGATGGAGTCGCGGACCGGGCACATCGCGATGATGGTCCACTTCCTCGCGGTCGGCCTGGTCTTCTTCTGGCCGATCATGGGCGTGGACCCGGGGCCGCACCGCCCCGGCTATGTGATGCGGATGCTGGAGCTCTTCGCGGGCATGCCCTTCCACGCCTTCTTCGGCATCGCCCTGATGATGGCGACCGAGCCCATGATCGGCACGTACAGGAACCCGGTGTCCTCGCTCGGCATCGACGCCCTGAGCGACCAGCAGGCGGCCGGCGGCATCGCCTGGGCGTTCAGCGAGATCCCCTCGGTGCTCGTCCTGATCGCCCTCGTCTTCCAGTGGTACGCCACCGAGAAGCGCCAGGCGCGCCGCACCGACCGGGCCGCCGAGCGCGACGGTGACAAGGAGCTGCAGGCCTACAACGCCTACCTCGCCTCATTGAACACGCGCGGCCAGTAGCGCCGCGCCCCGTCGCGGGGGGACGATGGACCTCACGGCACCTGCCGGGAGGAAGGGGACGCGATGCCCCGTGCGACGAAGTCGATGATGGTGCTCACCCTGGTGATGCTCGTGGTGATCACGGGCTACACGGTGGCGCTCGGCAGCAGCGGCTGGCTGTGGTTCGGCTGGGTGGTGCTCGGCCTCACCGCGATCGGGACGGCCGCGGTGTCACGCAGCACCTGAGCCCGCGCCGCAGGCCGCACGAGCAGGGCGGCTCGCCGGGAGGCGGTGTACCCGCCACGGGCGCGCCCATGGCGTCGGCGTGCCGGTCGACGGTGGTTACAGCGGACCGGGCCCGCGCCTACACTGGCCACCCTTCTGCATGGTGAGGAGTTCGCGGGTGCTCTATTACGTCCTCAAGTTCGCAGTCTTCGGGCCCCTGTTGAGACTGCTGTTCCGTCCGAGACTTGAAGGCCTCGAGTACGTTCCCGACGAGGGCGCGGCGATCATCGCGGGCAACCACCTCTCCTTCTCCGACCACTTCTTGATGCCGGCGATGCTCAAGCGGCGCATCACCTTCCTGGCCAAGCAGGAGTACTTCACCGGGCCCGGCGTCAAAGGGCGGCTGACCGCCGCGTTCTTCCGGGCGGTCGGACAGATCCCGGTGGACCGGTCGGGCAAGGAGGCCGGGCAGGCAGCGATCCGCGAGGGACTCGGCGTCCTGTCCAGGGACGAGCTGCTCGGCATCTACCCGGAGGGCACCCGCTCGCACGACGGCAAGCTGTACAAGGGCAAGGTCGGCGTCGCGGTCATGGCGCTCAAGGCCGGGGCGCCCGTGATCCCGTGCGCGATGGTCGGCACCTTCGAGATCCAGCCGCCGGGCCAGACGCTGCCGAAGATCAAGCGGGTGTCGATCCGCTTCGGCGAGCCGCTCGACTTCTCCCGCTACGCGGGCATGGAGGGCGACAAGGCCATCCTGCGCGCGGTCACCGACGAGATCATGTACAAGATCATGGAACTGTCGGGCCAGGAGTACGTGGACCGGTACGCGGCCGATGTGAAGGCCGAGGAGTCACGGCGCTTCCGGGGCCTCATGCGCTGAGCCCGAGCCCCCGGAAGGTTCCCCGCACCGCTCGGCCCTGAGCGGATCCGCGCACGGCGAAACGGGCTGGCCGCCGTGATCGGCGCGCGCGTAGCGTCCCGGTCATGAGCACAGGAACCGCGTTCGTCATAGGCGCCACCGGACAGATCGGCAGGGCCGCGGTGCGCGCCCTCGCCGAGGACGGCTGGGAGGTGCGGGCCGTGTCGAGAGGCCCGGCCGAGGACACCGGCTGGCCGGCGGACGTCCGCCGGCTGCGGCTCGACCGCGAGGACGACGCGGCCCTGGGCGCGGCGCTCGGGGACGGGGTGGACGTCCTGGTCGACATGGTGGCGTACGGGAAGGAGCACGGGCGTCAACTGGCCGGGTTCGCCGATCGGATCGGGTCGGCGGTGGTCATCTCCAGCGGCGCCGTGTACGAGGACGACCGGGGCCGCGGTTTCGACACCCAGGACGAGCCCGACGGGTCACCGCACTACCCGCTCCCCATCCCGGAGTCCCAGCCCACCGTGGCTCCGGGCGATGCGACGTACGCCACACGGAAGGTGGCGCTGGAACGGGAGTTGCTCGACTCCCCCATCCCCGCCACGCTGCTGCGGGCGGGTGCGATCCACGGCCCGCACTGCCAGAGTCCGCGCGAACTGCACTTCGTGAAGCGGGCGTTGGACGGCCGGCCGGTGCGGGTGCTCGCCCATCGCGGCGAGAGCCGGTTCCATACGGCCCATGTCTCCAACATCGCGGAGCTGATCCGGCTGGCGGCGCGCCGGCCCGGGGACCGGGTGCTCAACGCGGCGGACGGCGAGTCCTTGAGCGTCGCCGAGATCAGCGCGGCGATCGACGAGGTGCTCGGCGTGCGTTCCGAACTCGTCCTGGTGGACGGGCCCCCACCGCGCGGCACGATCGGCAGCACGCCGTGGTCGCTCCCGCATCCGGTCGTCTACGACATGAGGGCGGCCGAGCGGGAGTTGGGCTACCGGCCGGTGACGGGCTATGTCCAGTCCCTGCCGGCGACGGTCGAGTGGCTGGCGGACCGGCTCGCGGGGCGGGAGTGGAGCGAGGCGTTCCCGAAGATGGCCAGGGCCTATGCGGACGCGGGCCTGTTCGACTACGCGGCCGAGGACGCCTGGCTCGCCGACCGGGCCGCGGCACGAGGGGCGTAGCGGGACGGGCGACGCCCGGCACACAGGGAGAAGGGACGACCGGGAATCCGGCCGCCCCTTCTCCTCGCTCGCCCGTCGACTCGTCCAGCCGCCGACGGGTTCAGCTCTCGACGGTTACGGCACGGGCGTCGCGTGCGGGGTGCACGTGAAGTCGGCCTTGTCGGTCTTGCCGGTGAGCAGGTAGGCGTCCACGCGCGCGTTGATGCACGGGTTGACGAGACCGGTCACACCGTGCGAACCGGCGCCCTTCTCGATGATGAGGCGCGAGTTCTTGAACGCCTTGTGCAGCTCGACGGCGCCCTGGAACGGGGTGGCGGCGTCATTGGTGGACTGCACGATCAGGACCTGCGGCAGGCCCTTGCCGGTCTTGACCTTGACCGGGTGGTTCTGCTGCTTGCTCGGCCAGGTGGCACACGGCAGGTTCATCCACGCGTTGGACCAGGTCAGGAACGGGTAGTCCTTGTTCAGACGCGTGTTGTCGCGGTCCCACTTGCGCCAGCTGGTGGGCCACTGGGCGTCCGCGCACTCGACGGCGGTGTAGACGGCGTTGCCGTTCTCGGAGGCGATGTTGCCCGCGACGTCCGTCATGTCCGAGGCGGAGGCCTCGACGACCGGCTTGGAGTCACCCGCCGCGTAGGCGCTGAGCGCCTTGGCGACCGGCACCCAGTACGAGTCGTAGTACGGGGCCTTCTGGAAGAACCCGAGCAGCTCGGCCGGGCCGACCTTGCCGTCGAGCGGGCTCTTCTTGGCGTCGGCGCGCAGCTTGAGCCACTGCTTCTCGACCGCGGCCCTGGTGGTGCCGAGGTGGAAGGTGGCGTCGTACTTGGCGACCCAGTCCTCCCACTCGTTCCAGCGGGCCTGGAAGGCGACGTCCTGCTCCAGGTTCGCCTGGTACCAGATGTTGTCCTGGTCCGGGTTGACCACGCTGTCCACGATCATGCGGCGGACGTGCGAGGGGAAGAGCGTGCCGTAGACCGCGCCCAGGTAGGTGCCGTAGGAGACGCCCAGGTAGTTGAGCTTCTTCTCACCGAGGGCGGCACGGATGACGTCCATGTCGCGGGCGGTGTTCGGCGTGGTCATGTAGGGCAGCATCCAGCCGCTGCGCTCGGCACAGCCGTCCGCGTACTCGGCGGCGAGCTTGCGCTGGGCGCGCTTGTCGGCCTCGCTGCTCGGGACCGGGTCGGCCTTGGGGCCCTTGGCGAACTCCTGCGGGTCGACGCAGGAGATCGGCGTGGAGTGGCCGACGCCGCGCGGGTCGAAGCCGACGAAGTCGTAGGCCTTCGCGGTGTTCACCCACAGCGGGTTCTTCTTGGTGACACGGGTCGGGAACTGCATGCCCGAACCACCGGGGCCGCCCGGGTTGTAGACCAGCGCACCCTGGCGCTCGGCCTTGGTGCCCGTGTTGCCGATGCGGTCGACGGCCAGCTTGATCTGCTTGCCGTTGGGCCGCGCGTAGTCGAGCGGAACGCTGACGTAGCCGCACTGGACGGGCTTGGCGATCGCCCAGTCCGCGGGGCAGTCGGTCCATGTGATGCCCCGGTGGGCAGCCCGGTCGGCCGCGACCTGTACGCCACGCGCCTCGGACCAACCGTGGTCGCGGTTGTCGGCGTTGGCGACCGGGGCCGCTATCGCGCCCACCATCAGCGTGCCCGCGATCAGTGTGCCGGCCGAGCCGAGCACTGCGGTGCGTCTCAAGTGGTACCTCCCCCTGCTGAAGTGCGCTGTCAGTCTCAGCGCTCCATTTGGGCCTGTCGGGGGATCCTTTCGCCTGTGAGGCCCCTGTGCACAGGCCGTACAGGTGTTTTTTTACCGAACCGATAGCCGGTACGACGTGTTCCGCTGAGCGGTCAGCGTGTCGCGAGGTGCTCGCGCAGCACCCCGTCGAGGGTGTGCCGCAGCGCCCGCGCATCCGGTGCGACCGCGCTCACGAGGAACCCCGGGCCGGCGAGCGGGGTGAGCACGGCGGTCGGCCCGAGCAGCCTCGGCTCGGCGGGCCGCTGCGCGAACTCCGGGCCGACGACCAGGAGTTGGCCCACCGCGCGGTGCCCGCCGAGCACCGCCGCGCCGTTCCAGCCACCGGGTGCGCCGGGCCCGTACGCCAGCTCCTGGTCGAGGAGGGGACGGGCGGCCCGGTACACGGTGAGGCGGCTGGTGAGCGTGCCCGGGCCCTCGGCGTGGCGGCCGAGCACCTGCTCCTCGCGGAACACCAGCCGGGCACCGGCCGCGAGCTCGACGCGCGTGCGCATCGCGAGATCGCTGCCGGTGACGGAGACGAGCTGCTCGGGCAGCCAGCGCAGCTCGGCGTCCTCGCCGACGTGCAGCCGCACGTCGTAGTGCGCCCGCTCGCCGTCCCGTCCGGGCAGCGCGAGGGTGGCGGCGGCCGAGTCGACGTGCAGCCGCGCCCCGGCACGCGCCTCGGCCTCGACCGCGATCTCGTCCCCGCCGAGCGGGGCGCTCATCGCGCCGACCACGGTGACCCGCTGGTACGGGCCGCGCGCCCGGGTCCGCCGCAGCGCGAGCGGGCCCTCGCCCTCCAGTACGGGAAGCCCTTCGGGCGTGGCGACGATCCGGGCGGTGGCGCGCACCCCCCGCGCGCCGAGGGTCAGGCCGCCCATGCCGCGAGCCGCTCCTTCACCCAGCCGGCGACCTGGGCGACGCCCTCGTCGGACCGCAACGACTGGAAGACGACGGGCAGTTCGGCCCGCTGCTCCTCGGCGTCCCGGGCCATCCTGGCGAGGTCGGACCCGACGTAGGGGGCGAGGTCGGTCTTGTTGACGACCAGGAGATCGGCGGTGGTGACGCCGGGGCCGCCCTTGCGCGGGATGTCGTCACCGCCGGCCACGTCGATGACGAAGATCTGGGCGTCCACGAGGCCCTTGGAGAAGGTGGCGGTGAGGTTGTCGCCGCCGGACTCGACGAGGATCAGATCGAGCGGCCCGACGGCGTCCTCCAGGTCCTCGACGGCTTCGAGGTTGGCGGAGATGTCGTCGCGGATGGCGGTGTGCGGGCAGGCCCCGGTCTCCACGGCCTGGATCCGCTCGGGCGGCAGCACGGCGTTGCGCAGCAGGAAGGCGGCGTCCTCGCGGGTGTAGATGTCGTTGGTCACGACGGCGATGGACAACTGGTCCCGCAGGGCCCGGCAGAGGGCCGCCACGGTGGCGGTCTTCCCGGACCCGACGGGCCCGCCGAGCCCGACCCGCAGGGCCCGCCGGCTCCCGTCGGGCCGCCGGGCGTCGGCGCTGACGGCGGCGGGGGCGTCGGCGTGGGAGTGGTCGAGGTGCATGGTTCTCCTTGGGTGTGCGGGGGCCCGTGGGGCGGTGGGCCTTCGGCGAGGTGGCGGGCGGCCTTGGGGGTCCGGCGCCCCGGGCCCAGGACTACGACGGACTACGACGGGCCACGGCGGACTACGACGCGAACAGGCGGACCGGCCAGGCCGCGTGCGCTTCGGCCAGGACGTCGAGCAGCGGCGCCGACGCCGCGGGCAGCGCGTCCACCCCGCCCCGTACGGCCTCCGCCGCGGCGAGCGCGGCCCGCAGGGCCACCGCGTCCACCTCCGGGGCGAGCCGGGCCAGGACGCCCGTCGCATCGAAGGGGTCGAGGCTCAGCAGCCGTACGACGGCCGTGGCCGGCCCGCTCACCGTCTCGTACGCCACGCAGTGCGCCGCGTCCTTCGGCCCGAGCCCGGCCGCACGGGCGGCGAGGCCGAGCACGATCGGCTGGTGGGCGCCGCGCGGCCGGGCGGCGGCCAACGCGGCGAGTTCCGGCGAGGGCCAGGTGGCGCGGGCGGCCCGCATCATCTGGCGGCCGAGCTTGCGCGCGGTGGCCCGCAGGGCGGGGGACGGGGTACGGGCGTCGGCGGCCTCGTCGAGGACGAGCGGGTCGAGGCCGGCCGCCGCCGCCGCGGCGAGCGCGGCCGCGGTCAGGCCCGCGGTGTGCAGCCGGCCCCGGCAGAACTCCGCGAGGTCGGCGGCGGTGGTGACGCGCCCCGCCTTGACGGCGGCTTCGGCGCCGCCGGAGTGGGCGTGGCCCCCGGCGGGGAAGCGGCCGTCGGCGAGGACGAGCAGTGCGGCGCGACTCATGTGATGACAGCCCGTCAGAAGAGGAAGTACCGCTGGGCCATGGGCAGTTCGGCGGCCGGAGCGGGCTCGACCACGTCGCCGTCGATGGTCACCGTGAAGGTGTCCGGGTCGACGCGTACGTCCGGCAGCGCGTCGTTCTCGCGCATGTCCGCCTTGCCCACCCCGCGGGTGTTCCCGATGGCCACGAACCGCTTGGCCAGCCCGAGCCGTTCGGGCAGCCCGTCGTCGAGCGCCGCCTGCGCGACGAAGGTGAGGGAGTTCGCCGCGGGCGCCCGGCCGAGCGCGCCGAACATGGGGCGCGGCAGGATCGGCTGCGGGGTGGGGATCGACGCGTTCGCGTCGCCCATCTGCGCGTACGCGATCTGGCCGCCCTTGATGACGAGCAGGGGCTTGACGCCGAAGAACGCGGGCTCCCACAGCACGAGGTCGGCGAGCTTGCCGGTCTCCACCGAGCCGATCTCGCGGTCGAGGCCCTGCGCGACGGCCGGGTTGATCGTGTACTTCGCGACATAGCGCCGCACCCGGTGGTTGTCGGCCCGCCCGTCACCGGGCAGCGCGCCGCGGCGGACCTTCATGACGTGCGCGGTCTGCCAGGTACGCAGGACGACCTCGCCGATCCGCCCCATCGCCTGGGAGTCGGAGGAGAGGATCGAGATGGCGCCGAGATCGTGCAGGAAGTCCTCGGCGGCGATGGTGGAGGGACGGATGCGCGACTCGGCGAAGGCCAGGTCCTCCGGCACCGCGGGGTTGAGGTGGTGGCAGACCATCAGCATGTCGAGGTGTTCCTCGATGGTGTTGACGGTGTGCGGCCTGGTCGGGTTGGTGGAGCTGGGCAGCACATGGGGCTGCGACACCACGGTGATGATGTCGGGGGCGTGCCCGCCGCCCGCGCCCTCGGTGTGGTACGCGTGGATCGAGCGGCCCGCGATGGCGGCGAGGGTGTCGCCGACGAAGCCGGCCTCGTTCAAGGTGTCGGTGTGGATGGCGAGTTGGGCGCCGGTCTCGTCGCACACGCCGAGGCAGGCGTCGATGACGGCGGGGGTCGCTCCCCAGTCCTCGTGGATCTTGAATCCGAGCGCACCGCCCCGCAGTTGGGAGTGCATGGCCTCGCGGGACATGGTGTTGCCCTTGCCGAGCAGGCCGATGTTGACGGGCGCGTCCTCCAGGGCGGCGAACATCCGGGCCAGGTGCCAGGGGCCGGGCGTGATGGTGGTGGCCTTGGTGCCCTCGGCGGGCCCGGTGCCGCCGCCGACCAGCGTGGTGATGCCCGAGGAGAGCGCCTGGTCGATCAGGGTGGGCGAGATGAAGTGGACATGGGTGTCGACGGCGCCGGCGGTGAGGATCTTCCCGTTGCCGGCGATGATCTCGGTCTCGGGCCCGATGACCAGGTCCGGGTGGACGCCGTCCATGGTGTCCGGGTTGCCGGCCTTGCCGATGCCGGTGATCCGTCCGTCGCGGATGCCGATGTCGGCCTTGACGATGCCCCAGTGGTCGATGACGACAGCGCCGGTGACAACGGTGTCGGGCGCGCCTTCGGCGCGGGTGGTGCGCGCCTGCCCCATGGACTCGCGGATCACCTTGCCGCCACCGAACACCGCCTCGTCGCCCGAGCGTCCGGGCCCGCCCGCGCGGTCCTCCTCGATCTCGACCAGGAGCGCGGTGTCGGCGAGGCGGATGCGGTCGCCGGTGGTGGGGCCGAACAGGTCGGCGTACCCGGCACGGTCGAGGTCAGTCATCGAGGGGTCCTCCGGTCTCGCCGCGCAGGCCCGGCACGATGCGCAGCCCGGCCAGCGGGACGAGTTCCACGTCTACGGGGATGCCGGGTTCGAAGCGGACGGCGGTGCCGGCGGCGATGTTGAGGCGCTTGCCCCGGGCAACCGTACGGTCGAAGTCGAGACCGGGGTTGGCCTCGGCGAAGTGGTAGTGGGAGCCGACCTGGACGGGCCGGTCGGCGGCGTTGAGCACGGTCATGCGCACGACGGGGCGGCCTTCGTTGAGGGCGACGGGTTCGTCGGCGAAGAGGATCTCTCCGGGAATCACGGCGGCGCTCCCCCGTCAGGCGATCGGTTCGTGGACGGTGACGAGCTTGGTGCCGTCGGGGAAGGTGGCCTCGACCTGGACGTCGTGGATCATCTCCGCGATGCCCGGCATGACGTCGTCACGGGAGAGCAACTTCCGTCCGGACGCCATGAGTTCGGCGACGGTGCGGCCGTCGCGCGCGCCTTCCAGGATGTGCGAGGTGATGAGGGCGACGGTCTCGGGGTGATTCAGCTTCACCCCGCGGGCTCTGCGCTTCTCGGCCACATCGGCGGCCACATGGATGAGCAGCCGTTCCTGCTCGTGCGGCGTCAGTTGCACGCTTTCCACCTCACAGTCGTGCGCCTCCCGCCGCGGACAGCCGCGGGCGGGCCCAGCGAGCGTTGGGGCGGGAGACAACCGGATGGGGGCTTTCCGCTCTCGAACGCAGCGGAACCGTATCCGACTTCAACATCCTGTTGAGGGCCGTTGCCCGGCCCCTTGGCCAGGCCTTGCACGTTAGGGCGGAAGTTTTTCCGGCGCGTTAACTGGCGCTTTAAGAACACATGATCACGGAGGGGGTGACGACCGGCAGGTGATTCATGTATGGGGCACGCATAGCTCCGCGGTGCGGCCCGGTCGACGACCGGCGGCCCCGCCCCCGGCGGGCGTCGGCTCGGTACATGCCGGACCCGCCCCCGGCACAGCCCGCCGTCAGTCGCCCGTGTGCGGGCCGCGGTGTTCGGCGGCGATGCCGAAGCGGCGCGGCTCGTCGGGCGCCACCGACCTCAGGGGGTGGACCGCGGAAAGGGAACTCGTCATCTGCTCCTGCTCGGGAGCGGCCTCCAGTTTCTCCAGGTCGGCGGCCGAGACCAGGGCCACGAGCGGCTTGCCGTGGCGCGTCACCACGACCCGCTCACCGCCGTACACCACACGGTTGATCAGCTCCGCGAGCTCTGCGCGGGCTTGCGTCACCGGAATCTCGTAGGCCATGCCTCCAGCTTAGACGCCGCCCGCCGGGACGGACCGGGCCCGAGCCGGGGGGCGAGTGTGCAGGTCAGCGGCCTGCTCGATGGGCCGGGCGCTCGTGCTCCGCGCCCGCGCAGCAGGAGAGGTCCATCGGTTCACCGAAACGGATGACGTCCGCAATGCGCCCACGGAGCCCTGAGAAAACGGCGCGAGAATCCACGATCGCTCCCAGCGAAACAGCCCCTGAGCTGCGCCTTCCCGCCCCTTGCCGCAGCATCTCCGCCCAGAACACTCATGACGTTCTGTACGTCCTGTACATTTTCGACAGAGGCTTCCGCAGCTCCCCCCGCCCCGTCGAGGAGAGGAACGTCATGACCCATCGCCCCGCCGCCCGCCAGGTGCTCCCGCAGTTCGAGGAACGCACCTCGTCGGGCATCCGCACCCTCGATCCGTACTCCAAGCTCTACGACGAGCGGATCGTCTTCCTCGGCACCCCGGTCGACGACGCCTGTGCCAACGATGTGATGGCCCAGCTCATGCACCTGGAGCACGCGGATCCCGACCGGGACGTCTCGCTCTACATCAACTCCCCCGGCGGCTCGCTGACCGCGATGACCGCGATCCACGACACGATGCGTTTCATCACCTGTGACGTGCAGACGTTCTGCCTGGGTCAGGTGAGTTCGGTGGCCGCGGTGCTGCTCGCGGCCGGCACGCCCGGCAAGCGGGCGGTCCAGCCCGCCTCACGGGTGCTGCTCCAGCAGCCGGCTTTGGACGAGCCGCTGCGCGGCCAGCCCTCCGACCTGGCGATCCAGGCGGCCGAAGTCCTGCGCGGACGAACGCTGTTGACCGAACTCCTGGCGCGCTACACCGGCAGGACCGCCGCACAGGTCGCCGCCGACATCGAGCGGGACGTGGTGTTCGACGCCGCGGGCGCGGTGGCGTACGGGCTCGCCGACCACGTCCTCGAAAGCCGCAAGACCTCACTGCGCGGGCGGTGAAGCGCCGTGCTGCCACCGGAACTTCCGCCCTTGCCCGCGCTCACCCGCGCCGAGGGCGAGTTCATCGACCGCTATCTCGAAGTGGTCGACCAGTTGGGCCGGATCAATCCGGCGCACGGCCACGACACCTACGGGGCGCTGCGGGCGGCCCAGGCGCTGGTCGGCCGGGCGGCCGCGCTGCGGGACGCCCTCACGCTGATGCATCTGCGCGGTGAGACGCGGGTGCACGCCTCCACGCTGACCCGGGCGCTGCGGATTCTGGACGGGGAACGGCGGGCGGGGCGGCTCACGGTGCCTCCGCGGTCGGCCTCCTGAAGGGGTGTGAGACACCGGGACGCGCCCGACACGCTCAGGGAGTCCGCGAAACGGACCAGACGGGCTACCCCCGTTCGGCCCACGGGCCTATCCGTTCAGTGACCCCAATGAGCCGCTCACGACCTGTGGACGGGGTGCTGAATCGATCCTTCCGTTGCAGGTAAAGGGCTCATCTGACCCGTTTGCCGCAATGGGGTGCCGGCCGTGTCCACCCGTTCGGCCCAGAGGTGCGCAGGCTCACAGAAAGCCGTTTTGATCCGGAAATCCGACAGTCGGTGCGTGAAGATCCCTGAGACGACAAGCCCCCGCCATACCGGCGGGGCGGTCCGGGCGGACGCCGAGTCCTGCCGCCGTCCCGGACGTCTGGTCGACAGGAGTGGACCGGCAGGAGTGGAGGACCCGAGTACTTCGGGACGGTCGAGACCCGGCCGTCCCTCGGGGTGAAGCCGCGCAGGCGGCCGGGCGTCTTCGCCGGCCCGAACCCGACAGGTCATCCTTCGCAGGCGGTTTGACGAAGGGTTGCGCATGACCGCGCAGACACACGTCCCGTCCCTGGCGGCCCGTCTGGGCACCGTCTGCGCCCTCACGCTCGCCGTGACGGGTGCGACGTCCCTGGCTCCGGGCGGCCCGCTGGAGGCCAACGCCGCCGCCGTGGCCGCGAGGGCGCTCCATGTGGCGGCGTCGAAGAAGGGCTCGCCCTATCAGTACGGGGCCTCGGGGCCCTCCCGCTTCGACTGCTCCGGGCTCACGCTCTACTCGTTCAAGGAGGCGGGCCGCCGGCTGCCGCGCTCGGCGCAGCAGCAGTACAACAGCTCCCGGCACGTCAGCGCCTCCACCCGCAAGGCGGGCGACCTGGTGTTCTTCCACTCCGGCACGAGGGTGTACCACGTGGGGATCTACGCGGGGAAGGACCGGATCTGGCACTCCCCCAAGACCGGCACGGTCGTCCGTCTCGAACGGATCTGGAGCAACAGCGTCTGGTACGGGCGGGTCGGCTGAGGGGCGACGGGTCCGGCGGCGGCGGGGGCGGGGGCGGGTCCAGGGGCGACGGGCCCGCCTAGCCGCTCTGGACCGACACGGTCCACGGCAGGGCGATCCAGACCGTCTTGCCGCCGTCCGCGGTGGGCGCGACCGAGAGGCGCCCGCCGGACTCGGCCGCGAGCCAGCGGATGATGACCATGCCGCGCCCGTTGTCCTGCTGCACGGCCGCGGGCAATCGTTTCGGCCAGCGCGGATGGCTGTCGGTGACGCCGATCCGCAGCTCCTCCTCGCGTTCGAGATGGACGTCCACGGTGAAGGTGGGCGACTGGCCGAAGGTGTGCTGGACGGCGTTGGTGGCGAGTTCCGAGACGATGAGGCGGACCGTGTCGGCCGCCTCGGCGTCGGGCGGCAGGCCCCAGTCGGTGAGAATCCCGGCGACGTACCGCCGTGCCGCGGACACCGAGGCGGGATCGCTCGGCAGAGTGACGGTTGCTTCGAGGTGGTCTGCCATGGCGACGCTGTCCCTTTCCCACCCGGGCCGGCTGGTCACTCGTGGCGTCGAGCGCTCGCGACGACGGTGTCGGCCTCGGATTGTGCTTCGCGCCAGAGTGCCACTCATCGTGCCGGTCTCGGGTGCGATCCACCAAGATATGCATATATCTGTCGCTCAAAGCGGTGAACTCTGCGACGGCAGACCGTATTTGGGCCCACACTTACCCCTCGCCGGAGGCGAAGGAGGCGGTCATGGGCCAGGGACCGGCGGTGCGCAGACGCAAGCTCGGTGAGGAGCTGCGCAAGCTGCGCGACCGGGCGGGTTTCACCAGCGGGGAGGCGGCCCTGCTGGTCGGCTGGCACCAGTCGAAGGTGAGCCGGATCGAGACCGGGCGCAGCGGCGTGAAGCCGGCGGACGTGGCCCGGCTGCTCGACGCGTACGGGGTGAACGACCGGCAACTGCGGTCGCTGCTGGGGGCGTTGGCGGATTCGGCCGACGGTGACGGGGCCGGCTGGGCGCAGGCGTACCGGGGGCTGCTGCCGCCGCAGTACCGCGACTTCATCAGTCTGGAGTCGCAGGCGCGCACGGCGCGCACGCTGGAGACCTCGGTGGTCCCGGGCCTGTTGCAGACGCCGGCGTACGCGCGGGCGGTCACGCGGGCGGCGCTCGCGGGGCTGCCGCCGGACAAGGTCGACTCGCTCGTGGAGGTGCGGATCGCCCGCCAGGAGGTGCTGAGGGCCGATCCGCCCCTGGTGCTCAGCGCGGTGCTCGACGAGGCGGTCCTGCGCCGCGGGGTCGGTGGCCGTGCGGCGATGCGGGAGCAGTTGCGGCATCTGCTCGACGTCGCCGCCCTGCCCCATGTGCGGCTCCAGGTGATCCCGTTCCGGACGGGCGGCTATGTCGGCCTCACGGGGCCTTTCATGATGTTTTCGTTTCCGGCCATTTCTGATCTGGATGTGGTTGTTATCGACCACTTGACGAGTAGCCTCTACCTCGAACGGAGAGAAGACCTTGAGGCGTACAGTGCCGCGGTCCAGACCGTTCAGGCACTCGCGCTTTCCTCCGAGGACTCGTTGGATCTCATCGCCAGGACCGCCCGGGAAGGACCGGGCCAGTCCGTGGCGAGTGGGGAGGCATGATGGCCGCACACCCTGCGCACGTTCCTTCCAGCACTTCCCTCACCGGTGTCACGTGGTGGCGCAGCAGCCGCAGCGTGGGCATGAACAACTGTGTCGAGACGGCCCGGCTCAATGGCGAGCTACTGGCCGTGCGCGACTCCCAACGGATCGGCGGGCCCGCGCTGCTCTTCGGCGCCCCCGCCTGGCACCGCTTCATCTCCGCTGTCAGCAACGGGGATTGACGCACCGTCACACAATGGGCGCGGTCCGCAGGATCGCGCCCACCGCCCTGTCCACCTGCTGTTCCGTCAGATCGGCGCGCGCGGTGAGCCGGATCCGCGAGATGCCGTCCGGCACCGACGGCGGCCGGAAGCAGCCCACCACCAGACCGGCCGCACGGCAGTCCGCCGCCCAGGCCACCGCGGCCTCCGGTGAGGGCGCGCGCACGGAGACGACCGCCGCGTCGGGGCGCACCGCCGCATGCCCCGCGGCGGTGATCCTGCCGTGCAGTTCGGCGGCGACCGCCCGGGCCCGGCCCGCCAACTCCGGTTCGGCGCGCAGCAGTCGAAGGGCGGCGAGCGCGCCCCCGGCCGCCGCGGGGGCGAGTCCGGTGTCGAAGATGAAGGTGCGGGCCGCGTTCACCAGGTGCCGGATGACCCGGGCGGGGCCCAGAACGGCGCCGCCCTGGCTGCCCAGCGACTTCGACAGGGTGACGGTGGCGACCACGTCGTCCGCGCCCGCGAGCCCCGCCGCGTGCAGCGCCCCGCGTCCCCCCTCGCCGAGCACGCCGAGCCCGTGCGCGTCGTCCACCACGAGGGCGGCCCCGAACTCCCGGCAGACCGAGGCCAGTTGACCGAGCGGCGCGGCGTCGCCGTCGACCGAGAACACCGAGTCCGACACGGCGAGGCCGGGGCCGCCGTGGGCGTCCAGGGCCTTGCGGACGGCCGCCGGCTCGGCGTGCGGCACGACCTCGGTACGGGCACGGGCCAGCCGGCAGCCGTCCACGATCGAGGCGTGGTTGCCCGCGTCGGAGACGATCAGCGAGCCGTGCGGGCCGAGTGCGGTGAGCGCCGCGAGGTTGGCCGCGTATCCCGAGGAGAAGACCAGGGCCGCCTCGAAGCCGCAGAACGCGGCGAGTTCGCGCTCCAGCTCGTCGTGCAGCGCGGTGGTGCCGGTGACCAGCCGGGAGCCGGTGGCGCCGGCGCCCCAGCGGTGGGCCGCGTCCACGGCCCCGGCGACGACCGCGGGGTGGCGGGTCAGGCCCAGGTAGTCGTTGCTCGCCAGGTCCAGGAGGTCCTGGTCCGCGGCGCGGGGCCGCAGGGTGCGGACCAGGCCGGCGCGCTCGCGGCGCTCGGATTCTCCGTCGATCCAGTCGAACGGCGCTCGCGGCATGATGGAGTCCCTTTTTGTAGGCTGCCGACAGACCCTAGCCGCAGCCATGGCCGGTCATGGTGTGGCGATGCACACACCTCAAACGGCCCGTGTTGTGGGATCCCTACCTTGGCCGCAGGCCGTGCCGTACGCGAAGATCGGCGCCATGGACCTGCTGAACACGCTGGTGGACAAGGGGCTGCGGCGCGAACTGCCGACCCGCGAAGAGGCGCTCGCCGTACTGGCGACCTCCGACGACGAACTTCTCGATGTGGTGGCCGCGGCCGGCAAGGTGCGCCGCCAGTGGTTCGGGCGCCGGGTGAAGCTCAACTATCTGGTCAACCTGAAGTCGGGCCTGTGCCCCGAGGACTGTTCGTACTGCTCCCAGCGGCTCGGCTCCAAGGCCGACATCCTGAAGTACACCTGGCTCAAGCCGGACGAGGCCTCCAAGGCGGCCGCCGCGGGCGTGGCCGGCGGTGCGAAGCGGGTCTGCCTGGTGGCCAGCGGCCGCGGCCCCACGGACCGCGACATCACCCGCGTCTCCGAGACCATCGAGGCGATCAAGGAGCAGAACGAGGGCGTGGAGGTCTGCGCCTGCCTCGGTCTGCTCTCCGACGGCCAGGCCGAGCGGCTGCGCGCGGCGGGCGCCGACGCCTACAACCACAACCTCAACACGTCCGAGGGGACGTACGGGGACATCACGACCACGCACACCTACCAGGACCGCGTGGACACCGTGACCAAGGCGCACGACGCGGGCCTCTCGGCCTGCTCGGGCCTGATCGCCGGCATGGGCGAGTCCGACGAGGACCTGGTGGACGTCGTCTTCTCGCTGCGCGAGCTCGACCCGGACTCGGTGCCGGTGAACTTCCTGATCCCGTTCGAGGGCACCCCGCTCGGCAAGGAGTGGAACCTCACCCCGCAGCGCTGTCTGCGCATCCTCGCCATGACCCGGTTCGTGTGCCCCGATGTCGAGGTGCGCCTGGCCGGTGGCCGCGAGGTGCACCTGCGCACGATGCAGCCGCTCGCGCTGCACCTGGTCAACTCGATCTTCCTGGGCGACTACCTGACCAGCGAGGGCCAGGCCGGCCAGGCCGACCTCGACATGATCGCGGACGCCGGTTTCGAGGTGGAGGGCGCGGGCACCACGACCCTGCCGCGCCACCGCGCCGACGCGCTCGCCGCCACGGGCTGCGGCAGCTCCCCGGCCGGCTGCGGTTCGCACGAGGACGGCGCCTGCGGCTCCCACGAGGGCGGCGGCTGCGGACCGTGCGGCGGCCACGAGGCTCCGGCGCTGCCCGAGCAGACGGCCCCCGCCGACCAGGCCCGTACCGATCTGGTGGCCGTCCGCCGCCGGGGCGCCGGAACGGACCTCGCCCCCAATGCCTGAGCACTCCCCCGCGGAACTGCTCGACCTGGACCGCCGGCACGTCTGGCACCCGTACGGCCCGATGCCCAACCGGCAGGAGCAGCTCCTGGTCGAGTCGGCGTCGGGCGTACGGCTGCGGCTGGCCGAACCGGCGCACGGGCAGCGCGAGTTGATCGACGGGATGTCGTCGTGGTGGTCGGCCGTGCACGGCTACAACCACCCGGTGCTCAACGAGGCGGCGCGTGGCCAGCTGGAGCGGATGAGCCATGTCATGTTCGGCGGGCTCACCCATGAGCCCGCCGTGCGGCTCGCCGCCCGGCTCGTGGAGATCACACCCGGGCCGCTCCAGCACGTCTTCCTCAGCGACTCGGGCTCGGTGGCCGTCGAGGTCGCCGTGAAGATGTGCCTGCAGTACTGGCGCTCGGTGGGACGGCCGGGCAAGCGGCGGCTGCTCACCTGGCGCGGCGGCTACCACGGCGACACCTGGCAGCCGATGTCGGTGTGCGACCCCGAGGGCGGGATGCACGAGCTGTGGCAGGGGGCGCTGCCCCGCCAGGTCTTCGTGGGCGCCCCGCCCGCGGAGTTCGACGAGGGATACGCCCAGGAGCTGCGCGAGGCGGTCGCGCGTCACGCGGACGAGCTGGCCGCGGTGATCGTGGAGCCGGTGGTGCAGGGCGCGGGCGGCATGCGCTTCCACGCGCCGCGCTATCTGCGGGTGCTGCGCGAGGCCTGCGACGAGCACGGCGTGCTGCTCGTCTTCGACGAGATCGCGTCCGGCTTCGGGCGGACCGGGGAGCTGTTCGCGGCCGACCACGCCCGCGTCGCCCCGGACGTGATGTGCGTGGGCAAGGCGCTCACCGGCGGCTATCTCTCGATGGCGGCGACGCTGTGCACCGGCCGGGTCGCCGAGGGCATCTCCTCGGGCGAGGTCCCGGTCCTCGCGCACGGGCCGACGTTCATGGGCAATCCGCTGGCCGCCTCGGTGGCGCTCGCCTCGATCGACCTGCTCCTCGGCCAGGACTGGCGGGGCGAGGTCAAGCGCATCGGGGCGGGGCTGCTCGACGGGCTCGGTGCGGCCCGCTCGATCGAGGGCGTCCGCGAGGTGCGGGTGCTCGGGGCCATCGGTGTCGTCCAGCTGGATCACGACGTGGACATGGCGGCGGCGACCGCCGCGGCGGTGCGCGAGGGCGTGTGGCTGCGGCCGTTCCGGGACCTGATCTACACCATGCCGCCCTATGTGACGGACGACGACGACCTGGCGCAGATCTGCCGCGCGGTGTGCGCGGCGGCGCGGGAGGGCTGAGATGACGATTCTGGTCGTGAGCGGAACGGGCACCGAGATCGGCAAGACGGTCACCACGGCGGCCGTCGCCGCCGTGGCGCTGGCCGGCGGCCGCTCGGTGGCCGTGCTCAAACCGGCACAGACAGGGGTCGCTCCGGGCGAGCCCGGTGATGTCTTCGAGGTGCGGCGGCTGGCCGGCGAGGCGGTGACCGGCGCCGAACTGGCCCGGTTCCCCGAGCCGTTGGCACCCGACACCGCGGCCCGGCGGGCCGGCATGAGGCCGGTGGGGCCGGAGGACGTGGCCGGGGCCGCGGCGAAGCTGGCCACCGAGCACGACCTGGTCCTGGTCGAGGGCGCGGGCGGCCTGCTCGTCCGCTTCGACGAACGGGGCGGCACCCTCGCGGACGCGGCCCGGCTGCTCGGCGCCCCGGTCCTGGTGGTGACGCCCGCCGGACTGGGCACACTCAACTCGACGGCCCTGACCGGCGAGGCCCTGCGGGCCCGGGACCTCGACTTCGCCGGGGTCGTCGTGGGCAGCTGGCCGGCCGAGCCCGACCTGGCCTCGCGGTGCAACCTCGCGGACCTTCCGGTGGTGGCCGGCGCGCCCCTGCTCGGCACCGTGCCCGAGGGCGCCGGACGACTGGCGCCCGCCGACTTCCGTACCCGAGCGGCCGGTTGGCTCGCCCCGGCGCTCGGCGGCGTTTGGAGTATCTGATGGCTGTGTTACGCGCCCGCATCGGGCAGCTCGTCGTGGACTGCGCGGATCCCGGGCGGCTCGCCCGGTTCTGGGCCGCACTGCTCGGCGGGCGGGCCGTGGTGCGAGACGCCGCGTGGGCGCACGTCGACCCGCCGGGCGCGGCGCGCCTCGCCTTCCAGCGGGTGCCGGAGGCCAAGGACGCCAAGAACCGGCTGCACCTGGACCTCGCGGTCGAGGACGTGCCCCGGGCCCGGGCGGCGGCCGTGCGGCGCGGCGCGGTGCCGGTCGGCCCGACCGTGACCGACGCGCAGGGCACCTTCCAGGTGATGCGGGATCCCGAGGGCAACGAGTTCTGCTTCGTGGCGGCCACCGACGGGTGAGCGTGCCGGGCGCGGGGACAATGGCGTTGAGGGGTGCCGGTGGGTCGCACGCCGACCGGCCGCGTCCGCCGCACGCCCCGCTCCGCCGCCCGAGGCTCAGGAGGTCCGACATGGCGCAGCGCACCACGATCGCCCCGGATGCCGTGCACCATCCCGTCTTCGCCCGCTTCTACGCCCGCTACAGCGAGGCCGTGGACCTGCGGGCCGGGATCTCGGCCCACCGCGCGGAACTGCTCACCGGGCTCTCGGGGCGCGTGATCGAGGTCGGCGCCGGGAACGGGCTCAACTTCGCGCACTACCCGGCCGCCGTCTGCGAGGTGGTGGCGCTCGAACCGGAGCGCACGCTGCGGCAGTTGGCGGTCCGCGCGGCCCTGCGGGCCGAGGTGCCGGTGGACGTGGTGCCGGGAGCGGCCGAGGCGCTGCCGGTCAAGAGCGAGGCCTTCGACGCGGCCGTCGCCTCCCTGGTGCTGTGCTCGGTGCGTGATCTGCCGCGCGCGCTCGCGGAGCTGCGGCGGGTGCTGCGCCCGGGCGGCGAGCTGAGGTTCTTCGAGCACGGCCGGGCGGACGGACGGGTGCTCGCGGCGGTGCAGCGGGGACTCGACCGCACGGTGTGGCCACGGCTGTTCGGCGGCTGTCACACGGCACGCGACCCGCTGGGCGCGATCGAGGAGGCGGGCTTCGAACTCGTCGGGTACCGCCGTCTGCGGGTGCCCGAGAAGGGGTTCGCGGCGCCCTGCGCCCCCTGTGTGCTCGGCGTCGCGCGACGCCCGGCGCCCGGCCCGGCCGAGCGGTAGCGCCGGGGCGGCCGGCCCGGCGCGCCGCGGGGGGTCGCGCCGGGCCGCGCGCCGGTGGTGGGATGGGGCCATGGACGAGTTGCACATACGGCCCGCGGGCCCTGGGGACCTGGACGCGGTCCTGGCCTTCTGGAAGACCGCCGCCGAAGGCACCAGCATCAGTGACGACCGGGCGGGCGTGGAGCGTCTCGTCGTGCGCGACCGGGGGGCGCTGCTCCTCGCGGAACGGGCGGGGGCTCTGATCGGCACCGTGATCGCGGGCTTCGACGGCTGGCGCTGCCATCTGTACCGCCTGGCGGTGCACCCCGACCACCGCCGCCGGGGTGTCGCACGGGCACTGCTCGACGCGGCCGAGGAGCGGTTCGCCGCGCTCGGCGGGCGGCGGTCGGACGCGATGGTGCTGGTGCGCAACGAGTCGGCGCACGAGGCCTGGCGGGCCGCGGGATACGGGCCCGAGGAGCAGTGGCGCCGCTGGGTGAAGCCGCTGGGCTGAGCCCGCGCCCCGCCCCTTCCTTTGCCAGTGCTTTACCATGGGTGGACCGCTGATCACCCATCGACTGAAAGGTGTGAGCGTCCGCCCATGGGCGAGCCTCCCAGTACCCCTTCCTCCGCGCGACACCGTGCGCCCCGCCTCCCCCTGGCCGATCATGGGACGGAGGTGACCCGATGACCGAAGTGCTCCTGCTCCTGGCGGCCGTGCTGCTCTCGCTGGTCTGCGCGGTCTTCGTGGCGGCCGAGTTCTCCCTCACCACCGCCGAGCGCAGCGACCTGGAGCGTGCGGTCGAGCGCGGCGAACGCGGTGCCTCCAGCGCCCTCAAAGCCGTGCGCAGCCTCACCTTCCAGCTGTCCGGCGCCCAGCTCGGCATCACCGTCACCGGCCTCGTCATCGGCATGATCGCCAAGCCCTCGATCGCCAAGCTGCTCACCGGGCCGCTCGAAGCGATCGGTCTGTCCAGGACGAGCGCGGGCTCGGTGGCCCTGGTGCTCGGCATGGTCCTGTCCACCGTGTTCCTGATGGTCGTCGGCGAGCTGGTGCCCAAGAACTGGGCCATCTCCTCGCCGGTCGCCGTGGCCAAGGTCGTCTCCGCGCCGCAGCGCGCCTTCAGCGCCGCCTTCCGCCCGCTGATCAGCCATCTCAACACCTCGGCCAACCACCTCGTGCGCCGTTTCGGTCTGGAGCCCGCCGAGGAGCTGGCCTCCGCGCGCAGCCCCCAGGAGCTCGTCGCCCTGGCCCGCCACTCGGCCAAGGAGGGCGCCCTGGAGGCGGACACGGCGGAGCTGTTCGTCCGCACGCTCGGCCTGGCCGGGCTCAACGCGGAGAACGTCATGACACCGCGCGTGCAGGTCACCGCGCTCGACGTCCAGGCCACCGCCGAGGACGTCGCCAACGCGACCCGCGCCACGGGCCTCTCCCGCTTCCCCGTCTACCGGGGCAGCCTCGACTCGGTCGTGGGCATCGCGCACATCAAGGACGTCCTCGCGGTCCCCGCCGAGCGCCGGCGGCTGCACCCGGTCACCTCGCTGCTGCGCGAGCCGCTGCTCGTGCCGGCGACGCTCACCGTCGACCGGCTGCTCGACCAGCTCTACGGCAGGCGGACCATGGCCGTCGTCATCGACGAGTACGGCGGCACCGCCGGTGTCGTGACGATGGAGGACATCGTGGAGGAGGTCGTCGGCGAGGTCCGCGACGAGCACGACCCGCACGAGACCCCCGACCTCGCGCCCGCCGGGCAGGACGCCGACGGCCGCACCCTCTACTCCGCGGACGGCGCCGCCCGCGACGACCAGCTCGCAGTGATCGGGCTGCGCGTCCCGGACGGCCCGTACGAGACCCTCGCCGGCCTGGTGGCCACCCGGCTCGGCCGGATCCCCACCGTGGGCGACCGCGTGGAGCTGGCCGGCTGGCGGCTCGACGTGGTCGACGCGGCCGGGCGGCGCGCGGCCCGGGTGCTGCTGCACGCGCCGCTGACCGCCGATGACGACGAGGAGGCCGGCCGATGACCGTGATCCAGATTCTGATCGGTCTGGCCACCCTGGTGGTCAACGCCTTCTTCGTCGGCGCCGAGTTCGCCCTGATCTCGGTGCGCCGCAGCCAGATCGAACCGCTCGCCGAGGACGGCAACCGCCGCGCCCGCAGCGTCATTTGGGGCCTGGAGCACGTGTCGGCCCTGATGGCCGCGGCCCAGCTCGGCATCACGCTGTGCACCCTGGTGCTCGGTGTGGTCGCCGAACCGGCCATCGCCCACCTCGTCGCGCCGGTCTTCGACTGGGTGGGGGTGCCGGACGGGCTGATCCACCCGGTGTCGTTCGTGCTCGCCCTCGCGGTCGCGACGTATCTGCACATGCTGCTCGGCGAGATGGTGCCGAAGAACATCGCGCTCGCCGAACCGGCCCGCACCGCGCTGCTGCTCGGTCCGCCGCTCGTGACGCTGGCCCGGGCGCTGCGCCCGGTGATCTTCGCCATCAACGCGTTCGCCAACGCCATCCTGAAACTGCTCAGGGTCGACGCCAAGGACCATGTCGCCGCGACCTTCTCGGACGACGAACTGGCCCGTCTGGTGACCGACGCGGGCGATGCGGGGCTGCTGGACGACCGGGCCGCCGAGCGCCTGCACGACGCCCTCGAACTGGGGCGCAGGCCGGTGCGGGACGTGGTGGTACCGCTGGAGAAGGTGGTGCGGGCCGCGGTCGGCGCCACTCCCGCGGAGCTGGAGCGGCTGGCCGCGTCCTCCGGGTTCTCCCGGTTCCCGGTCGTCGACGACGACAGCCGCATCCTCGGCTATCTGCACGTCAAGGACGCCCTGGACGCGGCGCCGCGCGACGTGGCCTTCCCCGTCGCGGCGCTGCGGCCGATCGCCCGGGTGCGCGCCGCGAGCCCGCTGGACGACGTGCTGACCGCGATGCGGCGCAGCCGTACGCATCTGGCCGCCGTGCTGGACGAGGACGGCAAACTGGCCGGTCTGGTCAGCATGGAGGACGTGCTGCGCGAACTCGTGGGGCCGCCGGCCACGGCCTGACCCGGGCCGCCCGGCGGGCGTGCGTTCCGGCCCGGCCGGTTCTTCGAGCCGGGCCCGCCCATCGGCCGGGGCCAGTCATCGGGCGCGGCACCCGCCGCGCGGGTCAGCCGGTCGGGGTGGCCGGCCCGGTCTGCGCGGTGGGCGGGGCCGGCGCCGCCGGGGTCGCCACGACCTTGGGGGCGGCCGGGTTGGTGGTCTCGGTCAGGCCCGGGCCCGGCTGTCCCAGCTGCGCGGAGCCGACCGCCATCAGCACGGCGAGCAGGGCCGCCATGCCCGCGGTGGCGAAGGCCGCCGTCCAGTGGACGTCGAGGAGATTGGTCGCGCCGGCCGTTAGCACGGCGGCGAGTGCCTGGGCGAAGGTGCGGATGGCCCGCTCGGCGGTGGCCTTCCAGAAGGCCGCAGTGAACAACATCGCACGCTCGCTCTCTCACCGGCCGTGCGGCCGGGACGGAATTAAGTGATGTGTTCTTGGCATACCGCGAAATGGGCCCGCCGGAAAGCCTCTGACCAGCCTCTTCGCCGACGAGTACCGGCCAGGGGCCGCCACCCCGGAACATCTCCGTACCGCGCGGTACGATCACACCGCCATGGAGATGAATGCGCCATACACCAGCTTCGCCGCGATCGGGGACTCCTTCACCGAGGGCATGTCCGACCGGCTTCCCGACGGCTCCTACCGCGGCTGGGCCGATGTGCTCGCCGGCCGCCTCGCGGCCCGCGTGCCCGGCTTCCGCTACGCCAACCTCGCGGTACGCGGCAAGCTCATCGGGCAGATCGTCGAGGAGCAGGTGCCGGCGGCGGCAGCGCTGCGTCCGGACGTCGTCACGCTGGTCGGCGGACTCAACGACACGCTGCGGCCCAAGTGCGACATGGGCCGGGTGCGCGGCCTGCTCACCGAGGCGGTCGAGCGGCTCGCGCCGGCCTGCGGGCAGCTGGTCCTCATGCGCAGCCCCGGCCGCAACGGCCCGGTGCTCGACCGCTTCCGGCCGCGCATGGAGGAACTCTTCGCGCACATCGACGAACTCGCGGACCGGCACGGCGCGTTGGTCGTCGACCTCTACGGCGCACCCGCGCTCGCCGAGCAGCATCTGTGGGACTTCGACCGGCTGCACCTGACGCCCGAGGGGCACCGCAGGGTGGCCGAGGCCGTCTGGCAGACCCTGGGCCTGGATGCGGAGGACGACTGGCGCTCGCCCCTGCCCCCGCCGGCCAGGCCGGGCTGGGCCGCGAGCCGCACTGCCGACCTGCGCTTCGCCCGCCAGCACCTGGTGCCGTGGATAGGGCGCCGCCTGACGGGCCGCTCCTCCGGCGACGGTCGCAGCGGGGCCCATTTCAGCGCCGAGGAGGGGCGGGCATTCTGGGTCACTCCTGCGGACCCGGCCCGCCCCGGGCCGGTGTCGGAGTGGGTACGGGCCGAGGACTGAGCGCGCCGGTGGCCGGCCCGTATCCACACCCGTCGACTCAGCCCTGACGTACCGTCAACTCACAACGCCGTTCGGTGGGTTGGCGGTTCGAGTGGGCGTGGCGTCGGTATGAGCAGGCGCGGTGTCGGTATGAGCGTGCGTGGTGTCGGTACGGGGACGCTCGCTCGCCCCGTGCCCGTCAGCCGGCGGCGACCGGCACCGGCACCGGAGCCGGAGCCGGCACGCGGACACCGACGAACCGGGTCTCCTGACGCAGCCGGAAGCCCAGGGACTCGTACAGCCGGATGGCCCCGGTGTTGGCGGCGCCGGTGTGCAGGAACGGGACGTCGCCGCGCTCCTCGATCACTGCCGCGACGGCGCGGATCAGGCGGGAGCCGAGGCCCTGGCCGCGGAAGGCGTCGTCGGTGCAGACCGCACTGATCTCGGTCCAGCCCGGCGGACGCAGCCGCTCCCCCGCCATCGCGATCAGCCGGCCCTCGCGACGGATGCCCAGGTAGGTGCCGAGTTCCACGGTGCGGGGCAGGAAGGGGCCCGGGCGGGTCCGCTCCACCAGGTCGAGCATCTCGGGCACGTCGACGGCGCCGAGCCGGACCGCCTCGTCGTCCGGGCGCGCCTCGACCGCCTCGCCCACCATCTGGACGCCGTCCACATCGAACGTGATCTCCCAGTCGCGGGGCAGCGGACTGCGCACCCCGGCCAGCGAGACCTCACCGCCGGGACCGGCCAGCGCGGCTATGTCCGCCCAGTCGGCGGCCTCGGGCTCCGGGGGCAGTCCGAGCCAGGGCGAGACGTCGGTCTCGTAGCGCAGGACCCGACCGCGCGCCTCGGCGAAGCGGGCGTGCACTCCGGTCAGTGAGGTGTAGGCGGGGTTGTCCAGCGGATGCGGCGGGATCTCGGTGCGGACGGGCGGGTGGGACATGTTCTCCTCGTTCTCGATGCGGGGCTCACACGGCCGGGGGCCGCCGGGCGCGCCGATGCCGGACACGGGGCAGCCGCCCGTGCGTGATCTCCACGCCGGGCGCCTCGCCGGATCCGTACACGCACGCGCGCACCCCTAGGACAAGGTGCCGCGTCCCCTCCCGCATTCCCGCGGGGCGGCCGTCGCGTCCGCGCCGCACACCCGCGGCCGGCCATCACCTCGGGCGTCGGCGCGCCTGCCCCGCGGCCCGGTCGACGGCCCGTACGGCGCGGCCGGGGCGGTCCGACCCGGGGGGGCGGTGGACGATCACGCTTGGCATGCTGGGCCCATGGCCTCTCCCTCGCTCCCCGATCTGGTCGATGAACTCCTCGCCGGTACGGGCCCCTTGCCGATCGTCTCCGCCGGAGCGCCGGTCCTGCGCCGGCCCACCGGGCCGATGGACGCCGGTCTCGGCGGCGCGCGTCTCGACCGGCTGATCGAGGCCATGCGCGAGACCATGCGTGCCGCCCCCGGCGTCGGTCTCGCGGCCCCGCAGGTCGGCCTGCCGCTGCGGCTGGCCGTGATCGAGGACACGGCGGACGTCTCCGAGGAGATCCGGCGGGTGAGGGGCCGGGTGCCGCAGCCGTTCCGGGTCCTGGTCAATCCTTCGTACGCGCCGGAGGGGCCCGGCCGGGCCGCGTTCTTCGAGGGCTGTCTGAGCGTGCCGGGCTGGGGCGCGGTGGTGGCCCGGCACCGCAGCGTACGGCTGCGGGCGCTGGACGAGCGGGGCCGGCCGATCGACGAGGTGTTCACCGGCTGGCCCGCCCGCATTGTCCAGCACGAGACGGACCACCTCGACGGGGTTCTCTACCTGGACCGCGCCGAGCCGCGCTCACTGTCCTCGCGCGAGGCGCTGGCCGGACTGTGGACCCAGCCCACCCCCGCCGCGGCGGCCGAGGCCCTCGGCTTCGACCTGGCGGACGACACCGACGCATGAGCCCCGCCATCACGCTCTGCCCACCACCCGTCGCGCACCGTGCCCCACCCGCTCTCTCGTAGCAAGGCACAAACCGGGGTGGGGCGCTGGCCTGCAGAAATCGCCAGTAGACTCTGGACACGTGACTGCTGTGTCTGCGAAGCCTCGCATCCCGAACGTCCTGGCCGGCCGCTACGCCTCCGCGGAGCTCGCCGTCCTCTGGTCCCCCGAGCAGAAGGTCAAGCTGGAGCGCCGGCTGTGGCTGGCCGTGCTGCGCGCCCAGAAGGACCTGGGGATCGAGGTGCCGGAGGCCGCGCTCGCCGACTACGAGCGCGTCGTCGACCAGGTCGACCTCGCCTCGATCGCCGAGCGCGAGAAGGTGACCCGGCACGATGTGAAGGCCCGCATCGAGGAGTTCAACGCCCTCGCCGGGCACGAGCAGGTCCACAAGGGCATGACCTCCCGCGACCTGACCGAGAACGTCGAGCAGCTCCAGATCCGGCTGTCCCTGGAACTGATGCGGGACCGCACGGTGGCGGTCCTGGCCCGCCTGGGCAAGCTCTCCGGCGAGTACGCCGAACTGGTCATGGCCGGGCGCTCGCACAACGTGGCCGCGCAGGCCACCACCCTGGGCAAGCGTTTCGCGACCGCCGCCGACGAACTCCTGATGGCCTACGGCCGCCTGGAGGACCTGCTCGCGCGTTACCCGCTGCGCGGCATCAAGGGCCCGGTCGGCACCGCCCAGGACATGCTGGACCTCCTCGGCGGCGACGCCTCGAAGCTCGCCGACCTGGAGCAGCGCATCGCGGGCCACCTCGGTTTCGCCCACGCCTTCACCTCCGTCGGCCAGGTCTACCCGCGCTCCCTCGATTACGACGTCGTGACCGCGCTCGTCCAGCTGGCCGCCGCGCCCTCCTCGGTCGCCAAGACCATCCGCCTGATGGCCGGCCACGAACTCGTCACCGAGGGCTTCAAGCCCGGCCAGGTCGGCTCGTCCGCGATGCCGCACAAGATGAACACCCGCTCCTGCGAGCGCGTCAACGGCCTCATGGTGATCCTGCGCGGATACGCCTCGATGACCGGCGAGCTGGCGGGCGACCAGTGGAACGAGGGCGACGTCTCCTGCTCCGTGGTCCGCCGGGTAGCGCTGCCCGACGCCTTCTTCGCCTTCGACGGCCTCCTGGAGACGTTCCTCACCGTGCTCGACGAGTTCGGCGCGTTCCCGGCCGTCGTCGCCCGCGAACTGGACCGCTACCTGCCGTTCCTGGCGACGACGAAGGTCCTGATGGCCGCCGTGCGCGCCGGAGTGGGCCGGGAGGCCGCGCACGAGGTCATCAAGGAGCACGCCGTCGCCTCCGCGCTCGCCATGCGCGAGCAGGGCGCCGAGCGCAACGAACTCCTCGACAAGCTGGCCACCGACGAGCGCATGCCGCTGGACCGGGCCCAGCTCGACGCACTGATGGCCGACAAGCTGTCCTTCACCGGCGCCGCCGGCGACCAGGTGGGCGCCGTGGTCTCCCGCATCGAGGAGATCGTCAAGCAGCATCCCGCGGCCGCCGGTTACACCCCGGGCTCGATCCTCTGAGCCCCGCCCCGTGCTGACTCCCGAGGAGCTCCAGGCCGCCCGCGACACCGTCATCCCCGACGTGATCGCGGGCGGCCTGTCCGTCCTGTTCTGCGGCATCAACCCCGGCCTGATGTCGGGGGCCACCGGACACCACTTCGCCCGCCCCGGCAACCGCTTCTGGCCGGTGCTCCACCTGTCCGGCTTCACCCCCCGGCAGTTGAAGCCCTCCGAACAGGACGAACTCCTCTCCTACGGGCTCGGCATCACCAACGTCGTGGCCCGGGCCACGGCGCGTGCCGACGAGATCGGCGCCGAGGAGTTCCGCGAGGGCGGGCGCCTGCTGGCCGAGAAGGTCGAGCGGCTGCGCCCCCGGTGGCTGGCCGTGGTCGGCGTCACCGCCTACCGCACCGCGTTCGGTGACCGCAAGGCCCGCATCGGTCCGCAGGCGCACATGATCGGTACGACCCGGGTGTGGGCCCTGCCCAACCCCAGCGGTCTCAACGCCCATTGGACCGCCCAGACGATGGCCGAGGAGTACGCCCGCCTGCGCTGCGCGGCGGAAACCGGCCCGCAGTAGGCACCCGGCCCGGCGGCGGCCCGGAAGCCCCGCGGTAGGTCTCCCGACCCGGCGGCCCGGGAGGCACCGGGTGCGGCTCCGGCCGGTCGGGGCTTCGGCTGCCGGTCGGGGCTACGGCTGTCACTACGGCGGGTCCACGTCCGTCACCGTCACGCTCAGGTCCCAGCCGGGGCCCTCCGCCTCCAGGTCGAGGCCTATGGCGATCCAGCGTCCTTCGATCCGCCACAGGTGGAGGAAGTCGAAGCCGACCGAGAACTCCGCCCAGGGCTCGGGTATCGCCTCCCCCGCGACCAGGCGGGCCTGGGCACTCCAGAGACTGATCCACTGCGGTTCCTCCCAGCGCCGGGTGAGCTCGGCGATCAGGGCGTCGTGATCGGCCACGCATTGGGCCCGCTTTCCCAGGCGTTCCGTCAGGTCCTCCCATTCCTCCTCGTCTCCGCTCAGACATGAGCAGTGGTACCCCGGCCCGCTCACGCCCGAGCCGCTGCGGCTGCGCTCCGCGGGGAATTCCCGGGAGCGCAACCAGTCGATGTGCTGGAGGTACAGAGCGGTGGTCATGTCGTCAGTAAACCGCCCGGCACTGACAATTGGCGTGCCGTCAGTGCCCCGCCCGATGCCTTCCGGTCAGGTGCCTTCCGGTCAGGCGTCGCGTCGGCGCAGCCCCCACCAGCCGCCGCCCACCGCGAACGCCGTCCACGCCAGCAGAACGGCCATCCCGGTCCAGGGGCCGAGTGGCCCGAGCTGCTCCTGGAGCAGGACCTGCTGTCCTGCCCGATCGGGCAGGAAGTCGGCCGCGCTGCCGCCCTGCGAGACGTCTCCCACCACGAACGGGACGATCAGGAACAGCGGTACAAGCACACTCAGCGCACCGGTGACGCTGCGCAGGACGGCCGCGATCCCCGCCGACAGCAGGCTGAGCAGGGTCAGATAGAGGGCGCAGCCAAGGACCGCCCGCAGCGCGCCGGGATCGCCGATGCCTATGCCGAAGCCCTTGTCCATCAGGGCCTGTCCGCCCAGAAAGCTGACCAGGCTGGTCGCCAGACCGACCGCGAGGACACATCCGCCCACCACCGCCAGCTTGGCCGCGTAGAACAGGGTGCGGTCCGGGACCGCGGCCAGGGATATGCGGATCCCGTCGTTCTTGTATTCGCCCGCCATCGCGATCACTCCGAAGATGATCGCCGCCAACTGGCCGAAGTTCAGGCCGTAGTAGGAGAAGAGCACCGGGTCGAAATCCGTACTCCCGGGCTGCGGACGGCCGAGCGCTCCGCATATGAGGAGGGACAGGCCCGCCGTCGCCCCCGGGACGGCCAGCAGAGCGCCCATCAGCGAGCGCAGCGAACGGATTTTGATCCACTCGCAGTGCAGTGCCGCGCAGTGCATCATCGTTCAGGCCTCCATGTTCTGCGGGGCACGCGTGGCCGCGTACTCCGCCTGGCCGGCGGTGAGGTCGAGATAGGCCTGCTCCAACGTGGCCTTCTCCATGGCGAGTTCGAGGACGGGTATGCCCTCGTGGGCCGCGATCCGGCCGATGTCCTCGACCTTCGCGCCCTCCACCCGCCAGAAGCCGTCGTCTCCTTGAACCGGGTCGAAGCCTCTGGCGAGCAGCACGCCGCGCAGCCTGCCGCCCTCGGTGGTGCGCAGCCGGACCCGGGGACGGATGCGGGAGTCGATGAAGTCGCGCATCGGGGTGTCGGCGAGGAGCCGGCCACGGCCGAGCACGACGAGGTGGTCGGCGAACGACGCGGTCTCGTTCATGAGGTGACTGGAGACCAGCACCGTCCTGCCCTCACGGGCCAAGCCGCGCATCAACTCCCTTGTCCAGATGATCCCTTCGGGGTCGAGGCCGTTGGACGGCTCGTCCAGGATCACAACCGAGGGATCACCGAGCAGGGCGCCCGCTATGCCCAGCCGCTGGCGCATCCCGAGCGAGAACGTCTTGATCCGGCGGCCGGCCACCGACGCCAGTCCCGCTTGTCCAAGCACCTCGTCCACACGCCGCGCGGGTATGCGGTTGCTGGCCGCGAGGGCCCGGAGATGGGCGCGGGCGGTGCGGGAGCCGTGGGCGGCCTGGGCGTCGAGCAGAGCGCCCACCGTGCGCAGCGGCTCCGCCAGATCCGCGTACCGCCGGCCGCCGATCAGCGCGGTGCCGGAGGTCGGGCGGTCGAGGCCGAGCAGAATCCGCATCGTGGTGGACTTGCCCGCGCCGTTGGGGCCGAGGAAGCCGGTCACGCGGCCGGGCTCGACCGTGAACGTGAGCCGGTCCACCGCTCGCGTGGTGCCGTACTCCTTGCGCAGCTCTTGGACGTCGATCCGTGTCATGCCGCAAGCGTCCCGTCCACGCAGGTCAGACGCCTCCCCCGACCGAGGGGAGCTTCTCCCCCGTGCGGGGGAGCCGCAGCTCGCGGCGTCCTGCCACGATGGCCGGATGCACCGCATTCTCCGCCCGCTGGGCCGACCGGTCACCTACGCACGGTGGCTGCATCTCGTCATCCCCATGGCGTTCGTGGCGATCTGGCTGTTCATCGACATGGAGCGCGCATGGGTGGTCGGGCTGCTCGTCGTGCCGCTCGGGCTGATTCCGGCGGTGCGCCTCGAAGAGGGTATCCAGGCACAGTTGCTGCTGACTCCGCGCGAGCGCGGCAGGCCGGACGCGTCGATCACGGTCGCACCAGCGGCGACCTGGCGCGACCGGTGGCGCACCGTGCTGTGGCTGGAGGCACGGCTGGTGATGGCGGGGCTGGCGATGATGACGACCGTCTGGCTTCCGTCGACGGCCGCGGACCTGATCGCGCGCGGGTTCGGCGGCCCGCCGGTCGTCTTCGGGTGGATGGCGTCCCTGCCGTCCGGGCGGTGGTGGCTCATACCGCTCGCCCTCGTGCCGCTCGCGGTGATGCTGGCGTGTGTGGTGCTGGCGGGAAACGTCATCACCTTCATCGCCCGCGCGCTGCTGGGCCCTTCGGCCGGCGAACGGCTCACCGCACTGGAGGAGCGCACCGAGCTGCTGCTCGAACGCAACCGCATTGCCCGCGAGATCCACGACTCCATCGGTCATGCGCTGACGGTCGCCGTGGTCCAGGCGGGGGCGGCGCGCGCAGCGGGCGATCCGGCCTTCACCGACCGGGCGCTCGCGGCGATCGAGGAGACAGGCCGGGCCGCCCTTGAGGACCTGGAACGGGTGCTGCTCGTACTGCGCGAGACGGGCCTGCCGGCCAGTCAGCGCCCGACCCTGCTGGAAGCGGACCGGCTCATCGAGTCGGCCCGCGGCTCGGGGGCCGCGGTCGAGGCCGAGCTCTCCGGGGCACTGGAGCTGGTCCCCGGCCCGGTGTCGCGGGAGGGGTACCGGATCCTCCAGGAGGCGCTCACCAATGTGCTGCGGCACTCGGGGCCCGTGCCCGTACGGATCCGCATGGCCGTGCTAGGGCGGCGACTTGAGATGGACGTGACCAATCCGCTGTCGGGCCCCGCGCCCGGCGGAAAGGGAGGCAGCGGTCTGCGCGGCATACGGGAGCGCGCCGCACTGCTGGGAGGGGAGGCGCAGACGGGGGCACATGACGGCGAATGGAGGGTGCGGGTGCGGTTGCCGCTGGACACGCTGATCTGAGCTCGGAGGGAGTGGGCCGACGTCGGGTGGGCCGACGTCGGATGGCCGGGACTGGGCGGACCGCTCCCGGACGGCCCGCGACCAGGCGATCCGGGACCGGACGGACCAAGACCCCGCAGGCTGGACAGGACGGGCCTAGACCGAACGACCCGGACCGGCTGGGCCCGACCGCCGGCAGCGAGCCCATCCCCCGGCAGGGCGGCCCCTCCCGCGTTGTCCACAGGCCGTGCGGGGCCTGGCCGGCCTCCCACTAGGCTGGTCGAATGCCGGTAACCGTACTTCTCGTCGACGATGAACCCCTTGTCCGGGCGGGTCTACGGGCCGTTCTGGAGGCGCAGCCCGACATCGAGGTGGTGGGTGAGGCGGCCGACGGCGCCGCCGTGATCCCGCTGGTGCGGCAACTGCGTCCGGATGTGGTCGCGATGGATGTGCGGATGCCGCTGATGGACGGCATAGAGGCGACCCGGGCGGTGCTGCGCACGATCGAGCAGCCGCCGAAGATCCTGGTCGTGACCACGTTCGAGAACGATGAGTACGTGTACGAGGCGCTGCGGGCCGGGGCCGACGGTTTCCTGCTCAAGCGGGCCAAGCCGGCCGAGATCGTCAACGCGGTCCGGCTGGTGGCGGAGGGCGACTCGCTGCTGTTCCCGGCCGCCGTGCGGGCGCTCGCCCACGAGTACGGCAGCAACGGAACGGTTCGTACGGCGCTGGCCGAGGCGGCGCTCACCGATCGCGAGGCGGCGGTGCTGCGCCTGATGGCGCGGGGGCTGTCCAACGCGGAGATCGCGGCCAAGCTGATCGTGGGCACGGAGACGGTGAAGACGCATGTCAGCGCCATCCTCGCGAAGTTGGGCGCGCGGGACCGTACGCAGGCGGTCATCGCCGCGTACGAGTCCGGTTTCGTGGCCCCGAGCTGATGCGCCTCCGTTACCGGCCGCCGCTCGCCGTACACCTGACCAGCGAGTACGATCCGGCAGACACGCGCACAAGCTGGGAGGACACACGTTGGGGCGGCTGACCGGCGGGGATCCCTCTCTGCTGCGGAGGATCAATTCCGCGGTGGTGCTGCACGCCCTGCGAGGAGCGGAATCTCCCACACTCACCGATCTGACCCGGATCACCGGGCTGTCCCGGCCCACGGTCGAGGGCGTGGTCGACGGGTTGATGGAGGCGGGGCTCGTGGTGGAGTCCGCGCCCGAGGAGGGTGAGGCACGGCGTCAGGGCCGGCCCGCGCGACGGTTCAGGTTCCGGGCCGAGGCGGGTCATCTGCTCGGCATAGAGATCGGTCCGCACCGGGTTGCCGCGCTGCTCTCCGGTCTCGACGGCCGGATCTTCGGCGCGGGTTCCCGCGAGGTGCCCGAGACCGCGTCGGCGGACGAGCGTCTTGAGCGGGTGCGGATGACGGTCGCCGATGTGCTGCGCCGGGCCGGTGTGGCCCGCAGTTCGCTGCGCGCGGTCGGGGTCGGCAGCCCGGGCATCGTCGAGGCGGATGGCACCGTGCGGCTCGGCACCGCGTTGCCCGAGTGGACGGGATTGCCGCTCGGCGAGCGGCTCCGACGCTCCTTCCGCTGCCCCGTCCTGGTCGAGAACGACGCGAACGCCGCGGCCGTGGCCGAACACTGGAAGGGCGCGGCGGCCGACTCCGACGACATCGTCTTCGTGATGGCCGGCCTGAGTCCGGGAGCGGGCTCGCTCATCGGCGGCCGGCTGCACCGCGGCTTCGGGGGCGCGGCCGGCGAGATCGGGGCGCTGCATCTGCTCGGCCGCGATGTCACCCCCGAGAAGCTGCTTTCGACGACGGGCGAGCCACTGCACCCGCTGGACGAGCAGGCCGTCGCCGATGTGTTCGCGTTGGCCCGGCAGGGCGACGAGCGGGCGCAGGCCGCGGTCGAGCGGTTCCTGCAGCGGCTGGTGCACGACGTGGCCGCGCTGGTGCTCGCGCTCGACCCCGAGCTGGTCGTCGTGGGCGGCTGGGCGGCCGGCATCGACGGCGTACTGGAGCCGCTGCGCCGGGAGTTGGCCCGCTACTGCCTTCGGCCGCCGCGTGTGGTCCTCTCCATGCTGGGCGAGGCCGTGGTGGCGACGGGTGCGCTGCGGCTCGCCCTCGACCATGTGGAGGAAGAGCTGTTCGCCGTGGAGGGCACGGTCACCGCCCGGCGCTGACCGGCCGTCGCCAGGGCACGGTCACCGCCCAGCGCCCAGCGCCCAGCGCTCATCGACCGCCGACAGGGCACGGCACCCGGCAGGGCTCGACATCGGCGCCGGACCGGAGCAGTGGGGCGAGCCAGAGCAGACGGATCGGCCGGCCAGACGGATTGGCCGGCCAGCCGGATCGGCCGGAGCAGCGGGGTTGGCCAGATCAGCCGGGTCGGCCGGAGCAGCGGGCCGGCCCGGCGAGCCAGGTCAGGATGCCTGGCGGTGCTGGTCCGGGTGGCTGATCTCCAGGTCGCCCGAGTCGCCGAAGGTGAGCCGGCAGGTGTCGGCGCGGTAGGTGGCGACCGAGACCGCGGAGGTGCTGCCCTCGGTGACGTAGCGAGTGGTCACCACCAGTACGGGGGCGCCGGGCAGCCGGTCGAGTTCCTTGGCGTCGTCCGCGCGCGCCGAGCCCAGCTCCACGGCGCGGTCCTGGCCGTCGAGGCCGAGGCGCTGCAGCTCGCGCAGGACGGCGCGCCCGCGGGCCGGGCCCGACGGCACGTCGATGGCGGACAGTTCGGGCACCGAAGCGGCCGGGACGTACAGCAGCTCGGCGGCGACGGCCTGGCCGTGCGCCACCCGCGTGCGGCGCACGATGTGCATCTCTTCGCCGGCGTCCGCGTCGAAGAGACGCCGTACCGCGAGGGGCGGGACGGCGGACGTCGCGTCCGCGGTGGTCCAGGCGTCGCCGGGAGCGCCGGGCCAGTCGTGCTGGGCGGTGGCGACGGACACCGCGGTGCGCGGCGGGGCGACGGTGGTGCCGACGCCCCGGCGGCGCTGCAGGCGGCCTTCGAGTTCGAGCTGCTCAAGTGCCTGGCGGAGCGTCGCGCGCGCGACGCCGAACCGGGCGGCGAGATCGCGCTCGTTGGGCAGGATCTCGCCCACCGCGAAGTCCGAGTCGAGCGCCTCGCTGAGTACCGTCTTGAGGTGCCAGTACTTCGGTTCCGGCACCGATTCCAGCTGCGTGGTCCCCACCCTGATCCTCCGCAATCGCCGTGTCCCCGGCGGCTTTCCGTGCCCTTGTTTATTAAAGGTTCCTGCACTAACTCTGCGACCATAGGGCGACCCACCCCCTTGGTCAAGACCAATCCTCGTTCCGTTACCCAGCGCACACGAGAGCTGGCGCAGAGCGTTCACATGACGTTCGCACCGCCGTGAGGCGTACGACAAACGGCGCCGATCCGGACAACGCCGGACGACGCGAAGGCTCCCCCGTCCGTTCCGGCTCGCGCCTGCCCCTTGCGCTCCCGCTCCTCGAACTCCAAGCTACTGAGCGGTAGTTGTTGCTGACAGGACGTCTAAGTGCGGTGCCGGACGACGTCCACGTACGGTGCCCAGGACAGGGAGCAGGCCATGACCTCAGAGGTTTCGTTCACGATCGACACCCCTCTGGGGCGCCGCTCCACCTCGGTGACCTATCGGCGTGGCGGCGCCGGCGAGCCGCTCCTGCTGCTGCACGGCATAGGCCACCACCTCCAGGCCTGGGACCCCGTCTTCGACCTGCTCACCGCCGATCGCGACGTGATCGCCGTCGACCTGCCGGGCTTCGGCGCCTCGCCCGCCCTCCCGAGCTCCGTCTCCTACGGCCTGCCCAGCGTCGTGCCGGTACTCGGCGCACTGTGCGAGGCCCTCGGCATCGACCGGCCGCACGTCGCGGGCAATTCGCTGGGCGGCCTGCTCGCCCTGGAGATGGGGCGCGAGAAGCTCGTCCGCTCCGTCACGGCGCTCTCGCCCGCCGGCTTCTGGACGCCGGGCGAGCGGCAGTACGCGTTCACCGTGCTGCGCACGATGCGCCGCGTGGCGAAGGCGCTGCCGCTGCCCGCCATCGAGCGGATGTCCCGCACGGCCGCCGGCCGCACCGCCCTGACCAGCACCATCTACGCCCGTCCCGCTCGGCGTACCCCGGAGGCCGTGGTGGCCGAGACGGTGGCCCTGCGCACGGCCCCCGGCTTCGCACAGACCCTGGCGGCCGGGCAGGACGTCCTGTTCGCGGACGACATCCAGGGCGTGCCCGTGACCGTGGCGTGGGGCAGCAAGGACCGGTTGCTGCCGCGCCGCCAGGGAGTGCGGGCCAAGCTCACCGTCCCGGGCGCCCGACTCGTCCGCCTGCCGGGCTGCGGCCACGTTCCGATGAACGACGACCCGGCGCTCGTCACGCGCGTCCTCCTGGACGGCAGCCGTCCGGTCGGCGACACACCGGCCCCGCCGTCGATCCAACTGGCTTGAGGAAAAGGGCACTTGGCCGGGCGGGCCCCCACACCCGGCCCCCACGCCCGGCCCGCGCCCCGCACCGCGCCCCAGGCCCGCGCCCCGCCCCCCGGCCCCCCTCCCCCCGCCCGCTTGTTCACCCCGTGTTCGCGCCCGCGCCGCAGGCGGCCGGTAGGCATGGCAAGGCAAGGCAGCCAGCGACCTACCTCCCCAGGGGGCCACACCGATGCCCGACCGCCGTACCGTACTGAAGGGCTCACTCGCCGCCTCGGCGGGACTCGCCCTGCCGACCGGGCTCGCCGCCGCGCCCGCCTTCGCGCGTTCCGGCAGGCCCAGCGCCTCCTGGGGCGTGCAGGCCGGCGACATCACCGCCTCGTCCGGGCTGATCTGGGCCCGCTCGGACCGTCCGGCCCGGATGCTGGTGGAGACCTCCGCCACGGAGTCGTTCCGGCGGGCCCGCAGATGGCGCGGCCCGCTGCTGGGCCCGGGCACGGACTTCACCGGCACGACCGCGCTGCGCGGCCTCCCGGCCGGCGAGCAGATCCACTACCGGGTCACCCTGTCCGACCCCGACGACCCGGCGCGCACCGGCCGCCCGGTCACCGGCACGTTCCGCACCGCGCCCGACAGCCGCCACGACGACGTGCGCTTCCTGTGGTCGGGGGACATCGCCGGGCAGGGCTGGGGCATCAATCCGGACCTTGGCGGCTACCGCGTCTACGACGAGATGCGGCGTCTGGACCCGGACTTCTTCCTGTCCAGCGGGGACAACATCTACGCCGACGGCGTGATCCTGCCGAGCGTGACGCTGCCGGACGGGCGGGTGTGGCGCAACGTCACCACCGAGGAGAAGTCCAAGGTCGCCGAGACGCTCGCCGAGTACCGGGGCAACTTCCGCTACAACCTGCTCGACGACAACGTCCGGGCGTTCAACGCCCAGGTGCCGTCCATCGTGCAGTGGGACGACCACGAGGTGCGCAACAACTGGTACCCCGGGCAGATCCTGGACGACGCCCGGTACACCGAGAAGAACATCGATGTGCTCGCGGCGCGTTCACGGCGGGCGTTCAGCGAGTACTTCCCGATCTCCACGCTCGGCACCGGCGACCGCGCCGGCCGGGTGCAGCGCGTGGTGCGGCACGGTCCGCTCCTCGACGTGTTCGTGCTCGACATGCGGACCTACCGCGACGCCAACTCCCCCGGCCGGCAGCCCGACGACCGGGTCGGCATCCTCGGCGCCGAGCAACTCCGTTGGCTCAAGCGCGAGTTGACGCGCTCGCGCGCGGTGTGGAAGGTCATCGCCGCGGACATGCCGCTCGGCATCGTCGTGGCGGACGGGGCCACCGACTTCGAGGCCGTCGCCCAGGGCGACCCGGGCGCGCCGCTCGGACGCGAGTTGCAGATCGCCGAGTTGCTGCGGTTCATCAAGCACCGCCGGATCACCGGCACCCTGTGGCTCACCGCCGACGTGCACTACACGGCGGCCTCGCACTACGACCCCGCGCGGGCCGCGTTCAAGGACTTCGCCCCGTTCTGGGAGTTCGTGTCGGGCCCGCTCGCCGCCGGCGGCTTCCCCGCCAACAAGCTGGACGCCACTTTCGGGCCGCGCCAGGTCTTCGTGCACGCACCGGCCGCGGCCAACGCCTCACCGATGGAGACCCCGCCCAACTACGGCGAGATCGAGATCGACGGCGGCTCCAGCGACCTCACGGTGCGGCTGCGCGCCCAAGGGGGTGCCGTCCTGTTCACGCAGGTGCTGCGCCCCGGGCTCGTCGGCCAGTGAGGCCGCCGGAAGGGCCCGGACATAGGGGCCGGTGGAGGCGGACACTCCACGTCACGCACGGTGGAAAACAGCCAAAAGAGCACCAGAAGCCCACTTAACCCGTCAGTCACAAAGCGTTCGTGATCGCGCAACACCGCTGCGTCACAGTGATGCCATGACCGATACGCCAGGACAGAACTCCACGAAGCACTCCCGCCGCCGGCACCACTGGCGGCGGGACCTCGTCGAACTCGCCGCCCTGTTCACGGCCGTGGCCGTGGCCGACGGGCTCGCGAACCTCGTCGCACACGGTCCCGACGGGCCGTTCCTGCTGATCGCGTCCGCCGTCGCACTGATCGCGACGGCGGCCTTCCACACCTGGTGGGCCCGCCGCCACAGCCACGCACCGCCGCCCGCGGACACCGGCGGGACTCCGGATACCGACGCCACGGCGGACGGCTCGGGGCGCACCGGCGCGCCCCGCGAGACCTCGCTGTGGCGGATGCGGACGACCGTACGCGACGAGCCCGGCAGCCTCGCCCTGCTGTGCACCGCGCTCGCCGGACACGGCGTGGACATCCTCACGCTCCAGACTCACCCGCTCGGCGACGGCACGGTGGACGAGTTCCTCCTGCGCACCCCGGCCGAACTCTCGGCCGCGGACCTGTCCCGCGCCGTCGCGGCGGCCGGCGCACGCGACACCTGGACCGAGCGTGCCGACGCCCATGATCTGGTGGACGCGCCGACCAGGATCCTCGGCCTGGCGACCCGCACCGCCCTCGACGCCGCCGAACTCCCGCTGGCGCTGCGCCAGTTGCTCGGCCGCTGCACCATCCACTCGCTGCCCGCGGTCTCCCTGACCGGCCGGCCCACCGGCGAGAGTGCCCCCGTCGAGGGCGTCCTGGAGTCGACCGTCATGCGCCTGCGCGACCCCGGCGGCGGGACGATCACCATCGAGCGGCCCCATCTCCCGTTCACCCCGACCGAGTTCGCCCGCGCCCGCGCACTGGTCGAGCTGGACGCGCGGCTCGGCCCGCGCGTGCCGCGCGGCGAGGACGTCCTGACGCTGCCCGAGGGCAACGAGATCACCGTGCGGCGGGCCGACCCGAGCGACCTCGACGCCGCCAAGGCCCTGCACGAGCGCTGCTCCGAGCGCACGCTCGGCCTGCGCTACCACGGCCCCGTGGGGGACGCGGACCGCTACCTCGGCCACCTCCTGAGCCCGCGCTACGGTCGCACCCTCGCCGTACAGACCGCCTCAGGACGTCTGGTCGCCCTCGGGCACCTGCTGTGGGACGGCGAGGAGACCGAGGTAGCCCTGCTCGTCGAGGACGCGTGGCAGCGCCGTGGCATCGGCTCCGAACTGCTGCGCCGCCTCACCGACCTCGCCGTCGAGGCCCGCTGCGCCAGCGTGTACGCGGTCACCCAGGCCTCCAACACCGGCATGGTCGCAGCCATGCGCGGCCTGGGGCTGCCTCTGGACTACCAGATCGAGGAGGGCACCCTCGTGGTCACGGCCCGTCTCGACACCACCGCGGCCCCCCTCGACACGGCTGCCCGGCAAGGCCACTTCGGGCAGGGCTGAGCGCTCCGGCACGGCGGCGGGCCCGCCCAGTCGCCCGGCTGCCCGCCGGCCGCTGGTCGCCCCGCCGTCCCCCGACCGACCCGTCCGGGGGCCGACCCAGGAGGGGAGGTGACGCGGGAGCCTCGCTCAGAGAGGATGTCCGCATGTCAGTCACCTCCAGCAGCGCGCTGCCCCGCCAGGTCGCCGACGCCTATGTCGACGCACTCATCGAACTCGACCCGATCACCGGGAGCTATCTGGGCGTCAGGGCGAGCCACGCCCTCCTGCCCGACTTCTCCCCCGCAGGACAGTCGGCGCTCGCCGACCTCGCGCGCACCACGCTCGCCCGTCTCGACGAGGCCGAGCGGCGGCCCGGCGCCGAGAGCGACGCCGAGCGGCGCTGCGGCAGGCTGCTGCGGGAGCGGCTGACCTCCGAACTCGCCGTGCACGACGCGGACGAGGGGCTGCGCAGGGTCAGCAACCTCAGCTCGCCGGTGCACGGCATGCGGATGGCGTTCACGATGACCCCGACCGAGAACGACGAGGACTGGCGCGCCCTCGTCTCCCGTCTGCGCGCGGTGCCCGACGCCATCGAGGGCTACCGCGCCTCGCTCGAACTGGGCCTGGAGCGCAAGCTGTTCGCCGGTCCGAAGGCCACCGAGACCGTCATCGGGCAACTCGGCGAATGGGTCGACACCGGCTTCTTCGAGGGGCTCGCGGCTCCGGGCCCCGACGACCTGCGCACCGAACTCGACACGGCCGCAGCCGGGGCCGCCGACGCGCTCGCCGCGCTGCGCGACTGGCTGCGCGACGTGTACGCGCCCGGCATCGAGGGCGCGCCGGACACGGTGGGCCGCGAGCGCTACCGGCGCTGGTCGCAGTACTACAACGGCACCGCGCTCGACCTGGACGAGGCGTACGCCTACGGCTGGTCCGAGTACCACCGGCTGCTCGGCGAGATGAAGAAGGAGGCCGCCAAGATCCTGCCGGACGCCGGTCCCTGGGAGGCGCTGGCCCACCTGGACGAGCACGGCGCACACATCGAGGGTGTGGATCAGGTCCGCGACTGGCTGCAGTCGCTGATGGACGAGGCGATCGAGGCGCTCGACGGCACGCACTTCGAACTCGCCGAGCGGGTACGGAAGGTGGAGTCGCGCATCGCGCCGCCGGGCGGCGCGGCAGCCCCGTACTACACGGGCCCCTCCGAGGACTTCTCGCGCCCCGGCCGCACCTGGCTCCCCACCATGGGCGAGACCCGCTTCCCCGTGTACGACCTGGTGTCGACCTGGTACCACGAGGGCGTGCCGGGGCACCACCTCCAGATCGCCCAGTGGGCGCACGTCGCCGACCAGCTCTCGCGCTACCAGGCGACCGTCGGTCACGTCAGCGCCAATGCCGAGGGCTGGGCGCTGTACGCCGAGCGTCTCATGGACGAGCTGGGCTTCCTCACCGATCCCGAGCGCCGGCTCGGCTACCTGGACGCGCAGATGATGCGGGCCTGCCGGGTGATCATCGACATCGGTATGCACCTGGAGCTGGAGATCCCGGCCGATTCGCCGTTCCACCCGGGCGAGCGCTGGACGCCGGAGCTGGCGCACGAGTTCTTCGCCGGCCACAGCAGCCGGCCCGCCGACTTCGTCCGGAGCGAGCTGATCCGCTACCTGTCGATGCCGGGCCAGGCCATCGGCTACAAGCTGGGTGAGCGCGCCTGGCTGCTGGGCCGGGCCAACGCCCGCGCCCGTCACGGTGACGCCTTCGATCCGAAGGCCTGGCACATGGCAGCCCTCTCGCAGGGTTCGCTCGGCCTGGACGATCTGGTGGACGAGCTGTCCAAGCTCTGAGAACGGCGCGGGGACGGCCGCCCAACCGGCCGTCCCCGCACCGGAGTTCAGCAGCCGCAGTCCGCCGCGTCGATGGGCGCGGTCAGCGGATCGGCGGCGCGCCGCTCGCCGCCCTCCCAGGTCTCGAAGGCGAAGCCCTCGCGCACCCAGTACTCGAAACCGCCCAGCATCTCCTTCACCCGGAAGCCCCGTTCGGCCAGGGCCAGGGCCGCGCGGGTGGCGCCGTTGCAGCCGGGGCCCCAGCAGTACGTGACCACGGGCACCGACGGGTCGAGCAGCCGCTCGGCCTGCTCGGGAATCAGGGCGGTGGGCAGGTGGACGGCGCCGGGCACATGGCCCTGGTCCCAGGACGCGGTGGACCGCGAGTCGAGCACGACGAAGCCCGGGTCGCCGCCGGCGGCGAGCGCGGTGGCCACGTCGGAGACGTCGGCGTGGAAGACCAGATTGGCCCGGAAGTACGCGGCGGCGTCGGCCGGGGCGGCGGGAGCCACGCGCAGGACGGGGTTGGCGGGGGCGGTGGGCTGTGATGTCATGGCTGAAAATCTACGAGGTGATGATCAACTCCGGGAAGCAACGATCCCGGGAACAACCCTTGATCCGCCGGGCTTTCCACGGTTGTCTGGGCGCATGAACGCGTATTCCCCGGACGCCACCGACTGGCACATACTCGAAGCCCTCCAGAGCCAGGGCCGGGCGAGCTTCGCCGAACTGGCCCGGACCGTATCGCTGTCGGCCAGCGCCGTCACCGAGCGGGTGCGCCGCCTCGAAGAGGCCGGGGTGATCGCGGGTTACACGGCCGTGGTCGACCAGGAGCGCCTCGGCCGGCCCATCCTCGCCTTCGTCCGGCTGCGCTACCCGAACGGCAACTACAAGCCCTTCCACGATCTGGTGGAGGCGACGCCGGAGATCATGGAGGCCCACCATGTGACCGGCGACGACTGCTTCGTGATCAAGGTGAGCGCCCGCTCCATGAGCCACCTGGAGGAGATCTCGGGCCGGATCGGCACCCTGGGCGCGGTGACGACCAGCGTGGTCTATTCGTCCCCGCTGCCACGGCGCGCGATCGGCCGCTGAGGCCCACCGGGCGCACGCCCGCCCCCGGCGAGGCTCAGGCCCCGGTCCCCCGCAGCCGCACCGACGAGCCCGCCCGCTCCTTCACCACTTCGAGCTGGGCGGGGATGCGCCGACGCAGATCGCCGACGTGGCTCACGATGCCCACGCTGCGGTCGCGTTCGCGCAGCGAGTCCAGTACGTCGAGCACCTCGTCCAGGGTCTGGTCGTCCAGGCTGCCGAAGCCCTCGTCGATGAAGAGGGTGTCCAGGCGCGCGCCGCCCGCCTCGTCCGCGACCACGTCGGCGAGGCCGAGGGCCAGGGCGAGGGAGGCGAAGAACGTCTCGCCGCCCGAAAGCGTCGCCGTGTCGCGTTCGCGGCCCGTCCAGGCGTCCACCACATGGAGCCCGAGGCCCGAACGGCCCCGGCCGCCCCGGGCATCGGAGTGCACCAGCGTGTACCGCCCGCCCGACATGCGCTGGAGCCGGACGGTGGCGGCGGCCGCCACCTGTTCCAGCCGGGCGGCCAGGACGTACGACTCGAGCCGCATCTTGCGCTCGTTGTCGGCGGAGGTGCCCGCGGTGAGCCCGGCCAGGCCCGCGACCCGCTCGTACTCCTCGCGCAGCGGGCCGATCCTGCGGGTCTCCTCGACGGCCCGGCCGCTGAGGGCGTGCAGTTCCGCGCGGCGGGCCCGCGCCGCCGCCAGGGCCGACGTGGCGTCGCGCAGGGCGCGTTCGGCGTCCGCCGCCTCGGCCGCCGCCTCTTCGGTACGGGCCGGGGCGGCCCGGCCGGCCGCGGCCGTCGCGGGCTCCGCCAGACGCGCGGCGACGGTGTGCCGCTGCTGCTGCCACGCGTCCAGCCGGTGCTGGATGTCCCGCTGGCCGCGCTCGTCGATCAGGGCCGCCGAGGCCGCGGCGGGAGTGTCGAAGCCGGCCCGGAACGCCGCCTCCGAGAGCCGTCCGTCGGCCTCCTTCAGACGCGCGGCGCTCTCCTCCACGGCACGGACCGCCTCCACCGCCTCGGCGAGGACGGACGCCCGGTGTTCGAGCAGCGCGGCCCGTTCCGCGACGCTCGCCGAGCCGGCCCGAGCCTGGCCCAACTCCCCTTCCAGTACAGCCTGTTCACGCTCAAGGGCTTCACGGGCGGCGGTGCGGGCCGCGGTGTCGCGCTGCGCGGTGCGCCGGGCCTCCTGGCGCCGCTCGTGCTCGCGCTCCGCCGAGGCGAGGGCGAGCCGCGCCTCGTGCAGGCCCGCCGCCGCTTCACGCGCCGCCCGGTGCTCGCGCCGCAACTCCGCTGCCTCCGCGGCCAGTTCGGCGAGGCCGGCCTCCCCCGCCTCGGCCCGCGCGCCCGCCAGGTCCTCCCGTACGGAGGCGAGGGCGGCCTCGGCCTCGGCCCGGGTGCGGTCCGCGCGGCGGTGGGCCTGCTGCGCCGCGTCCTCGGTGGCACGGTCGATCTGGCCGGCGCCGGGGCGGGCGGGCGCGGGGTGCTCGGTCGAGCCGCAGACCGCGCAGGGCTCACCGTTTCCCAGGCGCGCCGCGAGTTCGGCCGCGATGCCGCGCAGCCGCTCCTCGCGCAGGGCCAGCCAGTGCTCATGTGCGGTGTTGGCGTCCTCGCGGGCGCTCGCGTGGCGCTGTTCGGCCTCGCTCAGGCGGCCTTGCAGCGCCTCGCGCCGACGGGCGGCGGCCAGGCGGCGCTCGGCCGGCGCGAGCTGCCCGGCGAGCTGTTCGGCCCGCGCCGCCGCCTCGTGGGCGGCGTCGATCCGGGCCTGATGGGCGAGCCGGACGCTTTCCCAGCCCGCGAGCCACGCCGCCGCGTCCGCCAGGACGTCCTCGTCGGCGCGGGCCTGCCGGTCGAGGCGGGCGCGCTCGGCGTCGATCTCGGCGCTGCGGCGCTCGGCGCGGCGGGCGGATTCGAGGGCGCCGAGGTCCTGGCGCATCCGCCGTTCCAGCGCGGCGAGTTGCTCGGCTCCGGCGTCGGCGAGGTCGGGGTGCAGACGGGCGCGCGAACGGTCGCGTTCGGCGGTGGCCGTGCGGTGGGCGCGCTGGGCCTGCTCCTGCCATTCCAGGGCGGGCGCGACCCGTTCCGCTTTGCGCGCGTTTTCCAGACGGGCCGTCAGCTCCTCCTGCTCGGGGCGGCGGGCCTCCAGCTCGTCGGCCCCGGCACGTGCCTCGGCGTACCGCTCCTGGAGCAGGGCCAGTTGCCGGGTCTCTTCCGCGACGCGGGCCGCCGCCGCCTGCCTGCTCTCGGCGGCGGCCAGTGCGGCGGAGGCGATGTCCACCCGTTCCAGGGCTCCGGCACGGGCGACGGCCGCCCACTGCAGGACGGCGGAGGCGAGGCCCGGGTCGCCGGGGCGGGCGTCGGGCAGCGGCCAGTCACGGGTGTCCGCGCCGTCGCCCGCGGCCTGCGCCATGCGCTGGGCCAGGGCGAGCAACTGGCCGTCGCCCTCCTTGACTTGACGCTCCGCCGTCTTGCGCAGCTCGGCCAGACGGTCCTCGACGGCGGCGAACCTGCGGGTGTCGAAGAGCCTGCCGAGCAGCCGGCCGCGCTCCTCCGCGCCCGACCTGAGGAAGGTGGCGAACTCTCCCTGCGGCAGCAGCACGACCTGGCAGAACTGTTCGCGGCTCATCCCGATGAGCTGCCCGAGCTCCTCGCCGATCTCCTGGTGCGAGCGGCTGAGCGCCTGCCAGGTGCCCTCCGCGGGGTCGAACGCGCGCAGCCAGGTCTGGGCCTTTTCGGTGGTGAATCCGCTGCCGCGCTTCTTGGGGCGCTCCTGCTGCGGGCGCCGGGTGACCTCCAACCGCCGTCCGCCCACGGTCAGTTCGAGCAGCACTTCGGTGAAGACGTCCGGCGCCGCGTGGTCGCTGCGCAGGGGCGTGCCGGGGCTCTGGCGCGCCCCGGGCACCGCCCCGTACAGGGCGAAGCACACCGCGTCCAGCACCGAGGTCTTTCCGGCGCCGGTCGGGCCGTGCAGCAGGAACAGACCCGCCGAGGACAGCGCGTCGAAGTCGATCTCCTGGCCGGCGGCGAAGGGGCCGAAGGCCGTGACGCGCATGCGGTGCAGCCTCACCGGGTCACCTCGCGCACGCCGTCGTCCACCCGCACGGCGTCGAACGCCCCTTGCAGGACGGTCCGTTCGTGGTCGTCGGGACCGCTGCCGCCGCGTACGTGGGCCACGAAGTCCTCCGCGATCTGCTGGTCGCTGCGGCCGCTGAGCCGCTGGGCGTACGACGCGTGCGGGTCGCCGTCGGGGCGTTCGGGGTCGAAGACCAGGCTCAGCGCGTGGGGGAAGCGGGCGCCGATCCTGGCCATCGCGTCGGTGGGGCGGACCGCGTCGGTCAGGGTGGCCTCCACCCAGGACTGTTCGTGCCGGGTGAGCGCCGGGTCTTCGAGCAGCTCGTCGAGGTGGCCGCGGATGCGGGCGAGGGGGCGGGGCACCGGGCAGTCGACGCGCTCGGCCGTGACCGCGCCGTCGGCGGCGAGGTCGACCAGCCACATGGACTTGCGGTGGTTGGCCTCGGAGAAGGAGTAGGCGAGCGGGGAGCCCGAGTAGCGGACCCGCTCGGTGATGGCCTGGCTGCCGTGCAGATGCCCGAGGGCCACGTAGTCCACGCCGTGGAAGATCCCGGCGGGCACGGCGGCCACCCCGCCGACCGTGATGTCGCGTTCGCTGTCGCTGGGCTCGCCGCCGGCCACGAAGGCGTGCGCGAGGACGAGGGAGCGGGTGCCGTCGGGACGCGTCGCCAGGTCGGCGCGCACCCGCTCCATGGCCGCCGTCAGCACCGCTTCGTGCCCGGACTTCGCGGCGCCCAGTTCGTCGCGGACCAGGGCCGGCTCCAAATAGGGAAGCCCGTAGCAGGCGACGTCACCGATCATGACCGGGGTGCCGCAGCCCGCCGGGTCGGTCCGCAGATGGATGCCGGCCCGCTCGATCAGGCCGGCTCCGACGCCCAGCCTGCGCGCCGAGTCGTGGTTGCCGGAGATCATCACCGTGGGCACCCCGAGCCCGGCCAGGCGGTGCAGCGCCCGGTCGAAGAGCTCGACAGCGGCGAGCGGCGGCACGGCGCGGTCGTACACGTCCCCCGCGACCAGGACCGCGTCCACACCTCGGTCGCGCGCCGTCGCCACCACGTGGTCGACGAACGCGGCCTGGGCACCGAGCAGGTCGACCCGGTGGAGGGACCGGCCCAGGTGCCAGTCCGAGGTGTGCAGAAATCTCATGATCCTCGAGGGTAACGGTGGGGTCTGACATCACGGGCGGTAACCGGAACATCCGTCCGTCCAGGACGTCGCGGCGCCTCCGCCTCAGGCGTCGCCGTACGCCTCTCCCCCCAGCTCCAGCACGGCGGTGCCGGCGGTGGCGTCGGCGAGCCAGCCGCGGAAGGACTCGACGTCGGCCTCGGGAAGGCCGACCTCGATGGTGACGGCCTCGGCGTACCGCACCTCGCGGACCGCGCGCCCGGTCGCCCGCAGGTCGTTCTCCAGCTTGCCCGCGCGCTGGTGGTCGACGGTGACGGTGGCCAGCCGGAACCGCCGGCGCACGGTCGTGCCGAGCGCGTCGAGCGCCTCGCCGACGACACCTCCGTACGCCCTGATCAGACCGCCGGCGCCCAGTTTGATCCCGCCGTAGTAGCGGGTGACCACGGCCACCACGTAGCGCATCTCGCGCCGGGTGAGCATCTGGAGCATGGGCACTCCGGCGGTGCCGCCGGGTTCGCCGTCGTCGCTCGCCTTCTGCACGGAGGCGTCGGCTCCGATGACGTACGCGAAGCAGTGGTGGCCGGCCGCCGGATGCTCCTTGCGGATCCGGGCGACGAAGGCCTGCGCCTCCTGCTCGGTGGCGGCGGGCGCGAGCGCGCAGATGAAGCGCGACCGGTTGATCTCGCTCTCGTGCACGCCCTCGCGGGCGATGGTGCGGTACTGCTCCTGCATCCGCCCACCCTATGCGCCCCGCGCGCCCCCACCCGCCGCCGCCCGCCCCCGGCGGACCGGGGGCGGGCGGCGGCGGGCTGCCTACCGCTTCAGGAGCGCGTCGGCGACGGCGGCCGGTACCGGCGCGAGGGGCGCGGGCCGCGTGGTGAAGGTGCCCCGGCCCTGGGTGCGGCCGCGCAGCCGGGAGGCGTACCCGAACAGCTCGGCCAGCGGCACCGCCGCCGTGATCACCGCGGATCCGGCCACGGCGGTCGACGCCGAGACCTGCCCGCGCCGGGCGGCGAGGTCGCCGAGCACACCGCCCACACCGTCCTCGGGGACGGTCACCGTGACCTCCACGACCGGTTCGAGCAGCCCCATCGCGCTCGCCCGCAGCGCTTCGCGCAGGGCAAACCGGCCGGCCGTGCGGAAGGCCATCTCGGACGAGTCCTTGGAGTGGGTCGCCCCGTCGGTGAGCGTGACCCGGAGCCCGGTGACCGGATGCCCGCCGAGCGGCCCCTCGCCGAGCGCGTCACGGCAGCCCGCCTCCACGGCCCGCGCGTACTCCTGCGGCACCCGGCCGCCCACCACCGTCGAGCGGAACTCGAATCCCACCTCCTCCAGGGGTTCCACGTCGAGCACGACCTGCGCGAACTGCCCGGCCCCGCCGTCCTGTTTGACGTGCCGGTGGACGTGCCCGCTCACCCCGCGCAGCACGGTCTCGCGGTACGAGACCTGCGGGCGGCCGACGCCGACCTCGACGCCGTGGTCCCGGCGGATCTTCTCCACCGCGACCTCCAGATGGAGTTCGCCCAGGCCGGAGACCACGGTCTGCCCGGTCTCCGGGTCGGTCCGCACGACCAGCGACGGGTCCTCCTCTGCAAGGCGCGCCAGGGCCGCGGCGAGCCGGCCGGTGTCGGTCCCGAGCCGCGCCTCGACCGCGACCGACACCACGGGATCGGCGACGGCGGGCGGTTCGAGGAGCAGGGGCGCGTCCGGCGCGCACAGGGTCGCGCCGGGTCGGGCCGCCTTGACGCCGACCACCGCAACGATGTCGCCCGCCATCGCTTCCTCCCTGTCCTCGTGCTGGTCGGCCTGCACCCGCAGGATGCGGCCGACTCGTTCGGCGCGGCCGGTCGCCGCGTCGCGGACGGTGTCGCCCTTGCGCAGGACGCCCGAGTAGATCCGCACGTACGTGAGCCGGCCGCGCGCGGTGACGTTCACCTTGAAGACGAGCGCCGCGAACGGTGCGGCGGGATCGGGCGCCCGTTCCTGCTCCGCGCCGTCGGCGGCGCCGCGTACCGGCGGCATGTCGAGGGGTGAGGGCAGATAGGCGACGACCGCGTCGAGCAGCGGCTCGATACCGCGGTTGCGGTAGGCCGAGCCGCAGAGCACCACCACGGCACCACCGCTCAGGGTCAGTTCGCGCAGGACGCGGACCAGGGTCTGCTCGGTGAGCGCCGACACGGCGCAGAACTCCTCCAGGGCGTCCGGATGCAGCTCGGCCACCGTCTCCTCCAGGAGGCGGCGCCGCCTGGCCGCCTCCGCGAGGAGCGCGCCGTCGACGGGGCCGGCGACGCAGGTGTCGCCGTCCCAGCGCAGGGTGCGCATCCGGACGAGGTCGACGACGCCGGTGAAGTCGCCCTCGCGGCCGATGGGCCGCTGCACCACCAGGGGTACGGCGCCCAGCCGGGCCCTGATCGAGGCGACCGCCGCGTCGAGGTCGGCGCCCGCGCGGTCGAGCTTGTTCACGAAGGCGATGCGCGGCACGCCGTGCCGGTCGGCCTGTCGCCACACCGATTCGCTCTGCGGCTCGACACCGGCGACGGCGTCGAACACGGCGACGGCGCCGTCGAGCACGCGCAGCGACCGCTCGACCTCGTCGGCGAAGTCGACGTGCCCCGGGGTGTCGATCAGGTTGACGCGGTGCCCGGCCCAGTCGCAGCTGACGGCCGCGGCGAAGATGGTGATGCCGCGATCGCGCTCCTGGGCGTCGAAGTCGGTGACGGTCGTGCCGTCGTGGACCTCACCCCGCTTGTGGACGGCGCCGGTCGCGAAGAGGATCCGCTCGGTGACGGTCGTCTTGCCCGCGTCGACGTGCGCGAGGATGCCGAGGTTGCGGACGGCGGAGAGGGAAGTCGCTTGGGCAGCGGGCCTGTTGGTGCGCATGGCCGGAGGCCTTTCGGGTGCTTTCGCCGAGATGGCTCAGGAATCGGAAGGTGCGCGCGATTCCGGACGGCGTCGGCCGAGGTGGCCCGGCTGTCATCGCGATGACAGAAACCGTCATCGGTCAGCGCATTGACGCAACGTCACATAGCGACGGTGAAGGCCGCGCAGCCGTCACCGGGCGGTGTGAGACACCAAGATCACGTCGTACCGGCACGAAGGGGCGGAGGTCACGGTGTGGTGCGTACGCATGATCCGGCTCCCTTCTCTCTTCACTCGGCGACTCGTCCGCACATCAGCGGTGCGCTGCACCCGGTGGGCGGCACGCAGAGCGAGTGTAGGGAGGGGCGGGCGCGGAGGTCACCGGGTTTTCCAAGAGCCGCCGTACACGAGCAGCCCCTTCAACATCCGCAGCGTGCAAGGCCGTTGACGACCTCGCGACGCCAGGACTACCTTAAGCGCGCCGAGATTCTGCTACCTGATCAGTATTCATGTAGCTGAACTGCACAACTCTCGCCACCCCTATCCCCGCTCACCCACCCCCCGACGTGAGGACGTGCGATGTCGCTGGATCGCAGAGATGTGCTGCGCCTCGGAGCCGGCGCCGCCGCGGGCACCGCGCTCTCCTCGGGAAACAGTCAGGCGGCATCCGCAGCGACCGCGGGCCCGCAGGGCGGGGGCGCGGATACAACGGACGACCACGCCCGGATCGTGGCCGCCTACCGGACGCTCCAGGTCGGTACGGGCCGCAGGTCCCCGAAGCGCGACCGGGCCGTGGCGGCCCTGGACGAGGTGGCTCTCGACTACCTAGCGGCCATGGATGTGAACCGCGACCAACTCTGGCCGGACCTCCCGACCGGCCCCGGCAGCACCTATTTCCCCACCATGTACTACCGCCTGCGGACCATCGCGGTGGACTGGGCGACGCCCGGCTCCGCCCTCTCCACCCGCCCCGAACTGCCCGGCCACCTCGTGACCGCGCTCAACACCCTCCACCGCACGCAGTACAACGAGCACACGGCCGAGCTCGGCAACTGGTACTCGTACGAGATCGGCGTGCCCTACTGGCTGCTGCAGACCGTCGTGGCCCTCGGCGACCGGCTTCCCGCCGCCGACCGCGAACGCGTCCTGCGTCCGGTGCTGCGCTTCGTCGCCGACCCCAACCGGCGTACCGCGACAGCCGGGTTGGTGGAGACCGGTGCCAACCGCGCGGACAAGGCGCTGATCACGGTGGTGTCCGGGGCGCTCGCGGGCGACGCCGCGCGGGTGGGTGCGGGCCTCGCGGCGGTGACCGACGTGGCCGGGCACGGAGCGGCCGACCTCACGCGCCGCTCCACCGCGGGCGACGGCTACCGCACCGACGGGTCCTTCCTCCAGCACGAGGTGGTGCCCTACCCCGGCCACTACGGCCTGGTGCTGCTGAGCGCGATCGCGGCGCTGACGTACGTCACCGCCGAGACATCCACTCAACTTCCTTCTCCGGTACGGCAGATGTTCGAAGAGACGGTCACCGACACCTACGCGCCCTTCCTGTTCGCCGGGTCGATGATGGATCCGGTGCGCGGCCGGATGCTGTCGCGACAGGGCGAGAGCGGGCATGACGCGGGGCACCAGCTCATCGCCGCCGTGGTGCTGCTCGCCGCGACCGCGGCCGAGCCTGCCAGGTCCCGGCTCGCCGGACGTGCCGCGCGATGGATCGCCGAGGGCACCTGGGCTCCGTACCTCGACGTCACCGGGCTGGCGCGGTTCTCCGGTGGGCTGCAACCGGTCGGTGTGCCCGAGGTGGAGCTCGCCGAACAGCTGCCGTCGCCGCGCACGGCCATGGTGGTCCGCGAGCACCGGGTGTTCCCGCAGATGGACCGCATGGTGCACACGACGCCCGGCTGGTCGGCCTCGCTCGGGGTCGGCTCGCGGCGGATCTGCCGGTACGAGTCCATCAACGGCATGAACCTGCACGGCTGGTACACCGGTGACGGCGTGCTCCACACCTTCCTGCCGGAACAGCAGGGCCATTACAGCGACGCGTACGGGCCGACGGTGGACGCCACCCTCCTCCCCGGCACCACCACCAAGGACACGCCGCCGCCCCCGCTCCTGGCCGACCCCCCGCGCACCAGCACGTCCTACGCGGGCGGGGTCCGCTTCGACGCCCAACACGGCGCGCACGGTCTGGACTTCGTGTCGCAGGACGGCACGCTCTCGGCACGGAAGTCGTGGTTCTTCACCCCGGACGCGGTGATCTGCCTCGGCGCCGCGATCACGGATGCCTCGGGTGCGGCGGTACGGACGACCGTGGAGAACCGGAACCTGGGTGAGGGGGGCGGGGCGCGGAACTCGGGTGAGGATGGCTCGGCCCGGTTTTTGGCCGATCGGAGCCCGGACGCGCAAGGCGGTTCCCAGCTCCTGGTCGACGGCCGGCCCGATGCCTCACCCCTCGGCACGGTCCGGCACGTGAGCGGCACACGCTGGCTGCATCTCGCGGGCACGGCGGGCTACGTCCTGCTCGACGGCGTCGGCCACCAGCGCCTCAGCCTGCTGCGCGAGGACCGTACCGGCAGCTGGCTCGACATCGACACGGGTGCCAACACCCATGGCACGGCTGACCGTTGGACCCGCCGCTACCAGAAGATCGTCCTGGACCACGGGACCCGCCCCGCCGGCGCGAGCTATGCGTACGCGGTTCTGCCGGGCGCGTCGGCGGACCGGACGCGCAGGGCGAGCGGGCGCTGGCGCGTCCTCGCCAACTCGGCTCTCGTTCAATCGGTGCGCCTGGACGGGGAGTTGAGGGCGGCGACGTTCTTCGGCGCCGGGTCGGCCGAGCGGGTCCGGGTCTCCGGCCCGGCCGCGATGATGTGGGGCCGCACCGCCCACGGCTGGACCTTCACCCTCGCGGACCCCACGCAGACCCAGGACACGGTGCGCGTCACCGTCGACGGGGCCGGACGCCGGCTGCTGCACGCCGACCCGTCCGTCACCGTGGTCGCGACGCATCCGCGCTTGGTGGTGGACGTGAAGGTGGGCGGGTCACTGGGCGCGACGCACACCTTCATGACGGGCTGAGGGCCGACCGCTCCCTCGTGATCCACTGGGACCGGCATGTGGACCCGTACCCCAGGAGAGATCATCGATGAGCGCGTGGAGCAAGGCACTCGACGCCGCGGGCATCCGCGAGGCAGAGCTGCGTGACGACTACACGCGCCAGCGCGAACTGGCCGCCCGCTTCAAGCGCAGCGCCTACCTGGCGGCCCGACTCCTCCTTCCCGCACCGCTCTTCCCGCACGTCATCGCCACGACGGCGTTCATGCACCACAGCGACAACCTCCTGGACAGCGGCCCGGTCGAGGGCCGGGCCGCTGTCTACGCGGACTGGGAGCGGCAGGTGCGCAAGGCCCTCGCCGACGGCGAAAGCACCCACCCGGTGATCCGCCCGTTGTTGCACACCGTCGCCGCCCACCCGCGTCTGCGCACCCATGTCGAGGAGTATCTGAGCACCGCCCGCGCGGACCTGGACTTCGCGGGCTTCGCCACGGAGTCCGACTACCAGGCCTACCTCGACGCGTACTCGCTCCCCGCGTTTATGCTGGTCGCCTGCCTGCTCGCGCCCGAGGGCGACGCGACGGCCTTCAGGGCGGCGTGCCGCACCTACATCGACGCGGGGCAGCGCCTCGACTTCGTGAACGACCTGGCGGAGGACCTGGCGGACGGCCGCCTCACGATTCCGCGTGAGACCCTCGACCGCTTCGGGGTCACCCGCGAGGACCTGGAACAGGCCCGCGACTTGCCCGGCACCCGGCAACTGATCACCGCGGTCTTGACCCAAACCCGCGAAACCCTGAACGCGAGCCGCCCGGTCACCACCCTGGCCACCCCCGAGGGCCGCCCGCTGGTCCGCGCCCTCCTGGCCCTGGACGGCCTGACGATCGCGGCGGCCCACCACAAGGGCCCCGCCCTCCTCAAGGCCTCGGCCCGCCCGTCGCTGCCGGGGGTGGTCAGGGTGCTGGTGCGGGAGCGCAGGGCGGCGGGGCGGGCGCGCCGAGGCTGAGCTGCTGAAGAGGCCTCGACCGGCTCTTCCCGCGCAGGGGAACCGTCCCGGCGGCACGCGGCGTGAGCAGCCCGCCGAGGGCCCCGAGTTGCAGCAGGACGGTCGCCCGGGCCCCGGGTAAGCGCGGCCCGTGGAATGGGGACGCTGTCCCGGCGCGTTGTATGGGGGCAGAGTGACGACCACATCCCCAGGAGCCCCCATGCACCCCGCCCAGGGCGACACCATCCGCAGGATCCTCACCCAGACCGGCGACACCTGGGCCGTGGTCGGGCTCTCCGGGAATCGGGGGCGGGCCGCCTATGGGGTGGCCCGGGTGTTGCAGGGGTTCGGGAAGCGGGTCGTGCCCGTGCATCCCAAGGCGGAGACCGTGCACGGGGAGCGGGGGTACGCCTCGCTTGACGCCATTCCGTTCCCCGTCGACGTGGTCGACGTGTTCGTCAACAGTGAGCTCGCCGGGGACGTGGCCGATCAGGCCGTCGCCATCGGGGCCAGGGCCGTCTGGTTCCAGCTCGGGGTCGTCGACGAGCAGGCGTACGAGCGCACCCGGGCCGCCGGGCTCGACATGGTCATGGACCGGTGCCCGGCCATCGAGATCCCCCGGCTGGGCTGAGGCCGGACCGGCCCCCCGCGCGCATTGGGCGAGTGCGGGTATGTACCACTGAATCGCACACGCTCATACTGTCGCCTACCAGACCTACGGGGAGGCACCAGTTGGGGGAGCTGATTCGTACCAGGGACGGGCGGGACTTAGCGGTCGAAAACTTTGGGAACCCGCGGGGCAGACCGGTGTTCCTGCTGCACGGCACCCCGGGGAGCCGGCTCGGTCCGGCTCCGCGCAGTGCGGTGCTCTACCGCCTCGGCGTCCGCCTGATCACGTTCGACCGGCCGGGGTACGGCGACTCCGACCGGCTGCCGGGACGCAGCGTCGCCCATGCCGCGGCGGACGTGGCGGCCATCGCCGACGCGCTGGACATCGACGAGTTCGCCGTCGTCGGCCGGTCCGGCGGCGCCCCGCACGCCCTGGCCTGTGCGGCGCTGCTCCCGGACCGTACGGCGCGGGCCGCGGCCCTGGTGGGGCTCGCGCCGCGTGACGCGCAGGGGCTCGACTGGTTCGAGGGGATGACCGAGTCCAATGTGCGGGAGTACATCAACGCGGCTGCTGGAAAAGGGCAGTTGACGACCGCGCTGACCATGCGGTCGATCACCATCCGCTCCGATCCGCGCCGTTCGGTCGATGACATGCGCCACGGGCTGCCCAAACCGGACCGCGGCATCGTCGCGGACGCCGGCATCCGGGTGATGCTGGAGCGCAACTTCGAGGAGGCGCTGCGCAGTTCGGCCGACGGCTGGGTGGACGACGTGATGGCGTTCAGTACCGACTGGGACTTCCGGCTGGAGGACATCACCGCCCCGGTGCTGCTGTGGCACGGCGAGCAGGACGTGTTCGCGCCCGTCCAGCACACCCGCTGGCTGGCCGAGCGGATCCCGGGCGCCCAGTTGATCGTCGAGCGGGGCGCGGCCCACTTCGGTGCGCTGCGGGTGCTCACCCGGGTGCTGAGCTGGGCCACGTGGTGAGGAAGTGAAGGGGGGCCCGGGGCCGGCCGGCTCCGGGCCCCCGCGCGTCACACCGGCTGCGGCTCCAGGTCGCGGTTGATGCGGCGCCAGGAGCGGGCCGCCTCGGCCACGGGGTGGTCCACGCCCAGTTGCTTGGCGGCCGGCTCCAGGATGGAGGCCCGCAACCGCTGGGCCTCCTCCTCGCGGCCCGCCGCCCGCAGGGTGATCGCCAGGTTGGAGCGGCAGGCGAGCACATCCGGGTGGGTCGGGCCGAACCGCTCCAACAGGCCCTTGAGGGCGGTGCGTTCCCACCGTTCGGCCAGGTCCGGCCGGCCCAGGTCGCCGTACGCGTTGGCGAGGTTGATCGCCGCGCACAGGGTGAACGGATGCCGTGCGCCCAGGACTTCCTCCAGCGCGGCCCGCACGTCCTCACCGCCGCGCGCCGCCTCCTCGGCCGCGCCCAGGCCCCGCTGGTAGATGTAGAGGTTGTTGCGGCAGGCCAGGGTGAAGGGGTGCTCCTCGCCCAGGGTGCCCTGGTAGCCCTCCAGGGCCTGGAGGGCCAGGTCGAGCGCGGCCTGCTTGTCGCCGGTCGCCGAGAAGTCGGCGGCCAGGTTGAGGCAGCAGGCGAGCGCGTCCGGCGCCTTGGTCCCGTAGCGGCCGCGATAGCGGTTGTACGTTTCCTCGGTCAGTCGCTTCGCCTCGTGCGGATGCCCCGCCTTGCGCAGGGACACGGCGAGGCTCTTGGCGGTGCGCAGCGCCTCGGGCACGTCCGCGTTGAGGACCCGCTCGAACGCGGCGACCACCTCGCGCAGCAGCTGCACGGAGGCGGTGTAGTCGCCGCTCTCCCGCAGGTCGCGCCCGAGGTGGCCCTTGGTGGTGAGGGTGAAGGGGTGGTCGTCGCCGAGTAAGGCGCTGCGCCGCTCGACGGTCTCCTCGTCGAGCCTTCGGGCCGCCTCGCTGTCGCCGCTGAGCCGGTAGTCGATCGCGAGGTTGTTGGCGGCGATGAGGGTGCGGGGGTGGTTCTCGCCGAAGATCTGGCGCAGGCCGTGGTAGATCCGCAGGTCCCGGGTGAGGGCCTCGTCGAACCGGCCGAGCGCGCGCAGGTCGGCGGCGAGGCTGCCGGTGGTGATGAGGATGCTGGGGTGGTCGTCGTTGGGGTGGTCCTTGTGCAGGACGCTGATCTGACGGGCGAGGGTGTCCTCGTCCATCGCCCGGGCCTCCACGTACTTGCCCTGGGCGCGCAGCGCGTTGGCCAGCTCGAAGCGGATGTTGAGGGTCTGGAGGTCGTTCTCGCCGAGCTCGCGCGTCCAGACCTTGTTGAGCTGGGTGCCCAGCACCCGCGCGCTCTCCAGCTCGCCGCGCTTGAGCAGATAGCGGATGCGGTCGACCATGAGCTGGCGGACCTTCTCCTCGTCGCAGTCGGCGATGCCGGAGGCGCTCAGGTGCGGCCAGATCAGCTCGAAACTGGGCCAGCTCTTGGGGTCGTTGACCGGGTTGTCGCGGTCGACGCCCTCGACCGGGCGGGCCTCGGCGAGGATGCGGTGCACCTCGTGCTTGGCGGTGTCCACCTCCTCGTCGCTGAGCCCGGCCCGCACGGCCGCCTGGACGAGCCGGTGCACCTGGATGCTGCTGTCCGCCGGGTCGACCTTGGCCAGTGCGAAACGGTTCAGGGTCTGGATGACCTTGCCCAGCATGTAGCGTTCGCGCAGGTCGGGGTCGTAGGGAAGCAGCGACTCGAACATGGAGTCACTGCCGATGAGGCGCATCGAGATCGGCTCGGCGGAGAAGAACGAGCAGAGTTCGAGCAGCCGGACGGCCGCCTTGGACTCGTCGCGCAGCCGGCTGATCGAGATGTTCCAGGTGGCGCCGATCTGCTCGGAGTAGTCCTCGGGCTTGCCGAGCGAGAGGACCTTGGTGCTCTGCTCCCTGAGCTGTTCCACGTACGCGTCCACGGGCGTCGCGGTCTCGGCGAGCCAGGCGGCGGCGACCTCGACGGCCAGCGGCAGGTCGCCGACCGCGTCGGCCACCCGGTCGGCGTCGGTGGCCGGCATCTTCGTCACGCGCCGGCACAGGTGCTCGACGCTCTCGGACCGGGTGAAGACCTCGACCTCGATGGCTTCCACCGCGGTGGAGGCGGGTTTGTTGCGGCAGGTCGCGAGTATGTGGCCGTAGGTCTCGCCGGAGATGGGCTCGACCTCTTCGGGCAGCAGCTTCAGGGCCCGGTCGAGGTCCTCCACGTTGTCGAAGATCAGCAGCCAGCGGGAGTAGGGCGCACCGCGCCGCAGGGCCTGGAGGGCGGCCGCGGCGGCCTCGGCGACCACGTCACCGGCCCTCAGGTCCATTTCGGCGGCCAGTTCGGCGAGCGAGGACACCACCCGGTCGGGCTGCTCGGCCTCGATCCACCACACGAGGTCGTAGTCGGCCCGGAAGCGGTGCGCGTACTCGCGCGCCACCTGCGTCTTGCCGACGCCGCCGAGTCCGTACAGGACCTGCGGGAAGCGCTGGGCCGAGCGGCTGTCGCCGCGCAGCTGGTCGCGCAGCTTCTCCAGGACGGAGGTGCGGCCGGTGAACCAGGCGTGCCGCGGGCGTACGTTCCAGATCTTGGGCACGCTGCCCGGATAGCGCGGTCCGGCGGGCGCGGAGGCCAGCGCGGTGACCGCCTCGGCCCGGTCGAGCGCGCTGACCACGGCCGCCGCGGCGTCGCTCTCGTCCAGGCGCACCAGGTCGATGACGCCGCGGCTGCTCAGCGGCGGGCTCAGGCGCACGTCGCCGACGCGCACGGGCAGGATGTGGCGCCGTGCCCCGGAGGCGTCGAGCCCTCCCCCGGTCTCCCAGAAGCTCCTGGCCCGCTCGGAGTTGAGGTAGGCCTGCGAGACGACCGGGATGACGCGGTAACCGGCTCCCGAGGTGAACTCGGCTTCCCGGCCCGGTGTTTGGGGCGCGCGGACGTCGACCGGCATGACGTGGAACCCGGCGGTGGTGAGTACGTGCACCAGCCAGTCCGCCCACATCTGGTCCTCGGCGACATGGGTGAGGACCAGGTTGGACGGCGGCATGGGGCGGCGCCGGGTGTAGGCGGCGACATGGGTGAGGCGGTCGGCCTCGTCGATGGGCGGCAGCGAGTTGACCAGGCCGCCGGTGAGCACCGAGGTGAGCCGTTCGCAGGCGCTGAGCATGGAGCTGCCGACGTTGGGCGCGTCCCCGAAGGTGGCCAGGATCTCCTCGTACGCGTAGAAGGGCCGGTACGGCACCTCGACCGTGCCCCAGTAGTTGCCGAGTTCCTCGGGGCTCAGCCCGCTGGGGAAGCCGGGGAAGCTCTCACGGGCCAGGGCGCGGCCGGCGTCCGCCTTCTCCTTCTCGCCGTCGTCGATGCGCATCGGGACGGGCAGGATGCGGATGCGCCGCTCGTGGTAGCGCTCCTCGATGTCGCGGGCCACGGCCGAGGCGCCGTCGATGCTCTGGTCGCTCAACGTGAAGCAGACGACGAGGACTTCGGGCATCTGGACGGTGCAGATGTCGGCGATGTCGCTGAGGCCGGTGCGGCTGTCGATCAGGGTGTAGTCGTAGTGGCGCTGCATGTCGTCGCGCATGGCGTCGAAGAACTGGCCGCCGCCGAACCGCTCGTGGAAGTCGTCCCAGTCCATCTTGCTGACGATGGAGGGGTAGTCGCGGTTGCGCCGTCCCGCCGAGAGGAAGTCGAGGCTGCCGCCCTGGGGGAAGTTCCAGTTGAGGGAGGTGGCGTGCGGGCGGACCCGGGCGTAGTCGCGGTGCCATTCGGGGTCGCGGTTGGCGGGGCGGCGGGCCTCGTCCTGGTAGTCGGTGATCAGGTTGATCAGACCCGGCGTCGCCTCCAGGTCGGCGAGGTCGAGGAAGGGGTGGAAGAACCGGTGCAGGCCCGGTGCCTCCAGGTCCCAGTCGACCGCGAGCACCCGGTATCCGTTGGCGGCCAGGATCCACGCGCAGTTGGCCAGCGCCATGGTCCGTCCGGTGCCGCCCTTGTACGAGTAGAACGTGACGACGGTCCCGTTGCGGTTCTCAGTCATCTGATGAGCCCTCCGCCTTATCACCGTTGTTCTTGTCCTGGTCCGTGCTCTGACCGCGGCCGCTGGGGCCACCTGCGCCGTAGCCGATGCCGCCCGGAAGCACCCGGGGCATCGGCCCACCGCTTCCGGGCGGTGGATAGGTCGGCGCATTGGCCTCGTAGTGTCTGACCGCCGCCTTCACGGCCCCCGGGATCGCCTTGCTGAAGGCTTCCAGTGTGGGCAGTCCGGCGCTCGGTGTGCGGTGTCCGTCGCTCTCGTCGGTGCGGGCGGCGAGTGCGGAGTCGGTCCGCTGGGCCAACTCCTCGCCGTGCGTGGCGTGTTGGGGGTCGTCCACATTGCCGGGGACCATGACGCTGATCCAGGGCCGCCCGGTGGTGCAGAGCTGGTCGAGGAGTTCGCCGCGGCGCCGGGCGTCCAGGGCCCAGCGGTCCAGGAGCAGCAGGCCGGGCCCGGGCGGGCCCGAGGCGAGGAGCCGCTGGGGCTCGGCCTCGAAGTCGCTGAGGTGGACGGTGTAGTTGAGGTTGCGCACGACGTCCACGGCGTGGTCGGCGAGCGGTCTGGTGGACGCCGGATGGTACGGGTTCCAGTCGAGGGCCTCGGTCCCGTAGTAGTCCGGGCTGCGGCCGGCGGGGAGGCTGGAGCGCGAGCAGGCCAGGACGGAGACCTCCATTTCCCGGGCCGGCCCGCCGGCCGGACCGAACGCGGGCGGCACCTTGGCGTAGTCCTGGTGCGGATCGCCGGGCTCCAGCTGCGTCTGCTGGGCCACGTTCACGATGCGTTTGGCGAGCCGGTAGACGGCGCGCTCGTACTGGTCCCGCAGGTAGTTGAGTTTGATGAGCCCGTAGAAGCCCTCGTCGGCGTATTCGTCGCCGAACGTGGCGTGGTTGAACTGGAGCCGTTCCGCGGGCTGGGGCAGCTGTCTCGTCGGCACGGGCACCCACAGCGCGGGCACAATTCCGGTGACGGGGTAACTGTTGTTGCTGCTGGTACGGGTGTTCTGCGCGGCGGCTCTGCTGGAGAAGGCGAACCACTCGCGTCCGCACTGTTCGCTGAGGAAATAGCGTGGTGAATACAGCGGTACGAACACCTTGCAGAAGGCCAGCGCCTCCGAGAGCCGTTCCTGCCAGCCCTCGCCGGGTTGCATCTGCTGGTCCATGAAGCCGGCGCTGCCGGCCGGGAGGGGCGTCAGCTGCATCACATGGGCGCAGAGATCCCGGAAGAACCGCTGTACCCACAGGTTGGGGTCCTTGTCCTTGGGGTCGCTCTTCGGCGTGTGCGCGTAGCTGAGGAAGAAATATGGCTTCTGCCCGTCCCCCTGGGCCCCCACTGATCCCTGCACCACTGTCTCCCCCGGTCCAAGTGGATGGGACCTCAGTGTAGGAACGGAGGATTCTCCGGCGGAACAGAACGAACAAACCCAGTGGGAGATCCACCCATGGAGTTCCGATCAGATCATGACCGAAATCATGCGGCGTCCGATGAGTGGATCAATCAACCAGGGGCGAAATGCGCTCGATTCACCGAAGAATTCAGGGAGTCGCGCCTCCGTTCCTGGCCAGCCAGGCCGCCCGGTGGCGCCGTGCGGAGTCCTCCGCGGCGGTGAGCGCCGCCCGGGAGACGGTCTCGCCCTGCCAGGCCGACACCGTCCCGCCCATCGTCGTCACGAAGCCCCGGCCCAGGTCGGTGAGGGATCCGGAGCCGAGCAGCACCTCGACGGCCTCCGAGGTCTGGCGGCGCCAGCGGGCGAACTCCGCCTCTGCCACGTCCCGTTCGGCGGCCAGCGGCGCCGTCTCGCGGCGCACCCGCCAGAAGTCGGTCACCGCGATGTGGGCGTACGTTCCCTGGAGGAGCCCGCCGATCGGGCGCGGATCCTCGCGCCAGGGGGCGTAGTAGCGGCCGCGGTCGGCCGTGTCGTACAGGTCGACCACGTCGAGGACCGCGGCGAGCTTGACGTGCTGGAACTCGTGCACCATCAGCAGGGCCAGCCGGTCGGGCGTACCGGGCCGTGCCACCCCGATCGCGCCCCACGCGTCCTTGCACGCGGCGCTGACGTCGCTGCCGTCCGGCGCGTGCAGGGGCGTGATGGTCCGCAGCCCCGCGGCCACGCCGTCGGCGTAGGCCGGGAGTTCGCGCCGGATCAGGGCCCAGGCCCCCGTGAGGTCCTCGGACCAGAGTTTGGCCTCGTCGGCCGCGAGCCGCGCGGAAACGGGCCAGGAGTGGCAGTCGCGCAGCGGGTCGGTGTCCTCGATGGCCACGCCGAGACCGTCACCCGCGAAGACGCGGACGGGGTGCCAGTGCGGGGTCAGTCCATCCACGCCCTCCTGCCAGCCGATGTCGAGCCGGCGCGTTCCGGCCCGCACGGTGAACCCGTCGGTGCCCGGGGTGACGTCCGCGTGGGTGGCCGGGGCGTCGAGGCGTACGCTGCCGAGCCCGGGCAGCCGCAGGGTGCCCCCGCGCAGCGGCACCGTGACGGTGAGGTCGAGCCGGGCGCGCAGCGCGGTGGCCGCGGCGATCTCGGCGAGGCCGCCCGCCGGCGCCGTCCGGCCTTCGAGGACGCCGAGCGCCCACGTCCGGGTGTAGGGGTGGCCGAGGACGCCGGCCAGGGCGTCGGGGACCTCGGCGTCGAGCCGGGTCAGCAGCTCCCAGGCGGCGGTGCCTTCACGGTCCGAGAGCGCGATGCGCTGCTCGCTGACGGCGGCCAGCAGGTCCTGGTTGAGGTCGAGCTGGGCTTCGGCGAGGCGCCCGACCGTGTCCGCCCCGCCGAAGCCGGCGGCCAGGGCGTCGAAGTCGGCCTGCGGCATGGGGAGTTCGGGGCGCGTCGGGGTCGGTGCGGGCACGGCCGCCTCCCGGTCCTTGATGGTGGTGACCAGGGCCAGCAGGTCGGGACAGAACACGGACGGGTTGGCGAACCCGGCGCCCGTGCGGTAGCGGTGCGCGTAGAGGCCGCCCCCGCAGGACTGCACGACGGGGCAGCCGCGGCACTGATCGCAGAGCTCTTCGACGCCCTGCTGGCGGGCGAGCATGCCGGGGTGTTCCAGGACGTCGTCGAGGGAGTGCGTGAAGACGTCCATGCCGGTGGCCGGGGCGCCGTCGTACGACGTCTTGAGGCTGTCGGCCTGCTCGAAGGTGCCGTCGGTCTCGATCACGACGAGGTCGGCGGGCGCGAGGCCGAGCGATTCGGTGAGGCTGCTCCCGCCGCGCAGGGTGCGCAGGACGGAGTCGAAGATGCGCACCGGCACGGGGCGGCCCGCCGCGTCCCAGCGGCGGTAGATCGCGTCGAGCCAGTCGGCGTAGGGGGTGGTGGCGCCGGCCGGGCGGGGCGGCGGGGTGTCCCAGGTGGCGTGCGGGAGCAGGAAGTCGATGCGGGGCGGTGTGAGTTCGACCAGGGCGTCGTACACGGCGACCGGGTCGTTCTCGATGTCGATGGTGCACAGCAGGCCGGCGAACAGGCGCCGGTAGCGCGGGCGGTTGAGGAGGTCGACCGCGCGGATGACCTTGGCGTGGCTGCTGCGGCCGTCGGCGTAGCGGCGGTGGCGGTCGTTGGCGACCTTGTCGCCGTCGAGCGACACCCCGACCTTGATGCCGAGTTCGAGGAAGAGTTCGCAGAACTCCTCGTCGAGCAGCACCCCGTTGGTGTGCATGCGCAGATCGAGGGCGCTGACACCGTGCAGGGCCCGCTGGAGTTCCTCGGCGGCGCGGCGCAGCCGGTCGCGGCCGGCCAGCAGGGGCTCGCCGCCGTGCAACACCACGTGCACGGTGGGCAGTTGGTGGGCTCGGGCGTGCTCGGCGATACGGTTCGCCACCTGGGCGAGGATCTCCGGCGACACGGCCCGCGGCCTGCCCCGCCAGCTCGTGTCCGCGTGCTCGTACACGTAACAGTGGTCGCACGCCAGGTCGCAGCGGCTGTGCATCTTCAGCACGAACTGCGAGAGGGCGAGCGGATTCGGCCGGTCCATGGGGTGCGTCGTTCCGCCCGTCAGAGCGCCGACTGGAAGGCGGACGCGCCGGGGACGCCGGGGCTCCCGTACGCCGCCATCACCCGGACCAGCTGGGCCGGGGCCCGCCCGGCGCTCTGCGCCGCGGCCCGCTGGAGCAGCGGTAGCCGCCTGCCGGCCGGCCGGAGGGGGGCGGGGCCGGGCCGTACGGCCGCCGAGACGAGAGCGTCCACGTGAGCGCCTTTCGGATCGTAGCGCCGTCCACGCACCAGGGTCTTCCTGGATCTCTGCGCGGAACACGGCTCGTAGAACAGGGCATGGGCTTGTCGATCATGCGCGATTCGGCCGCACGCCGTGCCCATGTGCGCTCATGCGCCACGAGCGACTGGTCCGACCGCCGCCGCCTCCCCGGGACACCACAACGGCCATGGCCCGTGCCCAGGTTCGGCGTCAGCGCCGAAACCACCCTCACGAGTGGTTTCGTCCGAGATGAACTCTGTTGTCGTCACTTCCGACCCCGCGGAAGTGCCCATAAAAACAGCCTCCACCCGACTTGGCCCCGGATGCCAGAGAGAAAGCCAAAATCGTCCAGAACGCAATGCGGAACCGATCACGCCGCGCGACCGGGGGCACACACCGGCTCACATACGGACGCGCGGCACCCGCCCGCCCCCGCCGCACCGTCACGTCCCCCCGTACACGCACACGCGTACGGCGCAACGCTAACAGGCCTGCCGGGCAAGGCGGTTGGCGTCTCAGCGGGGGGACCGGGGCGTCTCAGCGCTCGAACGGAACCGAGATGGCCATGGTCAGCGTGACCGGCTCGGATCCCGCGTTGCGGTACGTGTGCGGGGCGTTGGCCTCGAACGACGCCGAATGGCCCGCCGGTACCTCGTGGTCCATGCCGTCCACCCCCAGGGTGAGGGTGCCTTCGGTGACGTGCAGCAGCTCGACGGTGCCGACGGGGTGCGGATCGGAGGTGCTGCCGTCGCCGGGCATCAGGTGCCAGTGCCACATCTCCAGCGGGCCGGGCGCCTCGGTGCCGGCGAGCAGCGTGCTGTAGCTCCCCCGCTCGGTGGACCAGAGCCGGACGGCCTGGTCGGGCGGGACGATGCGCACCGTGGGCCCGCTCTCGTAGTCGAGCAGCGTCGTGATGCTCACGCCGAGCGCGTCACCGATCTTCACCACGGTGCCCACGCTCGGGTTCGTCCTGGCCTGCTCGATCTGGATGAGCATGCCGCGGCTGACTCCGGCGCGGGTCGCGAGCGCTTCGAGGGTGAAGCCGCGTTCGGTGCGCCAGCGCTTGACGTTGCGGGCCAGTGACTGGGTCAGCAGTTCGAGGTCCGACACATTCCGTCCAGGTGGTGGGCCTCCGGGGAGGCCGTCCAATATTTATGATGACAGGGTTCAATACAGTGCACTATCGTGCGGTGCACCCCACTGAACCTCCGCGTCACCGCACTGTACTGCGAGGCCCCCCATGACAGCACTGTTCGCCCTGGCCACCAGCCTCCTGTGGGGTCTCGCCGACTTCGGCGGCGGGCTGCTGACCCGGCGCATGCCCGCGTTGACGGTCGTGGTCGCCTCACAGACGGTCGCCGTCGTGGTCCTCGGCGCCCTCGTGCTCGCCACCGGCGGCCTGGGCGAGGCGGGGCCGCAGCTGTGGTTCGCGGTGGCGGCCGGCGCGGTGGGCCCGGTCGCCATGCTCAGCTTCTACAAGGCCCTCGCGCTCGGTCCGATGGGCGTGGTCTCGCCGCTCGGCTCGCTCGGCGTCGCGGTGCCGGTGGGCGTGGGACTCGTCCTCGGCGAGCGGCCCGGGCTGCTCCAGTTCGCCGGGATCGCGGTGGCCGTGGCCGGCATCCTGCTCGCCGGCGGCCCGGAGTTCCGGGGCGCGGCGGTGCGGCGCCAGGCCCTGCTCCTGACCCTGCTCGCCGCCTTCGGGTTCGGCGCCGTGATGGCCCTGATCTCCGAGGCCTCCACCACGGTGACCGGTCTGTTCCTGGCGCTGTTCGTGCAGCGCGTGACCAATGTGGCCGTCGGCGGCGCGGCTCTGGCGATCTCGGTGCGGCGCGGCGCGCGGGCCCTGCCCGAGGAGGGCGGTCTCGGCGCGGTGCGGGCGGCGCTGCCCGCGCTCGCCTTCGTCGGCCTCGCCGATGTGGCCGCCAACGGGACGTACTCGATCGCCGCCCAGTACGGCCCGGTCACCATCGCGGCCGTACTCGCCTCGCTCTACCCGGTGGTCACGGCGATGGCCGCGCGCGGATTCCTCAAGGAGCGGCTGCGCGCGGTGCAGGCGGCGGGCGCGGGGCTCGCCCTGGTCGGCACCGTCCTGCTCGCGACGGGCTGAGGGGCGGCCCGGGAGGCGCCGGGCGGGGCGGGACGGTGCGGCTGGGCGGGACCTGCGCGGGCGGGCGGCCGGGGCTTCAACGGCGCCGGGCGGTCACGCCTCCTCGGGCGCCAACTCCGCGATGGCGACGAGCTGTTCGGGGGTCACGCCCTCCGGGATGGGCACCGGGGCGGGCGTGCGCAGCGGAGGCTGCCAGCCCTGCTCCTCGTCCCAGGTCCGTACGATCCGCGCGGGCGCGCCGGCCACCACCGCGTGGTCGGGCACCTCGCCCCTGACCACCGCGCCCGCGGCCACCACCACGTTGCGACCGAGCCGGGCGCCGGGCAGCACCACGGCCCCGGTGCCGAGCCAGCAGCCCGGGCCGATCTCCACCGGCTCCATGCGCGGCCACTGCTTGCCGACCGGCTGGTGCGGGTCGTCGTAGCTGTGGTTGGTAGAGGTGATGTACACGTACGGGCCGCAGTACGTGTCCGAGCCGATGGTCACCGTGGTGTCGGCGATGACATGGCTGCCCCGGCCGAGCACGACGCCGTTGCCCAGGGTCAGGATCGGGTCGGCCCCGAGGTCGAGCCCGGGCATCATTCCGGCGGTCAGGGTGACCTGTTCGCCGATGATGCAGTGGTCGCCCAGTTCGATCCAGGGCTCGCCGAAGACGGTTCCCTGCGGGAAGGCGAGCCGCGTCCCGGCCCCGATCCGGCGGAAGCGGAGGCGCCCCGGACGTTCGGCGGTGACCGCGCCGGCCTCCTTGAGCAGGGCCCAGCCGCCGTGGACCGCGCGGGAGGCGAGGGTGCGCCGCCAGGCGGTCAGCGATGAGAACGTGTTTCTGTTCTTGGGCACCCGCTCACGGTACTCATCGCCGCCCTGCCGATCAGCGCCGACGCCTGTGATCTTCCGCTCAGCACGGGGCGGCCGCACAGGCCGGCCCGGGGCCGGGCACGTGGGCGGCTCCGGGGCCGGGCACATGTGGGCGGCCCCGGGACCGGCCGCGGTCCCGGGCTCAGGCCTCGTGAGCCTTGCGGTGGTCATCGGCCAGGCCCAGGTACATCAGGGCGTTGACCTTGATGCCCTCGCGCTCCTCGTCGCTCAGCTCGCGCCGGACCTTGGCCGGGACGCCCGCGACCAGGGAGCCGGGCGGCACGACCATGCCCTGCGGCACGAGGGCGTGGGCCGCGATCAGCGAACCGGCGCCGATCCGGGCGCCGTTGAGGACCGTGGCGCCCATGCCGATCAGGACGTCGTCCTCGACGGTGCAGCCGTGCAGCACCGCGTTGTGGCCGACGGTGACGCGCTCGCCGACGGTCACCGGGCAGCCGGGGTCGACGTGCACGGTGCAGTTGTCCTGGATGTTGCTCTCGGCGCCGATGACGATCGGACCGCAGTCGGCCCGCAGCACCGCGTGGTACCAGACGCTCGCTCCGGCGCCCAAGGTCACCTCGCCGAGGACCACCGAGGTGGGTGCGGTGAACGCGGTCGGTGCGATCTCGGGCGTCTTGCCGCCCACTGCCCTGACCAACGCCTGCTCTGCCATGCGCCACTCCTTGTACGGATTCCCTGAGGGTTCGGATCCATCGCGCCGGGTGTCACGCTAAGCGACCGGGTCCGGGCCAGCGCGGCCGGGGCCCGCCCGCGGACACGCCATGGCACGCTTCACGCCATGGCACTCTTCCGGATCGACCGCCGCACGGCCCTCGCCCCCGCCGAGGCGTGGCGGCGGCTCACCGACTGGGAACGGCACGGGGACGGCGTCCCGCTGACCCGGATCACCGTGCTCACCCCGCCGCCCAACGGCGCCGGCACGGTCTTCGTGGCGCGTACGGGGCTCGGCCCGCTGGGCTTCGACGACCGGATGGAGATCACCCGCTGGCAGCCGCCCGCGTCCGGCGCCCCGGGTGTGTGCCGCCTGGAGAAGCGGGGCCGGGTCGTCACGGGCTGGGCCGAGATCGAGGTGGGCACCTCGGGCACGGGCCCGGGGGCGTCGCTGGTCTGGCGTGAGGACCTGCGCGTATGGGGAGTGCCCCGCGCCCTCGACCCGCTGACCGCGTGGGCGGGCCGCGTGTTGTTCGGGCGGGCGATGACGGTGCTGCTGCGGGACCGGGCCGCGTGACGGCCCGCCGGACGGGGGCGCCGGCCGTCAGTCGGCGGCCGGCACGTTCTCCCGCTCGGCGTCGGCCGCCTCTGCCTCGGCCATCGACTTCTTCGCCCGGTTCTTGACGACCAGCATCGAGGCGACGCCGATGAGCAGCGCGGCGACCAGACCCAGGTAGGAGAAGTTCTTCAGCCAGGACTCGGCGACGATGCCCAGGTAGTAGATGACGGCGGTCGTACCACCCGCCCAGCAGATGCCGCCGAGGATGTTGGCGATGAGGAACTTCCAGTACGGCATGTGCAGGACACCCGCGAGCGGCCCCGCGAAGATGCGGAGCAGCGCGATGAAGCGGCCGAAGAAGACGGCCCACATGCCCCACTTCTGGAAGGACCGCTCGGCCATGGCGACATGGCCTTCACTGAAGTGCTTGGGGAACTTCCCGCCGAGCCAGGCGAGCAGGGGCCTGCCGCCCTTGCGGCCGATGGCGTAGCCGATGGAGTCGCCGATCACGGCCCCGGCGGTGGCGCACGCGCCGAGCACGACCGGGTTGATGTGGCCCTGCTGGGAGGCGAGCAGCGCCGAACTGACCAGGACGATCTCGCCGGGCAGCGGGATCCCGAGGCTTTCGACCCCGATGACCAGCGCCACCAGAAGATAGACACTGACGGCGGGGATGTTCTCCAGCCACTCCTGGATGTGCAACGCCGCGTTCCTCCCGCTAGCCCCGGGCGAGGAGCCCGGCATGCGCCCCCCTGGCGCACCCCGGGAAGCCTACCCGTTCAGGTCCGGCCGCCCTCCGCGTGCGACCGGACCAGGCCATGGCCCGTCAGTCGCGGCTCGCCCGCCGAGACGCCCACACTCACCTCGCGCCGTCCGGTGCCGAGCACCCAGCGGTGCCGCACCGGGTCCCACGAGGACAGGGCGCGGGCCGGGATCCACACCGCCACCTGCTCCTCATGTCCGGGCTCCAGGCGCAGTCTGCGGTAGCCGGCCAGGACGCGGCGGGCCTGGTCGAGGCGGAGGTCGGGCGAGGGGCCGAGATAGACCTGGGCGACCGTGATGCCGGTGCGCGGGCCGCTGTTGCGCACGGTGAAGCGGACGTCGAGCCCCTCGTCCGCGGTGCGCACGCTCAGCCGCGTGTAGGCGAAGGTGGTGTACGAGAGGCCGTGCCCGAACGGGAAGAGGGGGGTCACGTCCTCGGCGTCGTACCAGCGGTAGCCGAGCCGGATGCCCTCGGAGTACTCCTCGGTGCCGTCCACGCCGGGGTAGCGGCGCGGGTCGCCGGCCATCGGGTGGCGGTCCTCGGCGGCGGGGAAGGTCTGGGTGAGCCGGCCTCCCGGGTCGCAGTCCCCGAACAGGACGGCGGCGGTGGCCTCGGCGCCCGCCTGGCCCGGGTAGTACATCTGCAGCACGGCGCCGACCCGGTCGAGCCACGGCATGGTGGTGCAGGACGAGGTGTTGAGCACCACGGTGGTGCGGGGGTTGGCGGCGGTGACGGCGTCGATCAGCCCGTTCTGGTGGCCCGGCAGGGCCAGGCTCGTACGGTCGGCGCCCTCGGTCGCGTCCTCGTAGGCGAACAGCACGACGCTCCCGGCGGCGCGGGCCGCGGTCACGGCTTCGGCGACGTCGGCGGCGCGGGTCGCTCCGGTGCTGCGGCGCAGTCTGAAGAGCTGGCCCTGGTCGCGGCCCTTGGCGGTGACGGCGAGCCGGTGCGGGCCCGGGGTGAGGTTCCGGGTGGCGCGGCGGACCGTGAGCCCGTCGGGAGCGGTGGCGACCAGGCCGCCGGCGAAGAGTTCGCCGAGTCCCGGGGCGGGCGGGAAGAGTTCGGTGCCATCCAGGAGCACCTTGGGCCGGTCGCCCGAGTAGTGGATGCAGAAGGTCCACTCGTCGGGGTCGGCCACGGTGAGCGTGCCGTCGTAGGTCCAGGTGGCGCCGGGCTCGACCTGCCGGCCCTCGAAGTCGGCGCCCGGCGACGTGGCGGGGAGCGGCTTGCCGAAGAGGTCCTCGCCGAGTGCGTAGGTCACCTGGGCGCGGTCCCCCGCGCGGGCCCGCAGGGCGTCGAGCGGGCTCTGCGCGTGGTCGGGCACGACATGGGCGCTGCCGCCGCCGCTGACGAAGGGGATGCTTCCGGTGGGCCCGATCACCGCGATGCGGCGGGCGGCCCCGCCGGTGAGGGGCAGGGTCGCGTGCCGGTTGTGCAGCAGGGTGGCGCCCGCCTTGGCGACCTTCAGGGCGGTGCGGGCACCGCGGCGCGCGTCGCGTGCCGGGCGGGCCGGCGGCTTCTCGCCGAGCAGGGCGAAGCGCTCCATGACGGACAGGACGCGGCGCACGCTGCGGTCCACCCACGCCTCGGGGACGCTGCCGTCGAGCACGGCCGCCTTGAGCGCGTCGGCGTAGTGGTCGCCGCCGGGCATCTCCATGTCGAGTCCGGCGCCGAGGGCGGGGGCGGTGCTGTGGGCGGCGAACCAGTCGGACATCACCCAGCCGCCGAAGCCCCAGTCGCCCCGCAGGACGTCGCCGAGCAGTGGCTCGTTCTCGCAGGCGTAGGTGCCGTTGACCTTGTTGTACGCGCCCATCACCGCGCCTACCCCGGCGGCGACGGCCGCTTCGAAGCAGCGGAGTTCGAGTTCGCGCAGGGGCTGCTCGCCGATCCGCACGTCGATGGACATGCGGTCCTTCTCCTGGTTGTTCAGGGCGAAGTGCTTCACGGTGGCGATGAGCCCCTGGCCCTGGATGCCGCGGATCTGCTCGGCGACGAGGTCGGCGCCGAGCAGCGGATCCTCGGAGAGCGTCTCGAAGTTGCGCCCGCCGTACGGGGTCCTGATGAGGTTGACCATGGGCGACAGCAGGACGTCCTGGCCGAGCGCACGGCCCTCGCGCCCGATGACCTCGCCGTATTCGCGGGCGAGGGCGGGGTCGAAGGCCGAGGCGAGCAGCACCGGGGCGGGCAGCGCGGTCGCGTGCGCGGTGACGCGGACGCCCGCGGGGCCGTCGGCGAGGCGGAGCGGGGGGATGCCGAGCCGGGGCACGCCGGGGACGTAGCCGGCCTGTCCGAGGCTCTTCGGGTCGTCAGCGCCGTGCAGCAGGCCGATCTTCTCGTCCAGGGTGAGCCGGCCGAGCAGCGCCTCCACCGTGCGCGACCCGGGCGGGGTGCCGGCCGCCCGGGCGGGTCGGGCGAGCGTGCCGGCCGCGGCCGCCGCGACCACGACGGCGCCGCCGAGCAGACGCAGCGCTGACCTTCGGGAAACGGTGTCGGACATGGACCGTCACTCCTCTGTGGTGCGGGCCTTTGTGTGCGGGCCTTTGTCTGCGAGCCCTCGTGTGGCGGGCCCTCGTGTGCGGGCACGACGCGGTGGACCGCGGCACGACGGGCGGCGGCCGGCGTTCGACCTGTGAACGCACTATGCGCCACGATGGAGTTGACGGGCCGTCAGGCGCCACGAGGCGCCGGGAAAGGTAGGACCGTCCGGCGGAAGAGTCAAGAAAGGCCGTCCGCTCGCGGCCCCGGGAACGACGGAAGGCGCCCCGGCAGAGCCGGGACGCCTTCGGGTCGCGCGGGGCCGCCGGCAGCCGGGTCCGTAACGTCCGGAGCCGCTGGGCGGGGGCGGAAACTCGGGGGTCAGGAGTGGGGGCGCAGGGTCCAGACGACGGTCATCTCGCCGGTCACCGCGCCGTCCGCGCGCTGGATCTCGATGTGCACGGGGAACTCGGGGCGCCGGCCCTCGTCCAGGTCGGCCACGACGTCGGCGATCGGGCGGCCCAGGGTCGCGGTCGCGGTGACGTCGCCCATGGCGAGCTTCTTGTAGCCGATCTCCGCCTTGACGGCGAGCGGCACGGCCCGGTGCATCTGGTCGCCGAACGCGGCGATCACGATGGCGCCGCTGGCCGACTCCGCGAGCGTGAACATCGCGCCGGCGTGCGGTCCGCCCACGTGGTTGTGGTAGTCCGCCTGGTCCGGCAGCCGCAGCACCGCGCGCTCGGGCGTGGTCTCCAGGAACTCCAGGTTGAGGGTGCGGGCCATGGGAACGGTCGCGGCGAGCATCTCGCCCACGGACATCTGATCAGCGCTCATGGGGCTCGATGTTACCCATGAGTAGTCAGCCTTGGCCATCCCCCGCCGGGGGCGGCCGTAGCCGGGGCGGGGGTGCCCCTCTATGGTTACTGGCCATGTGGCCAGGACAGCAGCCGCCCGGGGGCGAGCAGAACCCGCAGGATCCGAATCAGAACCCGTACCAGCAGCCGGGGTACCAGCAGCCGAATCCGTATCAGCAGCCGACGCAGCCCTATCAGCAGCCGGCGCAGCCGCAGCAGCAGCCGGCCCAGCCCGGGTACGCGCCGCAGGGTTACCAGACGCCCAACCCGTACCAGCAGCCGACGGTGCCGCAGTACCCGGTGGGCAGCCCGCCCGGGGCGCCGCAGCCGCCGCAGAACAATGACCGGAAGAAGACCACGGTCATCGCCATCGTGGCCGCGACCGCCGTGGTCGTGGCCGCGGCCGTGACCGGCTTCGTGGTCCTCAAGGACGACGGCAAGGGCAGCGACCAGGCCGACGGCAAGGGCACCAAGTCCCCCTCGGCGCCGGCCTCGGACTCGGCCGCGCCCTCCTCCCCCGCGCCCAACCCGCGCGGCGCCGGCACCGAGGTCAAGCCGGTCATCGCCGGCTGGAAGGTCGTCGTGAACCCCGCCAAGGGCGAGGCCTTCGACGTGCCGCCGGACTGGGAGGTCGACAGCCCCACCATGAGCGTGGGCTGGTCCGACAAGGCGGACAAGAACGGCTTCGGCGGCATGACGATGTCCGCCCCCGCCTACTACAAGTCCTCGTGGTGCGTCGTGCAGACCCCCGGCGCCCGCGACCAGAAGACACCGCTCGTCACCGTCGGCACCAAGGGCGCCAACGGCGCGAAGTCGACCGACGAGGCCGCCGAGCAGGCCGACGACTGGCTGTACTTCGCCTACACCCAGCCGGACAAGGATCACATCACCTCCGAGAAGCCGGTCCCCTACACGACCAAGTCCGGACTGCAGGGCAGCGTGGTCCGCGCCAAGACGACCGGCGTGAAGAAGACCGACAAGTGCACCACCGAGGGCCAGGCCGTCCTGTTCGGCTTCAAGACCCCCAAGGGCGACCTCGCCGCCTGGAGCCTGATCGCCAACACGGGTGTGCCGGACGCGGTGTCCGACGACACCATCCAGAAGATCCTCAGCACCATCCGGCTGGTGCCCGCCACCGGCTGAGGCCGGCGCACGGTAAAGCGATTGGCGCGGGAGGGCCGCAACGGGGATAGTCCCCGGGTGACGTCCACCGCTCCCGCCCTGCCGCGCCGCCCCTCCTGGGCGGGCCGCAACTACAGCCTCCTGACCGCCGCCGCCGTCGTGACGAACCTGGGCAGCCAGGGCGCACTGATCGCGGCGGCGTTCGCCGTACTGAGCTCCGGCGGCAGCGCGGGCGACGTGGGCCTGGTCGCGGCGGCCCGCACCGTGCCGCTGGTGCTCTTCCTGCTGGTCGGCGGCGCGCTGGCCGACCGGCTGCCGCGGCACCGGGTGATGGTCGCCGCCAACGCGCTCAACTTCCTTTCCCAGGGCGCCTTCGCGCTGCTCGTCCTGGCCGGTGAGCCCCGGCTCTGGCAGATGATGGCGCTCACCGCGCTCGGCGGAGTGGGCCAGGCGTTCTTCGGCCCGGCCTCCGAAGGCATGCTGATGTCCAGCGTGAGCGGCGCCGAGGCGGGGCGCGCCTTCGCGTTCTACCGGATGGCGATGCACGGCGCCGGCATCGGCGGGGCCGCGCTCGGCGGGGCGCTGATCGCCGCGTTCGGACCGGGCTGGGTGCTCGCGATCGACGCCGCGGCCTTCGCCGTCGCGGGCGCGCTGCGGGCCTTCCTCGACGTCGGCCACCTCCCGGAGCGCGAGCCGGAGGGCGGCCTGCTTTCCCAACTCCGCGACGGCTGGCGGGAGTTCGTCAGCCGGCCGTGGCTCTGGTCGATCGTGGTGCAGTTCGCGGTGGTCAATGCGGTGGTCGCCGCGGCCGAGGCGGTGTACGGGCCGCTGGTGGCCCGCGACTCGCTCGGCGGGGCGGGGCCCTGGGGTCTTGCGCTCGCCGCGTTCGGCGTCGGCACCTTCGCCGGGGCCCTCCTGATGATGCGCTGGAAACCGCGTCGGCTGCTGCTCGCGGGCAGCCTCTGCGTCTTCCCGCTCGCCCTGCCGTCGGCCGCGCTCGCGGTGCCGCTGCCGCTGGGGGCGCTCGCCGCGGTGATGCTCCTGACCGGCGTCTCGATCGAGGTCTTCGGGGTGTCCTGGATGACCGCGCTCCACCAGGAGATCCCGGAGGAGAAGCTCTCCCGGGTCTCCGCCTACGACTGGCTGGGCTCGATCGCCATGGTGCCGGTGGCGACCGCGCTCGCCGGGCCGGCCCAGGACGCGGTGGGCCGCACCCCTGCCCTGTGGGGCTGCTCGGCCCTGATCGTGCTGCTTACCGCGGCCGTGCTGTGCGTGCCCGACGTACGCCGTCTGACCCGGCACTCCGCGGCGTCCGCGGCCATCGGGCCGCAGGCCTCAGCCGGTGCCGATGCCGAAGGCGCCGTCGGGCGGCTCGGGTGAGGGCAGCGCCGACGCGTCGTCGACGGGCGCGGCGTTCTTGATGAAGCGGCGCAGCGCGTCGCCGTGCTCGACCCGGGCGGGAAACGCGTCCCCCGCGGTGCGCCGGGCGAGCCCCGCGACGTCCAGGGGCCGCCGCGAGGCGAGGAGCACCGCGTTGCCGAAGCGCCTCCCGCGCAGCACGGACGGCTCGGCGATCAGTGCGACCTCGGTGAACACCGCCTGGAACGTGGCCAGTTGGGAGCGGAGAAAGGCGAAGGGCGCGCCGTCCGCCAGGTTGGCCGCGTAGACGCCGGCCGGCTTGAGGACCTTCTCGGCGGCCCGCGCGTACTCGATCGAGGTGAGGTGGGCGGGCACTCGCGAGCCGCCGAAGACGTCCGCGACCAGCAGGTCCGCCGAAGCGGCGGGCGCCTGCTCGGTCCATGCCCTGGCGTCCCCCGCGTGCAGGGTGATCCCGGCGCCGAGCGGCAACGGCAGGTGTTCGCGGACGAGTTGGATGAGCGCGCGGTCGGCGTCCACGACGTCCTGGCGCGAGCCCGGGCGGGTGGCGGCGACGTAGCGGGGCAGGGTGAGCGCGCCGCCGCCCAGGTGCAGGACGTCCAGAGGGGCGCCCTCGGCGGCCACGCAGTCCACGACGTGGGCGAGGCGGCGGGCGTACTCGAACTCGATGTAGGTGGGGTCGTCCAGGTCCACGTACGACTGGGGGGCGCCGTCCACGGTCAGCAGCCAGGCGCGCTCGCGGTCGACGTCGGGCATCAGGCGCGCGGTGCCCCAGTCGACCTCCCTGATGACGGGTATCGGCTCGTCGCGCGGGTCGTCGTTCACGTCCCCATTGTGCGCCCGGCGGCCGGACGCCGGGCAACGGCCACCGGGGGCGGGGGGGGGGGGGGGGGGGCGCGCGGGGGGGGGGGGGGGGGGGGGGGGGCCCGCCCGGGGGGGGGGGGGGGGGGGGGCCCCCCCGCGGGCGGGCGC
>NZ_JBIDBD010000001.1:1005585-1056511 GCF_043202815.1 Streptomyces sp. NPDC048111
GGAGACCCTGCCCGATGTGGGCCCCCGGCGCGGCCAGCGGCGGCCGGCCCCGCGGGGGGGGGGCCCCCCCGCCGCGGCCGGGGGGGGGGGGGGGGGGGGCCGCCCGGTCACAGGAGCGTGCCGACCGTTCCGGCGCCGACCGTGCGACCGCCTTCGCGGATGGCGAAGCCGAGGCCCGGCTCCAGGGGCGTGTCCCGGCCGAGCTCGACGGTCATGGCGACCGTGTCGCCGGGCCGGGCGACGGCGAGCTCGCCGAGGTCCACGTCGCCGACCACGTCGGCGGTGCGGATGTAGAACTGCGGACGGTAGCCGGTGGCGATCGGTGTGGACCGGCCGCCCTCGCGGGTCGACAGGACGTAGACCCGGGCGGTGAACCTCCGGCTCGGTGTGACGCTGCCCGGCTCGGCGACCACGTGGCCGCGGCGGACCGCGTCGCGGGGCACGCCGCGCAGGAGCAGCGCGACGTTGTCGCCGGCCTGCGCCGACTCCATCGGCTTGCCGAACGTCTCCAGACCGGTGACCACCGACTCGACGTCCGCGCCCAGAACCTGGACGCGGTCGCCGATCCGCACGGTGCCGCGCTCGACGGCTCCGGTGACGACGGTGCCGCGTCCGGTGATGGTGAGCACGTTCTCGACAGGCAGCAGGAACGGCGCGTCGACATAGCGCTCCGGCATCGGCACATAGGTGTCGACGGCGTCGAGCAGCGCGCCGATCGCTTCGGTCCACCGCGGGTCGCCCTCAAGGGCCTTGAGGCCGGACACCCGCACCACGGGCACGGCGTCTCCCCCGTATCCGTGCGCGGAGAGCAGTTCGCGCACCTCCAGCTCGACGAGGTCGCTCAGCTCCTCGTCGCCCGCGTCCGCCTTGTTGAGCGCGACGACGATGTGGTCGACGCCCACCTGGCGGGCGAGCAGGACGTGCTCGGCCGTCTGCGGCATGATCCCGTCGAGCGCGGAGACCACCAGGATCGCGCCGTCCAGCTGGGCGGCGCCGGTGACCATGTTCTTGACGTAGTCGGCGTGGCCCGGCATGTCGACGTGCGCGTAGTGGCGGGTGTCGGTCTCGTACTCGACGTGCGCGATGTTGATGGTGATGCCGCGGGCGGCCTCCTCCGGGGCCCGGTCGATGCGGTCGAACGGCACGAACGTGCCGGTGCCGCGCTCGGCGAGCACTTTGGTGATGGCGGCGGTCAGGGTGGTCTTGCCGTGGTCGACGTGGCCCATGGTGCCGATGTTGAGGTGGGGCTTGGTGCGTACGTATGCCGTCTTGGGCATGGCTGAGTGTCCCTCGCGTGGTCGCGTAGCGGTTGCTGGGACCCCTGGGTCCGGCCGACCCTCCCCGTACGGGGTCCGCCGGACGATCCGGGAAGGGTCAGCTTCGGGCGCCGCCGAGGGGCGCCACGGTCACGACTGCGTCGGCCGCTGTGAAGACGGCAGCCTTCGGCGCGCCCGCGACTGCGGGCTCCGCTGCGAGGAAGGCGTACCTGGACATGCCGCCGATCATCCCTGGTGGGCGGCGACGCGTCGAATGGTTTTCCGCGGACGGGAGTTGGCGGCTGTGAGGGCGGCCCGGCGCGCTGCGCTACAGGTTCTTCAGCGCCTCGCGCACCGACAGCGGCGACAGGCGGTGCTGCTCGGCCGTGACGAAGGCGCGGACCGCGCCCGGGTCGCTCTTGGCGTACTCGCGCAGGCACCAGCCGATCGCCTTGCGGATGAAGAAGTCCGGGTGAGCCGCGCGGCGCAGGCAGTAGGCGAAGAGCCGGTCGGCGTCGGTGCGCTGTTTGTAGGTGAGCTGGTGGAGCAGGGCGGTCCGGGACAGCCAGAGGTCGTCGTCGTCGATCCACCGGTCCATCACGGCGGTCAGGGCGTCGTCGGCCGCCACCAGCGGGCCGACGACATGGGCGGCCAGATGGTCGACGGTGTCCCACCAGGAGGTGGTGGTCACGAGGTGGCGGGCCACCGGCAGGAAGGCGGACGAGCACACCCGCACATGACGGCGCAGATAGTCGACCGCGAAGTAGTGGTACTCGCGCTCGGGCAGCTCCCAGCACCGCAGCGCCACGGCGGCGCAGTCCTGCTCGGTGGGCCGGGGCACACCGTCGAGCACCGTCCGCGACAGCGCGCGCCGCTCGGGGCTGCGGATGCCGAGGAAGGGGGCGGCGCCCTTCATGTACGCGATCATCTCGGCCGCACGGTGCGGGTCGCCCCCGCCGGGATAGACCCGAACCAGCCGGTCGAGCACGTCGTCGGCGAGCGGGCTGCGGGGCACGCGGGGCGTCATGGGGCCACCGTACGGGCAGGGGGCGGTGGGACGTTGCTTACGGCGGGATTCGCCCGGGTCGGTTAGGCTCCCTTGATGTTCGAGCCCGTTGCCCGACCGACGCCAGGTCTCGCCGCCCGCTGCGGGAGAGCACTGCTCTCCCCCTGGGCGCGGCTCGCGCTGCTCGTGGTGGTGCTCGTCGCGGCCGGGAGCGCGGTGCTGGTCCTCGAACCCCAGCGGATGCTCGCGGACGGCTGGCCGCCGCAGGTGGGCGGGGCCGGGGCGGTGGTGCTCTTCGCGGTGGCGTACGGGTTGTGCACGGCGGCGTTCGTCCCCCGCCCGATCCTCAATCTGGCGGCCGGCGCCCTCTTCTCGACCTGGGCCGGATTCGCGTCCTCGCTCGCGGGCACGGTGCTGGGCGCGGGCATCGCGTTCGGGCTCGGACGGCTGCTCGGCCAGGACGCGTTGCGGCCGCTGGTACGGGGCCGCTGGCTGAAGGCCGCGGACGGGCAGCTGTCGCGGCACGGGTTCCGCTCGATGCTCGCGATCCGCCTCTTCCCCGGCGTGCCCTTCGCCGCCGCCAACTACTGCGCCGCCGTCTCCCACATGAGCTGGACGGCGTTCCTGGTGGCGACGGGCCTCGGCTCGGTGCCCAACACCCTTGCCTATGTGGTCGCCGGCAGCAGTGCCTCGTCCCCGACGTCGCCCGCGTTCCTGATCGCGATGGGGTTCATCGTGCTGAGCGGGGCCGCCGCGGCGGCGGTGGCCTGGCGCAAGCGGCACGGGCTGCGCAAGCGGTAGCGGCCTCCGGGCGGCCCGTGCGTCGCGGACGACCCGTGCGTACGCGGCCGGTGCATCGCGGACGACCCGTGCGTATGCGGTCGGGAGACCGCCGCGCCCCCTGCGCCATCCCGCATCCCAGGGGCCGCCCTGCGTCAACCGGCCGTTAACCGGGACTCGTTAGCGTCCCCCTCGACCCGCAGCAAGATCACCGGTGCGGCCGGGCCGCCCGGGGCCGGGCCGGCCTCGGCGTGCCCGCCGGCCGTGGCCCCGACCCCCTTGGATGGCGCAACAACCCATGTCCTGGTTCGAATCGTTCATACTCGGGCTCGTCCAGGGGCTCACGGAGTTCCTGCCCGTCTCCTCCAGCGCGCACCTGCGGCTGACCGCCGCGTTCGCGGGCTGGCAGGACCCGGGTCCCGCCTTCACGGCGATCACCCAGATCGGCACCGAGACGGCCGTCCTCATCTACTTCCGCTCCGACATCGCGCGGATCGTCTCGGCCTGGTTCCGCTCGCTCACCGACCGGTCCTGCCGCGGCGACCACGATGCCCGGATGGGCTGGCTCGTCATCGTGGGCTCGATCCCGATCGGAGTGCTCGGCATCGTCCTGAAGCACCAGATCGACACCTCGTTCCGCGATCTGCGGGTGATCGCCACCACGCTGGTCGCGCTGGGCGTCGTGCTCGGCGTGGCGGACCGGCTCGCCGCGCGCGACGAGACGGGGGGACGCCACCGCGCCGCCAGGGAACGCAAGTCGCTGCGCGAACTGGGCACGAAGGACGGCCTGGTCTTCGGCATCTGCCAGGCCATGGCGCTCATCCCGGGCGTCTCCCGCTCCGGCGCCACCATCAGCGGCGGGCTCCTCATGGGCTACACCCGCGAGGCGGCGGCCCGTTACTCGTTCCTGCTCGCGATCCCGGCCGTGCTCGCCTCCGGGGTCTTTGAACTCAAGGACGCGGGCGGCCCGGGGCAGGCGCCGATGCTGCCCACGCTCTTCGCCACCGTGGTCGCGTTCGCGGTCGGCTACGCGGTCATCGCCTGGTTCATGAAGTTCATCTCCAGCAAGAGTTTCCTGCCGTTCGTGGTCTACCGCATTGCCCTCGGCATCCTGCTGTTCGTGCTGGTCAGCATGGGTGTGCTGAGCCCGCACGCGGGCGAATCCGGCGGCTGAACCAGGACCGCGCAGGTAGCGCTGCCGAGCCTTTCCCAGCGCCCGACTGCAGCGCCACTCCGAGGTCGCCTTCCGCTTGCCTTCCCCGCATCTCCCCGCAGGGAGCCGGGATACGACCCGGCGCCAAGCTGACAGCTCGTCCACGGACCAGACCGTCCGGATCCACACCGAGATGATCACCGGCCTCCGGCCCCTCGGACCCGCTCGGGCCGCGTGCGAGGTCCGCGCTGGACTATGCTGCCACCAGCGTTGCGCCCGTGTCCGAGATCCGGGATGAGGGCCCCTGACCTCTTCGAGGCCCCTGGAGGAAGCCGTGACCGCCGAACTCCCCGACTGGATGATCCCGCCCAGGATCAGCGGCTGGGAAGCCGATGACCTCGACCTCCTCTCCCAGGCACCGCGGCACACCGAACTCATCGACGGAGCCCTGATCTTCATGATGTCGCCGCAGCGGTCCTGGCACGCCCGGCTGGTGGAGAACCTGACCTTCGCCCTGCGCCAGGCCGCCCCGGTCGGGTTCGACGCCGAGCGTGAGATGACCGTCAGGCTCGACAAGAAAAGCCGCCCCGAGCCGGACATCCTGGTCACGACCGCCCCGTACGACCCCGACCGGACGTGGTACGCGCCCGAGGACGTCGTCCTGGTCGTCGAGGTCGTCTCGGAGGAGTCGGCGGACCGCGACCGCTCCCTGAAGCCCTTCAAGTACGCACAGGCCGGGATCCCCCACTTCTGGCGCGTCGAGGACGAGACCGGCGCTCCCACCGTCCACACCTACGAACTCGACACCATGACCAGCACCTACGTGGCCACCGGCATCCACCGCAACCGGTTGAGGGTCTCCGTCCCCATCCTCCTCGACATCGATCTCGACAGCCTCGTGCCCTGACCGCCCCTCCCTGGCGCCGAGCCTCGGCTTCGCGAGCGGGAAGCGCAGGCCGCCCCACGCCCCCGCGACGGCGAAGGTGAACGGTTCCCGGGGGCTGGGGAGTGGCTCGACGAAGATCGACACGGTCCCACCGCCCTGTTCGTCCTCGTCCGGCTCGGCACGGATCGTCCTCGTCCGGCTCGGCACGCTGAGTCCCGGACGCGGGCGGTGGTCCGTGACCCGCCCGGTGCGGCCGCCGCAGGTGGGGGTCGACCGCGTCAGTCCGCCGCCGGCCCCTCGCCCCTGAGCTCCTCCGAGCGCAGCGCCAGGTCCTGCAGGACGTCGGCCGACGTCACGTCCTGCTCCCCGGAGTCATGGACCTGGGCCAGCGCCATGAAAGCCAGGCTGAAGGCGGCCACCAACTGGCGGATGGCGCCGCCGACATCCCGCGCCACCAGGGTGGCCACCTCCTGCGGGGTCGCGTCGGCGGGGATCTCGATGTGCGGCATCGTCTCGTTGAGCAGAGCGGTCACGATGCCGATCTCCGTTTCCTGGGGCGCCCGTTCGCCGTCCTGCTCCAGTCGCCGGCGGTAGTCGCCGGCCTCGGTGAGAATGCCGATCACGCGCTTGAGAACCTCGCTCTGCTCCATCCCGCGAGGATAGGCGCCGCCGCCCGCCGGGGTGCCGGTCAACGGACCGGCCGCGCCGGACAGTTGTGGCGGCGGGCGCGGCGGCGGCCCGTTCCCGCTGTCCGGTTCGCGCTCCCGGAACGGCTCGTACCGGTCGTCTCTTCCCGTTCAACGGCCGGAAAATGGCTGAGAGTTCCCACTCCGTGGCGCTGGGTCACCTCGTGGCCGTAGGCTTGTCCCATGCCCCCGACACCCGACCACCGATTCCTCCGCCCCGCCGACGTGGTGAACGCGGAGATCCGCTCGCTCTGGGAGCAGTCCGACGGCCGCCTCACGCCCGACGAGGAGGAGCGCTATCACGGGCTCCTGGTCGAATGGGCGGCCGCCGTGCGCGGCGGCGCCGTCCAGGCGGCGTGACGCACATCGCTCCAAACCCCCTCCCGCCTGTGACCTTGCCCACCCCGCACCGCTGTCACCTGCGCTTCGGCGTTTATGGCCTGGCCGGGTGTCCGACCCGGCCCGTAGCCTGAACCCATGACTTCCTCCCCCGACCGGCCCGGCCCCGCGCCGTCCGACGCGGATGCCGCCAACGACGCCATCCGTGCGCTCGTCGACGGCGCGGACGGTCAGTGGCCCGCGGAGGAGTACGAGCGCCTGCTCGCCGAGTGGGCGGCGGCGGTCGGTGAACGGGCCCCGCTGGCCGCCGGAGCCGGCGCCGAGCCCTGCGCCTGAGCCCAATCACGAGCCCGAGCCCGAGCCCGAGCCACCGCATTTTCGGTTGCCGCCGCTCACGGCACGGTGCTGCACTGGCCCGATGCACACCAACGCGCCGAGTGGCGCCCCCGATGACGACCTGCTCGCGGTCTTCGACCGGCAGCTGCGCCGCGACGCCCGTCCCGAGGGACCGAGCGCCAGGGTGGAGCGCAGCGGGAGCGTCGTGCGGCAGGTGGGCCCCGAACCGGTGTGGAACGGCATCCTGTGGTCCGCCCTCACCGCGGCGGACGCGGACGGCGAAATCGCCGCGCAGATACGGCACTTCGAGGCGCTCGGCACCGAGTGGGAGTGGAAGCTGTACGCCCATGACCGGCCCGCCGACCTCGGACGGCGGCTGCTGGCCGCCGGGTTCGAGGCCGAGCCCGAGGAGACGGTCATGGTCGCCCGGGTCGCCGACCTGCCCCACGACGTGGCTCCCGCGCCCGGGATCACCCTGCGCCCGGTGACCGACGAGGCCGGGGTGGAACTGATGGTCCGGGCCCACGAAGGGGCCTTCGGCACCCCGTCCGCCCGGCTCGGTGAGCGGCTGCTGAGCCAGTTCGCCGAGGCGCCCGACACCGTCGTCGCGGTGGTCGCCATGGCCGGGGACGAGCCGGTGAGTTCGGCCCGCATGGACGTCCACCCCGGAACCGACTTCGCGAGCCTGTGGGGCGGTGGCACCCTGCCCGCGTGGCGCGGCAAGGGCATCTATCGCGCCCTGGTCGCCCACCGCGCCCGGATCGCGGCCGAGCGCGGCTTCCGCTACCTCCAGGTCGACGCCTCCGACCAGAGCCGCCCCATCCTGCGGCGCCTCGGCTTCACTCCGCTGACGGCGACCACCCCGTACATCCGCCGCCCGTAAGGCAGTTGGGCTCGCGGGGCCGGCTCCGTGCAGCAGGTCACGCAGCAGGTACGCAGCGCGCGGCGGGCCGCCCCGCCCACCCGCGGGGGTCCCTGGGACCGTCCCGCAGGGCCCCCGCAGCCGTCCCGCACAGGTCCCGCACGGGCCCCCACCCCCGTCCCGCGCCCGTCCTGTTCTCAGGCCGGGGCGTCGAAGGCGCCGTGCCGGCCCTCCCCCGCCGCGAACCGCCGCGCGCCCTCGGCGGCCTCGCCCAGTGCGCGGACGCCGTGCCGCACCTCGTTGCGCAGGGCGTCGTGTTCACCGAGGCCCTCCTGTTCGAGCAGGGACATCCGGTCGTGGCGCAGACACGTCTGCGGGAAGGCGGCGAGCTGCGCGGCGAGCCGTTCGGCCGCCGCGCGGGCGGTGCCCGGGGGCACGACGCGGTCGGCCAGGCCGATGGCACGGGCCTCGGCCGCGTCCACGGGCCGCCCGGTCAGGACGAGGTCCATGGCGCGGCCCGCCCCGATCAGCCGGGGCAGCCGCACCGTCCCGCCGTCGATCAGGGGCACCCCCCAGCGGCGGCAGAAGACACCGAACACGGCGTCCTCCTCCACCACCCGCAGGTCGCACCAGAGCGCGAGTTCGAGCCCGCCCGCCACCGCGTGCCCGGACACGGCCGCGATCACCGGCTTGCCGAGCCGGAGCCGGGTCGGGCCCATCGGCCCGTCGCCGTCCTCGGCCACCGTGTTGCCGCGTTCGGTGCCGATCGCCTTGAGGTCCGCGCCCGCGCAGAAGGTGCCGCCCTCGCCCCACAGCACCGCCACCGCGGCCTGTTCGTCCGCGTCGAACGCCCGGAAGGCGTCGGCCAGCGCCCGTGCGGTCGGTCCGTCCACCGCGTTGCGCGCGGCGGGACGGGACAGGATCACCGTGGTGACCGGGCCGCGGCGTTCGCTGCGTACCGCGGGGGCCGTTTCGTCAGTCATGGCGCCAGCGGTAGCACGCGGCCCCAACCAGCCACAAGTGCGCGCCTCTTGGCGTGGGCGGTCTGTCGGCGGACACTGTGCCGATGACGCAGCGCGTGGATCTCGGGACCCTGCTGGACCGCCTGGCCATCGACGAACTCATCACCGGATACGCGGGGGCGGTCGACGACGGGGACTGGGCGGCCTACCGCGCCCTGTTCGCCGCCGACGGCCGCGCGGACTACCGCCCGGCGGGCGGCATCGAGGGGCCGGCCGAGGACGTGGCGCGGTGGCTCGCGGAGACGATGCGGCTCTTCCCGGTGCGCCAGCACCTGATCGCCAACCGGCTGCTCACCCTCCAGGACCTCGGCGGCTATCCGGGAGACCGGGCCGAGCTGCGCGCCGACTACCTCAACCCCATGTGCTTCGGCGCCGACGACCCGGCCGCGCCGCCCGAGCCGGCCTTCGAGTCCGGCGGACGCTACGCGTTCTCGCTGATCCGTACGGACGAGGGCTGGCGCCTGCGGTCGGTGACGGTGCACGAGAAGTGGCGGCGGATGTCGGGGGCGCTCGCCGGGGCCTGAGGGCGGGCGGGGCGCGCCGGGCGCGGGGCCGTCTGTGCGGCCCGGCTCCTCTCCCGCACACTGGCAGTGCGGTACACCACTGATCACGGGGGTGGACAAGGAGGCGCTGCATGCGGATCCCGGTCGGCCACGGCCCGCGGTCGAGCTCTGCCTGGTGGCGCGGCGCGGCGGCGCTGCTCGCCGGGGCACTGCCCTCGCTCGCCTTCCCCGCGCCCGCGCTGTGGTGGCTCGCCTGGGTGGCGCTCGTGCCGCTGCTGCTGCTCGTACGGTCGGCGGGCAGCGTCCGGCGGGCGGCGCTCGACGGCTGGCTCGGCGGTACGGGCTTCATGTTCGCGGTGCACCACTGGCTGCTGCCGAGCCTCAACGTCTTCATCGTCGTGCTCGCCGCGCTGCTCGGACTGCTGTGGGCGCCGTGGGGCGTCCTGGTGCGTGCGGCGCTGGGCGGCGGGCCGTCGGTGGCGCGTGCCCTGGCCGCGCTCGCGGTGGTGCCCTCGGGATGGCTCCTGGTGGAACTCGTCCGCTCGTGGCAGGGGCTCGGCGGCCCCTGGGGTCTGCTCGGCGCGAGTCAGTGGCAGGTGCCCTGGGCGCTGCGGCTGATGTCGGTGGGCGGAGTGTGGCTGGTCAGCCTGCTGGTGGTGGGGGTCAACACAGCGGTGGCGCTCCTTGTGGTGTGGCCACCCCTTCGAACGGCGACGGTGTCGCTACTCGTGGTGGGTGCGCTCGCCGTGGCGGCGGTGGCGGTGTGGGCTCCGCACATGACGCGGGACGGTCATTTCAAGGTGGCCGTGGTCCAGCCCGGGGTGATCGAGAACGGTGACGCCCGGTTCGCCCGCAGCGAGACGCTGACCCGGGCGCTCGCGGGACAGCACGTGGATCTCGTGGTGTGGGGCGAGAGCAGTGTCGGGCAGGACCTGGCGGCCCGGCCGGACCTGGCGGCACGGATCGCGCGGCTCTCCTCCCAGGTCGGCGCGGACATCCTGGTGAACGTGGACGCGCGCCGGTCCGACCGGCCGGGGATCTTCAAGAGCTCGGTGCTGGTGGGGCCCGGCGGGCCGACCGGGCAGCGCTACGACAAGATGCGGCTGGTGCCGTTCGGCGAGTACGTCCCGGCCCGTTCCCTGCTCGGCTGGGCCACCTCGGTCGGCAAGGCCGCGGACGAGGACCGCAGGCGCGGCACGACGCCGGTGGTGATGACGCTGCCGGACGCGGTGCGGGTGGGGCCGCTGGTGTGCTTCGAGTCGGCCTTCCCCGACATGAGCCGTCATCTGGTGCGCGGCGGGGCCCAGTTGCTCGTCGCGCAGTCCTCGACCTCCTCGTTCCAGGACACCTGGGCGCCCGCGCAGCACGCCTCGCTCGCCGCGCTGCGCGCCGCCGAGACGGGCCGCCCGATGGTGCACGCCACGCTGACCGGCATCAGCGCGGTATACGGCCCCGACGGCGGGCGGATCGGCTCCTGGCTGCCCACGTCCGCGAGCACGGCGGCGGTGTACGACGTGCCGCTGACCACCGGCACCACGCCCTATGTGCGCTTCGGCGACTGGGCGGTGTACGCGGCTCTCGCCGCCCTCGTCCTGTACGCGGCGGCCGCGGGCGCGCGGGCGTTCAGGAAGCCTGCTCCAGGGCCTCCCGCACCACCCGCTCGCACAGCTCGTGCGTCAGGAGCGCGTCCTGTGCGCTGAGCGTCTTTCCGGCCCGTACGGCGTCGAGGAAGGACAGCACGGACTGCTCGATGCCGCGCTGGCGCGCCACGGGCACCCAGTCGCCACGGCGGCGCAGGGTGGGCTGGCCCTTGTGGTCCACCACCTCGGCCAGGTTGAGGACCTGGCGCTTGGTGTCCTGGCCGGAGACCTCCAGGATCTCCTCGGTGGAGCCGTTCATCCGGTTCATGGTGCCGATGGCGGTGAAGCCGTCGCCCGAGAGCTGGAGGACCACGTGCTCCATCAGTCCCGCGCGGACCCGGGCCCGCACCACGGTGTGCTCGACGGGGCCGGGCGCCAGGAAGCGCAGGGTGTCCACGACGTGGATGAAGTCGTCCAGCACCAGGGTGCGCGGGTCCTCGGGCAGACCGACGCGGTTCTTCTGCATCAGGATCAGCTCGCGCGGGTGGTCGGCGCACTGCGCGTAACCGGGGGCCAGCCGCCGGTTGAAACCGACGGCGAGGCTGACGCCGCGCTCCTCGGCGAGCGCCACCAGGCGCTCGGACTCGGCGAGTTCGTAGGCGAGCGGCTTGTCGACATAGGTCGGAACGCCCGCTTCGAGGAGCTGGGTCACGATCTGCGGGTGCACCGCCGTCGGGGCGTGCACGAACGCCGCGTCCAGGCCCTGCGCCAGGAGCGAGGCGAGGTCGGTGTGGCGCTGCGCGGCCGGTATCCGGTGGGCGTCGGCCACCGCGGCGAGGGTGGCGGGGGTGCGGGTCTGCAAATGCAGTTCCGTGCCCGGCAGCATGGTCAGAACCGGCAGATAGGCCTTCTGCGCGATGTCCCCGAGCCCGATGCATCCGACCTTCACGGGGTTCTCCTGTCGCCGAGCGGTGTGCTGCTTGCTTGCCTGGTCAGCATACGTGCGGCCGATTCCCGCCACACCGGGTCCCGGGCGGGGCGGGGTGGGCTGGGCCGGCGCGCGCTCCTCGGCCGGGTCGACGCTCGGATAACCGTTGGCCAAGACCCTGGTCACGGGCCAGGATGGCGCCATGACGACCTCAGAAGTACCGTCGGCCGAGACCGACGCGCGCACCGAGCCGGCCCTGGACGCGACCGAGCGGGCCATGCTGGACGGCTGGCTCGAATACCACCGCCGGACCCTCGCGATGAAGTGTGCCGGGCTGACCGACGAGCAGCTGAAGAGCACCCCCGTCCCGACGTCCGCGCTCACCCTGCTCGGGCTGCTGCGCCATCTGTCCGAGGTCGAGCGCTGGTGGTTCGTCTCGGTGTACGCGGGCGGGACCACCGACGGCGTGTACGGCACCGACGAGGACCCGGACGGCGACTTCCACTTCGGCCCCGACGACACCTACGCCGAGGCCCTGGCCACCTGGACCGCCGAGGTGGCGTCCGCCCGCGAGAGCGCGGCGGGGCGCGGCCTGGACGAGCTGAGCGTCGGCACCGCGCGGGGCGGCAAGCACTTCAGTCTGCGCTGGATCTACACGCACATGATCGAGGAGTACGCCCGCCACAACGGCCACGCGGATCTGCTCCGTGAGGCGATCGACGGCACGACCGGGGACTGAGGGCCGCCCGCGGCCACGCGCCCGCGCGTGCACAGCTTTTGACGGTCCGTCACCCCGCGCCGGCTACACCGCGTCCAGCTGCCGCTCCAGACGGCGTACCGCTTCGCGGATGTCGTTTCCGTACGCGTCGTCGGCGAGCGCGTCCAGCGCGTCATGGGCCCGGTCGAGGTGGCGGCGGGCCTGCTCGGGGCGGTGGAGCTTCACATAGTCGGCCGCGAGGTTGAGGTGGAGCGAGGGATAGAAGGCGCGGACCGCGAGCGAGTCGTGGTGCTCGGCGAGCCGGGCCTGGCTCAGGCCGTCCGCCGCCGCCAACGCCCTTATGTCCCAGGCCAGTTCGTCCTCGGGGTCGTCCTGGGCGTCCGCCATGTAGTGGGCCAGGGTGCAGCGGTGGAGCGCGTCTCCGTCCGCCCCGATCTCCGACCAGAGGGCGGCGAAGCGGTTGCGGGCCTCCTCGCGGTCCCCGCCGTGGAGCAGCATCATCGTCTGCCCGATCCGGGTCATCACGATGTCCCCCAGGGCCTTCTGCCTGTCCGTCACCACGGTCTCCACCAGTCGTCGCACGTCCACCGAACCGAACGTCCTCGACGCTAGCCGCCGCCACTGACAATCGGTCCGAGGCTCGGGCGGGCGGGCCGGCCTGTCAGCCGGACGCCCCCGTCCGCCCGGACCGGGCTCAGCCCAGGTTCGGGATGCGCCAGTCGATCGGGGTGTGGCCCTGGGCCGCGACCGCCGCGTCGATCTGGGAGAACGGGTGGGAGCCGAAGAACTTCTTGGCGGACAGCGGCGAGGGGTGGGCGCCCTTGACCACGACGTGGCGCTCCTCGTCGATCAGCGGGAGCTTCTTCTGCGCGTAGTTGCCCCACAGCACGAACACCGCCGGGTCGGGGCGCGAGGCCACGGCGCGGATCACCGCGTCGGTGAACTTCTCCCAGCCCTTGCCCTTGTGCGAGTTGGCCTCGCCGGACCGGACCGTGAGCACCGCGTTGAGCAGCAGCACGCCCTGCTCGGCCCACGGCATCAGATAGCCGTTGTCCGGGATCTCGTACCCCAGCTCGTCGCGCATCTCCTTGTAGATGTTGCGCAGCGAGGGCGGTGTCCGCACACCGGGCCGCACCGAGAAGCACAGGCCGTGCCCCTGGCCCTCGCCGTGGTACGGGTCCTGACCGAGGACCAGGACCTTGACCTTGTCGTACGGCGTCGCGTCGAGCGCCGCGAACACCTCGTCGCGCGGCGGAAAGACGGGGCCCGCCGCCCGCTCCTCCTCGACGAACGCGGTGAGCTCCTTGAAGTACGGCTTCTGGAGCTCCTCGCCGAGGACGCCCTGCCAGGACTCGGGCAGCATGGCGATATCGGTCACGTCAACAACCTCCGTGGGACATACGGTCACCGCAACCCTCGCTGCGGATCTCCGAACCTACCCGCCGCCACTGACAGCGCCGTCCGTGCCCGTCGGCTACCAGCTGGTCTTGCGGTGCAGCTCCCACAGCTGCATGACCGTCTGCGGGTCCATCGCGCGCTCGCCGCCCGCGATGTCGTCGCTCGCCGCGATGTAGAGCTTGCCCTGCCACAGCGGCAGCAGGCGTACGTCGTCGACGAGGACGTCCTGGGCCCGCTCGAACTGCCGGCTGGCCGCGCCCCGGTCGGAGATCTGCCGGGACTGCGGGATGAGCTGCATGATCTCGCGCGGCTCGTAGGGGGTGCCGACCGCGTTGTCCTTGCCGACGAACGGCGCGATGAAGTTGTCCGGGTCGGGGAAGTCGGGGAACCAGCCGCGTCCGAAGACGGGGAAGTCGCCGGCCTGGAAGCCTTCCGTGTAGGTCTTCCAGGGGCGGCTCTTGAGCGTCACGGTGAAGAGGCCGGAGGCGTCGAGCTGGCGCTTGAGTTCCTGGAACTCGGCGGCCATGGAGGAGCCGTAGCGGTCGGTGGTGTACCAGAAGGTGAGCGGGACGGGCGCCGTGACGCCGGCCTTGGCCAGGATGTCCTTGGCCTTGGGGACACTGGGCGAACCGAAGGTGTCGAAGAAACTCGTGGTGTGTCCGGTGACGCCGGTCGGGACCATCGAGTACAGCGGTTCGGCGGTGCCCTTGTAGACCTTCGCGACCAGCGCGTCCCGGTCGACGACCTGCGCGACCGCGCGGCGCACCGCCGGGTTGGCGGCGTGCGGGTCCTTGGGGTTGAACACCAGGAAGCGGATCTCGGTGCCGGTGTTCTCGACGAGCTGGAGGGGCTTGCCCGCGGCCTTCTGCGCGCGTATGTCCTCGACCTCGTCGGCGGTGATGCCGCGGTAGGTGACGTCGATCCGCCGGTCCTTGAGGGCGTCCACCATGGTGGTGGAGTCGCGGAAGTAGCGGATGGTCACGCCGTCGTTCTGGGGCTGGGCGAAGCCCCGATAGCTGTCGTTCCGCTTCAGCACGGCCCGGTCCCCCGGCTCGTACGAGTCCAGGGTGTAGGGGCCCGAGCCGGTGAGCCCGCCGTCGTCGCGCAGCTTGTCGGCCGGGTAGCGGGCCGGGTCGACGATCGACATGGCGGGAGCGCCGAGCACGTACGGGAAGGTCGCGTCGGGCTTGTTGAGGTGGAAGGTGACGCCCAGCTCGCTGTCGGCGGTGACGTGGTCCAGGCTGCTGAGCAGGCCCTTGGGGCCCGCCTTCACATTGATCCGCACGATCCGGTCGATCGAGTACTTGACGGCCCGCGCGTCGAGCTTCGTCCCGTCGGAGAAGGTCATTCCCTTGCGCAACGTGCAGCTGAAGGTGCGGCTCGACTTGTCCTGGAAGCCGCAGGACTGCGCGGCGTCGGGCTGCGGGGTGTTGCTGCCGGTCGGGAACGCCACGAGGGTCTGGAAGACATTCCGGTACAACTCCCACGAACCGTCCCAGGACGCCGCCGGGTCGAGCGTGCTCGGTTCGCTCGTCGTACCGATCGTGATCCCTTGCTGCGCCTGCGAACCGCCGCTCGGCAGCAGTCCGCAGCCGGCCAATAGGGACAAGGACGCAAAAGCCGTGAATGTGCGCCGGCGGCTGGTCCGTCTGAACACGTGCACGCTCCTCGATCGGCCGTGGATCGGCAGACCATACCGCAGCGCCCCGCTGGGTCAACCGACCGTCTCAGCGGGGCACTTGGCATATACAGGAGCAAACCGGCTCAGGGGTGACGGACCGCTCCCTCAGTGCACTCCGACGTTCAGGAACAGACCGCCGTCGACGACCAGCGTCTGTCCGGTGACCCACGCCGACTGCTCGGAGGTGAGGAAGGCGGCGGCGCCGCCGATGTCGGACGGCACGCCGAGCCGGCCCATCGGGTAGGCCGCGGCGGCCTCCTCCTCGCGGCCCTCGTACAGGGCCTGTGCGAACTTGGTCTTGATCACGGCGGGGGCGATGGCGTTGACCCGGACCGCGGGCGCGAACTCGTGCGCCAGCTGGAGGGTCAGATTGACCATGGCCGCCTTGCTCATGCCGTACGCGCCGATGAAGGGCGAGGGCGAGACGCCGGCGATGGACGCGATGTTCACGATCGCGCCGCCGTTCTCCTTCTGCCACGCCTTCCAGGTCCGCTGCGCGAAGCCGAGCGCGGAGATCACGTTCGTCTCGTACACCTTGCGCGCGACGTTCAGGTCGAGGTCGGCCATCGGGCCGAACACCGGATTGGTTCCGGCGTTGTTGACCAGGAAGTCGATCCGCCCGAAGGCCTCCATGGTCCGCTCGACCGCGTGCGCCTGGTGGGCCTCGTCGGCGGCCTTGCCGGCCACCGCGACGACCCGGTCGGAGCCGAGCCTCTCGGCGGCCTCCTTGAGGGCGTCCTCGCCTCGGCCGGTGATGCACACCCGGTCACCGCGGGCCACGAGCGCCTCGGCGACGCCGTATCCGATGCCCCGGCTGGCCCCGGTGATCAGGGCGACCTTGCCGGACAGTTCAGGAAGTTCAGTCATGTCGCTCGTCCCCGGCATCAGTTGAGCGGTCCGCCGGCCACGTACATGACCTGGCCGGATACGAAACCGGCGGCGTCGCCGGTGAAGAAGGCGATGGCGTTGGCGATGTCCTCGGGGAAGCCGACGCGCTGGACCGGGATCTGGGTGGCGGCGGCGGCCTGGAATTCCTCGAAGCCCATGCCGACGCGGGCGGCGGTCTGCGCGGTCATCTCGGTGACGATGAAACCGGGCGCGACCGCGTTGGCGGTGATGCCGAACTTGCCGAGTTCCTTGGCGAGGGTCTTGGTGAAGCCCTGGAGCCCGGCCTTGACCGCGGAGTAGTTGGCCTGGCCGCGGTTGCCGAGCGCGGAGGAGGACGACAGCGAGACGATGCGGCCCCACTGGGCGTCCACCATGTGCTTCTGACAGGCCTTGGCCATCAGGAACGCGCCCTTGAGGTGGACGTTCATCACGGTGTCCCAGTCGGACTCGCTCATCTTGAAGAGGAGGTTGTCGCGCAGCACGCCGGCGTTGTTGACGAGGATGGTCGGAGCCCCGAGCTCGGCCGCCACGCGTGCGACGGCCGCCTCCACCTGGGCGCTGTCGGAGACGTCGCAGCCGACCGCGACGGCCCGGCCGCCCGCCGCGGTGATCGTGTCGACGGTGTCCTTGCAGGCCGCCTCGTCGAGGTCGAGTACGGCGACGGCCCGGCCCTCGGCCGCAAGCCGGACGGCGGTCGCGGCGCCAATGCCGCGCGCCGCCCCGGTCACGATGGCGACACGCTGCTCGGTGGTGGACATGCTGTTCTCCTCGCCCTGGGATCCGCGGCCCTCAGTCACTGAGCAACCGCTTAGTAGCTTCAGCAGACGTGACGCTAGAAGCCCTGGCACCCGGTGTCAACGGCACACGGATTCCCCGGCGCATGTCACACCCGCCGGCGGGCCGGCCTCAGCGCACGAGCAGGTCGAGCAGCCGCTCGGCCTCGGCCCGCGGATCCGTGGTCAGACCGGTGTGCACGGGGCCGGGCTGCACGACGGTGGAGCGCGGCGCGATCAGCCAGCGAAAGCGCCGGCCCGCGTCGTCGCCCGCCGCCTGGCCCGCCCCCTCGCCGCCGCCGCACACGCCCTCGACGGCGCGCAGCGCGGCCCGCACGCCCGGCACGTCGGCGGCCGGGTCCAGCGCCTTCAGCTTGGCCTCGTCCAGGTGGGTGCGCGCCGCGACGAAGGAGTGGGCGCGGCAGTAGACCAGGACGCCCGCGTTGAAGCATTCACCGCGCTCGACGCGTGGCACCACGCGCAGCAGCGCGTACTCGAAGACATCGCGCTTGCTCACCGGTCGTCGTCCTTCGTGCTGGTCGTGATGGTGTGCTCGCTGTCGCCGCTGTTCTTCGTGGGGTGCGGCCACGGCTTGAGGTGGTCGGTCAGCCAGCCGGGCGCGCGGGAGGGCCGGGGCGCGGCCGGGGCGTCGAGCGTGATGCGTTCGTGGATGGTCGCGGCGCGGGCGAGCAGCGGCTCGATGTAGGCGCGGCGCAGCTCGTCGGTCGTCGCGAAGCCGGGCTCGTCGACCAGCCACTCGTCGGGGACGAGCGCGGTGACCTCGGTCAGGAGTTCCTCGGTGACCAGCGGCGCGAGCCGGGCGGCCGCGGCGGCCACATCGGGGCCGAACGGGGCGAGCGCGTGGTCGGAGGCGTTGTACGGTTTGGCCGCCGAGGCCTGGGCGCCGGGCCAGTTGTGGTGCCAGATCATGGTGGCGCCGTGGTCGATGAGCCACAGGTCGCCGTGCCAGACCAGCATGTTGGGGTTGCGCCACGAGCGGTCGACGTTGTTGATCAGCGCGTCGAACCACACGACGCGGCCCGCCTCGGCCGCGTCCACCTCGTAGGCGAGCGGGTCGAAGCCGAGCGACCCCGGCAGGTAGTCCATGCCGAGGTTCAGGCCGCCGCTCGCCTTCAGGAGTTCCTGCACCTCCTGGTCGGGTTCGGACAGGCCGATGACCGGGTCGAGCTGGATGGTGACGAGCTCCGGCACGCGCAGCCCGAGCCGGCGGGCGAGTTCCCCGCAGACGACCTCCGCAACCAGCGTCTTGCGGCCCTGGCCCGCCCCGGTGAACTTCATGACGTACGTGCCGAGATCGTCGGCCTCGACGATGCCGGGCAGTGACCCGCCCTCACGCAACGGCGTGACGTACCGGGTCGCGGTGACTTCAGTGAGCATGGGCACAGGCTACTTCGCGCCCCACCGGCCCACCGGCCGCTGAACGCCCCGGGCCTTCCTCCCGTACTCCCCCACGCAGCTACGCGTCGTAGATCGAGAGGACAGTCAGCATGAGCACCGAAACGCAGGCCGTACCCGGGGCGGCGCCCGCGCGCCGCACCGTCATCGCGTGTGTCGGCGCGGCCGGGCTCGCCGCCGCGCTGACCGCGTGCGGGAGCGGCTCGGACGGCGGCGACCCGGCCGCCGCGCCGGCCGGGAACGGCGGCGGCAAGGACGGCGGGAGCGTGCTGGGCAGGACGTCGGACATCCCGCAGGGCGGCGGGAAGGTCTTCGCCAAGGAGGGCGTGGTGGTCACCCAGCCGGCCGCCGGCCAGTTCAAGGCGTTCTCCGCGAAGTGCACGCACCAGGGCTGCGCGGTGTCGTCGGTGTCGGACGGCACCATCAACTGCCCGTGCCACGGCAGCAAGTTCGATGTCGCGGACGGCAGCGTCAAGGGCGGTCCCGCACCGTCCCCGCTGCCCGCGGCGGCCATCTCGGTGGAGGGCGGTTCGATCAGGCTCGCGTGATCCGGCGGCCCGCCCTGAGACAGCCCAGGATGTCGTCGGTGGTGCTCACCGTGGCGACCAGGGCCAGGGTGTGGCGGATCATCGCGGGGGTGTAGTCGGCCGGCACCCCCGCGATGGCGTCGGCGGGGACCACGGCGGTGTAGCCGAGGTTGACCGCGTCGAAGACCGCGTTGGGGATCGCCACATTGGCCGACACGCCGGTGACGATCAGGGTGCGGCAGCCGAGGTTGCGCAGGAGCGGGTCCACGTCGGTGCCGGACACCGGCGAGAGGCCGTGCAGACGGCGCACGACGATGTCCTCCTCGGACACCTCGATCGGCTCCGCGACGCGCACCGCGCGCGAGCCCGAGTACTGCTGCACGGGCAGGCGCTCGGCGGCCCGGAACAGCCGGGCGTTGCGATTGGCGCCGCGCCCGTCGGGGCGGCGTTCGGCGACGGCGTGCAGCACCTGGACGCCCGCCTCGTGCGCCCCGGCCACGAGCCGGGCCACATTGGCCAGCACCCCCGACTCCCTTGCCTGCCGGGCGAGTTCGGGCAGAGCGCTGTCCGCCCCGACCACGCCCTGCTGGCACTCCACGGTCATCAGGACCGTCGAGGCGGGGTCGAGCTGTTCCGCGAGGAGTTCCTTCGTCGCCATGGCGCGGGAGGCTAACCCCCATTGCGTGCCGGGGGAAGAGCGCGCCATGATTCCTGACGTAGCGTCAGAAGGCCGATGGGTGCGGGCCCATGGGGTTCGCGGAAGGGGAGGCGCCATGGCCGTCACACAGCGCAGGGGCCGCCGGATCATGATGAGCGAGGAGGAGCTCGACGCCTTCCTCGGCGAGCAGCGCACCTGCCGGCTCGCCACGGTCTCGGCGGACGGCAGCCCGCACGTGGCGCCGCTCTGGTACGTCTGGCACGAGGGCTCGCTGTGGCTGTACTCGATCACCCGCAGCCGGCGCTGGGCCCAGCTCGGCAAGGATCCGAGGGTGGCCGTCGTGGTGGACGACGGGACGGAGTACGGGGAACTGCGCGGAGTGGAACTCGGCGGCAGCGTCGTGCCCGTCGGCGAGACACCGCGCACCGGGGAGCCCTGCCCCGAACTCGACGCCGTGGAGCTCTTGTTCGCGGCCAAGAACTTCGGCCTCACCGAGATGGTGCACGACGGCCGGCACGCCTGGCTGCGCCTGACGCCGGACACCGTGGTGTCGTGGGACTTCCGCAAGCTGGGCGGGAACTTCGCGCGCTAGCCCTGCCCGCGACCGGGTCGGACCAGCCGCGCCCCGGCCTCCGCGAGCGCGTCGACCGCGGCCCTGATCGAGGGCCTGCGGTCGGCGTCCGCGCGCCAGACCGCGTACACATGCCGGCTCATCGCGGCCCGCACCGGGACCACGCGGACCCCGTCGGGGATCGGGCCACGGCCCAGACGCGGGGCGATGCTGACGCCCAACCCCGCTTCCACCAGGGCGAGTTGGGTGGCGTGCTCGCGCGCCACATGGGCGATCCTCGGCTCGATCCCCTTGCCGCGCAGGGTGAACAGGAGCCACTCGTTGCAGAACTCGCCGTCGGGCCAGGTGATCCACTCGTCGTCGGCGAACTCCTCCAGGTCCACCGCCTCGCGCCCGGCCAGCGGATGGCCGGCGGGCACGGCCACGTCCGCCAGGTCGTCGAGCACGGCCCGCTTGGCGAGCCCGTCGGGCAGCGGCAGCGGCTTGTTGTACCAGTCGAGCACGAGGGCGAGGTCGAGGTCGCCGAGCAGGACCCCGCGCACCGATTCGTCGGCCTCCAGCTCCTCGGAGCGGACGGCGAGCTGCGGGTGTTCGGCGCGCAGCGCGGCGAGCGCCGCGGGAAAGAGGCCGCGGGCCGCGGTGGCGAAGCCCGCGATCCTGAGCTCACCGACGACGCGGTCCCGCTGCGCCTCCAACTCGGCCTGCGCCACCTGCACTTGGGAGAGGATGCGGGCGGCGTGCTCGGCCAGCAGACGCCCCGCGTCGGTGAGCCGCACGCCCCGGCCGTTCTTGGCGAGCAGCGGCTGACCGGCCTCGCGCTCCAGCTTGGCGAGCTGCTGGGAGACGGCGGAGGTGGTCACGTGCAGGGTGTCGGCGGCGCCGCCCACCGAGCCGTGCCGGGCCACCGCGTCGAGGGTGCGCAGACGCTCCAGATTCAACATGTAAGCGATGCTAACCGATGACCTCGGCCAAGTCTCGCTTGTGCTACGCGGTGCTGGGCCTCATCGTGGTCGTCATGAGCACCGCCACTCCGCCCCGGCCCTCCTCCCCCTCGCTTCCCTCGACCGCCGAAGCGACCGCACCCCCGGCCGCCGGACGCCGTCCCGCCCTCGACTGGCGCCTCCGGTTCACCGGGCTCTCGCTGATCTGGGGCTTCAGCTTCCTCCTGATCAAGGTCGGCACCGACGGCTACGCGCCGTTCCAGGTCACCTTCGGCCGGCTGCTCTTCGGCACCCTGGTCCTGGCGGCGGCGATGGCGGTCAAGCGGCAGGGGCTGCCGCGCGGCCGGCGCACCTGGCTCCATGTGACGGTCGCGGCGCTGCTCCTGAACGCGGCGCCGTTCTCGCTGTTCGCCTACGCGGAACTGAGCATCCCCTCCACGCTGGCCGGCATCTGCAACGCCACCTCCCCGCTGTGGGGCATGGCCCTGTCGATGGTGGCGCTCTCCGAGGACCGGCCGACCCGGCGCCGGGTGGCGGGCCTCGGCCTCGGCTTCGTCGGGGTGCTGACGGTGCTCGGCGCGTGGCAGGGCTTCCACGGCCTGGACGTCACGGGCACCGCCCTGGCGCTGCTCGCCTCGCTCTGCTACCCGATCGGCTGGATCTACGTACGGCGCACCCTCGCGGGCAGCGGGCACTCCAACCTGTCCCTGATCGGCTCCCAGCTCGGCGTCGCCACGCTCCAACTCGCCCTGGTCACCCCGCTGTTCGCGGGTTTCCCGGCGTCCTTCCCGGTGGTGCCGCTGCTGGCCGTCGCCGCGCTCGGGGCGCTCGGCACGGGGCTCGCGGTGCTCGTCCAGTACGGGCTCGTCAACGAAGTGGGCCCGACCACGGCCCAGATGGTCACCTACTTCATCCCGGTCATCGCCACCGCCGCCGGCGTCGCGGTCCTCGGTGAGGGCCTCAGCTGGAACACGCCGGTCGGCGCGGCCGTGGTCCTGGTGGGCGCCGCGCTCACCCAGAGCCGCCCGCGGGCGAGGCCGGGCGTTCAGTAGGCGTAGCGGGATCCGGGCCCCGGGCCGGTCGCGGACGCGACGGCGTCCGCGACCGGCACGATGTCCTCCGGGCTCAGACGGGACACGGTGATCCGCACCCCCGGCGGCGAGGCCATCCGAAAACGCGCGCCGGGTGCCACGGCCCAGCCCGCGTGCAGCAGGCGGGACACCGCCCCCGTCTCGTCGGGCACCGGCACCCACACCACGAAGCCGCTGCGCCCGTGGGCCTCGACCCCGCGCGCCCGCAGCGCCGCGAGCAGGCCCTCGCGCCGCTCGCGGTAGGAGCGGGCGACCCGGTCGGGCTCGATGGCGTCGGTGGTCCACAGGTGCACGACGGCCCGCTGGAGCAGCCTGCTGACCCAGCCGGGCCCGAGCCGCTGGCGTCCGCGCACCCGGTCGAGCGTGACGGCGTCACCGGTGAGCAGGGCGAGCCGCAGGTCGGGACCGTACGCCTTGGCCACCGACCGCACGAAGGCCCAGTGTTCGGTGACCGGGGAGACGGGGTGCAGCGGCAGGTCGACCATGCCGTGGCCGTGGTCGTCCTCGACGAGCAGCACCCCGGGGTGGCGGGCGAGGACGCCGCGCAGCGCCCGGGCGCGGGCCGCGCTCACGGCCGCGCCGGTCGGGTTCTGGGCCCGGCAGGTGATCACGACGGCCCGGGCGCCCGCCGCGAGGGCGCGTTCGAGCGCCTCGGGCAGCGGCCCCTCGTCGTCGAGCGCCATCGGCTCGGGCCGCAGGCCGAGCGCCGGCACGAGGTCGAGCAGCGCGCCCCAGCCCGGGTCCTCGATCGCCACCGCGTCGCCCGACCGCAGATGGGCGGTGAGGACGCGCTCGATGGCGTCGAGCGAGCCCGAGAGCACCCCGACCGGGCCGTCCGGGACCCCCTGTTCGTCGAAGGTGGCGCGGGCGAGCCGGGCGAGTTCCTCGTCCACGGGCGCCTGCCCGTAGAGATAGCGGCCGGGGTCCTCGGCGGTGGCCCGCGCGGCGGCGGCCAGCGCCTCGGCGAGCGGGGGCAGCAGCCGCGGGTCGGGGTTGCCGTCCGCGATGTCGCGCACGCCGGGCGGCACGTCCGCGCGGATGAGGTCGCGCGCGGTGCTGGCGGGCCTCGGGCGTACGCGACTGCCGCGCCGGCCCGCCGTCTCGATCACCCCGCGCTCGCGCAGCAGGCGGTAGGCGGCGCCGACGGTGTTGGGGTTCACCCCGAGCCGGGTCGCCAACTCCCTGAGTGGAGGCAGCAGTTGACCCGGTTCGAGCCCGCCCGAGCCCACCGCCCGCTCCACGCTCTCGGCAATCTCCGATGCGCGGCGCCCTTCGATCCGATATTCTCCTAGCACAAACAACATTATGCACTAGTGCAATGGAGAACGCATGTCGGACACCGCGACCGCAGCCCCCTACCAGGCGACCGACCGCACCGTACCGACCCGCTCGCGCGAGCGGGCCTCGTACGACCGGGAACTGGTGCACGGCATCCTCGACACCGCCTACGTCTGCCACCTGGGCTTCGTCCGTGACGGCGCGCCCGTCGTGCTGCCGACGCTGTTCGCCCGGGTCGGCGAGCGGCTCTACATACACGGCTCGACCGGCTCGCGTCCGCTGCGCGCGGCGGGCCAGGCGGACCCGGGGCTTCCGGTCTGTCTGACGGTCACCCATGTCGACGGGCTGGTCCTCGCCCGGTCCGCCTTCCACCATTCGATCAACTACCGCTCGGTGGTGGTGCACGGCATCGCCCACGAGGTCACGGACGCACAGGAGAAGCGCACCGCGCTCGACGCCCTCGTGGACCACGTCGTGCCGGGCCGCGCCGGCGACTCGCGCCCCGCGAACGCGAAGGAGCTGGCCGCCACCGCGGTGATCAGCCTGGACCTCGACGAGGTCTCGGCCAAGCTCCGCACCGGCGGCCCCAACGACGACGCCGAGGACCTGGCGCTGCCGCACTGGGCCGGCGTCCTGCCGCTCGCCCCGGGCTACGGCACGCCGCTCCCGGCGGACGACCTGGACCCGGCGCTGGCCGTCCCGGACTATCTGACCGCGCTCTGAGCCGGTCCGCCCCGCCGCGCGCCCCCGGTCACAGGACGGCCGGCGCGCGGCGGTCCTTCGCGGCCTGCCGGGTCTCGGCCGCGGCCAGGCCGAGCACCGCGAGCAGCAGCAGGGCGGTGCCGAGGACCGTGGCGGCGGAGATCCGCTCACCCAGCACGGCGACCGCGAGCACGGCCGCGCTGACCGGTTCGAGCAGCATGACCACGGAGACCGTCGCGGCCCGGACGACCGCGGCGCCCGCGAAGTAGAGGGCGTACGCGAGTGCGGTGGGCACCGCCGCCACGTACAGGAGCAGGGCGGCGACCCGCACCGGCTCCACAGTGTGCGGCAGCAGTCCCTCCGCGCCCGCGAACGGCAGCAGACACAGCGCGGCGACGCCGAAGGCCCAGGCGGTGGTGGCCGAGGGATCGCCTGCGCGGCCGTCCCGGCCGAGCCACCTGGTCAGCAGGGTGAGGGCCGCGTATCCGGCGGCCGAGACCAGCGCCAGGACGACCCCGGCGGGCCGGACCGTACCGCCGCCGTTCCCGATGCACAGGACGGTGAGACCGGTGAGCGCGCCGACGACGGCCGCGGCGCCGGCCCGGCCGATGCGTTCACCGAGGGCGAGCCGGCCGCCGAGCGCGATGAGGACGGGCCCCGCGCCGAGGGTCACCACGGTGGCGACCGCGAGCCCGGTGGCCTCGACGGCCGCGAAGTACGCGCTCTGGAAGACCATCAGACCGATGCCGTTGCCGAGGATGCGCAGCAGCTTGCGGGGGCGGGATTCGGTGGATGTGCCCTTGTTCGGCGTGCTCGTGGCCGTCGGCGCGATGACGGACACGGGCGCGGCGGTGATGGCGGGGAGGGGGGACACGGCCGGTGCGGGTGCGGGTGTTGCCGGTGCGGCGGTCGGCGTCGGTGCCGCCGACGCGGGCGCTTTCGGGGAGGTGGCGGCGGGGCGGCGACGCAGGGCCATCGCGCCGAGCAGCAGGGCGAGCCCCCCGGCACAGCGCCAGAAGGACAGGGCCAGGGGGCCGAGGTCGCTGTCCCGGAAGACCAGGGCGGCGGCTCCGCCCGCGGTGCCCCAGGCGACTCCGGCGACGGCGAGGTAGAGCAGGCCCCGGCCGACGGGCAGGGCGGTGGAGGGGCCGGTGACCGGCCCCGTTGAGGATGTCGACACGTACGCGCTCCGAGGAGGATGACGGTGGCTGTTCGCTGTCCTGGAGTACGCGGGCAGCGACGAGCCGCTCGGGGACTGCCCGAGCCGGGTCCTCGTCGAAGAAGGCGGCCGCCCGCGTTACGCGGCGGGAGGCGGCAGTACGGTCGCGTGCACGATCGCCACCCTAGGCGGCGGACTGCCCGGCCGACAACTCCCCTTCGGCGGGCGCGGGTCCGCCCGACGCGAGGGGTCCCGACGCGTCCTTGGGGGCCGACGACTGGGCGATGAAGGCGCCGACGAGGACCACGGCCCCGCCGACGATCTGGGGCGCGGAGAGGTGCTCGCCGAGCAGCACCCAGGCGAAGACGGTCGCGAGCACCGCCTCCAGACAGGCGACGACGCCGGCCACCTGCGGGGAGAGCTTGCGCACCGAGATGACGCCCGTGACATAGGCGGCCACGGTCGCGATCAGCACGATCCAGCACAGCAGCAGGGCCGCGGGCACCGGGGAGCCGTTCATGTCGGCGTCGGCGCCGAGCACCGACCAGCGCATGCCCCAGGGCCGGGCCACCACGGTCAGGACGAGCGAGCCGATGAGCAGTCCGTACGCGATGACGCCCAGCGGGTCGGCGGCGCCCTCGCCCTCCCCGGCCTGGTCGGACAGGACGAAGTAGCCGACCTGGCAGCAGGCGGCGCCGAGCGCGAGCAGCAGCCCGACCGCGTCGAAGCCGAGCCCGGACCAGATCTCGACGACGCAGGCGAGGCCGCCGACGGCGAGCACCACGCCCACGGCGGCGGCGCGGCTCACCGGCCGACGCTGTACGAACCGGACCCAGCCGAGCACGAGCGCGGGTGCGAGGTATTCGACGAGCAGGGCCACGCCGACGGGTATGCGCGATATCGAGGCGAAGTAGCAGGCCTGCACGCCGGCCACGGCGAGCAGGCCGAACCCGGCGAGCAGGGCGGGCCTTCGGCGTACGAGACGGCGGTGGCGCCAGGCCACGGGCAGCATCACGAGCGCGGCGCCGGTCACCCGCAGCCACACCACGTGCAGCGGGTCGAGCCCCGCCTCGATGAGCGGCTTGGCCGCCACCCCTGAACCACCGAACGCGAAGGCCGACACCAGGGCGAGTCCCAGGCCGACGCTTCTTCCCTGAGACGCGTGCATCGGCACATCATGGCAGCCCGGGACAGGACCGTCATCCGGGTGACACCTGTCGAGACGGGACCGTGGCCGGCGTGGGCGTCCGCGTGCGTCAGGCGGTCCGTACGACCGGGGCCGCCGGGTCGTCGGGCGGGGCGATGGCCCTCAGGGCGGCCGGATCGCCGGCGCTGTCGTCGTCCTGGCCGGTGGCCCTGCGGACGGCCGGGTCGACAGCCAGCAAGGCGACCGGGTCGGCGGCTGTGAGGGCGGCCGGGTCGACGCCCGCGTGGCGCAGGACCTCGACGGCGCGGCACTCGGGGTCGGCGGCGAGGGCGGCGAGCAGGTCGGGGCCGGTGACGCGGTCGCCGTCAGGGGCGCCGTCGCCGTCGTAGCCGCCATCGCCGTCACGGCCTTCACGGTCGCCGTCGCCGCGGGCGGCGGCCCGGCGCAGCGCGTGCTCCATCGCGCTCAGGGCGCTCGGTGACCAGCCGGGCTGTGCCATCAGCGGCGCCGCCCCCGAGTCCTCCACGGATCCCTGCCAGCGCAGGCCGTAGCCGATGCTGCGCTGCACGAGGTAGCCGAGCACCCGGGCCACCTGGCGGCCGTCGTCGAACACCGCCCGCACCGCGGGGTCGCTCTCCATCAGCGAGTGCAGCAGGTGGGCGGTGTCGAGCTGCCGGTCGCCGTCGCGCAACGCGCGCCTGCGGGCGCCCGCCACCACCGAGGCAAGCTCCGCGGTGAGCCGGCCTTCGATGTCTGCGGGAGGGATGGGACGGGACGCCTCGGAGGTGGAACGGTGCACCCCTCCACCTCATCAGCCGCCGGATCGCGGCACATCGGCGCAAGGGAGCATCCACTGTCCCGCACAAGGTGGGCACAGATGACCGGCTTCTCCTCCTTGCGGATGAGATCTCGGAAATCTCCCGCGCGGGGGCAACCCCTCGCGGCGCGAGACGTCGCGGTCCACGCCCCCGCCGCAACCGCACGGCCGGGCGGCCTCGTCCCCCCGGGTGAACCGTCCCCACCGCCCGCGAGGAGCGCCGATGTGCTGGATGGTCGCTCTGCTCGGGCAGGACGGACGGCAGTACGTGTACCGGGTGTACGCGCCGCACGACGCGCTTCCCGGCGATCTGTTCTGGGCCGCGTTCCACTGCCACGACGAGTCGGCACGGCCACGCGCGTCCGACCTCTTCGACTCGGCGCAGATCTGGGCGCTGGAGACCCAGCGGATCTGACGGTTCATCAGTATTGAATGTTCGACCGGCTGCCGCTACGTTCCGCGCACATCCCCCACCGTCCCCGAAGACCGTCCCGCGAAGGACCGTCCACGAAGGAGTGGTCGCATGGCCGAGGTCAGCGCGCAGGCACGCATCGAGGCTCCGGCCGAGAAGGTCTGGGCCCAGCTCACCGACTTCTCCTCGTACGGCGAATGGAACGCCACGCACACGAACTTCCCCGCGGGCGGTCCCGAGAAGCTGGAACTGGGGGCCACGTACGCGGAGAACATGAAGCTCATGGGGTTCCCGGCCGAAGTGGCGTGGACGGTGGACGAGTTCGAGGCCGGGCGGGTCTTCGGCATCCGCGGCAAGGGCCCGATGGGCGTGAACGTCACCAACCGGTACACGGTCATTCCCGACGGCGGCGCGACGACGGTCCGTATCGACGGGGAGTTCACGGGCGCCGCGGTCTCGCTGATGGCGGGCAAGCTCAAGGACTCGGCGACGGCCGCGCTCAACGAGTCGCTGCGCAAGCTCGGGGGCCTGTGCGCCTGAGCCCTGCCGCTCCGGGGCCGCCCTGCGGACAGGAAACGGTGAAGCCCCCGCGACCGTTGGGCCGTGGGGGCTTCGCGCCGCGCGGGGTTCAGTCCTCGTCGGCAAGGATCAGATAGAGCTTCTTACGGGCGTCGTTGATGACGGCGAGCGCCTTCTGGCGCTGGTCGGCGGAGCCGGTCTTCCAGACCTGGCCGAACGCCTCCATCAGCCCGACGCCGGCCTGCCGGATCTCGTGCATGGCCTCCCAGTCGACTCCGCGCCCGGCGTCCTCCCAGGGAGCGTCGGCTCCGGATTCGGCTTCGGTGCGCCCGGTGTCGGTGAGCGTGAACAGCTTCTTGCCGCCCTCGCTCTCACTGGTGATCAGACCCTCGTCCTCCAGGAGCTGGAGGGTGGGATAGACCGAGCCGGGGCTGGGCTTCCAGGCCCCGCCGCTGCGCTCGCCGATCTCCTGGATCATCTCGTAGCCGTGCATCGGCCGGTCCTTCAGAAGGGCCAGGATCGACGCGCGCACATCGCCGCGCCGCGCCCTGCCCCGGGGACCACCCCGACCGCCGCGCCCGCCGGGACCGCCGCCCCAGGGCCCCCCGCCGAAACCGGGCCCGAACGGCCCGAACGCGGCTCGGCGCCCCTCGAACTCACCCCGACCGCGATGGCCGGGTCCCTGCTGTCCGTGTCCATGTGAACGCATGGTTCATTTCCTTCCATCGTTGATCTGTCGCGATGCGTCAACGATATATCGTCGACTTTCGCTTGGCAACCCTCACCGCCCGGAGAAGCCGTCCGGCGGGGACGGGCCCGGAACCGTGCAGGGGGCCTGCAATCCGGGGCCGCCCCCGCTCGCCCCCGCACCCCCGCGGGCGGACGATGGAGGGAGCGGCGCCGGGCCGGAGTCGACAAATCTCCTTGACGGTTCTCAGCGCGTCGGCGCCGGACGGCGAAAGGGGGTGCGGCGCCATGTCGCAGTTCATGGACGTCCACCACGGGATGACGGGCATCACGGCCGAGCAGCTGAAGCAGGCCCACCAGGCGGACCTCGACATCGAGAAGGACGAGGGCGTCCACTTCGAGAAGGCGTGGGCGGACCCGAAGTCCGGCACCGTCTACTGCCTCTCCGAGGCGCCCTCAGCGGAGGCCGTTCAGCGCATCCATGAGCGGGCAGGGCACCCCGCCGACGAGGTGCACGCCGTTCCGCTGGCTGTCTGAGCGCCTGCACGGAACGGGGGCGGAGGTCCGGCCGAAGGCACAAGCCGGGGCGAAGGTCCGATCGAGGGCCGCCGGGAGCCGGGGCCGAGGTTCGGTCGAGGGCGCAGGGAGCCGGGGCCAAAATCCGGTTCAGGGAGCCGGGAGCCGGGGCCAAGGTCCGGTTCAGGGCCGCCCAAAGTCCACTGTGGGCAAAAATCGGTCCAGTTGCCCGCGATTGGCCTTGGCCCGCCCCTTTTTCCGTCCTCTACGGTGCCCCCATGCGCATCCGAATCGTCGACGCCTTCGCCGACCGCCCCTTCACCGGCAACCCCGCCGGCGTCCTGCTGCTCGACGCCTTTCCGGACGACTCATGGCTCCAGGACGTCGCGCGCGAGGTCAACCACGCCGAGACCGCCTTCGCCCACCGCCTCGCGCCGGGCGGCGACGCCGACTGGGCGCTGCGCTGGTTCACCCCGGCCGCCGAGGTCGACATGTGCGGCCACGCCACGCTCGCCACCGCGCACGTCCTGCACTCCACCGGCGCGGCGACCGGCACCGTGCGGTTCGCCGCGCGCTGCGGCGTCCTCACCGCGACCGCGGAGGACGACGGCACGATCACCCTGGACTTTCCGACGTCCGCGCTCCAGGAGGAGCCCGTCCCGGCGGGGCTCGCCGAGGCGCTCGGCGCGCCGGTCGTCTCGGTGCACGGCACCTCGGCCCATGTCGGCGACCTCCTGGTCGAGCTGCCCGACGAAGCGGCCGTCCACGCCCTCGCCCCCGACTTCCGCGGCCTCGGCCGGCACTCGAAGCGCGGCATCATCGCCACCGCCCCGGCCGCCGACCCGTCCGGCGCCTACGACTTCGTCTCGCGCTGTTTCTTCCCCAACGTCGGCATCGACGAGGACCCGGTGACGGGCAGTGCGCACACCGCGCTCGCCCCGTTCTGGTCGGCGCGCCTGGGCGCCACCGAGCTGACCGGACTCCAGGCCTCCGCCCGGTCCGGCCTGGTGCGCACCCGGCTGCGCGGCGAGCGGACCCTGCTCACCGGTCGCGCCGTCACGGTCATCGACGGCGAACTCCTCATCCAGCCGTAGGGGTTCTGCGCGTAAGGGGCGTACCGCCATGGCCGGCGCCCCTTACCGTCATCGCGTACCGCCGGGTGGTCTGCGCCGCGCGCGCCGCCGGCCCCGCCTCACATCGTCGGCAGCCAGCTCACCTTCCCCGCGAGCAGCGCGTACCCGACGAAGGCCCCGATGTCGAGCAGCGAGTGCGCCACCACCAGCGGCCCGACGCGCTGCCAGCGCCGGTAGAGCAGGACGAACACCACGCCCATCACCATGTTGCCGAGGAAGCCGCCGACGCCCTGGTAGAGGTGGTACGACCCGCGCAGGACGGAGCTCGCCACCAGCGCTGCCATAGGTGTCCAGCCCAACTGGCCCAGGCGGCGCAGCAGATACCCGACGACGATCACCTCTTCGAGCACCGCGTTCTGCACCGCGGAGAGGATCAGTACGGGGTACTTCCACCACACGCCGGGCAGCGACTCGGGGACGACCGTGAGGTTGCCGCCCACCGCGCGGGCCACCAGGTAGAAGGCGAGCCCCGCGCTGCCGATCCCGGCGGCGATCAGCGCACCGCGGCCGATGTCCGACCACGGGCGCGTCCGGTCGAAGCCGATCACCCGCAGACCGCCGGCCCGCTCGCGCAGGAGCAGGTGCGCCACCAGCGCGACGGGCACGAGCGCGGTCGCGATACCGAAGAGCTGCCAGGCGAGATCGAGCCACGGGCGCCCGGGGGCGTACGAGGTGTTGAGGTGCGCCGCCTGCTGCTTGAGCCCGCCCGGCTTGGTGAGCGATCCGATGAAGCTGATCAGCGCCGACACCCCGCTCGCGCCGAGCGACAGGGCGAGCACCAGCACGGTCTCCGACCGCAGGATTCGCCGTGAAGTCCCCTCGTCGGGAAGAGAATCAGCCATACGCCCGGCCTCCACCAGCACACCTGCCTCCAGTTGACCCATCCCGTTCCCTACCCACCGTCGCCCCGCTAGGGTCTCGTCAGAAATCGCGAAGATCGCGCGCGACAGGCCGGGGGGCGAGCGCCATCGTGATGGTGCGGTCCCCCTTTCCTTGTTCGGGATTCAAGGAGGGGCACCACCGCCATGGGACGTCACAGCTTGCCCGACGATGCCGCGACCAGGAGCACCGGGGCGGCCCGGGTGTCCGCCCGGGCCCGCACGGTCGCCCTCGCCACCGCTCTCGTCCTCTCCGTGGCCGGCGGCACCGCCCTTGCCGTACAGCGCGGACTGCTGTCCTTCGGTCACTCCTGTGCCTCGTCGGCCGTGCGCGTCGACCTCGTCGCCTCGCCGGACGTGGCTCCCGCCGTCCAGGCCGTGGCGGACCGGGCGCGCCAGGAGAAGATCACTTCGGACGGCTCCTGCATGGACGTCCGGGTGACCGCCCGCGACTCCTACAAGGTGGCCGCCTCGTTCGGCTCGCGGACCAGACCCTCGTTCGCGGTGTGGATACCGGACGCCTCGATGTGGGTGGACCGGGCGAAGGACGCCGGCGGCTCGGCCACCGTGGTGACCGCCGGCCACGTGGCCGGTTCGCCCGTCGCCGTCGGCGTGGTCAAGACGGCCGCCGCCGCACTCGGCTGGCCCCACAAGACGTACACCTGGGCGGAGTTGGCCATGGCCACCGCCGCCGGCACGCCGCACCTGGGCGCGGCCGACCCCGCGCACAGCGCCTCGGGCCTGCTGGCCCTGAGCTGCATCGGCAAGTCCGCGGCCGGCCAGGGGCCCGACGGCGACACCCACACCGCGGCACTGGCCAAGGTGCTCTCGCAGCGGGTGTCCGACGGCGACGACCAGGTGACCGGCACCCTGACGCCCGCCAACTCCCCTGCAAACAGCGACAGTTCACACAACCAGGCGGTCGTCCTGTCGGAACAGGCGGCCTTCGCGTACAACGCCGCACACGCCGCGACGGGCGCCGCCCAGCAGGTGCGCCTGTTCTACCCCAAGGACGGCGCGCCACAGCTCGACTACCCGTACACCATCGTGCGCGAGACGGGCATGAGCACCGACGAGAGCCGGGCCGCGATGCGCTTCCTGACCCTGCTCGGCGATCCCGAGTCCGCCCGCGTCCTGACGTCCCGGGGATTTCGTACCCCGGGGCAGCCGGCGGCCGAGCCGGTCGTCGCCGCCGCCGGAGGCGGTGCGCCGCAGCCGTACGCGAGTGCCGGCGCGGAGCCGCCGTCGGCCCAGGAGCTGCAGGACGCCCTCGGGATGTGGACGATCACCGTGCAGAGCGCGCGCCTGACGACGGTGGTGGACGCCTCGGGTTCGATGGCCGCCACGGTGCCGGGCTCGGGGGGCCGCTCCCGGATGGAGGTCACCAAGGCGTCGCTGCTCCAGGCGCTCTCGCAGTTCACCGCCGAGGACGAGATCGGTCTGTGGGACTTCGCCACCCGCCTCGACGGCGCGCGCGACTACCGCCGCCTGGTGCCGACCGCGCGCCTGGGCGATCCGGCGGCCGGCGGGCGCACCCAGCGCGACCGGCTGTCGGCCGCGTTCGCCGCGCTCGCACCGGTGCCGGACGGCGCGACCGGCCTGTTCGACACCACGCTCGCCGCGTACAAGGAGGCCACCGCCACGTATGTGGCCGGCAAGTTCAACGCGGTGGTGCTGCTCACCGACGGCGCCAACGAGGACCCGGGCAGCATTTCGCGGGCCGACCTCCTGGCGCAGCTGGAGAAGATCACCGATCCCTCGAAACCGGTCCCGCTGATCGCCATCGCGGTCGGCCCGCAGGCCGACCGCGCCGAGGTGCGCGAGATCGCCGCGGCGACCGGCGGGGTCGGCTACGAGGTCACCGACCCCGCCGACATCCAGGCCGTGATCCTGAAGGCGATCATGGCCCTGGGCCAGGCCCAGCACCGGGGCCGGTCCTAGCGGCGCGGCCGGGGCCGGTCCGGGCGGGGCAGGCGCGGCCCGGGGCCGGTCAGCCGGTCCTAGCGGCGCGCCTCGGGCCCGGGGAAGCCCGTGGGCCAGGTGTGCACGGGCTCACCCTCCAGCATGAGTTCGCGGTAGCGCCGGGTGGTGGCCGCGAGCGCCGCCTCCCGTCCGAGCCCGGCGGCCAGCGCCCGGTGGTAGGTGTCGACCTGCCAGGACGCCCCGTTGACGCCGCGCCGGCACCGCTCCTCGATGATGCCGAGGTAGTGGTCGCGGTCCGCCGCCTCGATGCCCCACGCGTCGAGCCCGGCCGCGGCCAGCGGCAGCAGCTCCTCGCGTACGAGCTTGACCGCGGGCACCCGGGCCACCCCGCCGCCGCGCCGCGGTGCCGGCCACAGCAGCTCGGCCTCGATGCCGTGGCGGCAGGCCGCGTCGAAGTTGGAGGCAGCCGACTCGAAGGACAGCCGCGTCCACACCGGTCGCTGTTCCTCCGCCAGGGCCCGCACCAGGCCGTAGTAGAAGGCCGCGTTGGCGAGCACGTCGGCGACCGTGGGCCCGGCCGGCAGCACCCGGTTCTCCACCCTGAGGTGCGGCACGCCGTCGGCGATCCCGTACACCGGTCGGTTCCAGCGGTAGATCGTGCCGTTGTGCAGCACGAGTTCCTGCAGGCTCGGCACCCCGCCGTCGGCGATGACGCGCAGGGGCTCCTCCTCGTCGCAGATGGGCAGCAGCGGCGGGAAGAAGCGCAGGTTCTCCTCGAACAGCTCGTACGCGGACGACACCCAGCGCTCCCCGAACCAGGTCCGCGGGCGCACCCCCTGGGCGCGCAGCTCGGCGGGCCTGGTGTCGGTGGCCTGCTCGAACAGCGGCGGACGCGACTCGCGCCACAGCTCCCTGCCGAACAGGAACGGCGCGTTGGCCCCCACCGCGATCTGCACGGCGGCCACCGCCTGGGCCGCGTTCCACACCGCCGCGAACCGCGCGGGCGTCACCTGCAGATGCAACTGCACCGACGTGCAGGCGGCCTCCGGGGTGATCGACGCCGAGGTGCACTCAAGGCGTTCCACGCCCTGGATGTCGAGGGTGAAATCCTCCCCGCGGGCGGCCACTATCTGATCGTTGAGGAGCTGGTAGCGGTCGACGTCGGAAAGGTTCCCGCTGACGAGATCGTCCTGGGTCAGGGTGGGCAGAATGCCGATCATGAGGATGCCCGCATCGACCTCCGCGGCTTTGCGGTCGGCGTACCCGAGGCCGGTGCGCAGCTCCTCGGCGAGCTGATCGAATACCCGCCCGCCGAGCCGGTGCGGGGCGATGTTCACTTCCAGATTGAACATTCCGAGTTCCGTCTGGAAATCCCGGCTCGCGATGCGCTCCAGCACCTCGCCATTCATCATGCGCGGCATGCCGTCGGGTCCCGCGAGATTCAGTTCGAGCTCCAGGCCCATCATGTTCCTGGGGCGATCGAACCTCTTCTGGGCCAGCAGCTTCCCCAGCCCCTCGAGGCACTGCTGAAGCTTGTCCCGGTAGCGGTGCCGATCGGACAGGTCGAATCCGCCTGCCACGACCTTCTCCCCCATCGAAGGGTCCCTCCTCGAATGGGCGGCCGGTGACACCGGCCGCTCGCGTCTTGGTCGATAATGCCCAGGCTGACTGATCCATAACGTCTGCGCGCGGAGTGCCGGAGGGGTAGCGTCGGGGACTACGGCATCGGGCACATTCAGCGGGCATACTGCAACGTGCAGTTACCACCCTCCTGTCAATGGTGAAAAACACCGACGAGAATCGGCCGACCCCCGGCGGGAGAGCTTTCCAGGTGGGAACCCCGCACGGGTGTTTTCCCCGGGTAAATCACCCGCGCGCAAGGACCGGATACCGACTTGCGGGCAATGTCCGGGACGGCTAGCTGAAACACCGAGTGAACACGTGTCGTATAAACTCTGCAAACAGGCAGAGAGGTTGCGCCCCGGCGATCGCTTTCCGGCCCCCCTCTGACCCCGTACCGCAGACAGCGCCGTCCGCACTGCCCACGCATCACCGTGTCTCCGAAGTGAGAGGCGACCCACCATGCCGCTGCATGTCCCCCCGGCCCCCGCGCCCGCCCTGCGCAGCGTCCTCGCGGCACTCGGTTCCCCCACCGCCGTGCGCGAGGCCCGCACCCCGGCCCTCCGCTCCGCCGAAGGTCCGCTCACCCCCGAACTGCCGCTCCCCCTGCACGTCCTGGACGGGATCACCCCGGGTGGCCGGACGCCGCGCTCCCGGCTGGCCGGCTGGCGCTTCCTCATCAGCGACCGCGAGCATCCGGTGGCCGCCGCGGACACCCGCCTCACCCCGGACGGCTGGGCCTTCTCGCACTTCTTCGAAGGCCCCTACATCGCCTCGACACAGCGCGCCCTGCGCCAGGCCGAGCTGCTGACCACGCGCTTCCAGCCCCGGCTGCTCTCGGTCCCCGAGCTGTACATGCTCACCCTGTGGCTGCACGGCGACACCACCGCCGACGGCGCGTCCGGCACTCCGGCCCCGAACGACCTCCTGGTACCGCTGGCTCCGGCCCCGCCCGGCATCTGCGCCCACCGCCCGCTGCGCGTCAGCGAACTGCTCCCGGTCCTCAGCCTGCGCCTGGCCCCCGCCCCCCTGCTCGGGCAGCCCGCCTGACCGTCCTCGGCGACGTAGGAAAAAAGTGCCCCGCGACCGGTGTGGTCGCGGGGCCTGGTGTGTCTATGCTGCCTACGCGCGGCCTCCTCCATCCGGGCTAGTCCGGTCGGGCCACCCCGAACCACCCGAAAAGACAGGGCAGTTGAGCTGAACCGTCCGCACGGGTGATACGTCATTAAGCAGTAGGAAGCGCTGCCGCGAAATCCCTGCGGATTGACTCCCGTGGGGCAACACTGGGATCGGACCGACCGACTGACTACGGGGGGCGGCCATGAACAACGCATCGAGCCGCAGCACACTCACCACGACGCAGCGAAAGAACGCATCCATGTGCCAGCACCAGCCAGCCTGCCCTACAGCCTTCTCCGCCGACCGGGAAGCCGCGAAGCCCGTGGCACACCACCCGGAGCAGGGCTGGAGCCTGCTGTGCAACGGCGTCCTGCTCTTCGAGGACACCGGTGAGCTGCTGCCGGACGGGCAGATCATCGCCCCGCACCGGCCGCTCACGGCGGAACAGGTGGCGACGGCCGCCTAGGCGGCCTCGTACGGCAGTTCCGGTACGGACGGCTCCGGCCAGGACCCGTCCGGCACCGACACACATGAGGGCCGGCCCGGGGAAACTCCCCGAACCGGCCCTTACGCATGCGCGGTGCGATCAGCGGTCGCGCCCGCCGGGATCAGTGGTCGTACTCGTCCAGGGGCGGGCAGGAGCAGACCAGGTTGCGGTCGCCGAAGGCGCCGTCGATGCGGCGGACCGGCGGCCAGTACTTGTCGGCGGCCGACACCCCGGCCGGGAAGACGGCGTCCTCACGGCTGTAGGCGTGGTTCCACTCGCCGCCGAGCGCGGCCGCGGTGTGCGGGGCGTTGGCGAGCGGGTTGTCGTCGGCCGGCCAGGTGCCGGAGGCGACCTTCTCGATCTCGCCGCGGATCGCGATCATCGTGTCGCAGAACCGGTCGATCTCGCCCAGGTCCTCGGACTCGGTGGGCTCGATCATCAGCGTGCCCGCCACCGGGAACGACATGGTCGGCGCGTGGAAGCCGTAGTCGATCAGGCGCTTGGCGATGTCGTCGACGCTGACGCCGGTCGCCTTGGACAGCGGACGCAGATCCACGATGCACTCGTGCGCGACGAGGCCGTTGGGCCCGGTGTAGAGCACCGGGTAGTGCGGCTCCAGGCGCTTGGCGATGTAGTTCGCGGCGAGCACGGCGACCTGCGTCGCCCGCTTGAGGCCCTCGCCACCCATCAGACGGACGTACGCCCACGAGATCGGCAGGATGCCGGCCGAGCCCCACGGGGCGGCCGAGATCGGGCCGACACCCGTCTCGGGACCGGCGCTCGGCTGCAGCGGGTGGTTCGGCAGGTACGGCGCGAGGTGGGAACGCACGCCGACCGGGCCGACGCCGGGGCCGCCGCCGCCGTGCGGGATGCAGAACGTCTTGTGCAGGTTGAGGTGCGAGACGTCGCCGCCGAACTTGCCCGGCTTGGCGAGGCCCACCAGCGCGTTGAGGTTGGCGCCGTCGACGTACACCTGGCCGCCGGCCTCGTGGACCAGGCCGCAGATCTCGGCGACGTGCTCCTCGAACACCCCGTGCGTGGACGGGTAGGTGATCATCAGGACCGAGAGCTCGTCGCGGTACTGCTCGATCTTGGCGCGCAGGTCGGCCGCGTCGACCTCGCCGTCGTCGGCGGTCTTGACCACGACCACCTTCATGCCGGCCATCACGGCGCTCGCCGCGTTGGTGCCGTGCGCGGAGGACGGGATGAGGCAGATGGTGCGCTGGGTGTCGCCGTTGGCGCGGTGGTAGGCGCGGACGGCGAGGAGACCCGCGAGCTCGCCCTGGGAGCCGGCGTTGGGCTGGATGGACACCGCGTCGTAGCCGGTGACCTCGGCCAGGCGCTCCTCCAGCTCACGGATGAGCGTGAGGTAGCCGGCGGCCTGCTCGACCGGCGCGAAGGGGTGGATCTGCCCGAACTCGGGCCAGGTCACCGGCTCCATCTCGGTGGTCGCGTTCAGCTTCATGGTGCAGGAGCCGAGCGGGATCATGCCGCGGTCGAGCGCGTAGTCGCGGTCGGCGAGCTTGCGCAGGTAGCGCAGCATCGCGGTCTCGGAGCGGTGCTGGTGGAAGACGGGGTGGGTCAGGTACTCGTCGGTGCGCAGCAGCGCGTCCGGCAGGGTGTCGGTGGCCGTGGCGTCGAGCGTCTCCACCTCGGCGGAGGCCCCGAACGCGGCCCAGACGGCGGCCAGTTGGGCCCGCGTCGTGGTCTCGTCACAGGCGATGGTGACGGTGTCCGCGTCGACCAGGTGCAGGTTGACCCCGCCCTCGCGGGCGGCGGCGACGGCCGCGGCGGCCCCGCCCGGCACGCGCACGGTCAGGGTGTCGAAGTAGGCGCCGTGGACGACCTCGACACCGGCGGCCTTCAGGCCCTCGGCGAGTACGACGGCGTAGCGGTGGGTGCGCTGCGCGATCTGCCGCAGGCCGTCCGGGCCGTGGTAGACGGCGTACATGCCGGCCATCACGGCGAGCAGCACCTGCGCGGTGCAGATGTTGCTGGTGGCCTTCTCGCGGCGGATGTGCTGCTCGCGGGTCTGCAGGGCCAGGCGGTACGCCTTGTTGCCGTCGGCGTCGACGGAGACGCCGACCAGGCGGCCGGGCAGGCTGCGGGCGAACTTCTCCTGGACGGCCATGAAGCCGGCGTGCGGCCCGCCGAAGCCCATCGGGACACCGAAGCGCTGGGTGGTGCCGACGGCGATGTCCGCGCCGAGCGAGCCGGGCGAGGCGAGCAGGGTGAGCGCGAGCAGGTCGGCGGCGACGGTGACGATCGCGCCCAGCTCGTGGGCGGCGTCGATGACCGGCTTGAGGTCACGGACCTGGCCGGAGGCGCCGGGGTACTGGAGCAGTACGCCGAAGACACCGCGCTCGGCGATCTCCGCCGGGATGCCCTCGCTCAGGTCGGCGACGACGACCTCGACACCGGTCGGTTCGGCGCGCGTCCGGATCACGGCGACGGTCTGCGGCAGGGTGTCGGCGTCGATCAGGAAGACCCCGCCCTTGACCTTGCCCACGCGCCGGGACAGGGCGAGCGCCTCGGCCGCCGCGGTGCCCTCGTCGAGCAGCGAGGCACCGGAGGTCGGCAGGCCGGTCAGCTCGGCGACCATGGTCTGGAAGTTGAGCAGCGCCTCCAGGCGGCCCTGCGAGATCTCGGGCTGGTAGGGCGTGTACGCCGTGTACCAGGCCGGGTTCTCCATGACGTTGCGCAGGATGACCGGCGGGGTGAACGTGCCGTAGTAGCCGAGACCGATCATCGGGGCGAGCACCTGGTTGCGGTCCGCGAGGCGGCGCAGCTCGGCGAGCACCTCGGCCTCGGTCCGCGCCTCGGGCAGACCCAGCGCACCGGCGCTCTTGATGACGTCGGGTACGGCGGCGGCGGTCAGCTCGTCGAGCGAGCCGTAGCCGACCTGCGCGAGCATCTTCGCCTGAGCCTCGGCATCGGGCCCGATGTGGCGCTGCTCGAAGGGGATGCCACGCTCCAGCTGGCTGAGCGGAATGCGGTTGGCGGTCATGACGGAGGCCTCCTGGTCGCACGACCTGCGAGGGGCACCACGGCGCGGGTACCCGGACGGCCTCCCCCTCTGTCATCTCAACCTGAGAGCTTCACCGGGGCGCGTGGGGGCGACCCGGCTTTCACCGTCGGTGAGGAAAGGTTCCGCCGGGCACGAGTGCCCGTACGTCTCCCGTCCTGCTTTCCAGAGTGACCTCGTCCGTGCGGTCCGTGGGCCTGAGAGATTCCGGGGAGGAGTTGCTCCTTCGGCGCCCGCCGGGACTCAAGGAGCCGTCGGAGGGCTCTCCCGCACGGGGTCAGCAGCCGTTTGCCAGCCTACCAGCGAGGTCCGAGGCGATTCCTGGGCCGACTGCTCAAGTGGCCAACACCTCGGAAGTGGACTTTCGTAGGGCTTATGGAGCAGGTGTGACCGATTGCGACCCATGGGAGAAATCGTGCAGACCGACATCGATCCGCGCAGCCTGATCGGCCGCAAGGCGTACGACCGCAGTGGACAGAAGATCGGAACCGTGGACGAGGTCTACCTCGACGACGCCACCGGCGCCCCGGAGTGGGCGGCGGTACGCACCGGACTGTTCGGCCGGGACGCCTTCGTCCCGCTCGAACCCAGCACGTTCACGGACGAGGCGCTGCACGTCCCGTACGACCGTGCCCTGATCAAGGACGCCCCCGACTTCGGCGTGGGCCGCCACCTCTCCCCCGAACAGGAGCTCCAGCTCTACCACCACTACGGTCTGGACATCGGCGCCCCCGACCCCGGCCCGCCGCCGTCCGACCGGGACTTCGGGCGGCTCGCGGGCGGGGACGTCTGAACCCCGGCGAGGCCCGCACCGTCCGGCCCGACCCGCCCCTGCGTCCCTGCGCCGCCCGGCTCCAACCGCCCAGCGGTCTCCTCGCCGCCCGGCCCCACCCGTCCCGCCGCCCCTTCGCCGCCCGGGTCCGCCCATCCTGCGGCCGTTCCGCCGCCCGTCTCATCTCCGGCCGCGCGCCCGGCTGAGGCCTCCCCGGCCGCGGCTTCGGCCTCCGCACCGTCCCCCGCTGCCGGCTCGACCAGCGGCAGGGGCTCGGACGGCGTCAGGCCGGGGTCGTCGAGCCGGAACGTCCGCACCCGGCCGGGGACGGCCGACGTCGGCGTCTCGAAGCGCACCGTGACACGCCCCACACCGCTGCCCTGCACCCATCCCGGGCCGTACTCCGCATGCCGTACGTCGTGCCCGGCCAGCCAGCGGCGCTGCGCCGCGTCCTGCTCGGGCTCGCTCTGCGCCGCGCCCTCCGCGGGCCGGGCCCCGCCGGGCTCCTCCTGTGCGGCGCCCCCGGCGGTGGGTGTGAGCGCGGGCGCGGGCTCCTCCTCGGCCGCGGCGGCGCGTGCCTGCGCGGCCTGTGCCTCGGCGGCCTGTGCGAACAGGTCCTCCTGCGTGAAGTCGGCGAGGCCGGTGACCCCGACGCCGAGCAGGCGCACCCCGCCCGTGGTGTCGACGGCGTCCAGCAGGCGCGCGGCGGCCTCCCTCACCACCGCGGGGTCGTCCGTGGGCCCGCGCAGCGTCTCGGACCTGGTCAGCGTCGAGAAGTCGTAGCGGCGGACCTTCAGCACGATGGTGCGTCCCGAGTGCCCCGAGGCGCGCAGGCGCTCCACGCACCGGTCGGCGAGCCGCCCCACCTCCAGGGTGATCCGCAGCCGGTCGTGCAGGTCCACGTCGAAGGTGTCCTCCACCGACACCGACTTGGCGTCCCGCTCGGCGACGACGGGCCGGTCGTCGTATCCGCGGGCCATCCGGTGCAGCGAGGCGCCGTGCGACTTGCCGAGCAGCCGTACGAGCTCGTCCTCGCCCGCCTCGACGAGGTCGGCCACCGTGGTCATCCCGGCCCGCCGCAGGTGCTCGCCGGTGGCCGGACCGACCCCCGGCAGGATGCGCACCGGCTTCGGGGCGAGCAGGCCGCGCTCGGTGCCGGGCTCTATCAGCACCAGGCCGTCCGGCTTGGCCTCCTCGGACGCGATCTTGGCGAGCATCTTCGATCCGGCGAGCCCGACCGAGCCGCTCAGCCCCGTGACCGCCCTGATGTCCCTGCGCAGCCGCTCACCGGCCTCCCGGGCCGACCGCGTCTCGAAGGCCACCCCGCCGGCCTCCAGGTCCACGAAGGCCTCGTCCAGGCTCAGCGGCTCGACCAGCGGGGACAGCCGGCCGAGCAGCTCCATCACCTGCTCGCTGATCGTCCGGTAGAGCTGGAAGCGCGGCACCAGATAGGCCGCGTTCGGACAGAGCCGCCGGGCCTGCGCCATCGGCATCGCCGAGCGCACCCCGAAGACCCGTGCCTCGTACGACGCCGTCGAGACCACCCCGCGCGGGCCGAGCCCGCCCACGATGACCGGCTTTCCGCGCAGGCTCGGCTTCGACGCCTGCTCTGCGGCGGCGAAGAAGGCATCCATGTCCAGATGCAGGATGGTCGGCGCGGCTCTCACACCACCGATGCTGCCGTACGGCACTGACAATCGGCCCGGGCGGCGCGGCCCGGGCTTCAGACCGCGCGGTTGCGCCGCCTGGCCAGCTCGTCGGAGGGGTTGTGCCCCACCAGGGTCTCCCCGGTGTCGACACGTTCCCCGTGCAGCTGCGAGAGCGCCGCCTCGACGTCCCGCCACACCACGCCGACCGCGATGCCGAAGACGCCCTGGCCGCCCTGGAGCAGGTTCACGACCTCGTCCGGGGACGAGCACTCGTACACGGTGGCGCCGTCGCTCATCAGCGTCATCCGCTCCAGATCACGAAAGCCCCGCTCGCGCAGGTGCTGGACCGCGGCGCGGATGTTCTGGAGGGCCACACCGGTGTCGAGGAAGCGCTTGACGATCTTCAGGACGACGACGTCCCGGAAGCTGTAGAGGCGCTGGGTGCCCGATCCGTAGGCCGGACGCACGCTGGGCTCGACCAGGCCGGTGCGGGCCCAGTAGTCGAGCTGTCGGTAGGTGATCCCCGCCGCCGCGCACGCGGTGGGCCCCCGGTATCCGATCGTTTCGGCGGCCGGGGCGGCCGTACCGCCGTGGAGCGGGTACGGCCCGCTCTCCCCCGGACCGGGTCCGGGAGCACCCCCTGCCGTACCGTCGCCGCTCATTCCCACGCCGACCCTCCGTCCTTGACCTGCCCACTCGACGGTAGGCAGTCACCAGGGGTGCGTCAACGATCGCCACACTCGGCACGCCGAGTGATAATCACCCTGAGAGTGGTTTCCCGTGTCTCTCTTGGGGGAAAGGCTACTCGAATGCGCTGAAGCCCCTCCGGCGCACGCGCGGCGCGCGGCACCCCTGCGACGGCCGCCGGGTCACTGGCTGTTGGTGCCGAAGTCCTCGGGCGAGATCTGGTCGAGGAACTCGCGGAACTTCTCCACCTCGTCCTCCTGCTCGTCCGGGATGGCGATCCCCGCGTCGTCCAGGACCCCGTCACTGCCGTAGATCGGCGTTCCGGTGCGCAGTGCCAGCGCTATGGCGTCGGACGGACGCGCGCTCACCTCCACCCCACTGGCGAAGACCAGCTCCGCGTAGAAGACGCCTTCCCGCAGATCCGTGATGCGGACCTCGGTCAGCTCCTGGCCCACGGCCTCAAGGACATCCTTGAAGAGGTCGTGCGTCAGCGGCCGCGCCGGCGCCATCCCCTGCTGGGCGAAGGCGATCGCGGTCGCCTCCCCCGGACCGATCCAGATGGGAAGGTACCGATCGCCTCCCACTTCACGCAGGAGCACGATCGGTTGGTTGGAGGGCATTTCCACCCGGACACCCACGACGTCGAGCTCGTTCACACAGCAACCCTAGGACGTGCTCGGCAGGTTTGGGTAGTCGGGCACCTACAAGATCAGTGAAGCCGGACACCCAGGGCGGTCTGCACCAGGGCCGCGTGCAGCCGTACGGACAGGGCCGCGAGCTCCTTCGTAGTGGCCTCCGCATGGGCCCTGGTCTGCGGATTACGGTGCAGCCGCAAGGGCGCAACCACCTGCTCCACCAGGCCCGCCTCGCGGTCGGCGGCGGCCTTCATGGCACGCAGATGCCGCGGTTCCAGACCAAATCGCCCCAGATCCGCCACAAGGCGTGCCACGTTCACCGACTCGGCGTCGAAACCGCCCTCGGGACCGGGTGTGACGAGCCCGTAGGACTCCCATTCGGCCAGCTCGGCCTCGCTGACCTCGGCCGCGGCCATCAGCTCGGCTCGGCCCACCCGGGCGGCCGTCGGCCGGTCGGCGTCCTGCTCGACCAGCCCGTCGAGCAATTCACGGGAGCCGCCGGGAGCGGGCAGAGCGGGCTGCTCACCGCGGTCCAGCGCGTCCAGATGCTCACGGATGACCTTGAGCGGAAGATAGTGGTCCCGCTGCATCCGCAGGACCTGGGCCAGCCGCTCGACGTCCTCGGTGCTGAACTTGCGGTAGCCGGACGGCGTACGCCGCGGCTCCACCAGGCCCTCGGACTCCAGGAACCGGATCTTCGAAATCGTCACTTCGGGAAATTCGTCGCGCAGCTGGTTGAGCACCCCGCCGATGCTCATCAGCCGGCCGCCCGCGGCGGCGGTGCCGGATCCGGCACCGCCCGTCGGTGTCTGCAGCATGGACCTTCCCTGGCCGGGTGTCAGAGCGCGCGCTGGCTCGCGTAGAAGACCAGCCGGTACTTGCCGATCTGGACCTCGTCACCGTTGGACAGGGCGACGGAGTCGATGCGCTCGCGGTTGACGTACGTACCGTTGAGGCTGCCGACGTCGGAGACGGTGAAACGCCCGTCCCCGCCGCGCCGGAACTCCACGTGGCGGCGCGAGACCGTCACGTCGTCCAGGAAGATGTCGCTCTGCGGGTGGCGGCCGGCCGTGGTCAGCTCACCGTCCAGCAGGAAGCGGCTTCCCGAGTTCGGCCCGCGGCGCACCACCAGGAGCGCCGAGCCCAGCGGAAGGGCGTCGACCGCGGCCTGCGCCTCCGGGGAGAGCGAGGGCACCTGTGTCTGGCCCGTCACCTCGGCGTCGTACGCCTCGAGACCGGAGATCGAGATGGTCGAGGTGGTCTCGGACGCACGCTCCGGAACGACGCCCGGACGCAGCGGGGCACCGCAGTTGGAGCAGAACCGGCCGGCTGCGGGGTTGGAATGCCCGCACCTCGTACAAACAGGCATGCCCGACATCGACGGATCCTCCTGCCGCGGCGGCACCGCGTGGGCACTGGTGGCATACGGGTCGGAGCCAAACCCTCCACCCGTACCTGAGGTTGACGGTTCCCCGAAACCTATGCGCCCGGCCCCCGCAGGGTCAACAGACGACGCGCCCGGAATGTCTCCTCCGGAACCCGCCACCTCGTCGCGGAACAGGGGGCGCTCGCCACCCTGCTCCTCCGCGCCCTCGGGGCGCTGAGCGCGGTGCCTGGCGGCGTTGCCACCGTCCTGGCGTGCGCTCTTGCCGAACAACTTCGCAAACAACTTCACGGGCGATTCCCCTTGACCGAAATAGACCCGCCCGTGGGGCAGGACGAACCCTGAATCAACACACCGGCCGACCCGGACATCCTCACAACGTCCGTATCCGCCAAACAGTTTCCACCACGCGCACCTGTTACGGAGCGGCGACCCCCCGCAACCTTCTGCCCTTGTGCGACAGCAGCCACGCCCCACCTCATCAGTGCGAGGACGACTGAGCGTAGTCAGGCCGCTTCGCGGCTCGCAAGGCATTCACGACGATCTTCTCAGAGCGGGCCACCGTGGCGGTGGCCTGCTCCTTCTCCAGAGTCTGCACCACCCCGCCGGGGATGTTCAGGGCCGGCTCGAGATCCTGCGGCCGACCGATCACCTTGAAGACGTACGGGGCCACGACCTTCTTGCCGTCGACCCCGATGCCGCCGGTCTCGTCCGAGAAGTAGGTGTTGGCCACCACGCGCACGTCGTTGACCTGGATCGCCTCGGCGCCCGCCGCGCGCAGTTCCTGCACCGTGTCAAGGACCTTGTCGGCCTCGACCGCGCCCCGGGGATCGCTGATCGTCAAGGTGATGCCGGGACCCTGTGCCGCGACCGTACCGGCCAGGATGCCGAGCTGCTGCTCCTTCTCCACGGTCTGCTTGCGCGCCTCCTCGGCCTGGTTCGAGCTGGTCTCCAGCTCGGTGCGCTGGCCTTCGAGACGCTGCTTCTCATCCTCTAGACGCTTCGTACGCGAATCCAGTTCATCCAGGATGCGCACCAGATCCTCCTGGCGTGCGCCCCGCAGTGCGTTGTCGTCGCTGTTCGAGCGGACCTGGATGGCGAGCCCGAGGCCGAGCACGAACAACAGCAGCGCCACGATGAGCTGCGCCCGGCTGGCCCTCGGCGGCCAGAGGCCCGCGGCCAGCCGCTGACGTCCCGTCAACTGCGGCGGGGCGTCCGCCGGTTCGCCCACGGCCGGGGTCGGCTCCGGGGCCGGGTGTCCCTGTCCGGGGCCGTCGGGACCGTTGTTCTTCTGCGCGTCGCTCATCGGCCTCAGGCCCTGAAGACGTGTCGGCGGATGGCGGCCGCGTTGGAGAAGATCCGGATGCCGAGCACCACGACCACGCCGGTCGACAGCTGCGCGCCGACACCCAGCTTGTCGCCGAGGAAGACGATCAGCGCGGCGACCACCACGTTCGACAGGAAGGAGACCACGAAGACCTTGTCGACGAAGATGCCGTCGAGCATGGCGCGCAGCCCGCCGAACACCGCGTCGAGTGCCGCCACCACGGCGATCGGCAGATACGGCTCGACCACCGCAGGCACCTCGGGCCGGACGAACAGTCCGACCACGACTCCCACGACGAGGCCAAGTACGGCGATCACGATGTGCCCTTCCCTGTGTCGGCCGCGCCCTTGCCGGCGCCCGTGGCCATTGGTTTTGCGGTCCGTACGGTCAGGCTCGGCGCCGCCGGGAGACGCACGTCGCCCTGGGCCGAAATGCTCGACCTGATCCCGTAGTTCTGCTGGAGCACATGCAGGTACTGACCGTCCGCACTGTCCTGGAAACCGGTGCTCAGCTTCTTTCCGTCCCCCACGGCGAGCACCGTGTACGGCGGCACCAGAGGTCTGTTGTCGACCAGTATGGCGTCGCCCGCGGCCCGGATCGCCGAAAACGATGTCAGGCGCTGCCCGTTGATGGCGATCGCCTCCGCGCCGGACTGCCACAGGCCGTTGACCACGCGCTGCATGTCGCGGTCCCGCACCCGGCCCGTGTCGGCGAACGTCGTGCTCTCGCGGGGCCGGCTGCCGTCGCCCTGGGACGTCTCCTTGGCGTCGTCGACGACCAGTTTGACCCCGGGACCGTGCACTTCCGTGGCGCCTGACAGCAGGGCCACCAGTTCACCCTGGTCGCCGCCGTGCTTCTCAAGCGCCTTGCGCTGCCGGTCGCCGACGTCGGTCCGCAGCCCGTCCACGTCGTCCTGCAGTGTGTCGGCGGCCTTGGTCTCCGACTCGACGCGGTCGATGAGCTCCTGACGCTCCTTGGCGACCACGGGCGCGGTGATCCGGGCCTGGGCGGCGCCGACCGTCACTACGAGAGCGGCCAGCACGAGGCCCGCCGCGAGCCCGAGCTTGGCCTTCAGGGTGCGCGGCATTCCGGCCCGGCCCTCGGCCTCGCGCCGGGCGGTCGCCTCGGCGTAGCCGTCGTCGAGCGCGTGGTCCATGACGTTGGTCAGCAGCGACATCGACGCGTCGGGACGCGGAGGCGGAGACGGCGTGCTCCGAACGGGGGGCTGCTGCGACATGCCGCACATCGTCGCACGTCGGCGCCGCTACCGCCGAATGGCCCCACCGGTGGGGGGGGGGGGGGGGGGGCGCGGCCGGCCCCCCCCCCCCCCCCCCCCCCCCCCGCCCCCCCCCCCCCCCCCCCCCCCCCCCCCCCCCCCCCCCCCCCCCCGCCCCCCGCCGACCTCAGTGACCTGCGCTGTCGACCACCGCGGCCCACTCGTCGAGGAGGGCCTGCGCCGATACGTCGTCCGGTCCCTCGGCCCACAGATGGGTGACGGCCTCCGCCGGGTCGGGCAGCACCATCACCCAGCGGCCATCGGCCTCCACGACCCGTACGCCGTCCGTGGTGTCCACGGACCGGCCGCCGGCCGCCTCCACGACCCGGCGCATGACCATGCCCTTGACCGCCCACGGCGTCGGGATGTCCCGGCGCAGGACGTGCGCCTGCGGTATCCGCGCGTCGATCTGGCTCAGCGTGAGCTGCGTGCGGGCCACCAGGCCGATGAGCCGCACGAACGCGGCGGCGCCGTCGAAGACGCTGCTGAACTCGGGGATGATGAAGCCGCCGCGCCCGTCGCCGCCGAAGATCGTGGACTCCTCGCGGCCGACCCGGGTCAGGTCGTCGGGCGAGGTGGTCGTCCACTCCACCTGGGTGCCGTGGTAGGCGGCCACCTGCTCGGCGATCCGGGTCGTGGTGACCGGCAGCGCGACCCGCCCGCTGCGGCGCTCCGCCGCGACCAGGTCCAGCATCACCAGGAGCGCGCGGTCGTCCTCCACGATCCGGCCCCGCTCGTCGACCAGCGAGAGCCGCTCGCCGACCGGGTCGAAGCGCACGCCGAACGCGGCCCGCGCCGAGGCGACGATCTCGCCGAGCCGGACGAGACCGGCCCGCCGGCTCTCCACCGACTCCGTCGGCCGGGACTCGTCGAGACCCGGGTTGATCGTCAGGGCGTCCACCCCGAGCCGTCCCAGAAGGCTCGGCAGAACGAGGCCGGCGCTGCCGTTGGAGGCGTCCACGACCACCTTCAGGCCGGACTCGGCGATCCCGGTGGTGTCGGCCTTGCGCAGCAGCGACCCGGTGTACGAGTCGAAGACGCTGGAGGGGAACTGCAGATCACCGATCTCGCCGGGGAAGGCCCGTCGGTACTCCTGACGTGCGTAGACCCGGTCGAGCTTGCGCTGGCCGGCCTGGGAGAGGTCGGCGCCCCGCTCGTCGAAGAACATGATGTCCACGGAGTCCGGGACACCGGGTGACGTACGGATCATGATGCCGCCGGCGCTGCCGCGCGCGGTCTGCTGCCGCGCCACGGGCAGCGGCACGTTCTCCAGGTCGCGCACGTCTATCGCGCTGGCCTGCAACGCCGAGATGACGGCCCGCTTGAGCGCTCGCGCACCACGGGAGTGGTCGCGCGCCGTGGTGACGGTCGACCCCTTCTTGAGCGTGGTCGCGTACGCGCCCGCGAGGCGTACGGCCAGTTCCGGGGTGATCTCCACATTGAGGATGCCGGAGACGCCGCGGGCACCGAAGAGGTGCGCCTGGCCTCTGGATTCCCAGATCACCGAGGTGTTGACGAATGCGCCGGCCTCGATGGTCTTGAAGGGATAGACCCTCACATTGCCCTGGACGATCGACTCCTCGCCGACGAGGCATTCGTCGCCGATGACGGCGCCGTCCTCGATCCGGGCGGCCCGCATGATGTCGGTGTTCTTGCCGATCACACAGCCGCGCAGATTGCTGTGCTGTCCGATGTAGACGTTGTCGTGGACGACGGCCTTGTGCAGGAAGGCGCCGCTCTTGACGACCACGTTCGAGCCCACGACGGTGTGCTCGCGGATTTCGACGTCGGCCTCGACCTTGGCGTAGTCCCCGATGTAGAGGGGCCCGCGGAGCACGGCGTCCGGGTGGACCTCGGCGCCCTCCGCGACCCAGACGCCGGGCGAGATCTCGAACCCGTCGACGTCCACGTCGACCTTGCCTTCGAGGACGTCGGCCTGGGCCTTCACATAGCTCTCGTGCGTGCCCACGTCCTCCCAGTAGCCCTCGGCGACATAGCCGTAGATCGGCTTGCCTTCCTTCATGAGCTGCGGGAAGACGTCTCCGGACCAGTCGACGGACTTGTCGGCCTCGACGTAGTTGAAGACCTCGGGCTCCATCACATAGATGCCCGTGTTGACCGTGTCGGAGAAGACCTGGCCCCACGTCGGCTTCTCCAGGAAGCGCTCCACCTTGCCCTCTTCGTCGACAATGGTGATGCCGAATTCGAGGGGGTTGGGAACCCGGGTCAGGCACACCGTGACCAGCGCGCCCTTTTCCTTGTGGAAATTAATGAGATCGGTGAGGTCGAAATCGGTGAGGGCGTCGCCGGAAATGACGAGGAAGGCATCGTCCTTGAGGGCTTCCTCGGCATTCTTGACGCTACCCGCGGTGCCGAGGGGCTTCTCCTCGTTGGCATAGGTGAGCTCCATACCGAGCTCTTCTCCGTCACCGAAATAGTTCCGGACGAGTGATGCCAGGAACTGCACGGTCACGACGGTCTCATTGAGCCCGTGCCGCTTGAGCAGCCGCAGCACGTGCTCCATGATCGGCCGGTTGACCACCGGCAGGAGCGGCTTGGGCATGCTCGAGGTCATGGGGCGAAGGCGGGTGCCCTCGCCACCAGCCATTACGACGGCCTTCATGTCGGAAACGTCCTCCTCGCGAGACGGCGATCTGGCCGACAGCGCCCGTGCACTCGGGCCTCCGGTGCGGCACGCGGCTGCCGACGAACCGTCGGGGGCGCGTGATCACCGAGCTCAGTCGGCCGTGGCGTCCGCCTTTACAAGCCGGCGGACCTGAACCACATACAAGATTCCTGCCCACCAATACAGAGTTGTACCCCATCCGGCGAACGCCCATCCGAAAATCGCCGCGAGCGAAGCCAGCCACCCGTGCCCGTCACTGAGCAGCAGCAGCGGGAACGCGTACATCAGGTTGAACGTAGCCGCCTTGCCCAAGAAGTTCACCTGGGGCGGCGGATAGCCGTGCCGGCGGAGGATTCCCACCATCACCAGAAGCATCAGTTCGCGTGCCACGAGCGCGGCCGTCAGCCAAATCGGCAGGATCTCCCGCCAGGTGAGACCCACCAGGGTGGAAAGGATGTACAGCCGGTCGGCAGCCGGGTCGAGCAGTCGGCCCAGATTGCTGATCTGGTTCCAGCGCCGGGCCAGCTTCCCGTCCAAGTAGTCACTGACACCGCTCAGCGCCAACACCAGCAGGGCCCAGCCGTCACTGTTCGGACCGTCGAAGACGGGGCGGAGGATCAGCCACAGGAACAGCGGTACGCCGACCAGGCGCGCCATGCTGAGAATATTGGGGATGGTGAGCACCCGGTCCGTCTGAACGCGAGTCTCCTGGACCTCCACCCGGGGGCCTCCTGTGGGAAATGTGCCGACGATGCCCCCTGACCCTACCGTCAGCGAGGGCCAAGGATGCACAGGGGGTACGGGCCGGGAGAGGCCGGCCTCCGCGCCCGCCACAACGCGAAAAAGCCCCGCACCGTGACCGTAATTCCTTACGGTCTGGTGCGGGGCTTTCCCCACAATTTGTTCGGCGGCGTCCTACTCTCCCACAGGGTCCCCCCTGCAGTACCATCGGCGCTGAAAGGCTTAGCTTCCGGGTTCGGAATGTAACCGGGCGTTTCCCTAACGCTATGACCACCGAAACACTATGAAGTTGAACTCGACCGGCACACACCCTCTTCAGGGCATGCGGGAGTTCGTTGCTTCAGAACAAACACAGTGGACGCGAGCAACTGAGGACAAGCCCTCGGCCTATTAGTACCAGTCAGCTCC
>NZ_JBIDBD010000002.1:0-69202 GCF_043202815.1 Streptomyces sp. NPDC048111
GATCCGGCGGTCAAAGGCGAAGGTTGATAAGCCATCCCGACAGCCTCCCACCTACACCGCCAGCACACCCACCGAACTTACGAAAAGATCAGTAGTGCGTTGTGTGTTGCGGAAGTTGACGTTAGGAGCCGGGACTTACGTTCCGTAAGGACATACCCAGAGGTAAGCTCCGGACATGACGGAAGGCGCGCAGATGACACGGGTCGAGAGCGGCAAGCGGTATGACGTGTTTCACACCGACTGCCCGGCGCGCGACGTGGTCGACCATGTGACCAGCAGGTGGGGCATCTGGGTGCTGATCGCCCTGCGCGGCAACAGCCTCCGGTTCTACGAACTGCGCGACAGCATCCAGGGCATCAGCGAGAAGATGCTGGCGCAGACCCTGCGCGCGCTGGTCAAGGACGGCCTGGTCTGGCGCGAGGTCGAACCGACGACACCGCCCCAAGTCACCTACGGGCTCACCGAGTTCGGCGACGCCCTGGGAGACCCGCTGAGGGACCTGTTCAACCGGATCACCGAGCGCATGCCTCCGCGCGAAACGGAGTAGGTCCGGGCCGGCCCCTGACCCCGACCGATCGCCCCACCGTGAGTCGTGACCGGTCGGCCCAGCGAGCGTCGTGACCGGTCGGCCATGACCGATGAGTTTTCCCGGGACACGCGGTCTGTACGGGTGTCGGTGCGCGGCGGGTACGGCTGTGGTCCAATCGCGCAACCGAAGGCACCGACGGAGGCCGGAGGCCGACACCGCGAGCCGGAGCCGGAAGCCGGACCCACACCCGAGACATCCGAGACACCGAGACTCCCGAGGATCCCCAGATGCGCACTCTCATCAGCACCGCCTTCGTCTCCCTCGACGGGGTCGTGGAAGCCCCGGGCGGCGAGGCCGGGTATCGGAACGCGGGCTGGACCTTCAAGGACGTGGAGTTCCTGCCCGAGGCGTTCGCCATCAAGGGCCAGGAGCAGAAGGAGGCCTCCGCGATGCTGCTCGGCCGGGTCAGCTACCAGGCCTTCAGCCCGGTGTGGCCCGACATGGAGGAGTTCGCGGACTACAAGGTGATGCCGAAGTACGTCGTCTCCACCACGCTCACCGCGGACGACCTGGTGGCGAACTGGGGGCAGACCACGATCCTGCGCTCACTCGACGAGGTCGAGGCGCTGAAGCGGACCGAGGGCGGCCCCATCATCGTCCACGGCAGCGCCTCCCTGAACCACGCCCTCTCGGACGCCGGTCTGATCGACCGCTACCACCTGCTCGTCTTCCCCCTGCTGCTCGGTGCGGGCAAGCGGCTGTTCAGCACGACGGACAAGGACACCCAGAAGCTGAAGCTGGTCGAGCACGAGGCATACGCCAACGGCCTCCAGAAGAACGTGTTCGACGTCGTCCGCTGAACGCACGCCGACCGCTCACTCGACGCCGCCCGCCTCAGTCACCCTCCCGCTCCCCCGGCCGCCCCTGGGACTCCTCCGGCGTCTGCCAGGAGTCTTCGCCGGGCTGGTGCGTCGGCGGCAGGGACATCCGAGCCGCCCGCCGCCGCCCGGTCCAGAACATCGCCAGCAGTCCCACCACCACGACGGCGCCCACGATGATCATGAGCAGCGCGGCGGTGTGCCCTACGGCGACCACCTGGGGTGCGGCATCGGTGAGTGTCATGCGTTCGTTCTCCTTGGCGCTGTGGGTGCCGTGGGCGGTACGCACCGGCCGGTCAGCCGCGGCACACGGCGCGTGCCCACCCCAGTGTCGGCAGCGCCGCCCCATCCCGCACGCGGAGGCGGGGCCGAAGGAGCGGCGCCCGCGGCAGCGCGGTCCCGTACGCGAACCGAGGGGGCGACGTAGTCTGACAGGACGTTTCCGAGTGCACGCGAGCGGCAAGCAGTGCGACAGAACAGCGCGTGCGAGGACGGTGAACACAGGTGATGCGCACTCGTTCGGTCCCGGCCTCCTCCGATGTGCCGGCCCCGCAGGTCCTGCGGGAGTACGCCCTCATCGCCGACGGCGAGCGGGGCGCGCTCATCGGGCCGCACGGCGACGTGGCCTGGCTGTGCGCGCCGCGGTGGGAGTCCGGCGCCGTCTTCAACGCCCTGATGGGCGGCCCCGGCCAGTACGCGATCACCCCGCACGGACGGTACGTCTGGGGCGGCTTCTACGAGAACGGCAGCCTGATCTGGCGCAGCCGGTGGACCACCGAGGACGGCATCGTGGAGTGCCGCGAGGCGCTCGCCTTCCCGGCGGATCCGCACCGCGTGATCCTGCTGCGGCGCCTGCACGCCGTCGAAGGGCAGGCGCGGGTCACCGCCCGCCTGAGCCCCGCGGCGGACTTCGGCGAGGCCCGGCCGCACCGGCCGCGCCGCGGTGACGACGGCACCTGGAGCGCCCGCAGCGGATCCCTGTGGTGGCGGTGGACCGGGGCGCCGGACGCCCGTCCGGTCCGGCAGGGCCTGCGCGCCGACGGCCTGCACGCGGAGCTGACCCTGCACGGCGGTGAGAGCCACGACCTCGTCCTCGAACTCTCCGACCGCAGGCTCGCCGAACGCTGCGACGCCGACACACTGTGGAGCGCGACGGAGGACGCCTGGGCCCAGGCGGTCCCCTCGCTCGACGCCACCCTCGCCCCGGCGGACGCTCGGCACGCGTACACCGTGCTGCGCGGCCTGACCAGCGAGTCCGGCGGGATGGTGGCGGCCGCGACCACGAGCCTTCCCGAGCGGGCCGAGGCCGGACGCAACTACGACTACCGGTACGTGTGGATCCGCGACCAGTGCTACGCCGGGCACGCCGTCGCCGCCACGGGCCCCCACCGCCTGTTCGACGACGCCGTACGCTTCGTCGCCGCGCGCCTGCACCAGGACGGGCCGCGCATGGCGCCGGCCTACACCACTGCCGGGGATCCCGTGCCCGACCAGCGGGAGCTGCGCCTGCCGGGGTATCCGGGCGGTGGGCGGCGGGTCGGCAAGTGGGTCAACCGCCAGTTCCAGCTCGACGCGTTCGGCGAGGCGCTGCTGCTGTTCGCCGCGGCACACCGGTACGGCCGGCTCGATGCCGACGGCTGGCGGGCCGCCGAGATCGCGGCCCGTACCGTCGCCAGGCGCCGGCACGACAAGGACGCCGGAGTGTGGGAACTCGACGACCGGCACTGGACCCACAGCCGTCTCATCTGCGCGGCGGGGCTGCGCGCCCTGGCCGACGCGGCACCCGCGCACCGCCGCTCGTCCGACTGGCGCCGGCTCGCGGACACCATGCTGAGCGAGGCGGCCGCCACCAGCCTCCATCCGTCGGGCCGCTGGCAGCGCTCACCGTGCGACCCGTCCCTCGACGCGGCCCTGCTCATCCCTCCCCTGCGCGGCGCCCTGGCGGCCGACGACCCGCGCACGACCCGCACCCTGCGCGCGTACACGACGGAGCTGACGCACGACCACTACGCCTACCGCTTCCGCCACGACCAGCGCCCGCTCGCCGAGGCCGAGGGCGCCTTCCTGCTGTGCGGCCATCTGATGGCGCTGGCCGAGCACCAGCAGGGGCGCCAGGACGAGGCGCTGCGCTGGTTCGAGCGCAACCGGGCCGCGTGCGGGCCGCCGGGACTGTTCTCCGAGGAGTACGACATCGGCCAGCGCCAGCTGCGCGGAAACCTGCCCCAGGCCTTCGTCCACGCCCTCATGCTGGAGACCGCGGCCACCCTCGCGAAGCCCCCGGTGCAGGCGGGACGTTCGGCGCGGGACGGCTGAGCCGGTCGCGGCGCGCAGGCGTCGCCTGTGTGGCGGCACGGCCGGTCCGTCCGGTTTCCGACGGGGCGGGGTCGGGCAGGCGGCTTCCATGGATCATTCTCGGGCACCCGTTCTGGAAGCGCTGTCGGCCTATCACGAGAGCGGTCAGACGCCGTTCACACCGCCCGGGCACAAGCAGGCCCGCGGCGCCGATCCACGCGTGCGGTCCGTGCTCGGGGACGCCGTCTTCGTCTCGGACGTACTGGCCATATCGGGGCTCGACGACCGGCGTTCCTCGCACGGCGTGCTGGAGGCGGCCCAGGAGCTGATGGCCGACGCGGTCGGCGCCGAGCACACGTTCTTCTCCACCTGCGGCAGCTCCCTCTCGGTGAAGTCCGCGATGCTGTCGGTCGCAGGGCCGGGTGAGAAGCTCCTGGTGGGACGGGACGCGCACAAGTCCGTGGTGTCCGGGCTGATCCTGTCCGGCATCCGTCCGGTGTGGGTGGACCCGCAGTGGGACGCCGAGCGCCACCTGGCCCACCCGCCGTCCGCCGAAGCCTTCGCCGCCGCGTTCGCGGAGCACCCCGATGCCCGCGGTGCCCTGGTGACCAGCCCCACCCCGTACGGAACGTGCGCCGATCTGGCGGCCATCACCGAGGTGTGTCACGCCGCCGGCAGGCCGGTCATCGTGGACGAGGCGTGGGGAGCGCACCTGCCCTTCCACGACGGCCTCCCCACCTGGGCGATGGACGCCGGGGCGGACGTCTGCGTGACCTCGGTCCACAAGATGGGCTCGGGCCTGGAACAGGGCTCCGTGTTCCATCTCCAGGGCGACCTCATCAAGCCGGAGGTCCTGAAGAGCCGCGAGGATCTGCTCGGCACCACGAGCCCTTCGGTGCTCATCTACGCGGCGCTCGACGGCTGGCGCCGCCAGATGGTCGAGCACGGGAAGCCGCTGTACGACGACGCCCTCGCGCTCGTCGGGGACGTACGGGCCCGCATCGCCACGATCGACGGGCTGCACGTCCACGGCAGGGACGACTTCTGCGGACCGGGGCGCGCCGCCGACATGGACCCGCTCCAGGTGATCATCGACATCACGGGCCTCGGCACCACCGGATACCGCGTGGCCGACTGGATCCGCGAGCACCACCAGGTCAACCTGCACCTCTCGGACCACCGCCGCGCCAGCGCCCAGCTCACCCACGCCGACGACGGGGCCACCACAAGCAAGCTGCTCGCGGCGCTGCGTGATGTCGCCGCCCGCGCCGCCGACCTGCGCCCCGCCCCGCACATCGAGGTGCCGCCACCGGCCCGGCTGCGCCTCCAGCAGGAACTCCTGCCCCGCGACGCCTTCTTCGCCGCCACCGAGCAGGTCCCCTGGGAGCGCGCGGAGGGCAGGGTCAGCGCCGAGATGCTGACGCCGTATCCGCCGGGCATCCCGGCCGTCCTGCCGGGCGAGCGCCTCGACGCCGAGGTCCTGAGGTACCTGCGGACGGGCGTCGACGCGGGCATGGTCGTGCCGGACGCCGTCGACACCGAGGTGAAGAGCGTGCGGGTCGTCGCCGCATAGCCGTCATGGCCGCGCCGCTCGCGGGCAGCGGGGAAGCCGGCGGGCTCGGGCCCGCCGGCTTCCTGATGTCGCGTACGTCGCGTCAGCGCCCGAGGGCCTTGCGCAGTTCCTGCTTGTTCATCGTGGAGCGGCCGTCGATGTTGCGCTTCTTGGCCTCTTCGTACAGCTGGTCCTTGGTCGGCCCCTGCGAGCCGCTGTGCGAGCGCTCGCCCCCGCGCTGTGAAGCGGATTTGCGGTCCTGGGTGGACGCCCTGCTCGCCGTCTTCGACTCGCCGGAGCGGGCCCGCTCCTTGTTGACCGTGCGGGAGGCGAGCTCCTTGGCCCGCTTGGGCGAGGCACCGCGCTCCTCCGCGCTCTCCTTGATGTGCTCGTACTGCCGCTCCCGCTTGGGACTTGAACCTCGGGGCATCACACAACTCCTGACCATCAGCCGTACGAGCGGCCCCTTGCTGGACCGCCCCCGCCCGCCGCGGTGCCCGGGGCACCGTGCGCGGTGACCTCCAGTCCACGCCCGTCGGCCGACGACCGCGACGCGGGCGAGCCCGAGCGAGTGGTGGTGCGCCCGCCGGTCCCGCCCGTGCCGTGAGAGCCGTGTGCGGCGCCTCGGTTCATTCGGCCGCGCCTCGGTTCATTCGGCCGCGCCTCGGCTCATCCGGCCTCGGCGATCCAGGCCTCCAGCTGTTCCACGGTCGTGGCCGGGTCGGCGACCAGGGCGGCGAGCCGGTCGTCCGCCGGGTTGAGGGTGGCGAGGGCGGGGCAGCGGTGGCAGGCGTCGACTCCCGTCTGGTGCCACCACTTGCACCGCGCGCGGAGGTGGCACCGCGGCACGGCGCCCGTGTCGTGCGCCGAGGGCAGGGTCTGGATGCGCTGGATCAGACCGCAGTCCTCGCCCACCCGGTTCGCGCAGGCGGACGTGCAGTGCGAGGCGAAGCGGAGCACCCGGTGGGGTGCGATGCCTTCGGGGATGCTCGGCAGCACGTCCGCCGCCGGCAGCGGCTCGTCCAGGTAGACGACCTGGCCGTGTTCTCCCGACCTGACGCCCAGGACGACCGATTCCGGACGGTGGGCGTCTCCGCTCGGGCACCAGGTGACGGGGGCTTCGCCGTGAGGGTCCATGGTGCGCACCTCCGTGTCGTCAGGAGGCCGTGGAGTCGGCGCCGTCGGGCGTGGTCAGGATCAGGCCGAGAATGGGCCCGCCGGTCGTGCCGAGGCCCTGCTCGGCGACGACGGCCTTCTGGATGTGCGCCGACAGGTTCTGGGCGTCGGTTCTCTCCGCGGCGCCGGCCGTGCCACCGGCGGCGAGGAGCCCGGTGACGAGGGCCGCGGTGGCTGCCGCGGCACGAAGGTTGGGGTTCATGATGTCCCTCCTTGACATGGGTGGATCAACTGTCAGGGGCGACCGTATGCATCAACTTCCGTGCGCGGAAGATGAATTGATGCGTACTTAATTTCGTCAAAGTGCGCAGGGACGTGCCGCAGCGACCGTACGGCCATCGCCCGCACGGCCACCCGTCACGTCCCGCCCGACGCCGACTGCATGGGGTGGGCGCACGCTGTCGGACACCCTGCGTTTCGGCCAAGTCACCTGAGAATTGTCCGTGGTTCGTAACAGCGGGATCCCCCGGCCCCGGGTTGTCGTCATGCCAGGTGACGAGGGACCAACGACGGACTGCGCGCAAAGGGGCGGACATGGCACGGCACAACGGCGGGCGGGGCTGGTACGGCAAGTTGGTCGGCGCGGCCCTCGGTGTGACGATCCTCGCCACCGGCGCCTCGGTGTGGACCGCGCAGGCGGGTTCCGCCGACGGCTCGGACGCCAAGCCCAAGGCGTCGGCCGCACCGGACATCAAGCCCGTCGACGAGACCATCGCGCACGCGTCGGACGCGGGCCCGCGCGGTCTCAACATCACCATCGACGACGGCCCCGACCCCACCTGGACGCCCCAAGTGCTCGCCCTGCTACAGGAGTTCGGGGTCAAGGCGACCTTCTGCATGGTGGGCACCCAGGCCAAGGCCCACCCCGATCTGGTCAAGAAGGTCGTGGCCGCAGGACACCGGCTGTGCGACCACACGGTGTCGCACAACACCGGCATGGACAAGCGACCCGAGAGCTACCAGTCACAGCAGATACTCGACGCCGAGCGCATGATCACCGAGGCGTCCGGAGGCGTACGCCCGATGTACTACCGGGCGCCGGGCGGGGCGTTCACCCCGTACAGCCGCCATCTCGCCGCCTCCCGCGGCATGCGCCCGCTGGGCTGGAACGTCGACAGCAAGGACTTCGAGCGGCCGGGCGTGGACGTCATCGTCGCCACCGTCGAGAAGGAGCTGCACGGGGGACCGACCGTGCTGTTCCACGACGCGGGCGGCAATCGCTCGCAGACCCTTGAGGCCCTGCGCCGCCTCCTGCCCCGCCTCAAGCAGCAGGGCCACACCTTCGGCTTCCCGGTGCGCTGAGCCGCGCCGCGCCGCCTTCGCCGGTTGACCTTGTCACGGTGACAAGGTCTTCACTGCGTGTCCAGGAGGTGGTCTCGATGACGATCACAGAGCGGGACGCGGAAACGGTACGGACACTGCGCGCGCTGGAGGACGACCGCTCGTCCGTGCGGCTGCGGGCCGCCATGGCGGTGGGCTCGGCGCCCGACCCGCGCTACGTGGACACCCTGGTCGAACGGTGCGCCGTCGAGCCGGAGTTCTTCGTCCGCGACATGCTCACCTGGGCGCTGACCCGCCACCCGGTGTCGCTCACCTTTCCCCGGCTCGCGGCGCAGACGCGCTCGGAGCGCGCTCAGGCGCGGAGCCAGTCGCTGCACACCCTGTCCAAGATCAACGACCGGCGGGCCTGGTCGGTGCTCACCCCGGAGCTGCTGGCCGACACCGACGACGAGGTGGCCCGCAGCGCCTGGCGTACGGCGGTCCTGTTCGTGCCCGACGGATCGGAACCGGCCCTGGCCTCGGCACTGGTGGCACAGCTGGGGCGCGGTGGGCGCGGGACACAGTTGAGTCTCAGCCGTGCGCTGGTCGATCTGGGCGAGGTTATAGTGCCCGCGCTGCAGGCCGCGATCACGGCCCCCGAACCGCTGGTCCGGGCCCACGCGCTCGCCACCCGGCGGCTGTTGCGGGACCCGGACACCGGATTCGAGGACGCGATCGAGGAGGCGAAGCGCGTCGTGGCACTCGGCGGGCCCCCACGGGAGGAACGGTAGAACGTGTTGATCGGTGAGGTGGCCCGGCGCTCCGGGGTCAGCGCCCGTATGCTCCGCCACTACGAGGCGCTCGGTCTGGTGCGGCCCTCCGGTCGTACGGGGTCGGGGTATCGCGAGTACCGCGCTCAGGACATCCGGCGGATCTTCCACGTCGAGAGCCTGCGCTCGGTGGGGCTCTCGCTGCGGGAGATCGGGCGCGCGCTCGACGATCCGGACTTCGCGCCCTCGGTTCTGGTGGGCGACCTCATCGACCGGACCCGTGAACGCATCGCCGCAGAAAGGGAGTTGCTCACCAGACTGCTGCGCATCGACGCGGCGGAGCCCAGCGACTGGGAGGACGTCCTCCACGTCGTGGCTCTGCTCAAGGGGCTCGGCTCCACGAGCGCCAGCGCGCGTCAGCGTGCGGCGCTCTCGTCGGGCGACGAGGTGCCGGTCCCGGTGGAGGCGCTCGTCGAGGCGGTGCTCACCGAGACCGAGCCGAATGTCACCGGGGCCCTCCAGTGGGCCCTCGCGCGAGCGGGCACGGACGGCGCGGCGCTGCTCGCGGCCGGTCTGGGTTCACCGGCTCCCGCGGTGCGCGAACGCGCGGTGCTGTCGCTCGCCGAGATGCCGGGCGACGAGGCGGCGGCACGGTTGCGCGAGGCCCTTGACCACCACGACGTGGTGGTGCGCGGCCATGCGGCGCTGGCACTGGGGGCCCGGGGCGTGGCCGAGGCGGTGCCCGTGCTGCTCGACATGATCGCGGAGGGACGCAACGACATCGACGCGGCCGACGCGCTGAGCGTGCTGGCGGCCGACCCGGTGCTCGCGGAGCGGATCGCGTCCGGGCTCATCGACCGCGTCGCCCGGCCAGGTACCGGCGCCCCGGCCCGTGGCCGGCTGACGCAGGCGATGGCCGCCGTGCCGGGGACGCGCGTGGCGCACGCCCTCCAGGAGCTGTCGCACGACGAGGACCGGGCCGTCGCGGTGACCGCGACCTACCTGCTCCAGGTGCGCGCGACACCCTGACCGGCCGTGGCCGCGCCCCCCCTTCTCAGTCCAGGAGCAGGGGGTTGGGGAGCCGCGCGTCGGGGTGCATCCGCAGCAGGGTGTGCACGACGCCCGCCAGGCCCGACATGAGGCTCGGCGAGAACGCCTCGCGGGCCAGGCCCCCGACGGGGCCCCGCTGTTCGAGACCCGAGAGGATCTCGCCGTCGAGGCGCTCGGCGTCGATGTCGGTGGCGGCGCCCGGACGTCCCGGCGGCGCGGATCCGGCGGACGTCATCGAGGTGAGGAACTCCCACAGGCCGAGGTCTCCGTGGCACAGGGTGTGGCTCCATCCGAAGCCCTCGCCGGCGCCGGCGCGGGCGGCCCGGCGGGCCATGTCGAGGTGGGCCGGATCGCCGGTGCGCCCGTAGAGGTCCAGCATGCCGACACCGATGCCCGTGCTGCCGTGGCACCAGCTGGTGAAGAAGTCCTCCTCCGCGCCGATGCGGACGTCGAGCCAGTTGCCTTCCCTGGGCTGGTACAGGGACTCCTGGAAGGCGAAGGCCCGGTCGGCGAGCCGGCGCCACTGGACGCGCTCGGCCGGTGATCCGGCGTCCGTGAGGGCGAGCCGGGCCAGTGCCCAACCGATGCCGGTGGCGCCGTGCGCGAAGCCGCCGATCCCCTCGGGGTTGAGGCGGGTCGGCCACCGGGCACCCGCGCCGTCACGCACGGCGAGCCCGGTCAGCCGCCGGCCGATGTGCGCCGCACCGTCGAGCCAGCGGTCCTGCCCGGTCGCGGCGGCCAGCTGGAGCAGCGGGACGATCGCGCCGGCCGCGCCGTTCAGGAGGTCCACCTCGATGTCGTCCTCCACCAGCCGCCCCCGGGTGAGGAGTTGGGCCCGGGCGGCCGCACGCTCAAGGAGCCGGTCGTCGCCCAGCACCCGGCGCAGGGCCAGCCAGGTCCACACCTGTGACGCGGCCCCGCTGAAGGCTCCCGCCGACGGTGTCGGGGTCAGGTCCTCGGTGGCGACCAGGACGCGCAGCGCGCCCTCGCACACCTCGCGCACGCCCGGCACTTCGTCGGCCCGTCCGGCGCGCACCTCACGGTCGTACTCGGCGAGGGCCAGCGCCACACCGCCCTGGCCGGTGTACAGGTCGGCGGGCAGGACCCGGATCGACCAGCCGGCGGGGGTGAACACGGGGCTGATCCAGGTGACCGTGCCGTCCTCGCCGCGCACCGCGCCGTCGCACAGCCGGCGCACCATCTGTGCGGCCAGCGCCCGGCGCCGGGCCTCGCGGTCGCGGGCGTGCGGGCGGTCGGCGGCGGCCTGGGTGCGCGCGGGCAGGGTGCGCTCGTTGAGATAGGCGCCCACCAGCGCGTCCTGGATCACCGACTCCTCGAACGCCAGGTCCGCGCTGCGCCAGTCCTCGACGGTGGCCCGTACGGCCGCCGCGTCCACGGTGAATCCACACATCGGGACGTCGCCCACCAGCAGATCGGCGATCTCGGCGTCGATGGCGGCGCGATCGGTCGGGGCGCCGGGCAGTGCGTCGGCGTTGCGCCGCAGGATGTCGCGGGCCCGTCCGGTCGCCGCCGCATCGTCGTGCAGCGAGGCGGGGTGCCACAGCATGCGGCCGATGTCGACGTACGCCTGGGTGGGCCGCAGGATCCGCCGGGCCCTGACCCCCTCGAAGCGGCGCAGCAGCCGGTACGGGTCGCTCCCCGGGCGGCGCAGCTGGGCCGTCATCTCCCGGAAGCCGGCCAGGACGCGGTCCCAGTACGTGCTGAGGACGGGGGTGCGGGCGGGGTGGTTGCCCGCGACGGGCATGGCGATCAGGTCCACCTCGAAGCGGGCCGCGGCGGTGCCGCCGTCCGCGATCACGGGGTGCGGGATCAGGGGCTGCTGTCCGGGGAGCGCTCCGATGCCGGAGATGTCGACGCCGCCGAGCGCGAACCCGGTGCCGCGCACCGGCAGCAGACCGGTCCGCAGCACGGTCCGCCGGATCGCGGCCGCCGCCACGTCCACCGCGTCGCCCCGGCGGCTCGGCGGGAAGGGCGCGGGGGCGTCGAAGAGCGTCTCGGCGTCCACGATCACCGGCACGGGCCCCGCCGCGATCATGTTCTCGGCGTGCATGTCGGTACCGCCGGTGAAGCGGAGGACGGCCAGCCAGTGACCGATGTTCCGGTAGAACGTGGCGAGTTCGGCCTCGTCGGCACAGTAGCGGTGCCCGATGAACTCGGCCCAGCCGTAACCCTCGCGCGCCAGCGTCCTGGGCACCCGGATGCGCCGGTCGGGCGGCGGGGCCCCGGGGAGGTCCGCGAACACGTCGTCCAAAAGGGCGCCCAGCGCCACGTCCGCCTCCGAGGGCCGTGGCTTGTACATCACGGTGCCGCCCGTGAGGTCGACACGGGTGACCGTGAGACCGCCCCGGTGCGAGTCGCCCGCCGCGAACTCGACGGCCCGCACCTCGCCGGCGGGGCCGCCCAGCAGGGTGGCGAGCAACTCACGGTCCTGGGCCAGGCGTTGGGCGAACGCGACGGTGGCCGCCACCGAGAGCCGCGCCACCTCGGCGACTCTGGGGCCCACGCTCGGATACCGTCCGGCCAGCCCCGCCAGGTAGTCCTCGGCACTGGCCTGCTCGATGAAGGCGTCCCACGTTTCCTGACCGGCTGCGTCGGCGCCCGCGCCGCCGGTGAGCCGCAGCGCATGGAGCTCGATGAGGAACAGCCGGGCCAGTTTCGCGTGCAGCGAGCGCACCAGGTGGGTGTGCCCGGCCTCCAGGATCACCTCTCGCTCCGCGGGCGCGATGGTCGTCAACTCAGCTATCTGACGGGCCAGTTGGTCGCGCCAGGGGCGAGCCACCGCGCGGACCGGCCGCGCGAAGTGTTCCGTGTCCTGTGCTGTTCCCGGCCTCGGTCCGCCCACCATCGACTGCCCTCGTCCCACCGCGAGTTCGCGCCGCGAAGGCGCCTGAAGGGAGCCCGACCGCACGGGCGGTCACGGCCATCGGTCCCGCGCGCGGAGCGCGGCGGCCGGTCGAGCGGCGGGCCCTTCGCGAGAGGTCGTTCCGCGAAGGGCCCTGGGATGCGCCGCGACGATCAGCAGCACCAGCTGCCGTGCGACCCGCTCGGGCTGGAACAGAAGCCGTAGAGGGAGTCACTGGAATCGGTGAGCGCGGTCTCGGCGGCGGCGCCGCCCACATAGAGCGGACCGGCCGGGTTGAGCTGGCCGTACGCGCTTTCGGCACCCGACAGCCATGCGTTGAGCACGGTGCTTGCAGGAACACTCGGTTGCGGCATCAGCGGCCTCCGAACGAAGGGGTCGGGACGGATCGCCCAGCCCCGAGTATGGCGATGGACGCACCACCGGCAGGCGAGCGATCCAGCCAAAGTGATGTGGTCGAAGATGCGCACCACACGTATCCGCCGGGCCGCACCGGACGCGTCCGCGCCGCCCGGGGCCCCGGCGAAGCACGGCGGCACCTGGGCCGTCGACCGAGGCCGCCCGGCGGGAGGGCGGTCCGCACTCCCCCGCGCCGACAACGCGCTGAACGCAATTCAGGCCAGTGACCGCCGGGCCGCTCCTCCGAAACGGCGGCCCACTCCGAAACCAGGACCCGCCCCGGGGACAAAAGGGTGCCCGCCAGATCCGCCGTACGACGCCGATGGCATGATCGAGCCTTCGACCATGACCCGCACCACCCCTCTCCCACCGGAGAACCACACCGTGCCGCACGAGGGGTGACCTACTCGACCCGCGTCACCCAACACATCGGCAAAACCATTGATATCGATAGATTCGACGAGATTCAGGCGAATACGCGACCACATCGCCGCCATCCACCGCCGAGAGCCCCGCGTGCTGCTCTGGACGACGGCGGGTGTGCTGACCCTCGGATTCCTGGTCGCCCTTGAAGTCTTCGCGCGGCGGTGGGCCGGTGTCCCGGGACCGCTCACCATCCAGGCACGGGAGGTGATCTTCCCTCCGAAGCCGGGGCCGCTCTACGGCGGCCTGGCCCTGATGATGGTCGTGCTCACCTGGCGGCAGCGTTTCATCGCGGCGGGCGTCGCCGTCGGCGCCGACCTCGTCCTGCTGCTGACGCGGTGGGTGCTCGGCGTCCAGGTGCCCGGGGACCGGCTCTTCGGCAATGGCGCGCTGTGGGTGATGCTGGGCTGCGCGGTGATCGCGCTCACGCGCCGCACCGGCACCGAACGCACCCTGCTCCTCAAAGGCGTCGGTCTCGGTCTGCTGCTCGTGACCGGTCGCAAGATCGGTGACACCTGGCTCCTCGTCACGTCGAAGACCCGCCCGACCGTGCTCGATCCGTATGTGGCGATGGCCGATCACGCGCTGGGCAACCCGTCCTGGCTCGCCGGGCGGATACTCGACGCCGCCGGGCCGCTCGCCGGCAACGCGCTCGGGCTCGTCTACGCGCAGCTCGCGGTGGCCGCCATCGTCGTCGCCCTCTACCAGTTGCGCGACGTGGCATCCGAGCGGCGCTTCCCGCGCCACCACCTGGTGCGCACCTTCCTCCTGATCGGCCTCCTCGGCCCCGCCATCTACATGGTCTTCCCGGTGGTGGGGCCGGTCTTCGCCTACGGACCCGGCGCGTCAGGGACGGGCGGGGCGCAGTGGGCGGTGGCCAATCTGTGGCCCCACACGACGCCCCCGCTCGCCGTTCCGCACCCCGCCCTGTACGACGGGATCACCCCGCGCAACTGCATGCCGAGCCTGCACACGGCGTGGGCCACCACGATCTTCATCCACTCCCGCAGGGGTCCGCGCCCCTTGCGCTACGCGGGGACGTTCTGGCTGGTCGCCACGCTCAGCGCGACGCTGGGCTTCGGCTACCACTACGGCGTGGACCTGGTCGCCGGGGTGGTGTTCGCGCTCACCGTCGAGATGACGCTGCGCACGTACGACCGCGGCTGGGACCGCTCGGGTCTGCGGTTCATCGCCCACGGCACGGTGGTCTTCACCCTGCTCCTGGCTTCGTACCGGTGGCTGCCGATGCGCATGGCCGCCCACCCATGGGTGTTCGGACCGCTCGTCGTCCTGGCGATGCTGTCCGTGATCCTCGGCTATGTGCGCACCACCCGCGCCTGGAGCCCGGCGACCGTACCGGTCCTGCGCGCGGAGGCCCGCCCCGAACCGGCCTGACGCGGACCGGTCGGGGCCGGCCGACGGCGTACCGCAACCGCCCCCGCGCCCCGGGGCCGGCGCCCCGCGTAGCCGGTGAACTGCGGTTCGGTACCGGCGAATGCGAACCCGGAGTGCCTGCGTACGACACTGCGTCCGCCGTCGCACCCGACGAGCCGGCGCGCGGCGTACGCCTCTCCGCCCGTGAGGGCGACCGCGCCCTCCCCGTCCTGGATGACACCGGAGACGGTGCACGCAGCAGGCGGCGCGCGGCTACGCGTCGGTGGTGGCGGGCTCGTGCGCGTCGACGTCGGCCATGAAGCCGAGCATCCGCGCGTTGACCAGGTCCGGGTGGTCGATCTGCGGGCCGTGGCCGGTCGCGGCGATGATCTCGGCCCGCGCCCCGGGTATCAGCCGCGGCACGCGCTCCAGTTGGCGCTTGGGGTGCACGAGGAGGCTGCGCTTGCCCATGATGAGGTGGAACGGCGTCCGGATCGTGCCCAGTTCGCCGTCGGACAGCGGCAGCGGGGCCGGGCGCCGGATCCGGAACGCCCTCACCCCCGCCCGCACGAACGCCCGCAGTTCGGGCACCACGAGGACGGGCTGTTCCAGCCAGGCGGCGAGGCGCGGGCGCAGGGCCTTGGGCGCGAAGGTGGCGAAGAGGCTGACGAAGATCCAGACGAAGAAGCGCAGGCCCACCTTCTCCAGGCCGCCCGGATCGAGTGCGGTGACCGACGCGAGGCGGCCGGGCCGCAGGTGCGCCTGGTTGATGACCAGCCAGCCGCCGTAGGACGAGCCGACGAGGTGGACCCGGTCGAGGCCGAGGGCGTCCAGCGTCTCGTCCATCCACTGCGCGGCTCGCTCGGGCTGCCACATGGCCTCGCGCTGAACGCTGCGCCCGGGGTCGCCCGGGGTGTCGAAGGCGTAGACGGGCCGTTCGGCGCTGAGCGCGGGAGTGTTGGGGTACCACTGGGCGGAGCAGCCGCCCGAGCCGTGGATCAGCACGACCGGTGTGCGGGACTCGGCTGCCGGGTCGGCCGGCCCGTACCGGTACACGTGTGTGGTGCCGAAGCTCGTTTCGACATCGGCCTCGGAACGGGCCGGCGCGCCCAGGGCGTAGAGGGCGTCACACGCGGCGAAGTACCGGTCGCGCAGCTTGTCGTTGACATAGCGGCCGACGTCACGGCGAACATGCGGCGGGCTCTTGGGCACGGGCACCTCCAGGGAAGATCCGTTCTTGGTGATACGACCGTACCATGATGATGATACGGCGGTACCATGAAGATGTTCCGCAGGACCGGCCGCGCCGGCCGAGCGCGGACCACGGCCCAGCACCCAGGAACCGGACACGGGAGACACACGATGCCCAAACGCGTCGACCACGCGGAACGGCGTGCCCAGATCGCCGAGGCGCTGATCAAGGTCGCGGGACGGCGGGGGCTGCACGCCGTCGGGATGCGCGAGGTGGCCGCCGAGGCCGGGGTGTCACTGCGCCTGGTGCAGTACTACTTCGAGACGAAGGAGAAGCTCCTCTTCCACGGCCTCCAGCATCTGACCGACCGTTTTACCGCGCGGGTGGGCGCCCGGCTGGCCGCCGCCGGCCCGGACCCCGGGCCGCGCGCGACGATCGAGGCCATCCTGCTGACCTCCCTGCCCACCGACGAGGAGAGCCGCACCTTCCACCTGCTCTACAGCTCCTACGCGATGCTGTCCGTCACCGACGGGGCCCTCGCCTCGCAGCGGTTCGTCGACAGTCCCGACGCCGCGGAAAACGCCGTGACCGGGCTCCTCGAACAGGCGCAGGAGGCGGGCCTGGCCGATGCGGGCGCCGACGCCCGCATCGAGGCCATCAGTCTGCTCGCCATGACGGCGACCCTGGGCACCAGCATCCTGGTGGGCCAGCGCGAACCGGAGTCGGCCGTCGCGGTCCTCCACCACCACCTGGACCGCGTGTTCACCACGAACTCCCCTACCGAGCAAGGGACTTGACCCGAACCCGCGCCCTCTACCGGAACCGGAACACCCGGCCGTACCCGGTGATCTCGTCCGCCCGCGCGTCCGCCGCGCGCAGCGCGGCCCACAGCAGCACCTGGTTCGCCGTCAGGACCGGCCGCCCGAGGCTCGCCTCCAAGGCTTCGACGACCCCCACCGCGCGCAGTCCGTTGCCGCCGATCACCACCGCGTCCGCCGCGTCGGGCACGTGGCCCACCACCCAGTCGTACAGGGCCTGGCGCTCGATGAGGGTCTGACCGCTGGGCAGTTCGCAGAGCGCGGCGTAGTCCACCCGGAAGCCGCAGTCCTCGTAGTAGGCGCGCCCCAGCCCGACCAACTCCGCGTCGAACCACGGCGGGTCCACGAGGGCGAGCCGCTGCGCGCCCAGGATGCGCAGGGCCTCGACGGCGGCGTGGCAGGTGGCGACCACCGGCAGTCCCCGGGCGCGCTCGGTCAGACGGGCCAGCATGCGTTCCTCGCCGTCCGGGCCGAGCACATACGCGGAGCTGGTGAAGGCGAAGGCGATGGCCGCCACCGGCGCCTCGGCGAGGTGTCCGACGGCCTCGTCCACAGCGGGTGGCTCGGCGAAGGCGCGTACCGGCGCGAGCGGGATGGTCGGGTCCATCGCACCGCCGGGGCCCATCGCCCCGAACGGCACCCGGGCCGTGTGCAGGCCCACATCGGCCGGGGCCATCGCGCGCAGTTCCGACTCGGGGCCGACGTCGGCGTGCGGGGTCACGATGCCGAGCCGGACTCGGACGTCCCGTCCGTCGGGCTGCCACATGATGTGCTCCTCTCGGCGGGGCCGTTCCTCCACTGTGGCAGGGCCGTGCCCCGCGTGCTACGCGATGGTGTCGCCGGCCGGCGAAGGTGCGGGGCGGCAGGCCCGGCGGGCAGTGCACGCCTGCGTACGCCACGGCCGCTCGGGTCCCCCGCGCACGGTTGGTACGCGGGGGAGGCCGGTCGGGGTGGCCTGCGGCCTCAGTGGTCGGAGTAGCTGAAGTCCCCCACGGTCCAGGCACTGACGTCCTTGATCGCGACGCGGTACATACCGCCCGTCTCGGGGATGCCTACGGCTCCCTGGAGGATCCGCGCCACATGGAAGTGCAGATGGGTGGGCGGCCCCTCCTTGGAGGTCGCGGTGGTGAACACGGTGGCGAACTCGCCCAGCCGGGCGGAGTCCGTCAGCACCTCCGACACCCGTTGCCGCCATACGGCCTCGGGTGCGAGCCGGCCGGTGATCACCGCACCACCGGCGACCACGGTCAGGGACATCTGGTTGCTCTGCCCGGACTCCACCAGGGCAGCGACGTTCACGAGCAGTTCGTCAGGCTTCGACATGAGACCAGATTCTATTCCCAGGCGGCTTCGGGCGGAGCGAACAGGGGGAGGGCGCGGGCCAGGCCGAGGAGCCGGGCCACGCCGGGGTCGGCGGAGCGCAGTACGAGGGTCTTGCCCTGGTCGAGGGCGTCGTAGCGCGCCCTCAACAGGACATTGAGGCCGCTGCAGTCACAGAAGGAGACGGCGTCGAGGTCCAGGTCGACGCCGCCGGCCGCCTGGCACAGGGCGGCCGTGAGCGCGTCGTACAGCTGGGGCGCGGTGTCGAAATCGAGTTCGCCGCCGACCGTCACGTCCACCCGCCCGCCGCCGGCGCGCGAAGTGATCCGCAGCATCGGCCGCCCTGTGGGGGCAGGCCCTGCGGACTGCTCAACAACGCGCGCGTGCACATCACTTGGGTGCGCACCGGGTGCGTGAACCCCGCGCGCAACGTCCGCCATGAAGCCCCGTGGGAGTGGCCCCTGCTCGGGCATGACATCCGCTCCCATGTCTCCGGCACACACAGGTACTCCTGCCTTCCTCAGGATGCAGCCCCTTTTGGCCTACGTCAAGAATTACACGAAAACTCTGTCGTGTATCGACGCACCACCCACGCACACCCCACATGCGCACACCCCACACGCGCCCACCTCACCCGCGCACGCCCACCACGCGCAGGGCGGGACCCGCACGGCCCGAGCAGGACAGGCCCCGCCGTCAGCCGGCCCCGGGGCCGAACCGGCTCCTGTACGCGGACGGGGTGAGCCCCGTCTCGCGGCGCATCAGCGCCCGCAGGTTGGCCGTGGTGCCGAGCCCGCTGGCGCGCGCGACCACATCGAACCGGGACTCGCCCCGCTCGATCAACCGGCAGGCCAGGGCGAGGCGTTCGCCCGTGAGCCAGGCGAGCGGTGTCGTGCCCAGCTGGGCCTGGAACCGGCGGTGCAGCGTGGCGGGGCTGACCGCCGCGCGGGTCGCGAGACCGGCCACCGTCAGCGGCGCGTTCAGCCGCGCCTGGGCCCAGCTCAGGACGGGGGCCAGGGATTCATCGGGCACGTCGGGCAGGGGGCGCTCCACGAACTGCCGCTGTCCGCCGTCCCGGTGAGCGGCGAAGACGAGGCGCCGGCTCACGGAGTTGGCGACCTCCGCCCCGTGGTCGCGGCGCACTACATGGAGCCCCAGGTCGAGCGCCGCCGCGCTGCCCGCCGACGTCAGAATGTCACCGTCGTCCACGAACAGGACGTCCGATTCGAGCAGGACACCGGGAAAGCGGGCGCGGAACGCGTCCGCCCACTGCCAGTGCGCGGTGGCCCGCCGCCCGTCCAGCACCCCGGCTTCGGCCAGCGTGAAGGCACCGCTGCACAGGCCGATGAGGCGCGCCCCACGCGCATGCGCACGCCGGATCGCGTCGAGGACGGCCCGGCGCCTCGGCACCTCGACATCGGGCCGGTTGGGCACGATCAGGGTGTCCGCCTCATCGGCCGCGGCCAGCTCGGCGACCCCCGTGAGCGTGAAGAACCCGTCGCGCATGAGGGTGCGGGGTGAGGGGGAGCAGAGCCTGAAGTCGTACAGGTCCCGCCCGATCTCGGGTCGGCGCAGCCCGAAGATTTCGGTCGCGCAGCCGAGCTCGAAGGGGTTGGAGTTCTCGTCCACGATCAGGACGACCCGGTGCGGGGCCGTCGAGTGAGGGGCCGTCGGAGGTGGGGCCGTCGGGCGTGGGGCGCCCGGGTGGGACGCCGTCGGGCGTGGCGCCGCCGGACGCGCCGCTTGCGAGGATCGTTTCGCCATGTGCGATTCCTAGCACTCACGGCGAACGAGCACTTCGGCGGAGGCTGGGCCCATGACCAGCGAACCGATCTCCCTGCGAACCGCCCTGGCCTCCTTCGACGCCCTGTGGAGCCCGCGCATCGTCACGCGCGTGAACACCTACGACGTCCGCGTCGCCAAGGTCGAGGGCGAGCACATCTGGCACGTCCATGACGACACCGACGAGTTCTTCCTCGTCCTCGACGGAGAGCTGCACATCTCATTGCGCGAACCGGCCGGGGAGCGGGTCGTCCGGCTCCCCCAGGGCTCGGTCTTCACCGTTCCCCGGGGTACCCCGCACCGGCCGGCCGCCCCGTCGGGGGCGTCCATCCTGATGTTCGAGCCGACAGGCACGCCGACGGTCGGCGATCGTCACGACGAGGTGCCGGAGCACGTGGACGCGACGACCGGGCACCAGCTCATCCCGTGATCGGACGGGGGCCGGGCTTCGCGCGGACGAAGCGACGGCGTCCTACCCGGGCGGACCGGGGTTCGGCCCGGAAGGTGCCCCAGGCCGCCGTGTCGGACGTGCGGCCGCCGCAGGCCGTCACGCGCAGGCCATGCCGAAGGACGCGACGAACAACCAGCGCCCCGTAACGGCGTCGGCATCCGCCGTACGGTGTCGTGGCCGCCCGGGTCAGCGGCAGCCCGCAGAGCCACGGCCGCGCGGCACGCGATGTCGAGCGCCGCGCCGACCGGCACGCACGGGTGGCCCGGGAGGGCGATCGGTGCACGGTGGCCGGCCCGGGCGGCGACGATGAAGCCCGGCCGCATGCGGCGGCCGGGCTTTCGCGTGGGGTCCGATGACGTCAGGCGGACTGGATGAGTTCGGGGCGCCCGAACAGCAGCGCGTATCCCGAGGGCAGCCGGTCGATGATCCGGTCCAGGAGCTCCGGGCCCGCGAGCCGGCCGACGACGGCGAGGACGGCTCCGGTGTCCCACCGGGCGGTCGCGGGCGTGCCGCCGGTGTGGGCGGCCAGCTCCTTGACGAAGCCCCAGCCGGTCAGCGGCTCGGCTCCGGGGATCTGCCCGGAGAGGACGAGGGCCGCCTCCACGGGCAGGCAGGCCGCGAGGTCGACCCGCTCCTCACCGGTGAGCTGACGCCCCAGGGTCCCCAGTACGGCACGCGTGACCTCCTCGGCCCGCTCCCAGGTGGGATAGGCGCCCTCATACCGGATCCTCTCCACCATCTGACGCAGCGTCATGACTGGTCGGGCGACGGCGGATTCAGCCAGCGTGGTCATCGGGGGTGGTTGCCTTTCTCGCTCAGGGGGTTGATGACGTGACGGCGTGCGGGCGCACGGGGGCGGAGTCGCTCAGCTCCGGATCTGCTTGTGGTCCGGCTGCCCGCCGATGGCGATCTTGCGAGGCTTGGCGCGCTCCGCGATCGGGATCCTGAGGGTGAGCACGCCCGCCTCGTAGTCGGCCGAGATGCGCTCGGTGTCCAGGGTGTCGGCCAGCACCAGCTGGCGGGAGAAGACGCCGAGGGGGCGCTCGGAGAGCTCCATCTGCACGTCGTCGGCCTTCACCAGGGGACGCCGCTCGGCCTTGACCGTCAGCATGTTGCGCTCGACGTCGATGTCGATCGCTTCCTTGGCCACGCCGGGCAGATCGAGGGCGATCACGTACTCCTCGCCCTCGCGGTACGCGTCCATCGGCATCGCCGACGGCCTGCTCCAGGTGCCCGAGACACCCGTCAACTGCTGGGCGAGCCGGTCGAGTTCGCGGAACGGGTCGGTGCGCATCAACATCGCGAAAACACCTCCACTGGTCTGGCATGAGCTGCCAATGCGCTTGCTTCGACACCGTTGTAACATGTCATCCAAACGATGACAAGCAAGCTGTCGCCCGAACGATGACACCCCCCCGGAGGGTCCATGAACGCCACTCCCGAGTCCGGCGATCCCACGTCGTTCCTGGCCGCCGCAGCCGCGCTGCACGCGATCGACGAAGCCGTGCGCACCGCCCGGACGCCCCAGGCCGCCCCTCCCCCGGACCGGCCGGCCAGCTCCGACGAGGCCCTGGCCGCGCTGCTCCTCCTGCGCGAACTGCGCGATCAGCTCGCCGGCTGGGAACCCGGGCTGATCGAGGCCGCCCGGGCTGCCGGCTCCAGCTGGGCGGAGCTGGCCCAGCCGCTCGGGGTGGCCAGCCGGCAGGCCGCCGAGCGGCGCTATCTGCGGGTACGCCCCGGGGCGCCCGGCGCCACCGGCGAGCAGCGCGTCCAGGCCACCCGCGACCGCCGCGCGGCCGACCGCTCCGTCACGGCCTGGGCCCGCGCCAACGCCGCCGACCTGCGGGGGCTCGCCGGTCGGATCACCGGGCTCACCGACCTTCCGGCGGGCGCCCGCACCGCCGTCGGTCACCTCACCGCCGCGCTCGCCGAGGACGACGCCGCCCGCCTGCTGGCGCCGCTCACCGCTGTCCGCGCACACCTCGCGGCCGGCCACCGCGACCTCGCCGCCCGCGTCGACGCCCTCACCCACCACACCGACCAGCTCCGCCGGACGGCGGGCGAGCCCCGCTGAACGGCCCGGGCCCACGCGCGCTCCCGGGGCTGCGGAGGTGACACTGGCGCGGTGACACAGAACGCACGGCAGACGGAAGAACGCCTGGCACGCACCATCCTCGAACTCCTGGAGTCCCGTGCCCCGGACGCGACGATCTGCCCCTCCGACGCGGCGCGGGCGGCGTACGAGGGTGACGACGACGGCTGGCGCGCGCTGATGGAACCGGCCCGGGGCCTGGTCGAGGCGGGCGAGGTGGAGATCACCCAGGGCGGCCGGCGGGTCGACCCGGACAAGGCGCGCGGGCCGATCCGTATCCGCCATATCCGCTGACCCGACGGTCCGGAGCCCGGCTCCCGAGACCCGGCTCCTGGCGCCCGCCGCACGGCATCGGACGCATGGCGGCCGGGCCCGGCTCCCAGCGCCCACCGCACGGCACCCGGCGCCCGGGCCCCGCGCCCGCGTCGCTCAACAGGGTTCGGCGCAGGGCGAGTTGAAGGCATCCGCCGCCCAGGGCTCACCCAGTGCGGGAGCGGCACCCTTCCCTCAGCCGAGGTCGGTCGCCGTGGTGGACGCGGTGGGCTTACCCGGGCGCGGCACCTCCCGGCCCGCAGGCGCCGTGCGGGCGAGGGTCGCGTTGAACTGGCCGCCGATCAGCAGCGAGAGGTTGGTGAACCAGAGCCACACGAGGAACACCACCACACCCGCCAGCGACCCGTACAGACGGGTGTAGGAGGCGATGTGGTCGGCGTAGAGCGTGAAGAGCGCCGACGCGGCGCTCCACAGCAGGACCGCGAGCACGCCGCCGGGCAGCCCCCGACGCACCCCCCGGGCCTCCGCCGGACCCGTGTGGAAGAGCACCAGCACCAGGATCGTCACCACGCACAGCAGCACCGGCCAGCGCAGCGCCCCCCAGCCTCCGAAGCCGCCGGCGCCCACCAGAGCGGCGGCCCTGCGGGCCACCGGGCCCGACAGCACGATCAGGGCCGAGCCGGTCAGGAGCAGCGCGAGCAGCAGGAGGGCGGTGGCGATGATGGTGTGGGCCGTGCGCAGCGGGGGCCGGTTGTCGGGCATGCGGTGCATCGCGTGCAGCGCGCGGCGGAACACCGCGAGATAGCTCGACGCCGACCAGAGCGCGCTGACGGCGCCGGTCACCACCAGGACCCACACCGTCGACTCGGCTTCGGTCATCTGCCGCAGCGCGTCCCGCAGGACGCTCGCCGACGCGGCCGGGGCGTAGGAGGTGAGATCGTCGATGAGCAGGCCGGTCGCCTCCGGGGCCGCGAGGCCGATGGCCGAGACCGTGACCAGCAGGGCGGGCACCAGGGCGAGGATGGCGTAGTACGTCAACGAGGCGGCGTAGTCGGACAGGTTGTCGTTCCACACGGCCACCGCCGTGTCCCGTGCGGCGGTGCGCAGCCGTCCGGCCACCGCGGCGGCGCGCGGCCGCCGGTCGGCGGCCGGGCGTGAGGATGGGGGCACGTGATTCTCTCTCTTCGGGTGGAAGGGCGCCGTATGACCGGGTGTCCGCTGCCGCTCGTTCCATGCCGAGGGGCGCCCCCCTCTCCCTGAGGGGGGCGCCCCGGCACGGCCGTCGTGCGTGACGGCGAGCCGTCAGCGGCGCTCCACCAGGCCCCGGACATAAGCCGCCTGGCCCGCGTGCTGCAAGGTGTCGGAGATCACGCTGACCAGTCGCACGCCGAGGGTGACGTGCGGCGTCCACCGCTCGTCGACGACGCGGTCGAGCGCGGCGTCGTCGGCGCCGCGCACGAACGACAGGGTCTGCTCGTGCACGGCGTCGTAGTAGTCGCGCAGCTGGTCGGCGGTGACGCCCCTGACCAGCGCCACCTGCTTGCTCGTGTGCCCGTATCCGGTCTCCTCCGGATCGAGCGCCAGGCCGAACCGGTCCGACCAGCCGTCCGAGAGCCATACCTGGTCGCGGCCCGCGGCATCCGCGATGTGGTCGTCCTGGACGCGCGTGAGGTGCCACACCAGCCAGGCGATGGAGTTCGCCTCCTCGTCGGGCCGGTGGGCGAGGTCCTCCGCGGAGAGCCCCTCCACCGCCGTGTGCACTTGTTCCTGGACCCGTCCGAACGCGTCCGCCAGAAGCTCTGCAGTATTCATGGGCCCATCCTCCCTCACCGGCCGCACGCGCGCGGGGCGTTGCGCATCAGGCGCGGCGGGGTCACGCGCCACCCGCACGGGCGGCTCACCGGGTGCCCATCGGCGCGCCCCGGGCGCCGCGCTCGCGCGCACCTCGCACAGTGGGGTCCGTGAGCGATGTGACGGGCAGGCCGGCCGAGGACACGGGCGCCGGCGGCGCGGCGGAGGAACACCGCGCGGGATGGTTCGAGCTGTTCTTCGACCTGGTCTTCGTGGTGACGGTGAGTGTGCTCGCGCATGTGCTGCACGGGGACCCCGGGCCGACGGAGTTCGGAAAGTTCCTGGTGCTGTTCTTCCCCGCCTGGTGGGCGTGGGTGAACCTCAGCGTGACGGTCAACCTGTTCGGCTCGGCCTCGTCGCGGGTGCAGGCGATGCTGCTCGCCGCGATGCCCGCGCTCGGCCTCATGGCGGCGGCCTCGCCGGCGGGCCTGGCCGAGCGGGCCTGGGCGTACGCGCTCGGGGCTGCGTGGGTGCGCCTGGTGCTGTTCCTCATCTGGTTCCGCCACGCCCGCAGCCCCGGGACCCCGCTGCCGCTGTGGCGGCCGGTGCTCTACTGCCTGGTGCCGGCGGCGCTGTGGGCGGTGTCGGCCGTGCTGCCGGGGGCGGCCCGCTTCGCGGTGTGGGGGGTGGCCATCGCCCTGGAGGTGGTGCTGCTCGCGGTCCGGGCCGGGATGGGCACCGCCCCGTACGAGCGGATGTCGGTGGAACACCTCGTCGAGCGGATCGGGCTGTTCGTGGTGATCGTGCTCGGCGAGAGCATCTTCACCGTGGTCGCCGCCTTCGAGGAGCACTTCACCGCGGCCTCCGGCGTGACCGCGCTGCTGTCGTTCGTCGTGGCCGCGGAACTCGCCATGATCTTCTTCCTGTGGGGCACGGGCAGCGCCACGCGGGGCCTGAGCCGGGCCCAGACGGGACGGGCCACGCAGATCATGCGCGACACCGTCATGTACCTGCCGTTCGTCCTGGTCTGCGGCATCACGGTGCTCGCCGCGGCCCTCGGTACCGCCGTCTCGGCGCCCCACGACGTGCTGCCGGCGGGGGCCCGCTGGGCGCTGTGCGGCGGGGTCCTCGCCTTCTACACCGCGAACGCGGCCATCTCGCTGCGCTACGGCGACGGCGTACGCAATGTGCTGGGCTGGTACGGCCCCTGTCTGGTCCTCACTTTCGGCATGCTGCTGCCCGCGGCGCTGTTGCTGCCCGCGTGGGGAGCGGTGGCCTGCACGGCGGCGCTCGTCTTCCTGCTGGCCAAGCTGTCGAAGTGGCACACGACCCGGGCCCGTACGACCGGCGGGGCCTGACCGCCCGGCCTCGCGGCCGGGCACCGACGCCGTCAGGGGACCCGGGCACGCGGCCGGCCGGGTCGCGGAGCGCGCGAGCGACACCCGCTCGGCGGACGGACAGACGGTTCAGCGGCGCGGGGCGTCCAACCGATCGCTCAACCACGGAATCGCCTGCGGGTAGAGGGTGACCCAGGTGCCCCAGTTGTGGCCCCCCTGCGGCACGATCCGGGTCGTGACCTTCACGTCCGTGCCCGCGGCGGCCTTCGCGAACTCCTCGATGTACGACGGCGGGCTGTCGCGGTCCTGCCGGGACGTCGCCAGGTACAGCGCGGTCCCCGGCGGGTCGTGCGCCACCAGCCACAGGGGGCTGGTGCGCTCGCGCAGTACGGGGTCCGTCAGCACATCGGGGTCGCCGGAGAGCGGATCCGGGTCGAGGGCGACCCCGGCACCGAACGTCTTCGGGTACTGCAGGGGCAGCCTGGCGGCGCAGTAACCTCCGGTCGAGATGCCCATGACGCCCATCCCCCTGGGCCCCTTCAGGGTGCGGAAGTGGTGGGCGATCAGCGCCGGCACATCGTCCACCAGCCAGCGGGCCACCTTGCGCTGCGGGGTGTCGGTGCAGTCGGTGTCCTGTCCCCCGGGGTCGACGACGGGCATCACGAGGATCGCCGGACGGGCCGCCCCCTGCTGCACGGACCGCGCGAACGCCCCGGGCATCCCGCCCTGTTCGACCCAGGACTCGGGCGCTCCCGGCACCCCGTGCAGCAGCATCACCACGGGGTAGCGCGTGGCACGGTCCGCCCGGGTGTCGTACTGCGGAGGCGTCCACACCAGGACGTGCCCGGCGAGGTGGGAACGGGGCCCACGGAAATAGGTGCTGCGCACCCCGTTGGTGGGCTCGCCGAACTTCGCGCGCTGGGGCGGCGGCCCGGTCATGGCCGCCGCGTCCGCGGTGCCGGTGCCCAGCAGGTCGCCCCAACTGGCGTACAGACCATAGCTGTTGTTGATGTCGGTGGCGACGGTGGTGATGGCCGTGACCTGACAGAGCACGAGCATGAGGGCGCGGACGGGCCAGCGCAGCCACCAGGGCCCGCCCACCCGGCCCCACAGGAGCAGCGTGCCGGCCATCGCCAGGAAGGTGAGCACGATCAACAGGACCAGGAACGGCGTACTGGTCAGCCCCATCTTCGCCGGCCCTCCTCATCACTCGGCCCGACTGCCTCGACCAGCACTGTCGCACCGGGACCCTCCACCGGCCGGGCCGACAGGCCGCCGCACGGCCCGCGTGACCGCATCGGATGCGCGGGGCGGCCCCCCGGCGGGCGGCGCGTCCACCGCCCGCTCCCTCCCCGCAGGATGCCGAACGCCTCAGGCCCCCGCCGGGTCCTCGAACACCGGGCCCAGCGCGAGATGTGCCCCGCCGCGCGCGGCGGCGGCGAAGCCCAAGGCGGAGAGCCGCACGTCGCAGCCGCCGGCGTCCGGAGCCATGACGCGCTCGTGCACCACCTCGCGCACCCGCTCGATCATGAGGTCGCCGATGTGGGTGAAGTAGCCGCCGAGGACGACGACGCGGGGGTTGAGCACGTCGGCGAGGAGCGCCACTCCGAGCCCGAGGTCGTCGGCGACCCGGGCCATCGCGGCGAGGGTGCGCGGGTGGGCGGCGCGGGCGCGGGTGCGCAACAGGTCCAGACGATCCCTGAGTTCCACCGCCGGGTCGTGCAGCGCGTCGTCCTCGTCGGCCGCGAGCCGCAGGATGGCGTCGAGCCCGACCATCGTCTCCCAGCAGCCGCGCCGTCCGCACGCACACGGGCGGCGCTCCGGGTCGAGCGGCATGTGCCCCACCTCGCCCGCGAACCCTTGGGCGCCGCGCAGCAGCCTGCCCGCGCTGATGACACCGGCGCCGACGCCCCGCTCCCCCGTGACGCACACCATGTCGTGCACGTCATCGGCGCGCGCCGAGGCGTATTCGGCGAGCGCCGCCAGCTTGGCGTCGTTGTCCAGGGTCAGCGGAACGGGCGGCCCGCCCAGGCGCGTGCGCAGCCCGTCGGTGACGGCGACGTCGCGCCAGCCGATGCCGGGTGCGTACCGCGCCGCGCCGTTCGCCGAGTCGACCACGCCCGGGACCGCGACGGTGATCCCGGCGGGTCGAACTCCGCGTGCCTGTACGGCGGTTCGGCAGGTGGTCAGCTCGCGCGCGGCGAGGTCGAGCACCGTCTCGGGGCCCGCCTCGGCGACGGCCACGGCGACCCGGTGCTCGTACAGCTCGGCGCCGTCCAGGGCCAATGCGACCACCTGGACGTAACTGGTGCTGATCTCCACTCCGATCCCGCACACCGCGTGCCCGTGCAGCCGCACCTCGGCGCCGGGCCGCCCCACGGCGCCCTCCCGACGCGCGGGGCCCTCGCGCACCAGGCCGAGGGACACGAGCTCGGCGACCAGGCTCGTGACGGTCGGCTTGGGCAGGCCCGCGTCCGCGGCGATACGGGCCCGCGATCGGGGCCCCGCGTCGCGCAACAGGCGCAGCACCACACCGAGGTTGGTGCGCCGGATCGCTCCCCGGTCGCGGGACTCCGCCGCCCAGGACGGTTCGTTGTGCGACGGCGACGCCGCTCGCGACTGGGGCACTGGTCCTCCCTCTCGGTTGGGGCCGTCCGGCCCGAGCGGCACCGCAGGCGCCGGATGCGGCACAACGTCGGGCCCGGGGTGCGGCGACGCCCTCATGATGGCCCGCGCACCGGTCGGGCATCACCGGGTGCACCGATCCGTGACGGATGCCTTGACAGCCTCTGCATTAGTTCGGATTCTATTCAAACTAATCCGCTGCCGCGCACACACCCGCACAACTCTCCCCGTCCCGCGCCGAGTTCACCTTCCCCGGCGGGCCGGGACGCCCGCCCCGCCGGGCCGCCGCCGCGCGGACGGCCCGCTCCGAGAGGAGTACCCGTGCCCGCCCGCATCAGGACGAAGATCACCGGCGTGCTCGTCGCGACGGCCGCCGTGCTGTCCGGCACCCTGCTGACCGCCCCCGCCCAGGCCAAGGATCCCGCGTACACCGTCGCCATCGGCGCGAAGGGGCCGTGGGGCAACCCCGACGACACCCCGGCGGCGCCCTACATCGACAAGGACGGCACGTTCTACTACCAGTCGGCCCACTCGCTGTACGCCGCCGACGACGACCGGGCCTGGACGTTCTACACCGGCAAGGACTTCGACTCCGCGACGCGGTCGAGCGCGCTGAGCGATGCCGTGAACCCGGCCAACACCCAGGACCGCAACAACGACACGACCTGGCGCTGCAACAACGGCCCGACCGGCCGCGAGGCCACCCGGGCGCCCGCGGGATCCAGTTATGCCCAGCCCAACTACTGCGACCTGCTCGGCGTCTGGGTCGACCCGGACACCGGTGACTGGTACGGCCTGGTGCACAACGAGTTCACCCCGAGCCCGTTCGGCGACGGCCTGCACTACGACGCCATCGACTACGCGGTCTCCACGAACCAGGGCCGCACCTGGAGCATCCGGAGCCATGTCCTGACCTCGCCGTACAGCACCGCGCGCGGCGACTCCACGGCCTTCGCGCACGAGACGTACGACTACGGCAACGGCGACCCGCGCCTGTTCGTCGACGCCGCGTCGGGCTACTTCTACGTCTACTACAACTCGCGGATCATCCCCAAGGGCGGTGTCCCCGGCGGCTGGACGGACGGCAGCCGGGCGCATGTGGCGCGCGCCCCGATGTCGGGCAAGATGGCACCCGGCTCCTGGCGGAAGTGGTACGACGGATCCTGGTCCCAGCCCGGCGTCGGCGGCCTGGAGAGCAACATGGAGCCGGTCGACGCCACCCACACCACGGGCTACACGCCCGTCGCGCACGACTACGCCCCGGCCAACGCGGGAACCGTCGCGCAGCAGCGGGCGGCCGGCACCCTGCCCGCCAAGTCCGATCTGCTCACCATGAACATCGCCTACGACGCCCACCTCGGCCTCTACATCGGCGAGCCCGAGACGCTCAAGCAGGACGGCACGGAGAAGCAGCGCTTCTACGTCACCGACAACCTCGCCACCCAGAAGTGGCGGCTGATCGGCGACTCCGGGGACTACCGCTCCGGCTCCTGGTACCGCTGGCTGCTCGACCCGGTGAGCCGCACCACCAACACGATCGTGGGCCGCACGTTCCGCTCGTACTGCTCGTTCTTCTGCTCCGGCGGCTCCGACGGCGAGTACTACGACACCACCGTGACCAGCAGCGCCGCCGCCCCCGCCCCGGTCGACCCGCGCAGGGCGTACACCATCGGCAGCGGAGCGGGGCGCTTCCTGGCCCAGGTGGCGGGTGGTTCGGCGACCACCTCGCGGTCGTCCGCGGGCGGCTCGTCCCTGGCGGCCTGGGTGTTCAGCCCCAACGGTGACGGCTCGTACCGGATCGCGAACGCCTCCACCGGACGCCTTCTGGGGGTGGACTCGTCCTCGACGGCGGGGCGCGCCTGGGCCGCCAGGCCGAGCGTGACGGCGGCGCCCGCCTCGGGACCGACGGCGGGCCAGCAGTGGTTCGTCCTCGCCAACACCACCTCCTCCGGCGCACCGACGGGCACGTACCGCCTGGTGAACCGGTACAGCGGGCTGGTGATCGGACTGTCCTCGGCTGCGAACCGGCTCGCCGAGACCACACCGGCCCGCGCGTGGACCGACACCACGGGCAGCACGGTCGGCGGGGCGCGCACGGCGGCCGAACAGACGCTGACGCTCCGTGCGGTATGGACCGCCTCAACTCACCGTCCGTAGGCGGGCGTTGTCGGCCCCCTCTGCGCCGAGGGGGCCGACGGGTGCGACGGTTCCGGCGGCGGGGCGGACGTCAGCAGCCGGACGCCGACCGCCTCGGGACGCGGGTCACCCGGCGTCGGGCTGCTTCACGTTGATGAGGGCGAAGGCGCCGCCCTGCGGGTCCGCCACGACGGCCATCCGGCCGGCCATCATGTCGAAGGGCGGCATGAGAACGGCGCCGCCCGCCCTGACCAGGGCGTCGACGGTACTGTCCGTGTCGTCGACGGCGAAGTACGTCAACCAGTGCGACGGCGTGCCGTCCGGCAGGCCCTTGATGCCGGAGAGTGCCTGGGTACCGCCGATGGCGCGGTCGTCCACGGTGAGCGAGAAATAGCCGTCCGCACCTTCGACCGCGGTGGTCCCGATGCCGAGGGCAGCGGAGTAGAAGGCCGAAGCGGCTTCCCTGTCACTGGTGTTGAGCTCGCTCCAGATCCAGGAGCCGGGTTCGTTGGCGATGCCCGCACCCTTGAAGTCGATGGCCTCCCAGAGGCCGAAGACGGCGCCCGTGGGGTCGCTCACCACGCCCATCCGGCCGAGCGTCATGACGTCCATGCCCGGCACCATCACCTGGCCGCCGTTGTCGGTGACCCTCTGCTGGGTGGCGCCGAGGTCCGAGGTGGCGATGTACGTGGTCCAGACGGTCGGCGGCATCGGGTCGGGGATGCTGCCGTCCGGGTTCATCGCCCCCATGATTCCGGCTACGGGCTCGCCCTTGTACCTGCACACCGCGTATCCGCCGGTCTCGGGCGAGCCGGGCTCCGCCTCCCAGCCGAACAGATCGCGGTAGAAGTCGAGAGCGGCCTGCTGATCGGGAACCATCAACTCCACCCAGCAGGGGGTGCCGGGCGTGTACGGGCCATTGACTGTAGGCATCGGTGCCTCCATGGACGGACTGGTCGGGCCCCGCGGGGTGGGGTGGCGCCGGCCGGGGCCGACACGTATCGACCCGCCGCCGTCGTGACCTCGCTTCCAGTCAAGCACTGGTCCGGAGCACCCGCACGAGCACGACCGCCCCGCGCCTCACCGCTCGTGACGTGGAGCGCCGCTCACCGTGCCCAGAAGGGCACCGGGGCGCAGGTGTTGGCGCAGGTGTAGCCGCCCGGCATCAGGAGGCCGGCGTCGTCCTCGTAGTTGCCGCCGCCCGCGAAGTACACCTCCGGCACCCAGCCCCACCGGCCGTTGTCGGCCTTGGTGCTGGCCCACCAGTAGTTGGCGGCCCGGCCCCGGTGGAAGTCCCCGCCCTTCATCTCGGTGACGAACCAGTTCGCCGCCCCGCCCTGCTCCAGGTAACCCACGACGGCCGCCCCGGCCGAGCGGCCGGCGTAGACCGGCACATGGCCCTGGGTGAGGTTGCAGAACCTGACCTCGGTCCCCCGCCATACATGGCCGGAGTTCGGGTCGGTCAGATCGCGCTTGGCGGGGCTGTGGCACGGCACGTTGTCGGTGGCGTACGCCTGAGGCGTGGCGGCGACGCCGACGAGGCCGAAGCCCAGGGCCAGGGCAGCGATCGTCCTGGCGATGGTACGGAGCAGCACGGCTGGGTCTCCTGTGGTGAGGGGGCTGAGCGCCGCACAGTCTGCCAGGGGTGACCACGCGGTCACGTCATGTGACGGCGTGCCGCGAGAACGGGTCCCGTCCGGGTGCCCCTGCGCACTTCGGCCCGGAACGCCCCACGGCCCCACGGCGCCTCGGGCCGAGTGCCCGGAGCCGTCACAGCTCCGGGCACCCGACAGACCCCTCGATGGGCCCCGCGCACGGGGCCCTACTCCTCGAAGTACGCGTCCAGAACCGCGTCGAGCCGCTCTCCCCATGCCCGGAGGTCGGCGCGGTGGGGCGCCTCGATGTCGTGGGTGAACCAGCGGTGGTTCGGCGTGTAGACGACGATCTCGAACCGGCGCGACCAGCGCGGCGTCCGGTACTCGACCGCGCTGATCTCGTCCCACCGGAAGTCGGCCTCCTCCTCGCCCAGCCGCATCCGCACTCCCCGGCGGTCGGCGAGGAAGGAGCCCTGCCGGTCGGACACGTCGCACACCGGGCCGCCGTCGGCGCCGGGCTCGTCCGCGTCCTCGGAGGATTCGGCCTTGTCGACGTCCGAGTCGTCGCCGGGGGCCGCATCCGCTCCGGGCTCGGCGCGCTCGTCACCGGCCGTCACCGGGCCGGCGTCGGCCTCATCCGCGTCGGACCCGTCGGCGGACGCCGGCCTGGGCGCCGCCGCGGGGGCCGGGACGAGTCCGGGGATGTACGCCGGATCCGTCGCGGCGCCACCCAGGGGCATGTACTGGTGTTCTGATCGCTGCTCCACGGGCGCAGTATGGCCGAGGACCCTATGAGCGCGCACGTCTCGCCGCCCCGCACGACGAGTTGTGGTCAAAGTGTCATGCGCGCTCCGCGGTGCGGACGCACGGCCCGGACGGAGCGCGTGAGGAACGGCCCGTCAGGCCGCCACCGCGTCCCAGGCGCTCTGCGGAGCACGGCGACGCGGCCGTTGCGGGGCCCGTTCCGCGAGTTTGCCCATCCAGGCGCCGATCTCCTGCAGTTCCTTGCGGCCCACGGCGGCACGGACCCGGGGAAACCAGTCCCGTTCTTCGGCGTTCATGTGGCGCTCGACGATGTCCATCAGGAGACGGGCCTTCGCGTCGTGGACCAGGCCTCCGGGGTTCATGTCGTGCAGCTCGGCGGCGAGCACTTCGGCGATGTGGTGCTCCTCGCGGAACTCGACGACGGCCTGTTCGGTCTCGGGGGCCAGGACGGATACGCGCGGATACATGCCCTCCTGCTCGATGTAGGAGTACACCGTCAGGACGCGCAGGAACTGCTCCACCTTCTCGGGCCTGCGGTCGGCCCGGTAGGCGTGGATCAGTCGCCTCAGTTCCTTGTGGCCTTCCCTGAGCATCACGATGGCGTCGTTGGACATGGCGGCTCCCTGGGGCTCAGGATTCACTTCCGTGACATACCCGGCAGACCTGGCGATCATGCACCACATTCCGGGCTCTCCGTCCGTCGTCCGCCCACTACGTAATGTCACCGCTCCGCACTCCTGTCGACCCTGCCGACGTCCCGCGTGCCCTCGACGCGCCTCAGCAAGCGGACCGCCGAGGCGGAGGGGCATGCCACATCCCGGCCCCCGTCAAAGGCCGACCCGCAGGCGGAGCTTGGCCCGTATCAACTTCATTGCACCGAGCGGCAGTTGGCACCACCACGTCCACGGCGAGGCACCACACGCCGAACCGGTGACGGCCCCCGCACGCCGCACCTCCGTCTCCCCCGCCCCCGAACACGCCCACCGACGGCGCAAGCCGGTCCGGCGTTCCTGGCCCGGTGCTACACCATGGGCACCCACTTCACCGAGGCGACCTGGATGCCACGAATGCAGACCGATCCCCTGGCGCCCGCCAGACCCCACCCCTCCCCGGCGAGGGGGCTCCGGCGCCCCCCGCGGGGTCGGTCCCGCCGAGCCCGGCCGTGGGCCGCGCTGCTGCTGGCCTCCGTCCTGCCACTGACCGCCGCGGCGCCCGCGGCCCACTCGGCCGGCGTCGCGGACGGCCCGCGTGCGGCGCGCACCGCGCCGTCGCCGCGGCAGCTCGCGCCGGACCTCGTCGCCATGATGCAGCGGGCCCGCATTCCCGGCGCCGTCGTCTCGGTCAGCACGCCCGAGTGGGGCACGTGGACCGCTGCTCTGGGGACCGGCGACCTGAGGACGGGTGCGCCGGTCAGGGCCGATCAGCACATGCGGGTCGGCAGCATCACCAAGACGTTCACCGCCACGGTGGTCCTGCAGCTCGTGCAGGAGCACAGGCTCTCGCTCGACGACCGGGTGTCGTCGTTCCGTCCCGACGTCCCGGACGGCCGGCGCATCACCATCCGTCAGCTGCTCCAGATGACGAGCGGCCTGTACAACTACTCGGAGGACCCGGGCTTCAACCGGCGGCTCGACCAGCGGCCCGCCGACGAGTGGACGCCCGATGAGCTGCTCGACGTCGCGTTCGCCCATCCCTCGTACTTTCCGCCGGGCGAGGGCTGGCACTACTCCAACACGAACTACGTGCTGCTCGGGCTGATCGCCGAGCACCTCACCGGCCGGCCGCTCGGCCGTCTCTTCAAGGAGCGGATCTTCGACCGGGCCGGTATGCGCGAGACCAGCTTCGATCCCGACCGCACGATCCCCGAACCGCGGGCGCGGGGCTATGAGTTCATCAGCAACGTCGCGAGTCTGACGGCTCCGGTGCTGACCGGGAAGGACGCCGCGTGGGCGGACTGGTCGGCGGGGAACCCGTACGACGTGACCCAGGTGAACGCCTCGTGGGCGGGGGCCGCGGGCGCCGCGGTCTCGACGGTCGACGACCTGCGGCGCTGGGCTCCCGTCCTCGCCGAGGGGACCTTGTTGAGCCCTGAGATGCAGCGCGAGCGGCTGCACTTCGTGCCCACCTCCGACGAGCCCGGTCGGCCGACGTACGGGCTCGGCATCGCCGACGTCCAGGGGTTCATCGGCCATGACGGTCAGATCCCCGGTTACAACAGTTTCGTCGGCTACGACCCCGAGCGTCGCGCGACGGTGGTCGTGCTCGTCAACCTCAACCAGTCACCGGACGGGACGGCGCCGGCCGACGAGATCACCAAGTTCCTGCTCGCCAAGCTCTTTCCGACGCGGTAGGACGGGTGCGTCCGCGGGCCGTTTCTGCGGGCTTCGGTAGGACGGGTCGGCCGCCTCCGCGGCTGTCGCGCCCCGGGCCGGATCACGGCCGTCCGGCCGACGCGGCCCACGGCGCGACACGCTGCCGCGCGCGGCTCGCAGAAAAGTTCGGACGGGGTGCAACCATGCGGCCTTCCCAGGCGTATAGGAGGCGACACCGCACTTCACCTGGGGGACCCCATGCACCAGCACCGTTCAGCCGGCCGGACCGCCGGCCGGCTCGGCGCCGCCGTCACGGTTTGTTTCGCACTGCTTCCGGTCGTCGGCTGTTCGGCCGGTTCGGGTGCCGCCGCCGACGCTCCGGACACGGCGGCTTCGGCGGCGGCGCCGGCGAACGCCAAGGACGGCGGCGGAACGGGCACGCAGTCGCCCTCGCCCACGGGCCCGGCCGAGCCCGCCGCGCTGGCGAAGGCGCAGGTGCACATAGCCGATGGGCAGACGGTCGGCGTGGGGATGCCGATATCCGTCACGTTCAGCACGCCGGTGCGTGCGGCCGACCGCAAGGCGGTGGAGAGCTGGCTGCGGGTGCAGACCTCTTCCGGTACGCCCGGCGCGTGGAGCTGGGTGAAGGACCAGAACCTGCGGGACGGCCAGCGCGTCGACTTCCGCCCGAAGTCCACCTATTGGCAGCCCGGCACCAAGGTCACCCTGCACCTGGGCTCGCACGCCGTCCGCCAGTTCACCGTCGGCCGGTCGCTGATCGCCTCGGTCGACGTGGACGCGCACATGATGACCGTGCGCGCGGACGGCCGGACCACGCGCATCCCGGTCACCGCGGGCCGTCCCGGCCTCGACACCTGGAACGGCACGATGGTCGTCATGGACAAGGCGCCCAAGGTGCACATGGACTCGCGCACCGTGGGCCTCGGTGACGCGTACAACGGCGACTACTTCTGGGCCGTGCACCTGACGACGTCGGGGACGTACGTGCACCAGAACCAGCGGGCCGACACCGAGGCCGGCCGCCACAACGTCACCCACGGCTGTGTCGGTCTCGCCACGGACGGGACGGCGAGGAAGTTCTACGAGCAGGTCCGGGCCGGCGACGTCGTCACCGTGACCGGGGGCAAGAAGGACATCGTCGCCACGGGCAATGGCTACGGCGACTGGAACCTGACGTGGGAGCAGTGGCTCCAGCACAGTGCGGCGGGGGAGACGGCGACCGCGTGAGCTCCCGCGTCCCGCCGCACCGCCTGCGCCCAGCCCCGTAAGAAGAGAGCACGACAGCGTGACCGAGGACGAGTTCGACCTCTTCTACGCGGCCGCGTACCCGCGTCTGGTCGGCCAGTTGTACGCCCTCACCGGCGATCACGCCGAGGCCCAGGACGTCGTTCAGGAGGCGTTCGTACGCGCCTGGGACCGGCGTGCCTCGGTCCTGTCGGGCGACAGGGCGCCCGAGGCGTGGCTGCGCACCGTGGCGCACCGCCTGGCGATGAGCCGCTGGCGGCGGACGCGCCACTGGTGGGAGCTGGTCCGGGGCGAGTCGGCGCCGCGTGCGGTGCCGGAGCCGAGCCCCGACCATGTGGCGTTGGTGGCCGCGCTGCGCCGTCTGCCCGAGGCGCAGCGCACGGCGGTCGTGCTGCACCATCTGTGCGATCTGAGCGTGGAGCAGATCGCCGCGGAGACGGGGGCGCCCACCGGAACCGTCAAGGCGCGTCTGACGCGCGGCCGTTCGGCCCTCGCCGTGCATCTGACGAGCGAGGAACCCCACTCCACGGAGGAATCCTGTGTCTGATCGCCCGCCGACGTCCGGCCTGTCCGAGGCGGAGCTGTCCGACCGGCTCCGCTCCCTGGCGGCGCGGAGTGCGACTCCGGCTCCGGCAGCCGGAGCGCTGGTCCGGGGGCGCGCGGTACGGCGCCGCCGGGCCCGGCGGGCCCTGCTCACCACCGCCGGTCTCGCGGGCGCGGCCGCCGTCTTCCTCGCCTTCGGCACTCCGCGCTCCACCGCGCCGCGGCCCGCCACCACGTCCGTCCCGACTCCGGCGCCCGTGCAGCAGGTGCTGATCGACCTGGACGCCCACACCCTGACCGTCCAGGGGCGGAGCTTCGCCATCAGCGCGCCGGAGCCGCACTGTCCGATCGGCGAGCGGGCCGTCACCGTGACGGCGAAGTACCCGGTGGTGAACCTGGCGCCGAACGACATCGGCGTCGGGCGGGCCGGTCCCAGGAACTGGGCGGTCACCTTCACCGACCGCGCGAACCAACAGCGCCTGCTGCTCTTCGAGTTGACCCCCGCCGACCTTCCCGATGTCGGCGAGGACCACATCCTCGGTGCGGTGGGTGTCGCCCCCGCTTCGGGCCGTGCGGTGTACGACGCGGTGCAGGTCGGCGCTCAGGTGCGCATCGCGGGCGGGCAGCAGTCCGAGAAGCCGCTCAGCAATGCGGCGTGCATCGACCGCCAGCCCGTCAAGGGCGGCTCCTGAGGCACGGGCGACCCGCTGGGGATACTCAGCGGCTCGGCGTCCACGAGCGCGCCAAAAAATAGCGTGCATCTCGCACGCATCCAGTGTTACCGTTAGAGCGAAGCGTGCGAGACGCACGCATCTGCTACTCCGCTTCCGCACTCTCAGCAGTGCCCCGCGAAAGGAACTCCCATGGCACGCACCGGCATTGAGGCCGCTCTCAACGACCTCCTGTTCAACCGTGACATCACCCTTGACGAGGCCGCCGACCGGCACTTCGCCCCCGACTACCGCCAGCGCACGGACGGCGCATGGGCCGACCGCGCCGAGTTCCTCGACCACATCGGCCACCTGCGGGGCATCGTCGCCGACGGTCGGGTGGAGGTGCACGAGGAGCTGTACGACGGTGACAAGTACGCCGACCGGCACACCTGCCACATCACCAAGAACGACGGCAGCACCGTCGCCATGGAGGTCTACGTCTTCGCCTCGCTCACTCCCGAGGGCCTTTTCCGTCGCATCGAGGAGACGACCCTCATGCTCCAGGGCAGCGACGCCGACCGCGACCTCGGCAGCGCCCGCTGACCCTGGCTGATGTCTCGTCACATGGTGTACGGATGACGAGAGTTGCAGCGCTGCCGCGCACGACTCACACCATGCGCACGACGACCGGCACCTCCGGCGCCTGACGCCCTGCCGCGCGGCGGGTCAGGCCCGGGGTCGGCCCGGTGGCCACCACCCGGCCCCCGCCGACCGCGATCCAGGTGCCCTCCGCGAGGCCGTCCGGGACCGGAACGGCGAGAGCGGCGGTCAACTCCGGCGCGGGCCCGCCCTGTTGGCCGCGCGCCCGGGCCACCACCGGCTCGCCCGCGCGCCAGGCGACGGTACGGCGCTCCTCGTAGCGCCGGGTCCACAGCAGGTGCTGGGCCACGATCAGCGGTCCGAGCAGGGTGAGCAGCGGAAAGCCCGAGGTGAGGGCGCCGAGCGCGAAGAGCAGACTGACGGCGCTGGTGACGCCCACCCCGACGACCGCCGCCACGAGGCCGGCGCGGCGTCCGAACGCGCGGGCCGCGACCAGCGGGAACAGGACGAGCAGCAGCAGGTCGCCGAGGCCGACGGCGACCGGTTCGGCCCCGCCGGTCAGCGCGAACATCGGGGCGAAGGGCCTGCCCTGCACCTGGGCGGCGAAGTCCGCGGTGACGTGGGTCAGGGTGGTGGCCAGGAGGTCATAGCCGGTCAGGACGGCCGCGAGGCTCGCCACATGGACCGGGCGCATACCGCTCTGGGCCCACAGGTTGGTGACCCCGACGACGGCGACGACCAGCAGGACGTCCGTGCACACCCGGACCGCGACCGGCCGGTCCGCCAGTGCGGCGGCGACGGTGGCGGCCGTCGCGCCGAGGGCGAGGACCCACGACCGGCGCGCCCCACACACGGGTGCCAGGGTGAACTGCACGGCGAGACCGAGCACCAGACCGAACACCGCGGACACGGCGGCGCCCGACAGCGCGAGATAGAGCAGGGGCGCGACCACGACGCCGACGCTGAGGAAGACGATGTCGCCCGTTGCGTAGACGCCGACCGGTGGCCGGGGCATGGGCACCTTGGCGAGGTAGAGGGCCGCCCCGCCGATCAGGGCGGCGGTGCAGAGGCTGAGGGCGGTGAGCGCGAGGGGGTTCATCTGCCGCTCCCGGTGCGGATGCCGGCCGTGGGCACGGACTCGAAGGTGTGCTCGCGCAGGTCGGCGCGGACGGGTGTGGCGGCCGGCAGGTCAGCGCGGTCGTCGTACAGGACGATCGCGGTCAGGGGCAGCCCGGCGGCCGTGGCGCGGTCCTCCAGCCGGCCGAGCAGACCCGGCGCTGGCAGCGCGCGCACCACCAGGTGCAGGCGCACTCCGGTCTCCGGGTCGCCGGTGAGCGCGTACCGGGCCGGCAGCGGGACTTCGGGTTCCGCCTCGATCAGGTCGAGCAGGGCCCGGGTGGGGAGGTGGACGCTGAGCGGCCCGTTCCAGCGGCCGAGGACGGCGGAGGTCGCGGGTGTGTGGGCCAGTTCGCAGTCGGGCTCGTCGGCGGGCAGCCGTACGAGGTCGCCGGTCGCGTAGCGCAGCAGCAGGGTGCAGTCGCGGTACGGCACGTACGGGGTGTGCACGATCATGCCGGTGGCACCGGGGGCCGTGGGCTCCCAGGTGATCGGGTCGAGCACCTCCAGGTGGCCGAACTCGCGGGTGTGGTGCAGGTGCCCGGCGGTGCACGGGGTGGCGCCGGAGGGCAGGGTCTCGGTCATCAGGTACGAGGTGGACACCGGCGCGCCGAAGGCCGCCTCGGCCCGTGCGCACAGGGGCCCGGACAGCACTTCGCCGCCCACTCCGATGCTTTCGAGGCCGAAGTCGGACGCCCGCCAGCCGTCGCGCTCGGCACGTTCCACCAGGGTCGCGAGGTAGGAGGCCGAGGCCGTCAGATGAGTGATCCGGGGGGACTTGCCCGGCAGTCCGAGCGGGGCGGCGAGCCGGTCGAGGGCGATGGCGGGGTCGATGGTGCCGAACTGTACGAAGGAGGCACCGACCCGGGTGGCCGACTCGGCCGCGTTGAGCAGCGGCAGGGTGGCGCGTGAGCATCCGGCGTAGGCGAGGGTGTGGCGGGGGCGCAGTCCGAGGCCGAGGGCGGCGGAGATGGTGCTGAGCGCGATGGTGGTGTCCAGTTCCGCCCGCGAGTACCAGACGGCGGTGGGTGCGCCGCTGGTGCCGGTGGTGAGGGCCATCAGTGCGGGCACGGCCGCCGTCGAGACGAAGGCGGTGGGCATGGAGCGGAGCGCCTTCTTCGGTGTCACCGGCACCCGGGCGTAGCCCGTCTCGTCCAACTCGTCCGGATCCAGGCCGAGTTCGGCGAAGACGCGGTGGTAGTAGGCGGTGTGGCGCACGGCGATGCGGGCGGTGGCGCGCAGGCTGCGGCGGGTGACGGTGCGGCGCACCTCGGGGTCGATCTGCGCGCTGCGTCCCGACTGGCCGGGCAGCAGCGCCGAGTCCTCGCCGGGTTCGCCGAATTCGGCGAGCGTGGCGACCAGGTCGCGGGCGATGCGCTCCAGGTCCTGCGGGCGGATCCGGCGGTTGCGCAGGACCGCCATGCCGTACCGGAGCTGACTGAGGGCGGTGCCGAACACATGGGCCTCCTGGAACCTGGACCGGGACGGTGTGTCGCCCGGCCCAGGCCGGGGCCGCGGTGGGTCAGGACATGTGCATGAACATCGCGGCCGAGAGCGTGCTCAGTGCGTACTTGAGGTAGTGCTTGACCATGTCGGTTCCTCCCTCGTCGGGCGGCGGCTCGGTGCCGGCCACGTCGCGCGGTGCTGAGCTTCCGGTCGTTTCGGCCGGTGAGCAGCGGCAGTCTAGGGGCGTTGGGGAGAGCTTCACCAGGTGTCGTGCGCATGAAATGTGCACGCGTCAACCACTGTCTCTTCACGGCTGCCGCACCCGCGTCCGAACGGGTCGATGTGCCGGCGGACGGCGGGACACCGCGTGGCCCGCGGGCGTCGCGGGCAGGCAACTCCCATGACGGCGGCCACGCACCGAGGGAGCGGGACACCCATGAACACCGACGACAAGCTGGCCGCGCTGCTGCGCGAACACGGCCGCAGCTACGCGGAAGAGGCCGGCATCACCCTGCGCGACAAGCCCGCCCCGCTCTACCAGCTGCTGGTACTCGCCGTGCTGTGCTCGACGCGGATCAAGGCGGACATCGCGACCGACGCCGCACGCGAGCTGTTCCGCCTCCCCCTGCGCACCGCCCGCGCGACGGCCACCACCGACTGGCAGACGATCGTGGACGCACTCGGCCGGGCGCACTACCGCCGTTACGACGAGAGCACCGCGACGGCCCTCCTGGAAGGGGCCGATGTGGTCCTGCGTCGCTGGCGCGGCGATCTGCGCCGACTGCGCGAGGAGGCGGACGGCGATCCGGCGCGGGTGCGCGAGCTGTTGCGGGAGGTGCCCAGGATCGGACCGGTCGGCGCGGGCATCTTCTGCCGCGAGGCCCAGGGTCTCTGGCCCGAGCTGCGCCCCTTCTTCGACGAGCGCGCCCTCGATGCGGCCACCTCGCTGGGACTTCCCTCGACCGCCGGCGGGCTGGCCCGACTGGTCGCACCGGGGGAACTCCCCCGGCTGGCCTCGGCCCTGGTGCGGGCCGGCCTGAAGCACTGAGACAGAGCCGAAGGAGCCCCCAACTCGCCTGCTGACCAGGCCAGTTGGGGGCTCCATCAATCATGTATGCCGCACCTGGTGTTCAGGTGCGTTCGCCCTCGGGCCACGCGCTCTCGTCGTCCTCGATCAGGTGCACCGCGGCCTCCTCCGCCGAGGCTCCGGCGCCGTCGATACCCATGTCGGAGGCCAGCATGTCCTTCTCCGCGTCCTCGTGCGCCCCCTCGTCGGGTGCCACGAGCCGCCCCGCCCTTCGATCGCCGACCTCGGCGTCGTCGAAGGCCGCGTCCTCGATCTCCGCGTCGGCACTCCCGTCGGCCTCGTCCAGGGGATCGGGTCCCGGCTCCGGCACCTCCTCGGCGAGTCGCTCGTCGAGGGACTCCCGGTCGTGCTGCTCCCGGGCGGTGGTGCCGGTGTGGTCCACGGCCAGGGGGCGCTCGGGCGGGGACCAGCCCTCGTCGTACGGGTCGGCGCCCCGGTCGTTCAGCGTGTCCTCGGGGTCGAGGATGCCGGTGTCCTCGGTGACCTCGTCGCCGCCATCGGGCTGGTAGACGTCGTCCCCGCGCTCGTCGTCGGCTGCCATCACACCCGCTCCTCCCACATACCTGCGCCATCCGTGCCGCCCACGGCCGTGGGTGGCAGGCCGGCCCCGCTGGTCGCACGGGGCCCGCACGGAACGCCTGTCCACGTTCTTCCAGTTCACACCCTGTCCGGCGGCCCCGCATGCCGTCGGCCCCGGCCGGTGCGTACCGGGCCGGGGCCGACGGGACCACGGGTCACACGAGGTGCCCGGTTCAGCGGCGGCGGTCGCCCCGGCCCTCGCCGGGCCTGCGCTCGTCCTTGCCCTTGCCGTCCTCGTACTGGATCCGCTCCTTGCGGACGGTGTCCGACACTTCCTTCTGCTCGGTGACCTTGTCGGTCTCCAGGCGCACCCGCTCGACCGGCACGGCCTCCTTGCGGACGACGGGCCGCTCCGCGTGGAGCGTCACCTCGGCCTCCGCCTCACCGATGTCGGCCCGCGCGCGGTCGCCCTCGCGGATCGGCTCGCGCACCACCCGGACCTCTTCGTGGCTGACCGGGACGGTCGTGGTGACGTCCTCCGTCACGACGACCTTGCGCAGCCGCGCCCGGCCCACTTCCCGGTTCTCGGTGCCGACCCGCAGCTGCTCCTCGGAGCGCACCAGGGCCTCGTCGTCGCCGGCGAAGCGCGCGTGGACGTCGGTGCCCGTGGCGTTGCCGGGCACGTCGACGCTGCCGGCGGCTCCGCCGGGGCCGGGGGTGCGCTTGGCGTGGCCGTCGACGCCGTAGTGGCGGTAGAGCTCCCGCTCCTCGTCGGCGTCGAGATGCTGGTCGACCTCCAGGCGCGGCGCGTCCTTGACCACGCTCTTGGCGTGCGCGACGTGCAGGGCGTTGCCTTCACGGCGGGCGCCGGCGAGCGGCACGAAGGACTCCTTGGTGCCGAACAGGCCGGTCTTCACCGTGACCCACTCAGGGCGGCCGACCGCGTCGTCGACATAGACCTGCTCGACCCCGCCGATCTTCTCGCCCTCGGGGTCGTAGGCCACCAGGCCCTGCAGGTCCTCGGGGCGGTGGAAGCTGTCGCCCATACCCATACCGATCACTCCTCACTCGTGGTGGAACGCGGCTGATGCCTGTCGCGCCCCACTCCGCTCCCGCGCGGACACCACATCGGCCGCAAGGCCGCGGTCACGTGGGAGGGGGCGGGCGGGGCACTGCTTCCAACCCCGCCCCATAGGGGCCGCCGGGGCAACTCGGGCGCATCGGCCCCGGGCCGGGCCGGGGGCCCCGGTCGCGGGCCCCACCGGCACGCTCACGCGCCTCGGGGACTTCCGGAGGATTGAGCCGAACGGGGGAGGCGTCCTCACCCCGTCACGCCGGAGCGGCTGCCGTGCCCTTGGAGGCAACCGGTTCCCGACTGCGGCGCCGGCAACCACCCCGGCACCGCATCGCGTACCCGGAGATACGGGAATTGCACACGCCAAAAGGAAAACGCCGATGGAGACGGCGCTTTTGGGCACGGCTGTGGGCCCCCGTCGATTTCGACGGGGGCCCACAGCCATCTGAGGTGAAGCGCGGTTTTCGCTACCAGCGGTACCAGCGACCGCTGCCGCCCTTGGGGCGGGCGACAAAGCCGATGAGCCACAGCACCAGCACCACGATGGCGACCCACCAGAGGATCTTCACCGCGAAACCGGCACCGAAGAGAATCAGCGCGAGCAGAAGAACGAGAAGCAGGGGAACCATGTTTATCAACCTCCAAGGCTCCGGGTGCCCCGCATCCACCGGCACATGCACGCGACTTTATGTCGAATTTATTGACGCTCCCCGCGGGCTCGCGGACGGGTGCCACCCGTCCGAGTGGGCAAGGGTCGGCCCATCGCGGGTACAGGTGATCCCGGGCGAAACGAGTCGCCCGCAGCCCTGGGTGGAGGAGAAGGAAAAGTGGACGGGATCGTACTGCTCAAGGAAGACCACAAGACGGTGGAGAAGCTCTTCAAGCAATTCGAGAAGGCAGGGGAGAACGCCCACGCGGAGAAGCGGAAGATCGCGGACCGGGTGATCGAGGAACTCACCACCCACACCTGGATCGAGGAGAAGATCTTCTACCCGGCCGCCCGCTCGGCCGACCCCGACACCAAGGACGACGTCCTGGAGAGCGTCGAGGAACACCACGTCATGCTCTGGATCCTCTCCGAACTCAAGGACCTCGACCCGCACGACGAACGCTTCGACGCGAAGATGACGGTGCTCATCGAGAACGTCCGGCACCACGTCGAGGAGGAGGAGAAGGAATGGTTCCCCGAGGTCCGCAAGGCCATGGGGCGCAAGCGGCTCACCGAACTCGGCGAGGAGATGGAGGCGGCGAAGAAGAAGGCGCCCGGCGACCCCCTCGCGGTGCCGAGCGCCGACCAGTAGCCCCTCGGGCCGGGGCGGCGGCCCCGCCGCCCCGGCCGGCGACCGCGCTTCCCGCACGCGCCGGCGCCGCTCAGCGCAAGGTTCTCGACAGTTTCCCGGACGCGAACGCAGGAGGTCTCGCGCCCGCTCCCCCGTCGCGTACGGGACGGGCGAGACCACCACGGGCGGCGAAATGAGCGGCGAGCAAGGCGTTCTGGCGGTTCGACAGGCACCGCCGCCCCCTCCGCACACCCCCTGCGCCACCACCGGATCCACCGTTCAATTCCGGTCACATCGGGTTCGCTTCCTGGCTGCGACCCGGGGGCTTTGCGTTAGCGTTGGTTGCCTGTAGCAACCATATGAAGGGCCACCATGTCGACCGACACCCAGACCTTCCGCACCTACGTGACGGAGAACCTCGACGCTCTGGCGAGCGACCTGGGACGTGAAGTCCTGGTGCACCAGGAACGCCGGGTCACGGCTGGTGAGTTCCGCGATCTGGTGTACCGCCTGGCACGGGCGCTGCGCTCCCAGGGCGTCGGCCGCGGCCACACCGTCACCCTGCTGTGCGGCAACCTGCCGGAGACCATCGCCGCGCGCTACGCGGCCCATCTGATGGGCTGCCGGGTCAACCACCTCTACAACAAGCTCTCGGCCGATTCCCAGGCGGCGATCGTCCGCGACGTGGAGACCCGCGCCCTGATCGTCGACCCTCGATATGGTGAACGCGCCCTGGAGATAACCGAGTTGGCCCCGGTGGCTCGGGTACTCGTGCTCGGCCCGGCGAAGGCGGGTACGGACCTGCTCGAACTCGCCGCCGAACAGTCCGCCGAGCCGCTGGCGGACGAGGCGCGCCCCGATGACGTGTGCACCATCCGCCACACCGGCGGCACCACCGGCCACCCCAAGGGGATCTGCACCACCCATGAGCAGATGCGCGCCTTCCGCGGGACGTCGCCCGACGCCGACACCCGCCCGCCCCGCCTGCTCGTGTGCACGACGCTCGCGCACGCCGCCGGCATGATGGCCGACGCCGCGCTGCGCGAGGGGGGTTGCGTCGTCCTGCACGAGGACTTCGAGCCCGGCGCCGCGCTGGCCGCCATCGAGCGCGAGCGCGTCAGCCACCTCTTCCTGCTGCCGCCGCTCCTGTACCGGCTGATGGACCACCCCGGCGCCGCCGTGCGCGACACCTCCTCGCTGCGCCACATCGCGTACGGGGGCTGCCAGTCGTCACCGGCCCGGATAGCCGACGCCGTCCGGCGCTTCGGACCCGTGCTGCTGCAGTTCTACGGCCAGAACGAGGCCGGCGGCATCAGCGTCCTGACGCCCGAGGACCACGATCCGCTGCGCCCGGACCGGCTGCGCTCGGCCGGGAAGGTGCTGCCCGGGGTCGAGGTGGCCATCCGGGACGAGGCGGGCCGCGACCTCCTGCCCGGCGAACACGGCGAGATCTGCGTACGCTCCGCCATGCTCATGAAGGAGTACTGGAAGCAGCCCGAGCTGACCGCCGAGGTGCTGCGGGACGGGTGGCTGCACACCGGGGACATCGGATTCCTCGACGCCGAGGGCTACTTGACGGTCGTCGACCGGCTCAAGGACATGATCGTGGTGGTCGGCGGCCATGTGTACACCACCGAACTCGAGGACCTGCTCAACTCCCACCCCCAGGTCCTGCAGAGCGCCGTGTTCGGCGTGCGTGACGCGGACCGCATGGAGCGCGTCCACGCCACCGTCGTGGCCGTGCCCGGCAGCACCGTCGACGCGGCGCGCCTGCGGGAGCTCGTACGCGAGGAACGCGGCGCCATGTACGAGCCGGCCGCCATCGACTTCGTCGACGCCCTGCCCCTGACCGACGCGGGCAAGCCCGACAAGAAGCGGCTGCGTCGGCAGGCCGAATCGCGGCTCGCCGCCTGACGCGGGCCCGCTCGCACCTCCTCAGCCGACGGGGATGTCCTCCAGGCGTTCCCGGTTGAGAAGGTAAGTGGGCAGATGCGGCTGCGCCGGGTCGACCGGGATGTCGTGGTCGTGGGCGAGGCTCGCCATCGCCAGCGGGCCGAGTGCCACCTGGGCGCGCGGCGCTGCGGAGCCGCCCCAGTAGTCGGCGTGGTTCTTGAGCGCTTCGGTGAGGGCCTCGGCGAAGGCGGCGTGGTCGGCCGCGATGATGCGGTGGAACAGCGCGACGGGGTGGTAGTCGATCTGGTTCACGTAATCCATGGGCGCGCGGCGCACCTGGTCCGGCACGGACGCCTGCATGGTGGCGAGGAGCCGTCGCACCGTGTCGTCCATGGGGGCGCCGGAGAAGAAGGACTGCAGGGTGTCGATCCAGTGCAGTACGTACTCATCGGCCGAGTCGTCCTCGCGCAGCCGCTCGATCGGCACCTGGCACAGCCGCTCGATGCGGTCCCGTTGACGGCACACCACCGCGAGGTAAAGGGCGTCGAGCCAGGCCCGGGCGTCCGCGGGCGGTTCCGCCCGCAGGGCGGGCAGCGGGACGACGAGGCCCTCGCCGAGGTGGCACTCCTGGGGCCTCGCGCCGGTGAACCACGCGGCGCCGAGCTGCACGGCGGTGGCCCAGGCGTCCCAGGTGTCGATGCCCGCGGCGCGGGGGTCGTCGGCGCAGCGGGCGTGGGCCAGCGCGACGGCCGCGCCGAACGCCGAGCCGAGCCCGGCCGGGTCCTGGGCGAGGCCGGGTATCAACTCGGCGGTCGTGTGCGCGAGTTCGGGCGCACGGGGAGTCTGCGATGCGGTACGGGAGGCGAGGCGCCCGGACCGGTCCAGGCGCAGCAGGCCCCGCATCACGTCGAGCAGTTGCTCGGGCGGATCGATCGAGAACGTACGGGTGGCGGCGTCGATCTCCGAGAGCGAGACCAGGCCGCCGCGGTGCCACCAGTAGACGCGCGGCGACAGCGCGCCCTTTCCGCTGTCCTCGTAGGCACCCAGCGCGTAGGCGGCCAGGCTGTTGAGGCCGTCGACCACGGAGCCGTCCACGATCGGGTGGTAGACGAAGTGGTGCCGGCTCGGCATCACCACCAGGGCGCCGTCGTCCGGGAGTGACGCGCCGGTGAGGTGGCGGACGGCCTCGGACAGGTGGAGGGCCTGGCTGGAGACGAAGTGCGAGTCGCCGTACACGCTGTGCAGGAGCACGCCCCCTTCGGCGGGGACCACCTCGTGGGTGACGGGCACCCGCATCAGGTTGGCGAAGGCCGCCCGGCCGAGGGTCTCGATGCCCACGCGCTCCACGTCCCAGTCGGTGAGTACGCGGACACTGGTCGGCCGGTCGAGGGCGTAGACGAACACGAGCCCCTCGGCCACCACGCGGGCGTACGTCAGCGCCGCGGCCATCTCGCTGGTGATCGACTCGACGGGGAGCAGCCGGGCGTGCGCGCCGCGCAGCAGCTCCTCGATGCTCTCCTCGCCCTCGACGGGGCCCTGCCGACCGGACTCGTTGACATGCTGTGCTGACATCCGGCAACTTTACGAGACGTCAGGTCGGGTTCGGGCACGCCCCCTGCATCGAGGGCCATGACTCCCTCAACTCGGCGCGCAACAAGGGTAGTTACTCGACCACGGTGTCCCCGTGGCGGTGGGCCACGCGCCACGCGCCGTCTTCGCGTCGGTACACCTGGGTCGCGCGCAGCGTGTAGGTCCGGGGTGTTCCGTCGACGGATGTGGTGATGTGCTCGAAGCCGGCCGTGTAGGCCATGTCGCCCATGACGTCACAGGCCGTGAGCTCGAACGCGTACGACACGAGATCGGAGAAGCCCCGCGCCAGCGCGACGAAGAGCTCGCCCACCTCTTCCTGGCCGTGGACATTGCGCCAGGCGCCCAGGATGCTCACCGGCTCCTCGCGCGACCAGAGCGCGCGGCGGGGGGCGGGGTCTCCGTCGTGCAGGGCGCGCTCCGCTTCGTAGAGATCGGTCCTGACCCACTCCAGGAAGTCGTCACGATCGGTCATGCCTTCATCATGCGCCGAGGGGCAAGGGGTCGCACCCGCTTCCGCACGAGGGCCGCCCGGGCCCGCGCGACGGTCGGCACCGGCCCCGGCCGACGTCCCACCCCCGCCCGCCCATGGCCAAGCCGGGCCGGCCGTGCCAGACTCCCTACCCGACAGTAGCTTCGGTGGGGCCGGTGGAGGAGTGCCGCATGACTCGGGTGTTCACGGTGAGCAGGAGCATCGTCATCGGCGTCCCGCCCGACGAGGCGTACCGGGCGGTGAGCCGTCCGTCCGACATGGGCCGCTGGAGTCCGGAGAACCTGGGCACGACGGGTGACGGCGGCGCCGACCCCGCCGTGGCGGGTACGTCGTTCGTCGGGCGCAACAAACGCGGTCCGTTCCGGTGGGTGACCCGGTGCACCGTCACCGCGGCCGAGCCGGGGACCCACTTCGCCTTCCGCGTCCATGCGATCGGGCTCAGCCGGCCCGCGGTACGCGGGCCGATCGCCACGTGGGAGTACCGCTTCAAGCCGGTCGAAGGCGGCACGCGGGTGACCGAGACATGGACCGACGACCGCACGGCGTGGCCCGCGTTCGTGGCGGGGGTCTTCGACCGGGTGGCCACCGGAGGCAGCACCTTCGCCGCGTTCCAGGTCCGCAACATCGACCGGACGCTGGGCAACCTCAAGCGTGAACTGGAGGGCGTGGCCCGGTAGTTCGCCCGCCCCGGCGGGCCTCGCCCGCCTCAGTGGGTGTCCGCCCGCCCCGGCGGGTGCTCGGGTGCCCGGCGCCGCTCAGGATCCCGTGATGCCGACGGTGCGCCCGCTCTTGTCGAGCGTATGGGTCTGCCAGTACGTGTCCCACTTGTCCCCCACGTGCTCCGGCACCTTGCCCTTGGGGTAGCGGACATAGCCCTGCGGCGGCTCCTGGTCGTCGTCCACGCAGGCCTTGCCCGCCGAGCCGACGTTCAGGACGGGGTACTGCCCGCCGCCGCAGATGGCGTCCTGGGTGGAGCAGCCGGCGAGGGCGAGGAGGACGGCCGCCGAGCCCAGCAGCAGGGCTGCCGGACGTCCGCGGCCACGGGGACCGGACGAGGTGTGGCTCGCGGGCTCGGGATGGTGGGGCTGGCGCATCGGGGCCTCCCGGTGAGTGGTGGTCGCCTGTAGCGACCCTGCCCCAGGTGTCGCCCACCATCCGAGACAGCGTATTGTTGATTCTTGAAGGGCCTTGCCGCCTCCCCCGTCGGCAGGGCCCTTCGTCCTGGGCCAAAACCTTCGCACCACCGGAATCACCGCGCCGCAGGCAAGGCCCGGGCCCGGTCAGCGCGCGGGCGGGGTCTCCCGGCGTACGCACTCGATGAGGTAGTCGCCGGTGTCCGGGTCGATGACCACGCCGTGCGCCTCGCTGTGGAAGCCGGGGAAGGCCCGGTCGAACGCCTCCAGGGCTCCGAGGTAGCGCAGCACCGGCCCGTCCGGGGCACCGAGTGCTTCTCCGGGCATCAGGACGGGGATGCCGGGCGGCGTGACGGTGACCATGGCGGCAGCCACCCGGCCCGCCGCCTCGGCCAGGCGCACCCGTTCCGTACCGCCCCGGATCAGCTGCTGGTAGCAGCGCTGGGGCGGCACGACGGGGGTGGGCAGATCGCGGAAGGCGGTGTCCAGGGCGTCGATGAGGTCGGCGTGGGTGAGGTGTTCGTGCATCTCCTGGCACAGCCCGCGCAGGGTGGTGCTGCCGTACCGCCGGGGATGGCGCTCGACCAGCTCGGGGAGTACCTGCCGCAGCGGGGTCTCGGCGTCGTGCAGGGCCTTGAAGTCCATCAGGGCGTCCATCAGGGTGCCCCATTTGCCCTTGGTGATGCCCATGGAGAACAGGATCAGCGTGGTGTACGTGTCGGTCTTCTCCACCACGATGCCCCGCTCGGCGAGGTAGGACGTGAGGACGCGGGCGGGGATGCCCCACGGTTCGGCCCGGCCCGCGGCCGACACTCCGGGACAGGTCAGTGTGACCTTGATCGGGTCGAGCATGCACTGGCCCCGGCTCAGGCCCGCGAACCCGTGCCACTCGGCGTCCGGCTCCAGCTCCCAGCAGGCGGGGTCCGAGACCAGCAGCGCCGGGGAGGCGTCCGCGAGCGGGACGCGGGCCCCGGTGGCGGGGTCGGTGACGGACTCCGGCTGCCACACGCCGAAGAACCACACCGGGCGGTCACCGGCGGCCGCGATCCGGCGCCCGGTGCGCACGGCGGCCTGCCGGAACCGGACGGCCTCGACGACCGCCTCGTTGATCAGCCACTCCCCCTGCGATCCGTCCATCATGGCCGCGGCCACGTCGAGCGAGGCGATGGCGGGATACAGGGCAGAGGTGGTGCCGTGCATCATGAACGCCTCGTTGAAGCGGTCGTGTTCGACCGGCGCCCGGGGCGAGGACCTGACGTGCACCATGGCGGCCTGGGACAGCGCCGCGAGGAGCTTGTGCGTGGACTGGGTGGAGAAGACGGTGGGACGCTCCCCGCCCTCGAACGTGTCGGGTCCGACGGCCATTCCGTAGCGGCCCGCGTAGAGCGGGTGGAAGCGCGCGTAGGCGAACCACGCCTCGTCGAAGTGGAGCCGGGGCGTACTGGGCGCCAGCGCGCGGGCGGTCTGCACGGTGTCGTAACACAGGCCGTCGTACGTCGAGTTGGTGATGACCGTGTACTGCGCGTCGGGTGAGACCGCGCCCGGCGCGAGGGGGTGGGCGGCGATCCGGGCGGCGATCGCCCCCGGCGCGGTCTCGCTCGCGGGGAGCGGGCCCGCGAGCCCGTAGCCGTTGCGGGTCGGTACGAGGTACACCGGCCGCGCGCCGGAGATGACGAGCCCGTGCAGCACCGACTTGTGGCAGTTGCGGTCCACCAGGGCGATCTCGTCGGTGGTGACGCTGTAGTGGCCGACCATGCGGTCGGCGGTGGAGTCGCCGTGCAGGACGAAGTACGTGCGGTCGGCGCCGAAGATGCGGGCGGCATTGCGTTCCGCGTCGCCGATCGGGCCGTTGTGCTCGAAGAGGGAGCCCAACTCCCCCACGGAGATGGACAGATCGGTGCGGAAGAGGCGCTCTCCGTAGTAGTCGAAGAAGGCCCGGCCCACGGGCGACTTCAGGAACGCGACGCCGCCCGAGTGCGCGGGGGTGTGCCAGGAGTACTCGTGGGCGTCGTCGAACCGCCGGAGCGCCTTGAAGAACGGGGGGAGCACCGCTTCCTGGTACGCCCGCGCCGCGTGGGCCACCCGTCCGGCGATGAAGGACGGGGTGTCCTCCAGGGGCCAGATGTACCCCACCACGTCCTCCGCGACCCACAGCGGAAGGCTGTCGAGACCGTGCGGGGAGTCCTCCGCCATGACCAGGAACACCGGGAGGTCCTTGAAGCGGCGGGAGATCTGCCGCAGTACGGCCGCCCCGGCCGGATCGACGTCCCCGGCGCCGGGGCCGCCCGGGCCGTCGGACCGCCGGTCGCGGCCGGGCAGTTCCCAGGCCACCACCGCGGCGGTCAGGCTCGCTTCGGTGCGCAGCACCGCGCAGGCGTGCTCGGCGCTGCGCGCCCAGCGCACATGCAGACCACGCGCCTCCAACTCCGCCCCGATTCTGCGTAGTTGCTCGGCGTCCGCCCCGCCGTCGGGCGGGTCATCGCGCAGGGCCAGCAGGACACTTCCGTTCGCCATGACCTCACCATTTCGTGTCGCACCGCACGTCTACGCAGCACAGCATCGTGCGCGAACAGGAGGGACACGCACGAAGGCGGATAAACCACCCGGACGGGTAGGCGGCGGCACGCCGTCTCCCGGGCGGTCGCCGCCGTCTCGCAGCCGACGGACGGGCGGGTCACAATGAAAGCGAGTGGTCCGGGGGCCATCAGCGGGGGGCCCACCAGCGGGAGGCACCCGTGGCACACACCCGCAGCACCACCACGGACGTACTGGTCGTGGGAGCCGGTCCCGTCGGCCTCAGCGCCGCCGCCGAGCTGGCCCGGCACGGGGTGCGCGTCCGCCTCGTCGACCGGCTGTCCGCCCGGCTGCCGTACGCGAAGGCGGTGGGGATACAGCCCCGCACCCTGGAGATCTGGGACCGGATGGGCCTGGCGCGCAGCGTGATCGAGGCGGCGACGCCGATTCGCGGGCAGCTGACCTACGTCAACGGCGACGAGCGGCCCAGGATCGTCCTCGACGTGCCGCCGGAGGTGCCGTACGGCTTCGCCGCGCTGCCCCAGTACGAGACCGAGCGGCTCCTCGAGCAGTACCTGGCGGGCCTGGGCACGCGCATTGAACGCGAGACCGAACTCCTGTCGTTCCGTCAGGACGCCGACGGCGTGACGGCCGAGCTGCATAGCGCCTCGGGCGGCGACGAGGAGATCCGGGTCGGCCATGTGGTGGGCTGCGACGGTGCGCACAGCACCGTTCGCAAGGGGCTCGGTCTCTCCTTCGAGGGAGGCGCCTTCCCGCTGGGTTACATGCTGGCCGATGTCGAGACGGACTGGGACCTGCCGCCCGGTTTCAGCGTGCGGTCGAGTCACCTGGCCGCGGACGGCTCGGTCGACGACGTGCTGGTGTGCGTCCCGCTGCCCGGCTCCCACCGCTACCGCCTGTCGATGCCGGTGCCCACCCGCGCCGCCCCGGCGGACGCCACCGCGCCCTCCGTGCCGGCCGACGGTGTGAGCCACGGCATCACGGGAGGCGAAGGGCCCTCGCTGTCCGACATCCAGGCGGTGGTCGACCGGCTGGCACCCGCGCCGGCCGTGGTTTCGCACCTGCGCTGGTCCTCGACGTTCCGCATCAGCCACCGGATCGTCGACCGGTACGGCGAGGGGCGCGTCTTCGTCGCCGGCGACGCGGCCCACATCCATCCGCCGACCGGCGCCCAGGGGATGAACACCGGCATCCAGGACGCCTGCAACCTGGCGTGGAAGATCGCCCTGGTCGTCCGGGGGTCGGCGGGCCCCGCCCTGCTCGACACATACGACGCCGAGCGCCGTCCGGTGGGCGAGGAGGTGGTCGGGCGGACCGTGCGGCACGCCCAGCACGGCGTCGGGTCGGACCCCGACAGCCCCCGCACGCAGATCCTGCGCGAGGCCCAGCTCCTGGTCGGCTACCGGGACGGGCCGCTCGCCGGCCCCGCCCACGGTCCCCGGGACGCGCCCCAGCCGGGCGACCGCGCCCCCGACTGCGCGGGGCTGACCTCGCCGCTCGCGGCCTACCCGTTCCGGCTGCTGGACATCCTCCGCGGCACCCCGGGACACGTCGCCCTGCTCTATCTTCCGGACCCGGGCGACCCGGCCGTCGATCAGGCCGTCTCGGCGCTCGCCTCTGCGGACGGCCTGGCCCCGACCCCCCTTCGCGCCGCGGACTTCGAAGGGACCGGTCCGCGCACCCTCGCCGTCGTCGCTCCCCGGGGTGCGGCCCTGGCCGACGGAGCCGGGACGGCGGTGCCGGCGGCGCTCCCGGTGCCGGGATACCTCGACGCGGCGGGCGAGTTCGCGCGGCTCTACCGACCCGAGGGACCGACCTGTTTCATCGTGCGGCCGGACGGACAACTCGGCGCCCGCTTCGGCCTCGCCGACACACCGCAGGGCCTGACCCGCTATCTGGCGGCGCTGTCCGGGCAGGCCTGACCCGGTGACGCGGCCCGGCCCCGGCCACCGCGCCTCAAGTGCGGTGGCCGGGGCGGGAGTTGTCAGGCGAGGGCCACCAGCTCCCGGTACTCGTCGCTCCACAGGTCGTCGTCCGCGTCCGGCAGCAGCAGGACGCGGTCGGGGCGCAGGGCGTCCAGGGCGCCCTCGTCGTGGGTGACCATCACGATGGCCCCCGGGTAGCCGTCCAGGGCGCCAAGGACCTCGTCGCGGGACGCGGGGTCGAGGTTGTTGGTCGGCTCGTCGAGCAGCAGCACGTTCGCTCCCGAGTGCACCAGGCAGGCGAGTGCGAGACGGGTCTTCTCCCCGCCGGACAGGACCGCGGCCCGCTTGTCGGCGTCGTCGCCCGCGAACAGGAACGCGCCGAGGACGCGCCGCGCCTCGCCGTCGTCCAGGTGCGGGGCGGTCGCCGACAGGTTCTCGCGGACCGTGCGGTCCGGGTCGAGGGTGTCGTGCTCCTGCGCGAAGTAGCCCAGGCGCAGCCCGTGTCCGTGCACCACGCGGCCGGCGTCGGGCCGCTCGCGGCCGGCGAGCAGCCGCAGCAGCGTGGTCTTGCCCGCGCCGTTGAGGCCGAGGACCACCAGACGGCTGCCGCGGTCCACCGCGAGGTCGACGCCGGTCAGTACCCGGTGGTCGCCGTACGACTTGGCCAGGCTGACGGCGCCGAGCGGTGTCCGGCCGCAGGGTGCCGGCTCGGGCAGCCGGATCCTGGCGACCTTCTCGGCGCGCCGGGCCGGTTCCAGCGCGGCGAGCATGCGGTCGGCGCGGCGCGCCATGCTCCGGGCCGTCACCGCGGTGGCGGAGCGGGCCTTCATCCGGTCGGCCTGGGCGTGCAGGGTCGCGGCCTTGCGTTCGCCGTTGGCCCGTTCGCGCCGGCGACGCCTTTCGTCGGCGTCGCGCTGGATGAGGTGCGCGGCCCATCCGGTGTTGTGGATGTCGACGGTGGCCCGCGTGGCATCGAGGTGGAAGACCCGGTTGACGGTGGCGTCGAGCAGCGCGGTGTCGTGGCTGATCACGACGAGACCGCCTTGGTGCGCCCGCAGGAAGGTGCGCAGCCAGGCGACGGAGTCCGCGTCCAGGTGGTTGGTGGGCTCGTCGAGGAGCAGGGTGCCGCCGTGCCCGGCGAACAGGATGCGGGCCAGCTCCACGCGGCGCTTCTGGCCGCCGGACAGGGTGCCGACGGGCTCCCCCATCACCCGCTCGGGCAGCCCGAGCCCGGCCGCCACGCGGGCGGCCTCGGCCTCGGCGCCGTATCCACCGCCGGCCTGGAAGGCGGCTTCGGCCCGGGCGTAGGCGGCCATCGCGCGCTCCAGCGCGGCCGGTGAGCCCGACCCGGCCATGGCGGCCTCGGCGTCACGCAGCGCGCGCAGGGCGGTGTCGAGGCCGCGGGCCGAGAGGATGCGGGCGGTGACCGTCACGGTGGGGTCGGCCGCGCGGGAGTCCTGGGCGAGGAAGCCGACGGGGGCGGTCGCCGTGATGGTCCCGGCGGCGGGGCGCGACTGCCCCGCGAGTGCGGTCATGAGGGTGGTCTTGCCGGCGCCGTTGCGGCCGACGAGGCCGATCCGGTCGCCGGGAGACACGGTGAAGGAGAGGTCGCGGAGCAGCAGGCGGGCGCCCGCACGCAGCTCTGCATCACGAACGGTGATCATGGGGAAACGCTCCGAATAAGCGAAAGGACACACTTCTGGCGTGGAAGCGGGTCCTTCGCTAGGAAACTCGGGGCGTAGACATGCGTCCACGGTAACCGACGTGCCGCGGGCCTCGCAGCGCCATTTCGACCGGCGCCGTCCGCGGCCCGGCCGCCCGGCGGGGCCGCGGGTCGGTCCGGCGTCCCGTGCCGTGCCGTGCGGCGCGCGGGGCCGAGGCGGGAAGCCTCAGCCCAACTCGCCTTTCCCTGCCGCCCGTTCGACGCTTTCAAGGGCGGCGGCGGCCCGGCCGCGGTAGGTGCGGTAGCGGCGCAGGTACGACCGGGCCATCGGGCCCGGGGGCACGCCGCGGGCGAAGGCCCGCATGTTGCGTTCGCCCGCGTTGTAGCCGAGGGCGAGGAGCTCGTCGCGGGTGTAGCGGCGCACCTGTCGTGCCGGGAGGCGCCCGTCGAGGTCCCGCAGGTGCAGGGCCGCCGCGCGGATGGCGAACGCGGGGTCGTCGCGCAGGTCCTGCCACCGCTCCGCCAGGCCGTGCGTGCGGCGCACTTCCTCGAAGGTGGCGCTGTGCATGTTGGCCACGCCGAAGGAGGCGCCCGGCTTCCACCACTGCCACAGCCGCTCCCACAGCGGGTGGTGCGGCTTGTACGCCTCGTTGTGCAGCACGGTCATGACCAGCAGGGGCGACACCCGCGCCTCGGCGGCGCTGCGGACCACGCATTCCGCGTAGTCGGCGGGGTCGTACGCGCCGGGGCGCAGCGGGGGCGTGGGCGCGGCGTCGGACGGCGCCGAAGGCTCCTGCGCGTCTGTGGGGCGGGGTGCGGACGTGGGCGCGGGGGCCGTTCCGGGTGGCGTCGGGGGCACGCGGCCCTCTCCCGTCGGTCGTGACTGTCGCTCCGGCGACGACAACTCGGCCATCGTGGCCCGCCTTTCCTCGTGGTTCGCCCGCGGGACGGTCCGTCCTCCAGGACGGACCGTCCACCGCGTCCCAGCCCGCTTGCCCCGGCACAGCGGCCTCAATCGGGGCCGAACGGGCCCCTACCGTGTCCCGATGTCGTAGGTGGTCCCCCCGGCGACCGCCCGCAGCTTGTCCGGGTTGGCCACATTGTGGATCGCGCTGATCCGGCCGTCCGCGTCGAAGTCGAACGTGACGGTGGCGACGACCCGGTCGGGCGCGCGGAACAGCATCCCCAACTGGCCGTTGATCGACGTCAGTTCGGCCTTCATGTCGGCCGGCGCGACACCTTGGTAGGTGACCGAGCCCATGGCCGCGAACCAGCCGGCCACGGTCGTGGCCCCGATGACCGGACGGAGCGCCTGACGGACCTTGCCGCCGCCGTCGGTCCACAGGGTGACGTCCGGGGAGAGCAGTTCCATCAGGGCGTTCACATCACCGCCGGCCGTCGCGGCGAAGAACCGCTCGGTGGCCTCGCGCTGCCGCGAGCGGTCGGCGGTGAAACGGGGGCGGCGCGCCTGTACGTGTTCGCGCGCCCGGTGCGCCGCCTGCCGCACCGCGGCTTCGGACCGCTCGACCATGCCGGCGATCTCGACGTAACTGAAGGCGAAGACCTCCTTCAGGACGAACACCGCACGTTCCAGCGGACTGAGCGTCTCCAGCACGACGAGCAGGGCCATGGACACCGACTCGGCATCGGTGACGGCCTCGGAGGCGTCGCCGCCGGTCAGGATGGGCTCGGGAAGCCACGGCCCGACATACGTCTCCCGCTTGACGCGGGTGGAACGCAGGCGCTCCAGCGCTTCGTTGGAGACGATCCGGGTCAAGTACGCCTTGGGGTCGGCGACTTGTGAACGGTCGGCCGCCGACCACTTGATCCAGGCGTCCTGGACGGCGTCCTCGGCGTCGGCGGCGGTCCCGAGCAGGCGGTAGGCCACCGAGAACAGCAGCCGCCGGTGTTCGTGGAAGACCTGCTGGTCGGCGTGGTCGGTACTGGTGGAGGAGGGGCTGGTCACTTGGTCCTTCCGATGCGGGTGAAGCGGCCGCCGCGCGGCCAGAACGCGCCGGAGGCGGGCATCTTCTTCATACGGCCGTAGGTCGGCCAGGGCGAGGCGGTCACCGTCTCCTTGTACCTGACGGCGAGGCCGCCGGTCAGGCAGATCCTGCGCGGGCTGTCGTCGGGCCGCGTGAACTGCACCACAGCGTCCGTCCGGCCGAGGCTCACCGGGGTGTGGTAGTAGCCGAACCGGAACGCCTTGGGCTGCTTGCCGCGCAGCACCCGGAGGATCGACAGCGCCGCGTGCACACCGGTGGGCATGCCGCCCTGGCACGTCCCGTGCATGACCCCGTACCCCTGGCGGATCGCGGCCGCGTCCCCGACGGCGTACACCTCCGGGTGGGACACCGAGCGCAGCGCGCCGTCGGTGACGATGCGCCCGCGCTCGTCGACGGTCAGTCCGGCCCCGGCGGCCACCGGCGAGACCCGGGTGCCGCTCGTCCACACCACCGCGTCGGCCGCGACGAGCTCCCCGCCGGCCAGTTCCACTCCGCCGGGCAGCACCTTGCGCACCTCCGCACCGGCCCGCACCCGTACGCCGAGCCGGTCGAGCGCGGCACGCACGTACGCGCCCGCCTTCGGGTTCATGGACGCGCCCGGCTCCTGGCGGCCCACCAGGACCACGTCCGCCGCGGGGTACTGCTCGGCGATCTCCGCGGCCGTCTCGATGCCGGTGAGGCCGCTGCCGGCGACCACCACCGTCCCGCCGTCGAGCCGCGTCAGGCGGTCGCCGAGGAGTTCGGCGTCGGACGCGCTGTCGAGGGTGTACGCGTGGTGCTCGGCGCCCGGTACCGCGGAGGTGTCGGCGGCTCCGCCCAGGCCGTACACCAGGGTGTCGTAGGCGAGCGTCCGGTCGTCGTCGATCCGCACCGTCCTCGCGTCCGCGTCCACCGCGGTGACCCAGCCGCGCACGAAGTGTGCGCCCGTGCCCTCCAGCATCTCCGGCACGCTGAGGTCGGCGACCTGCTGCCGGGTGGCGGTCATGTGCAGCCTCATGCGTTCGGTGAACCGCTCCGTGGCGTTCACCACCGTCACCCGTATGTCCGCCCGGCCCTTGGCGCGGGCCGCGAGCTGCATGGCCGCGGCCATCCCCGCGTACCCGGCGCCCAGGACCACGATGTGGTGTGCCGCCGCCGTGCCGGTGTTCTGCTGCTTCGCGTTCAATGTTCCGCCCTCTCCGCTCACTTGCTGACGCCCACCAGATGGGAGCAGGCGGTCAGGACGTGACATGGAGCGGATGTGACGCGCGTCACAGGTCTCGCGAGGTCTTCGGTGACCGGTCTCAGTCGGCTCGCCGGCGGGATTCCGGGATGCGGCCGCAGAGCCATTTTCCCGGCTCCCGCGGTTCGTCGCTCATCCAGAACTGGCGCCACAGCAGGGCGAATTCGTCGCGGCCGAGGTGGCCGTCCCCGTCGAGGTCGAGCCTTTCGAAGACACCCGTCATGTCCACGGGCCGCCCGTTCCAGGTCTCCACGAGTGTGCGGTGTTCCTCGGGTGAGATGCGGCCGTCGCCATTGGCGTCCACCGCGTCGAAGACGGTGTGGGCGGTGGCGGTCACTTCGGCCACCATGGCGGGCAGTTTGTCGACGACGACGAGCAGTTCGGCCATGTCGATCGCGCCGTCCCCGTCCGCGTCGCCCTCTTCGAGCAGCGCCGCCCACCAGCCCATCAGGAGGGTCTCCACCCTGGCGCGCAGTTCCGGCCGCTCCCGCACGGCCGGGAGCCGGCACCAGCGGGCGACGAGTGCGGTGAAGTCGTCCTCGCGCAGACAGCCGTCCCCGTCCGCGTCCAGCGCGGCGAACATCTCCGTGAGCTTGAGCTCCTGAAAAGCACTGGCCATGAGCGCCCTCCGCAACCTCGGACCGGCAGACAGCGGACCACGATAGGCGGGAGCGGGCCCACGCCTCCACGAGCACATGTGCGCGAAGGGTGGCCTGCGAGGCGGGAGTTGGGCCTTCGTATGGGCCTTGGGTGCGGCGCCCCCTGGGCGGGCGGGCGCCGCGCGGGCTCAGTAGGAGTGGTGGGAGAGCCAGAAGGACCAGGCGCCGCAGGGGCTGCCGTAACGGCCGTTCATGTAGCTGAGGCCCCACTTGATCTGGGTGGCCGGATTGGTCTGCCAGTCGGAGCCGGCGGAACTCATCTTGGAACCCGGGAGCGCCTGGACCAGACCGTAGGCACTGCCGTTGCTGGCCGTGTAGTTCCAGCTGGATTCCTTGGTCACGATGTTGCTGAAGCACTGGAACTGATCGCCCGGAACGATCTGGCGCGCGATGGCCTGGACCTCGGAGACCGAGTACGAACTCTGGACCTTGAAGGTGTCCCGGTTCGTGGAGCGGCTCGCGGACTGGGTCTCCAGATCGCGGGCCTTGGACTCCTTGTCCGCCTTCTCCTTGTCGGCCTTCGTCTTGTCCGCGGCGTCCTTCTTGGCCTTGGCGTCCGCGGCGGCGCGCAGCCGGGCGGCCTCCTCGGCGGACTTCTTGGCCTGGGCGCTGGCCTGCGCCGACTGCGCGTCGGCCTGCTGGGCGAGGGACGCCGTCTGGATCTGGGCCTGCTGGCCCGCGGGTATGTCGGCCAGCAGTGTGCCGTCGGAGGCCGCGGCCTCGATGCTGTCGCTCGACGCGGCCGCGGGGCCGCCTGCGGCGACACCGACGACGGCGCCAACGGTGGTGACCGCCGTGGCGGACGCCACCGCGAATCCCCTGGCCGATATCCGGCTCACACGCTTTCCTTCCAGCGGCATCCACACGGGTACATCGCGGACGCGATCGTCGCCCCGGCTCCGCCTTCCCTGCGGAAGGAACGGGCCCGCCGGGCAACTCCCTTGCGGGAGGCGCCACTTGATGCACGGGCAGCATACGGCTCAACTATGGAGTTGTGTGGGGACCTGGGTACCCGAGGTGCGGAAGTGCCGTATGCGGGGCCTGATGAATGCAAAACTCTGCTCGACACCGTGGCCACGTGGCAATTCCGTGCAGCGTGGGAAACCTCATACCCCCACAGCCCCACGGGTTCTCCCAAAACACTTATGGCGCAGGCGTGTTGCGGCTATCCTACGACGCCCGCTCGGCGCCTCGAACATGGCGATACCGGTCCTGACCCGAACCCACTTCGCCTTTCGGGCACTCCCTCCGACACCCCGCCGACGCACGCGGCGGGGGCGTCGACGCGCACTCGACGGGCGTGTGCGGGACGGCTCGGGCCCGCGCGCACCGGGTTCCGGAGTCCGGTCGGCCGGGCGGGCCGGGTGCGGCAGTGGCCGGGCGCCCGCCGGAGGGCGGGTCCGGCGCCCGGCCACTATGTTGGTGAATGTCCGAGGGGAGGGTACCCGGGGGGTTCGGGGAGCCGAGCGGCTCCCTCCCGGACCGAGAGTGGGAAGCGCTGATGGCGATCCGTCACCGTCTGATCAAGGCGAGCCCGGACACCGTGTGGGCCGTGCTCGCCGATGGCAACAAGTACGCGGACTGGGTGGTGGGCACCTCCTCCTCGCGCCCGGTCCGTGGTGCGTGGCCGCGGGTGGGCGCCGCGATCGAGTACGAGATCCGGCTGGGCCCGGTGCGGCTCACCAACGAGACCGTCGTGCGGCGCTGCCAGGGTGGCACCGCCCTGGAACTCGAAGCGAAGGCCGGCATCCTCGGGACGGCGCGGATCGCGGTCGAGGTGCGGACCTGGGGCGACCACGCCCTGGTGATCGTCGACGAGCACCCCTTGCAGGGCGCGGGCGGCACCCTGCACAACGCGGGGATCGAGGCGCTGATCCAGTTGCGGCACCGTCCGATGCTGGCGCGTCTGGCCCGCCTCTGCGAGGACCAGGAGGGCCGACCGGCCCAGGCCGCGCCGCCGGCGGCGGCCCCAGCAGCTCCCGGCTCCGACGGTGGCGCGCATGCCTGACGCCGTGGTGATCGGCGCCGGCCCGAACGGTTTGGTGGCCGCCAATCTGCTGGCCGACGCCGGCTGGAGCGTCCAGGTCCTCGAGGAGCAGGCCGAGCCCGGAGGCGCGGTGCGCCATGACAGGGGGGTGGACCCCGCCTTCGTCAACGATCTCTTCAGCTCGTTCTATCCGCTGGCCGCCGCGTCCCCGATCCTGTCGAAGCTCGGCCTCGAGGCGTTCGGGCTGCGATGGAGCCACGCGCCGAGTGTGGTGGCCCATCCCACCTCCGACGGGCGCTGCGCCCTGCTGGACCGCGACGTCGACACCACCGCCCGTTCCCTCGACGCCTTCGCACCGGGCGACGGGGCCGCCTGGCGCCGGCTGTACGAGACGTGGGAGCACGTACGTCCCGATCTCCTGGACGCCCTGTTCACCCCCTTCCCGCCGGTCAAATCGACGGCCAGGCTGGCGCTGCGGCTGCGGACGGGAGGCGCGCTGCGGCTGGCCCGTACGCTCGCGCTGCCGGTGCGGCGCATGGGCGAGGAGGAGTTCGCCGGGGCGGGCGGCAGACTCCTGCTCGCGGGCAACGCCCTGCACGCCGACCTCGCCCCGGAGTCCGCGGGCAGCGGCGGCTTCGGCTGGCTGATGGCCATGCTCGGCCAGAGCTACGGCTTTCCGGTGCCGGCCGGGGGCTCCGGCGAACTCGCCCAGGCCCTGATCCGGCGGCTGCGCTCGCGCGGCGGGACGGTGCACTGCGGACGGCGCGTGGTGGAGGTCGTGATCAGCGACGGGCGTGCCGTCGGGGTGCGGACCGAGGACGGCGACTGCGTGGCCGCCTCACGGGCCGTGCTCGCCGATGTGTCGGTGCCCGCCCTGTACGGCCACCTCGTGCCCGCCGAGCACCTGCCGGCCCAACTCCTCGCAGATCTGCGGAACTTCCAGTGGGACTTCGGCACCGTCAAGGTGGACTGGGCGCTCGACGGCCCGGTGCCCTGGCAGGCCGAGCAGGCGTCCCGGGCCGGCACCGTGCACCTGGCCGACGGGGTGGACGAGCTGACCCGCTTCGCCGCGCAGATCGCGATGCGGCAGGTCCCCGACCGCCCGTTCCTGATCTTCGGCCAGATGACCACGTCCGACGCCTCCCGCTCCCCCCGCGGCACCGAGTCGGCGTGGGCGTACACCCATGTGCCGCGGGAGATCCGTGCGGACGCGGGCGAGGAATCCATCAGCGGCGCCTGGAGCCCGGACGACCAGAACCTCATGGCCGACCGCATGGAGCGGGAGGTCGAGCGGTACGCCCCGGGGTTCCGCGCCCTCATCCGCGCCCGGCGCATCCTGGCCCCGCCCACCCTGGAGGCGCTCGACCGCAACCTGAACGGCGGGGCCATCAACGGCGGCACCACGGCACTGCACCAGCAGCTCTTCTTCCGCCCGACCCCGGGCACCGGCCGCCCCGAGACCCCCGTCTCCCGCCTGTTCCTCGCGTCGGCGGGGGCGCACCCCGGTGGCGGCGTCCACGGAGCGCCGGGCGCCAATGCCGCCCGGGCCGCCCTGCGCGGCAGCAGGCCCGGCGTCCTGGCCGGAGCCCAGCGGCTGCTCGCGGTCCGCGACCGCACGGGCGGCAAGCGCCGCCCGCAGCGGTAGCGAGCCGCGCCGTCACGGGGTGAAGAGCACCTTCACCGCGCCGTCCTGCTTCTTCTGGAACATCTCGTACGCCTCGGGAGCCTGCTCCAGGGGCAGCCGGTGGGTGGCGAAGTCGTCCACTCCCAGCACGTCGCCGTCCACGACGAGCGGCATCAGGTCGTCCACCCAGCGCCGGACGTTGGCCTGGCCCATGCGCAGTTGGAGCTGCTTGTCGAACATGGTCAGCAGCGGAAGCGGGTCGGCCGCGCCGCCGTACACCCCGGACACGGAGACCGTGCCGCCCCTGCGCACCAGGTCGATGGCCGTGTAGAGGGCGGAGAGCCGGTCGACGCCGGCCCGCTTGATCATGGCCGCGGCGAGGGCGTCGGGCAGGAGCGTGGCCGCGCCCTGGGCGGCGGCGGCCACCTTGCTGCCGTGCGCCTCCATGCCCACCGCGTCGATCACGGCGTCCGCTCCGCGCCCGGCGGTGAGTTCGCGGACGGCGTCCAGCAGGTTGTCGCCGCACTCCCGCAGGTCCAGCGTGTGGACGCCGCGCCGGCGCGCCCGCTCCAGGCGCTCCGGCACCAGGTCGATGCCGATGACGGTGCCGGCCCCGCGGTGGGCCGCGATCCGCGCGCACATGTCGCCGATCGGCCCGAGACCGAGGACGGCGACGCTGCCGCCGGGCGGAATGGCGGCGTACTCGACGGCCTGCCAGGCGGTGGGCAGCACGTCGGAGAGGTAGACGAAGCGGTCGTCCGCGGGGCCGTCCGGAACCCGGATCGGCAGGGTGTTGCCGAACGGGACGCGCAAGTACTGGGCCTGGCCTCCCGGGACCTGGCCGTAGAGCTTGGTGTAGCCGAAGAGCGAGGCGCCCGTGCCGTGCTCGTGGACCTGGGTGGTCTCGCACTGGGAATGCAGGCCCTGGGCGCACATGAAGCACGTTCCGCACGAGACGTTGAACGGGACGACGACCCGGTCCCCCGGCTTCAGCGCGGTGACCTTCGGTCCCACCTCCTCGACGATGCCCATGGGCTCGTGCCCGAGGATGTCCCCCGGGTCGAGGAAGGGGCCGAGCACCTCGTAGAGGTGCAGGTCCGAGCCGCACAGACCGGTCGTCGTCACCTTGATGACGATGTCGTCGGGCTCCTGGATCGTGGGGTCGGGCACGGTGTCCACGCGGACGTCCCGCTTGCCGTGCCAGGTGAGTGCCCTCATGACTCCTCCTTGAACGATGTCGGTGCGCGCTGCCGGGTACCCCCTCCCCCGCCCCTCCCACGTCCCGGCTCGGATCTTCGACGGTTCGGGGCATCCCTTCCATGGTCGCCGCCACCGTCCACGGGCGCCCCCGGGCGGCTCGGCCGGTGCGGTGTCCCGACGCGGCGCCTCCCCCGGCAGGCCTGCGGGTGGAGAGGCGCGGCGCGGTCGATCTCCACCCCCGGTTCCACCCAGGGGTCCAGGTGCTGAAGCCCTGATCAGAGCAGTCTTGAGGGCATGACAACGACCGAGTGGATCACCGACATCGCCCTCCTCCTCGTCGTCTTCCGGCAGCTGCGGGAAGGCCGACTCGACCACAAGACGTTCCTGATCCCCCTGGGGATCGTGGCCTTCGTGGCGTACTCGTACCTCGACTCCATTCCGACCGACGGCAACGACCTCGTCCTGATCGGTGTCCTGATGGGCATCGGGGCCGTGCTCGGCATCGCCGGTGGCGCCTACACCCGGATCCGGGCGCTCGACGGGCACCTCCTGATCAAGGCCGGCCTCGTCTCGGCCATCCTGTGGGTGGTCGGCATGGGCGCCCGCATGGGCTTCCAGATCTGGGTCGAGCACGCCGGTGGTGCGGACGACGTCATGCGGTTCAGCCTCGCCCACCACATCACCAGCAACGAGGCCTGGGTGTCGGCGTTCGTCCTGATGGCGGTCACCGAGGTGGTCACCCGCGTGGCGACCATCTACGTGCGCAGCCGCGCCGCCGCCCACCCGGTCACCGGCGCCACCCCCGTACCCGTCCTCGACCGTACGGTCTGACCGTGCGCTATGTTCGGCCCGTGCCCGCCACCCAGATCACTCCGCCCCCGGTCCCGGGGGCGGACCCGCGTCCGATCCCGGGCCAGGATCCCCGTACGCAGTGGGCCCTGAGCATCGCGGTCATCGTCGTCGGGACCCTGACCATTCGCCCCATGGGTGTCACCGGCCAGGGCCTGGCGGTGGCCCTCCTCTTCGTCGTCAACTCCCTTGCGCTGCTGGGCCGGGGCCTGCCCGAGCACCGCATTCCCCCGCGCGCCGCGCTGATCTGGCTGTCGCTCAGCATCGTCGCGGCGGCGGCCCTGCTCGGTGCGAGCCGCAGCGGCACGAGCTATCTGTTCGCCTTCTTCATCGCCGGGCACATCGGATACCGGCTGGAGGCCCGGCCCGCACTCGTCCTGGCCGGCGCCTGCAGTCTGCTCTGCGCGGGGGTGCTGTACTTCCGCCTCGGACCGGGGCACGAGCTGCTGCCCTGGGTGCTCGGTCTCGCCACGGGGGTGCCGGTCGTGATCGGCATCGTCAACCGCAGCAAGCAGCAGTCCGTGCGGTCGGCGATCTCGGCCGCGGAGTCGGCGGAACGGGCCGCGCGGGCCGAGGCACGGACCGCGGTGCTGACCGAGCGCAGCCGCATCGCCCGTGACGTCCACGACGTCCTCGCGCATTCACTGGCCGGGATCAACATGCAGCTGGAGCTGGCCGACGCGTTGCTCGACACCGGTGACCTGGCGAAGGTGCGGGAGGCCAACAACAAGGCGCACAGCCTGGTCAAGGAGAGCCTCAAGCAGGCGCAGTGGACCGTGCACGCGCTCCGCGAGGACTCCCTGCCCCTGCTCGAAAGTCTGGCCGCGATGTTCGAGTCGTCGGGACACCAGGACGTCCTCACCGTCACGGGAACCGTGCGCGAGATGCCGGCGCAGGTGACGCAGAACCTGCTGAGGATCGCCCAGGAGGCGTTGACCAACGCGGCCCGGCACGCCCCCGGAGGGCGGGTCGCCGCGGAGCTGGCGTTCGCCGACGCCTCGATCACGCTGAGGATCCGCAACCGCCCCGCCACCCGCGAGGTGAACCCGGGCCTCGGCAGCGGGATGGGATTGATCGGCATGCGCGAGCGGGTGGCCCTGTTGGGCGGGAGCGTCACGGCGGGGCCGATCACGGAAGGACAGGACCAGGGTGGCTGGCAGGTGGAGGCGGTGATTGCGGCATGAGTGAACCGACCGGGGAATCAAGGCAGTTGAGGGTGGTCGTCGCCGATGACCAGGCGGCGGTGCGGGAGCCGCTCGCGGCGGTGCTCGGGCTCGCCGAGGACATCGACGTCGTCGCGGCGGCAGCGGACGGCAGCGAGGTCCTGGCGGCGGTGGCGGCGGGGCCCGTCGATGTGGTGCTGATGGATCTGCGGATGCCGGTCATGGACGGGATCGAGGCGACCCGCCGGCTGAGCGAGGAGTACCCGGAGGTCGCGGTGGTCGTGCTCACGACGTTCGCGGACGACGATTCGATCCTGGGGGCGCTGGGCGCGGGCGCCCGCGGCTATCTGACGAAGAACGCGGGCCGTCAGGACATCACCCGGGCGATCCGGGCCGCCGCGGCGGGCCAGTCCGTCCTCGACCGTGACGTGCAGACCCGCCTGCTCGCCACGGCGAGGACCAAGGCACCCGCCCCGGCCAAGGCCCTGCCCGAGGATCTGACGCGCCGCGAGCGCGAGGTCCTCGCACTGATCGGCCAGGGCCTGCCCAACCGGGGTATCGCCGAGAAGCTGTTCATCAGCGAGGCCACGGTCAAGACCCACATCAACAACCTGTTCGCGAAGGCGGGGCTCCGCGACCGGGCCGACGCCGTACGCCGCGCCATCGAGTCGGGCCTGGCCTGACGCTTCCGCGTCCCGGGTCCGCCGGGGCAGGGCTGCCGGCCCTTCCGGCCGCCGCCGGACGCGGTACGAGGATGCCCGGCCGCCGACCGCCGCCGGACGCGGGATGTCGAACGGCGAGGCTGCCCGGGAACGCACCGTGTCCCGGGCAGCTGTCCGCGCCCCCTCCGACGCTGCGGCGGCCACAGCCGTCGCGTCAGGTCGCGGCGGCCGGCTGCTCGGTCGTCTCGGCGGCGCGCCGGTACGCGGCGTTGATCCGCTGAGCCTCTTCGAGCTGGTCTTCCAGGATGACGATCCGGCAGGCGGCCTCGATGGGGGTCCCCTGGTCGACGAGTTCCCGAGCCCGCGCGGCGATGCGCAGTTGGTAGCGCGAGTAGCGGCGGTGGCCGCCGGCGGAACGCAGCGGCGTGATGAGGCGGGCTTCGCCCACGGCCCGCAGGAATCCCTGTGTGGTGCCGAGCATCTCGGCGGCCCGGCCCATGGTGTAGGCGGGGTAGTCGTCGTCGTCGAGTCGGCTGAACGAGTCGTCTGCCGTCATTGCACCTCTCTCATCTCGCTCATCTCGTATCCCTGGGTCTCATGACACTGCTGACACTGCCGGTCTCATGACGGTTGTCCCGCACTGGCGGCGCGGAACGCGTCGAGGGGCCCGAGTGCCGTGCGGCACCCGGGCCCCGAAGGAACTGCTACACCATCCGCCGGTCCTGGAACGGGACCGGCCATCTGTATCCGCGTGCCCGTCCTGCGGACGGGGCGAGCGGGGATCGCTGCTGCTTGACCGGAGACCACCTCACTATCGATGTCCTGCGGTACCCGGGCTCACGTCATTCGTCCCGGGCGATCCTGATGGCGTGGGCTCCTCCTTCTTTCCTCGGTGATCAACTTCTGGTCCAACGGGTACTGCGTACCGCTGCCCGGCAGTTCGTCCCTGCCGGGCTCTGTTGTCCCTTGGGTTACGAGAGAAACCATAGCCACGTCACAGCGCAATGTCTATCGCCGCCAGCATAGATTTTTGCGTGTTCGACGGAGAGGTAATCGACGTCGAACACAGAGGGGGCACCCCGGCGGTCCCGCTCCCCGCTCCGGCGCCGCGCCCCGCGAGGCAGACGAGCGCCACACGACGGAGCGCGGACGCGCAGAGCACCGCGGCCGGGAATTGTTTTGAGCACCAGCAGCGTGCGACCACCGGCCCGCCGGACGACCCGCATTCTCGGGCTTGGGAACACTCCGCCCCGATTCCGCCCCGATGCCTTCGCGCAGAACGGCGAAAGCGGCCGTCGAGTGCGGCACGCGCCACGACGACGCCCACGCCCACCGTTCCGCCGACCTGCACGGACGCGCTCATCCTCCGCCCTCGACAGGAACGCCACACCCAGGCAACACACTCCCCCCACGGAGCGGCTCAAGGTTTAGCGGAGGTCAGTTTTTGATGAAGCGTAAGTAAAGGATAAAGTGGAGGAACAGCGGCCCGGTGTACCGGAGTCGTCACCCATTTTTGAGAGTGAACCCATTTCATGAGCGACCAGTCCCCCTCTTTCGGAACGCAGCAGCCCGGCCCGGTGCCGCCCGCTCCGACGCCGTACGGCTACGACCCCTACGGCCGCCCGTACTCGGACAAGTCGCGGATCGTGGCGGGTGTGCTCCAGCTCTTCCTCGGCACGTTCGGCATCGGCCGTTTCTACACCGGCCACATCGGCATGGCCATCGCCCAGCTCCTCACCTGTGGCGGGCTCGGCGTGTGGGCGCTGATCGACGGCATCCTGCTCCTGGTCAGCGACAACAAGACGGACTCCGAGGGCCGCATCCTGCGTGGCTGAGCAGCGTACGAGCCGAGTGGGGGGGGGGGGGGGGGGGCGGGCCGCGGGCGGCGGCCCGGGGGGGGGGGGGGGGGGGGGGGGGGGGCGGCGGCGCGCGCCCCGCCCCCG
>NZ_JBIDBD010000002.1:69212-160803 GCF_043202815.1 Streptomyces sp. NPDC048111
CTTCTTACCCCTCCAGTATCCCCCTTCGCCCAACCCTACCGGCGGGCCCCCCCCCGGCCCCCCGGCCCCGCCCCCCCCCGCCCCGCCCCCCCCCCCCCCCCCCCCCCCCCCCCCCCCCCCCCACTCGCGCTTGTCTGCGGCGCTGCCTCCGGTCGCCGCGGCTCTCGCCGCCCTCGCGGGCCTGTGCTACCTGTACGGCCACAGTCCCTACGAGCCCGCGCAGTTGCTGCCGCGCTGCCCGTTCCACTGGGCGACCGGCCTCAACTGCCCTGCCTGCGGCGGGACTCGAATGACGTACGCGTTGCTGCACGGCGATGCGCGGACTGCCCTTCGGATGAACCCCGTGCTGTGCGCCGCCCTCCCCATGGCCGCTTATCCGTACGGCCGTTGGGCCCTGGCGGGGCTGCGCGGGCAGCGATACCGACTGCGGCTCGGCCGTGGTGCGATCGGTCTCATCCTGGGTACGGCGCTCGCGTGGACCGTCGTGCGCAACGTCCTGGGCCGCTGACAACCGGCGGAACTCGGCGACGGGCGAACCGCGCCAGGAGGACCGGGCGGCGCGCGATCAGGCGCCGGCCCGCACCGGCCCGACGACCGTGCCCGGCGCGACGGCGAGTGCGCCGTGGGCCGTCGACTCCCCCGGGATCACACCGCCCGGCGCCGACAGCGTGAAGGTCGCCTCGTCGGCAGGGATCGCGCGAGGGCCGCTGGGAACCTGGATGTCGAAGTGGACCGGGTGCCCCGGGCCGAACCGCACCACCGCGCTCTGCGAGCCGTACCGCCCGGCGGTGACCGCGCCCACCGCGCCGTGATGCGAGAACCGGACGTCGACCGGCGACCCGGCCAGCTCGCACGCGGCGTACCCCGGCGCCGCCGTCAGGGTGACCCGGTAGTGGCGGTGCCCCGACGAGGCCGGGGCCGCGCTGATCTTCGCGAGATGGTTCGCCGGACGACACGCGGAGGGCGCTCCACCCCCGGACGGTGCCGCCTGCGCCACTCCCCCGCCCACCGCCCCCACCAGCACGGTGGCGACAGCAAGGGCGGTGATGTTCCCGACGATACGCATCACGCGTACTCCGATCCTGAAGGACGGCCACCGGGGCCGCCGCACACATGGTCAGGTCACACGTGCCCGTCCGCGGGCCCGGCCAATGTCGCAAATCGGTCACAGCGGCACAACGTCCCAGCGCGTGAGCGGGTCTCGGGCGCACAGCCGCGAGAGGGGCCGCGGCTGTCACCGTCGTCAGTCGGCGCTGAGATCCGTGACGTAGGCGGCCTCGCGGACCTCATGCTCCGGGTGGCGGCGCAGGGCGAGGATCGCCGCCCGGCAGACGGGAGGCCAGCTCGTCCGCAGACCGAGGGCGGTGACGAGGGCGACGGCGAGCAGCCCCTCCACGAGGCCGCCCTGCGCGCCCAGCGTTCCGGCCACGGCGAGGCCCGCGGCGGGATCGAGCGGCGCGCTTCCGTACCGGTGCGCATCCTCCACGTCCTCGGCCACCCTGGTCGCCAGGACCGGCCGCCCTTCGATCGCCTTCGTCAACTCCGCGCAGGCGTGGTGCAGTTGATCCACCGACGACCGCAGATCGATCGCCCGCACCAGGAGGGCGGTACGCGTGCGGGCGAGGGCGGGTTCGGCGGCCAACTGGCGGGCCAGGTCCGCGCAGAGGCGGGGATCCGTGATCGCCGACGCGACGAGGGAGTGCAGTCGCCGGCGCGCCGGAAGGTCCGCGCCGGGCTCGCCCCCCTCGTCACCGGCGGCCACCCGGGCCAACAGCCGGTCCACGACGCCGTGCATGAGGCTGCCGGGCCGTACCCCTCCGACGGGGTGCGGCAGTTCGGACGCGGCGAGCTCCCTCAGACCGTACCCCGCCCGCCTCACTTCGAGCGGCGAGGCGAGGTCGGTGTAGACCTCCGCGAGGGCCCTGCCGGCTTCGGGGGCGTACCTGCCCCAGTCCTTGAGGGTGTACAGGGCCTGGTGCGCCGTCTCCACGCTCCCCAGCGCGGGGAGCCGACTCAGCAGTTCCCCGTAGCGCGGCCGGAGGGCGGGGGCGAGGCGGGACGGGCTCAGGTCGAGGAGCGCGCGCCGGGCCTCGTCCGGCCCGTCCACGGCCGCCGATTCGAGCAGGGCCCACATGTCCTCGGCAGGCAGCAGGGCCGCCGCGGCGGAGACCACGGTGGCTGCCACATCGGGATGGACGTCCGGGGCGCGGCCGGCCGTGGACAGGAGTGCGCGGGCGGTGGCCGGCGGGAGGTGGTGCGCGGCGAGCCGTACGGCCGCCTTGCGTACGGTGACCTTGACCCCGCTCTCGCGAACGAGGACATCGCGGATCAGCGGGGCGACCCGGGTGGGGCGCGCATGGGCGACGGCCCGGCCGGCCGCGGACCAGACCGCCGCGGCCCGGTCGTCGCCGGCGTGGTCGAGGAGGCCGCCGAGCACCTCGGTGGGTTCGTCGGTGTGGGCGAAGGCGTCGAGCGCCGCCGCCGTGAGCGCCGGGTCCCCGTCGAACGAGGCGGCGGTGTACTGCCGGAGCAGGGCTCGGCCGTGCTCCGGGACCGGGGCCACCGCGCGGAGCAGCGCGGCGCGCTCGTCGAGGCCGCGCCCGGCATCGTCCACGACGGCCGCCGCGAGCCGTACCGCGGCCTGCTGCTGACGGGGCAGCCAGCGGTCGGCGCACCGGAAGGGGGGCAGTGGCCGCGGGGCGCCCGTGGCGGGGAATCGACCGCCCGCGGGCGGGACGTGAGGCAGTGCGTGGTCCAGCAGATCGGTGCGCTCGGCGGCGATGACGGTCAGCACGGACGGCACGAAGGCCGCGCTCGGTTCGCGCCTCAGAAGCTCGACGACGCGCTCGCCGCGGGTCGCGGGGTCGGCGAGCCAGACGGCGGCGATCTCGTCGAAGGCGTTGTCCGGGCAGGTGAGCAGGGCCTGTTCCAGACGTTCCTGGAGTTGCGGTATGCGGCGGGCACCGGACCCGCAGGCCGCGAGCAGGGCGAGCAGCGGGGTGGTGTCCCGTCGCTCGGCGGCCCGGTCGAGCCAGGGTCCGAGGACGTTGAGCACGGTGTGCACGGCGGGCCCGCGCAGGCTGCCCGGCGGGCCGAGTTCCACCGTGCCGGTGTGCGCGGTCAGGGCCTCGATGAGGTGCGCCGCGCTCCGGAGCGCGATCTCCTCCACGGTCGCCGCTGCCTGCGCGCCCTGCGGCGGGTTGGTTCCGGCGGCGAGCAGCCGCACCGCCAGGGTGCGGAGCCTGAGCCGGGTCGCAGGCGAGCAGTCCCGGGCTCTCAGGCCGTCCTCACACAGGCGCCGCAGGGCGTGCGCACCAGTAACTCCCGCGCCTGACACGTCAGTTGCGAGGCTTTCTCTCAGCAACGGCACCGGCACGGCGACGATGGCGCTCAACGCCTCCTCGCGTACGGGGTCGCGTTCGTTGGTCAGCCGGGCCGCGGCCAGCGCGAGCACGGCGGCGACCTCGGTCGGCTCCCGGGTCAGGGCGGCGTTGACGATCAGCCGGTCCCAGATGGTCCCGCGCTCATCGGCGTCCCCGTTGGCGAGGGCGGCGCTGAGTTCGGGACGGGCCTCGGCCGACGGCAGCAGGGCGAGCAGTTCCCACACCTCCCAGTGCGTGCCTTGTTCGGCCCGGACCTCTGCCACCGCGGCCCTCGCGCGGCTGTGCCGCTCGTCGCGCGGGAGCAGCGCGAGCGCCCCGGCGGCCACGCGCTTCCGCTCGTACGGGCCCATCTCGGCGGTGGAGGCGTCCAGGAATCCGGCCCGGCGCGCCAACGGCATCGAGCGCAGGAGGTCGGTGAAGGCCTGCCGGTTGCACCACTTGGCACCGAGCCGGGGCAGTGACGGCGGATCCGCGGCCACCAGCATCCGCATGGCCGCCCGCCCGGGAGTGCGCTCCCACCGTGCGGCCGCTCGTTCCGGGTCGGCGAGCCAGCGCGCGACGCGCTCGGCGTCCACCGCGACGAGGCTGGTCAGCCGGTCGTGCACCGGGTCGGGCAGGCCGTCGGGGCCGTACCGCTCCAGGAGGTCGAGGACGTGCGCCGGCGCGGCGGGCAGAGCGGCGGCCAGCGCGCTGGAGTGCCGTCTCCACCACGCGTCGCGTGCCTGCCCGCCAAGGCCCGCCAGGGTGCGTTCCGCGTGGTCGAGCACGGCGGCGGGGTGGCGGCGGGCGAGCGCCAGGAGGTCTTCGGGAGTGAGACCTTCCGCGAAGGCGTCGATGCGTTCCGCGGCGAAGTCCGCCGAGCAGCCCGCCAACAGCCGGGCCGCGTCCGGCACTCCGTACTCGGTGGCCACCCGCACCACCAGCCGCTCGGCGAGTGCGGGCCGGCCGCCGTCGCGCAGCAGCCGTGCGAGGCCGGCGCGGACCACGGCGGGCGCGTCGTCGTACGCGGCCTCGATCGCGGCGTCCGGCACCTCCGGACGCCGGGCCGCTCGCAGCGCGTAGCGGCGTACCACCGGATCGGGGTCGCCGAGGCGCGCGGCCAAGTGGCTCAACTCCCCTGCGGCCAGGGCGGCGAGAGCACCGAGACGGCGTTCGTAGGGGCCGCGCGCGTCCAGGGCGGCGAGCAGGGGTGACAGCTCGCCCCGGGCCGCCAGACGGTGAGCGGTGAGGGCGGTGCGGCGGAGCCGGGCGGCGTGCGGCAGCGGGTCGAGGACGACGAGCAGCTCGTCGGCTGAAGAGATCATTGCGGCCATTGTGTCCGATGAGGCGTTTTCTCCCCACGGGTTAATGCGACGGCCCCGGTCCGGCGGTCGCGACGCACCCGCCCTGGCGGACGCCGAGCGGTGCGGGTGCGGGTGCGGTGCGCCCGGTTGGTCGGTCGGCCGGTCGGCGTACGGGACCGTGGGCATACACGACTGCTCGCGCGCGGCACAGATACGTCCGCACGGATAGGTCCGCACATATACGTGCACCGCGCACGCTACCCTGAAACGGTGGACACCAGCACAGGACATGAGATCGCCGAGGCCCTCGGCGTGCTCCTCAAGCGCAGCACGCGCAGCACGCTGTACCGGACCCTCACCTCCGGCCTGGGCGAGGCCGTGGACGAGCTGACGTATCCGGTCCTCAGCGGGCTGGCCCGCAGCGGGCCCCGCAGCGCGGCCGACCTCGCCCCCGAGGTCGGCCTCGACCGCTCCGGGGTCACCCGCCGCGCCTCCCAATTGGAGGCGGCGGGACTGCTGCGGCGCGAGCCCGATCCGCACGACCGGCGCGCGACACTGCTCGCCCTCACCGAGGAGGGCGAGCGCACGGTCGACACCCTGCGCCGGCGTCTGTCGGAGCACATCGAGGCGGGCCTCGCCTCGTGGGAGCCCGGCGAGGCGGCGACCTTCGCCCGCCAGCTGCGCCGCTTCGTCACGGACGGCCCGTTCACCCCGTAGCGCGTCCGCCCGCACCCGGCAATGCTTTTGACGCTCCGTCAGGTACGTGGGGAAGAACGGAGCTGGAAGTCGACGACGACGCAACCAACCTGGCCGTCAGCGGTGCGGCCGACCCAGACGGGATAGGTTCCGTCGCCCTGCCCGGCCCTGAAGGCGATGAGGTTCGGTTCGGTCTCCGTGCCGGGCAGTTCGACGCTGAGCCGCTTGTCGAGGGGTTCGAACAGGTCCTCGTCCAGCTGGTCTTCCAGCACCGTCCGCGTCGCATCCAGGAAAGCCACTGTGCCCGTATCCACGCCCACCCCGTAGAACTGGCCCTCGCCGAGCAGCTCCAGGTCTTCGTCGGGCTGAAGGAGCATGTCCCACTCGCTGGGCGGGACGTCCAGGAACCTCACCCCGGCCGCGGCGACACTGGTTCCGCGCGGCGTGCGCAACAGGGACAGCGTGACCGGGAACTCACCCGGTGGCACGGTTACGGTCCGCGGCGTCTCCGTGATCCAGCCGGGGTCCGAGACCACCAACTGCCCCGACGTGATCCGCAGCAGTCCGGCGTCGGCGGGCTCTACGACGGCCGGCCCCTCCGGGGTGTCGCACGCACCCGGAACGAACAGCTCCTCGATGTCCGTGGCGCGCAGCGGCCCCGACCCCTCCGCCACCGACACGTCCCGCAGGACTACGGTCGTGGCCGGCTCGTGGCCCTGCTGGGCGAGGAACGGGGCGAACACCTGCCAGTCGCCGAATTCCGGTGCGGGGCAGAGGAAGTCCTCGACGGGCGCCGGGAAACGCCGCACCGGGTCGCTCGACGGGCCGGTCGTTCGAGCCTGCGACGGCCCCGCCGACTCTCCCCGCGCTGCAGCGAACTCGGATCTCACCTCGACCTGCCCGTCGGCCGAGACGGTCGTGGTTTCCTGAGCGATCCACGCACCGGACGCAAACCCGTGCTCGTCGGAGAACTGCCAGCGGACGTTCTGCTGAGCCAGCAGCGTCCCCGTGCCGTGCGGCTTGAAGTCGATCATCTGCATGCACCAGGACCTGTCGTCGAACAGGTACACACGCCACATCCGGCGCGGCCAGTATTCGATCAGGGCCAGCGGTCGCTCCCGCGCGGACAGCAGCACCGCGTAATCCTTCCCCGCAGCATGCTTGCGTGCGGCGAGCGCCCGCGACATCGGGTCCGGATGTGTCATCCCCCGATAGGAGCCCCACATTTCGCCGTACGACACATCAAGACTGTCGAAGATCACAGCCGCACCTCTCCCCCGTGGCACCAGCCACCCCCGCCGGACGATGGCGCGCAACGGATGCCCCCTGTCGCAACGCCCTGCCCGTCCGCAACTTCCTCGTGCCGCCAGTCTGCCATCGAGGTGTGACACAGAGGGTTGGTGGGTCGGCGCGGGCGGGTACGGACGGCCATGTGCACCACGCTGCGCCGTCGTTGGGCGATGGCGCGTTACGGCGTATCGAGTTCGTCGAGGATCTCGACGTAGTAGCGGCGCCGGCCTGTCAGATGCGCGATGACCGCTTCCTCGGAGGGTTCGGGGATCTCGTGAAGGTGCTCCAGAAGACCGCTCCGCTGCGCGTGGTCGCACGTGCCGATGTACTCGACGGTGCGAGCGGTCCCAGCGGCGAACAGCAGGGTGTGCGGCTGGAAGCCGCACCAGGTGTCGAAGCTCCTGGCGACCGCTTCCCAGAGGAGCCAGATGTCCTGGACTTGGCGGTGCTCGGCGACGAGAAGAGCTGCGAGTTCGATGCTGTGGCTGAAACCCCAGGAGTGACCGTGCCATCGCGTCTCCTGCACCAGCAAGAACCGGGCGAAGTCGAGGTCGACGGGTTCCGGGAGGCGGATCAGATCGTCGAGGAGCTGTGCGCGGTCCTTTGAACTCGGGTCTACGGGGAGGCCATCGCTGTCGTGACGCTCGTCGCACTCCAACAGCTCCCACAGCCCGGGATCGCTGAGCCACCAGGCGAGTTCGGGCATGCCGACCGGAACGGCCTGCTCAAGAGCGCTCATGCCGGCACGTCGTCTTCGGTGTGCCGGCGGCGGCTGCCCGGCAGCGGTGCGGCGAGGTCCCTCGTGCCGACGAGTTCCCTCCCGCCCGCGGGGAAACGGTTGTCGGTTGGCATGGCAGGACCGTACCGGAAGCCATCTCCGTACCGGAGTTCAGGAGTTCCGGACCATGGCGTGCACGCTCCTGCCCGGCCCGGACCCGGGCCACCCGATTCGCAGGCGGGTCGAGGCAGTCGCTAAGGTGCCTGGTCACGACCGCACCTGTTCGACCCAGGGGCTGGTCAGGGCTCTGCCGCGGCGCGTGGCACCACCACGGCCGGTATGCCGACTCTGTCTGCCCGAGGGCCAGGAACACGGGGGCGTTCTTCACGGCGGGCCGGACGGGCCCTGCCGACCGGTCAGGAGGAACGAGTGGCACAGATCATCGCCGAGGTATCCCGGACGTTCAACGAGTTCCTGCTGCTGCCGAACAGGACCAGGACCGACTGCACGCCCGCGACGGTCGATCTGCGGACCCCGCTGGTGCGGCACGTCGTGGGCGAACGGTCGGCGATCGAGCTCGGTTCGCCCTTCACCTCCGCGATCATGCAGGCGGTCAGCACCCCGGAACTCGCCATCGCGCTGGCCCGCAACGGCGGTCTCAGTTTCCTGCACCACAACCAGTCGATCCAGGACCAGGCCGCTGCCGTGCGCCAGGTGAAGAACTTCAAGGCCGGGTTCGTCACCAGCGACACCAACGTCCGCCCGGACGACAGCCTGAGCCACCTCACCGCCGTGATGCGCCGCACCGGTCACAGCACCGCCGCCGTCACCGAGGACGGCAGCGCTACGGGCCGGCTCCTCGGCCTGGTCACCTCGCGGGACTTCCACCCCCAGCGCCACGACCTGGACGGGCCGGTGAGCGGGCGCATGACCCCCGTCGCCCAACTGCCGTACGCACCGGGCGACATCACTCTGTCCGAGGCCAACGCGCGGCTGTGGGACCAGCGCCTCGACTGTCTTCCCGTCCTGGACACCGAAGGCCGACTCCAGCACCTGGTGTTCCGGTCCGACTACGCGGACAACAAGCGCTTCCCGCACCAGGCCGTCGACTCCGCCAAGCGGCTGCGCGTGGGCGCCGGCGTCAACACCCACGACTACCAGGAACGCGTGCCCGCCCTCCTCGCCGCGGGCGCGGACGCCCTCTGCTTCGACTCGTCCGACGGCTACAGCGACTGGCAGGCGCAGGCCCTGACCTGGGTGAAGAAGCACCATCCCGAGATCCCGGTCGGGGGCGGGAACGTGGTCGACGGCCGGGCGTTCACCTTCCTCGCCGAGGCCGGCGCCGACTTCGTCAAGGTCGGCGTGGGCGGCGGCTCCATCTGCATCACCCGCGACCAGAAGGGCATCGGCCGCGGCCAGGCCAGCGCCCTCCTCGATGTCGCCGCGGCGCGGGACGCCTTCCGCGAGCGCACCGGTCAGTACGTGCCGATCTGCTCCGACGGCGGTCTGGTGCACGACTACCACGTGGCCCTGGCGCTCGCGATGGGAGCCGATTTCGTGATGATGGGCCGCTACTTCGCCCGCTTCGACCAGGCGGCGGGCGCCAAGCTGCCCACCCGGGACGGCTTCGTGAAGGAGTACTGGGGCGAGGGCTCGAACCGGGCCCGCAACTGGCAGCGCTACGGCCAGGGCGGCCAGGGCCTGATCTTCGAGGAGGGCGTGGACGGTTACGTGCCGTACGCCGGAGACCTCGACGAGGGGCTCGCCCTGACCACCGCCAAGCTCAGGACCACCATGGTCTCCTGCGGCTCGGCCACGCTCGCCGAGTTCCAGTCCACGGCCCGCCTGACCCTGGTCTCCGACCAGAGCTTCCAGGAGAGCCACGCCAACGTCACCCTGCGGGACACCCCGGCGACCGTCGCCTGATCCCGAGCGTCACGGGGCGCCGGGTAGGTGGCCGTCACAACTCCGTTGCGTGCGCGGGACGTTGGGCCGTCACGGTGTAGTAGTCGAGGCTGCCCTCGTCGAAGGCGCGCAGGAAGTTGCGGGGCCAGGTGCCCGGCTCCCACATCGTGGCCAGCCAGCGGTCCCAGCCGGGCCACACCGATGCCCCGATCGAGGTGACCCGCACCTCGGTCAGGCCCGCGTCCTCCAGGCCGCCGACGAGTGCGGGCACGCTGTGGGCGACATCCAGGCCGCTGGCGTACGTGTCGAGCAGCCCGCGGAGCCGGCCGGCCCGGCCCGGGTCGCCGTCGGGGACGAAGAAGCTCGCGATGACGGCGCGTCCGCCGGGGCGCAGAACTCGCGCGGCCTCCCGGGTGAAGGCGGGCAGATCGCGGAAGTGCTGGGCGGCCTCGACGCTGTAGAGGCAGTCGAACGCGCCGTCCTCGAACGGCATGGACTCGGCGGCACCGCGCTCGAACCGCAGCCGTTCCGGGTGGTGGCTCAGCAGGTCGGCGTTGCGCCGCGCGGCACGCGCGAGTTGCTCGGGGTGGATGTCCATCCCGGTGACGTGCGCGAAACCGCACTCCCGCACCGCCACCGCGGCGCCGGCGCCCAGACCGCACCCCACCTCCACGGCACGGGGCCCTTCGGCCACGGATGCCAACGGCGCCAGCACATGGCGGTACATGGCCTGCTGGCTCCTGACGCGGTCCTCCTCGCTCAGGGGCCGGTCGAGGTCGATGCCCTGCCAGTAGCCGAAGTTGATGAAGCCGCCGCCGAACAGCGGCATGGAGCCCAGATCGGAGGGACCGTAGGCCTCCTGCACGGCGGGCGTCATGGTGGGCCGCCCCGTCCCGGAACCGTGTGTCATCCGCGCCACCTCCGTGTCGTGGAGCCCGTCCGCCCCGCCGCGAACTGCGCGGGGCGGACGGGCTCAACTCGCCTTCCGTGCAAGGCTATCGGCGCGGCGCGGGCGCCCGGGACGTGACGCGGCCGGGTTGGGGGTACCTCAGGCAGGCGGCGCGGGTGAGGCCGACCGGGCGGGTCGAGGCGGCGGCGCGGGTCAGGCAGGCGGCGCGGCCTGGTGACCCTGGGTGAGGGCGCGGGCCGCGGCGAGCTCCTCGCGGGACGCGAGGTCGGCGGCCTCCAGGTATCCGTACGCGTCGTCGCCGATCGGGATGCGCAGCGGCGTGGGGCCCTCGGCGGCGACGATGGCCAGGACCCGCGCCGCGAAGTCCTCGGGGCGACCGATCTCGGGGTTGTCCACCAGGCCGCGGGTGCCTTCGAGCATCTCGCGGTTGGTTCCGTCGTACGCGGGAACGCGGTGGCGCGCCTCGGTCATGGCCGTGCCGTACCGCGTGGCGTACGTGCCCGGTTCCAGCACGGTGACCCGGATGTTGTGCGGGGCGGCCTCGATGGCGAGGGCCTGGCTCATCCCTTCGAGTGCGTGCTTTCCGGCGACGTACGCGCCCATGCCGGGCAGCGCCATCCGGCCGACGACGGAGGAGACGTTGAGGATGTGGCCGTGCCCCTGGGCGCGCATCACGGGCAGGACGCGGCGGATCAGTCGCCAGGGACCCACGACCAACGTCTCCAGTTGGTCGCGCAGTTCGGCGTCCGAGACCTCTTCGACCGCGCCGAAGAGGCCGACGCCCGCGTTGTTCACCAGAACGTCTATGCCGCCGAGCCGTTCGGCCGCGATGCGCACGGCCTCGTCGCAGGACGCCGCGTCCCGCAGTTCGAGCGGGACGGGAATGACGCGGCCGGGCCATCCGGCGGCCAGCTCCTCCAGATCGGCGGTCTTGCGGGCCGTGACGGCCAGTTCGTCGCCGGCCGCCGCTGCGGCCGTGGCCAGGGCGTGCCCCAGGCCTGAGGAACATCCGGTCAGCAGCCAGCGTCGTCCCATGGTTCCCCCGTGAAGGCCGAGTCGTTCCGGATGTCCGTGGTGTGGGCCGGCCCGATGGTCGCGGTGCGGTCGGGTCCGATGGTGGTGGTGTGGTCGGGCACCGCGCGGCAGCGCGGCATCGCCGGGTGCCGCGTGGCAGGGCATGGCGCGGACCCGGGCGGCAAGGGGGTCGGCAGGCGGGCGGGGGCGTCGCGCGCGGTGGGTGGCCGTGTGCGGCGCAGGCGTTCCGTGCCGGTGCCAGGAGATCCTCGGCCCGTGCCCCGTGCGACCGGCACGGGGTCGTGGCGACGGTGGGCGTAACTGTACGGGTGCGGCCGCCGTGCTCACGGCCGCTCGGGTGGTGGCGGCAGTTCATCGTCGCCGAGCCGCTCGCCCACCGTCACCCCTCGTGCGGGGGCACGCCCGGGCGCGCGGTCGCACATCCGGCGCGCACGCCCGCATACCGGGCACCGCTCGCCCCGGCACGGACCCGCGCCCGGTGGCCCCGCCCTCCTCGCCACCCGTTCGGCGCAGGACCTCAACCGCCGCTCGGAGGGCCGGAGAACGGGGAGAACGGCCGGAAAGTCGGCGGACCGCGGGGCCGCGAGGAGCGGTCGCACCCGCTACGACGCCCCGGCCGGAATGGCGGGGGTGTCGTGGCTCGGCTGTTATGGGACCGGATGTGTGCATCAGAGACAGCACACACGGACTGCCGCAGTGGTCTCTCAAGCAGCTTCGGCAAAGGAAAACTTCATGGCAACTGACCCCAGCCCCATACCGGACGAAGTGACTCCGGAACACTCGGGCGACGCAACCCATCTCACTCTGCTCCGAACAGCGGCCATGAACCGGCCTCTGGACGAGGTCGCCTCTCTGGCGCACCTGCTGAACCAGACCGGTGAACGTCCGCGGCCCGGCGACGAGGCGCTGCACATGGCCGCCGTCTCCCGGCCTCTGGACGAGGTGCGCCAGCTCATCTCCCTCCTCAAGAAACCGCCGCACACGGACGAGGAAGCCGACACCGCGCTGCGCGCCGCCGCGACGGAGCGTCCGATCGCGGAGGTGGCGGCTCTGATCGCCGACTTCCGCCCGGAAGGGAACGTCCCCCCGGCCGAACCCCGGCCGGCCCAGGAAACGTCCCTGCTCCCGTTCGGCCCGGCGGCCCTGGCGCCGCCGGCCCCGGACACGGCCCCGGACACGGCCCTTGACCAGGCCATGCCCGCGCTGGCGCTGTCGGCGCCCTCGGGTGCCATGGCGCCGCCGCCCTTCGCGCCGCCGGCCCCGGTCCCGGCGACTCCCGCGGAAGGCCCGGCCGTCCCGGCCGAGGCGGAGCCCGTGACCGGGGCGGAGGTCGCGGGTGCGGCGGGAGCCCCGGCCGCGGAAGCCACGGCCGCCGCGGTCACCGGCACCACCGAGGGCGCCCCCGCGCCCGCCGGTGACCCGGCCGCGGTGGCGCCGAGGATGCCGGCCCTGCGGTCGGTCCTGCGGTGGCCCGCCGCCGCGGCCCTGCTGTTGATCGGCGTGATCCATCTGCCGACCGACATCGTGGCCGTACGGTCCGGGAGCACGGCTTCGGCCGCCTCCATGGTCATCGCCGCCGCGTGTCTGACCCTGGCGTGCCTGCTGCCCCTGCACGACGCAGTGTGGACCTGGGCACTCGGTGCGGCGGCGGCCGTCGCCACCGCGGGCCTGCATTCGGTGGGCGTGGGCCTGAAGTCCGTGCATGTGCTCAGGGACAGTCTGGGCAGCTCGTTCGCGGGCGCGACCACGGTCGTCGTGCTGTGTGCCGTCGTCGCCGCCGCACTGGCGGGCGTGGCGCTGCTGCGCAAGCCCGCCCAGCGGGCGGCCGACAAGGTCTGACCCAGCGGTCGCCGCTGTCGGAAGGGGCCCGGACACGAACCTCGTGTCCGGGCCCCTTCGACGTCCCGTCGGACACCCCCCTCCCCTCGCTCGGCCGACGTGCGCCGGCCCCGCGGCCGGGCGAGGGTGGAGCCATGATCGAGCCGCCCATCATCGTGCACCGGCCCCTGGGGCGCGGTGGCCGCCATGTCACCGCACTCGGCCAGGACATCGGCGTCGCGTACTCCGACATGGACGTCATCGAGTTCCTGCGGCAGTCGGGCATCGACGAGACCGACGCCGAGGCCATGGTCGACGGCGACTCTCCCGAGATCGAGTGGCAGGGCGCTCCGGCCCACCAGTACGGATCGTCCTGACGCGCCGGGCTCCCGCCCGTGGCCCCGGTGGTACCGGCCGCGCGTCACCGGGCCGACGAACGGTTCCGCGGGGCCGCCGGGGTCACCCCACTGACGGCCCCCCGATCGCCGTCCACGCGGACCAACTGCCGCTCGGCACCACCTGGTAGCGCCCGCTGAGCGGGCCGGCCGGGGCGCCGGCGACGACCTCGGTGCGGCCGTCGGCGTTGGTGCCGAAGGCGGATCCGGACGCGCCGGGCCCGAAGTCCTCCCACGCCGACCACCCCGCGCCGTTCTCCCAGCGGTGTGCCATCGAGGTGGGGGTCGTCGCGAAGGCCTCCATCCTTCCGTCGGCGTTGCGGCCCAGATGGACCCGCGCGTTGGACGGCCCGCCGAAGGCGGACCACGCGGACCAGTCCCCGGCGGTGCCGCTCTGCACGCGTCGCGACAGCCCCGCCGAGCCGGCGGCGAGCAGGTCGAGCGAGCCGTCCGGGCGCCGGCCGAGTGCCAGGTGCTGGACGCCCGGGACCGTCCCGAACTGCGTGAACCCGTCCGCCCAGCCGCCGCTCGGCACGGCCTGGTGGCGGCGGTGGACCGTGTCGTGCGCGGCGGCCAGGACTTCGATGCGGCCGCTCGCGTCACGGCCGGTGGCGATCACCGCGTCGGCCGGGCCGCCGAATGCCTCCCAGCCGGCCCAGGCGCCGCCCGGCGCGGTCTGCCAGCGGTGGAAGACGCCCTGGGATCCACTGGCGAAGACCTCCAGGCGGCCGTCGGCGTTCTGGGCCACGGTGAGGTCGTGCGCGGCGGTGCCGAAGTTCTCCCAGTCCTGCCACACGTCGGGCGCGGACTGGGCCCGGTGGTCGACCCGGCCCTCCCCGGACGCGAACAGTTCGAGCCGACCGTCGACGTCGCGGGCCGCGGACAGCGTCGCCGACCGGGGCCCTCCGAACGGATACCAGTCGGACCACGGGCCGTTGACGCCGGTCTGGTAGCGCCCCCACACCTGGTCGGGTCCGGCGGCGAAGGCCTCCTGTCGGCCGTCCGCACCGGAGACGATCACCACCCGCTCGGCGGGGTCCGACGCGGCCTCCTCCGCGTACTGCCGGCTTCCCGTGGCGAAGTCGAGGCCCGCGAGCCACACGCCGCGCCGCCCCCAGCCCGCGGCGCTGATCCACCACCGGCCGCCGGTGTTGATCACCTCGGCCGCATGGCTGAACACGTGCCCGCAGAGCTGGTCGGCGGAGAAGTGCAGGGGGTCGGGGCCGCAGAACACGTCGGTGCCGGCATAGCCTCCGCGCGGTCCGAGGAAGAGGTGCCAGACGCCGTCGGCCCGGACCACGAACGGCGACTCGGTGTTGCCCGCGCCGCGCCCGCTCGTCGGATCGGTGAAGGCGATCGCCCGTGCGCTCCAGTGCACGAGGTCGGCGCTGGTGCGGTAGGCGACCACGTGGTTGCCCCCGCCGGGCGCCGAGGTGGCCGTGTAGTACATGACCCACTGGTCGCCGACCCGGGCCACCATGGGGTCGCGGGCCTCGTACCCGTCCCGGAACAGCGGGCCGCCCGGGTGCCGGGTCCAGGTGAAGAGGTCCGTCGAAGTCGCCAGACTGATCGCGGAGTTGGCGGAGTCGGGGCCGCCGCCCGCGTAGAACATGTAGTACGTCGAGCCGTCCTTGATCACGTGCGGGGCCCACAGATGGGTCTCGCCCGCGCCCGGGTCAGCGGTCAGCGCCACGGGGCGCTTGGTCCACGGGCCGAGCAGGTCGGGGGCGGTTGCATGGGCGAAGGTGGTCTCGTCCTGGTCGTCGGCGGGTTCCGCGTGGGTGATGCCGAACAGGTGCCAGAGGCCCTGGGCGTCCTGGATGAACGTGTGGTCGTTGAGGTACCACGGGGCCGACTCCCCCACGCTCGGGTCGTAGACCCGCACGAACGGCGCGGCACCCACCCGCGGCGGGCCGGCCGCGACGGTGCCGGGACCGGGTGAGGTGGGGGACGCGCCGGGCGGGGTGACGGCGGGGCGTGTCGTGGCGAGGGCCGGGCCGGTCGCGGGCAGGGCGAACCCCAGCAGCAGGACGACGACGGCGAACAGGACCCGCGCCCCCATCGGTTGGCGACTTCGCACGTGCGTCATCCGTTTCCGTGTCGGCCGCGGGGCGCCCGCGGCGGGAAATCGACTGCCCGCGGTGTTGCGCGGCGGGACGACCGGTCCGCACCCGTGTCCGGTCGCCTGGTTCGGTGCCGCCGCGGGCCTTTCGCGGGCCGTCCCGTGCATGCGGGTCAGCCGCGAAAGGCCTGCGGGACGTGCCTAGTTGACGGCCGGACCCGAGTCGTTGAGGTAGCCCCATTCCGACCAGGTGCTGAAGCCGGTCTGCCACCGGTGGTAGACCCCGGCATGGCTGGTGCCGAACAGCTCGATGCGGCCGTCGGCGTTGTTGCTCGCGCCGATCTCGGTGCCGCCGGTGCCGAAGTTCTCCCAGGCCGCGTACTCCGCGTTCGGACGGGTCTGCCAGGCGTGGCTCGCGGTGTCCGCGTTGATGGCGAACACCTCGACCCGGCCGTCGATCGAACGCGAGGTGGTCAGCTCGGCGTTGGTGATGCCGCCGGTGCCCGTCCACTGCGACCATGTGGTGGGACCGGTCTGCCAGCGGTGGAACACACCGGAGGCGTTGGAGGCGAAGACCTCAAGACGGCCGTCCTGGTTGTGACTGACGGCCACGTCGTGACCGCCCGTGCCGAATTCGTCCCAGGTCGACCAGCCGCCGTTGACACCGGTCTGCCACAGATGCCCGAACGTGCTGTCCGACAACGCGAACACCTCAAGACGGCCGTCCGCCGCATTCTCCATCGCCAAACGGGAGTTGGCAGGACCACCCGCCACACCCTCCCAACCGGCCCACCCACCACTGGGCGCCGACTGCCACCGATGAAACACACCCGACGCATTCGAAGCGAACACCTCGATCCGCCCATCGGCATTACTCCCCGCCGCCAACCGATACCCACCCGTACCGAAATTCTCCCAACCCGACCAACCCGCACTCGGACCCGTCTGCCACATATGGTCCAACGTCGCATCCGACAGAGCGAACAACTCCAACCGGCCATCCGCATTCGACGCCACCGCCAACTGCGCATTGCGCGGCCCACCCTCGAACCGCCACCCCGACCAACCACCATTCACCGACGTCTGCCACGCGTGATACACACCATCAGCACCCGCCGCGAAACTCTCCAACCGACCATCCGCAGAACGCCCCGACACCACACGACCCGACCCGTACGGATGCGGGGGCCCTGCCGTCATGCCGTTCCAGAGGGCGTTGGCGATGAGGGCCGCGTCGTCGGCCTCGATCGCGTACAGGCCGCGCAGGTCCTCGCGCGGTTGCTGGATGTGCCAGCACACCTCGCCGATCTCCTCGTTGTTCCACGCGCCGCCCGGGTAGAGCTGTTCCATGCGGTCGAGGAAGGCGTTGGTGGCGTGGGCCGGGTTCAGGCGCTCCTCGCGGGTGCCCCACCAGTCCTGCTGCTGGAAGAGACCGAGGCTGGTGTAGTCCACGGCCTGTGCGTAGTTGTTCATGCTGCTCTCCACGATGATCGTGGCGAGGGAGATGGCCGCGGCGCGGGGGTTGAGCCCGCGGTCCTTGACGGCCTGGGTCACCATGCGCGCGCAGGAGATCTTGTACGCGTCGAGATAGCCGGCCATCTTGGCGTGCAGCTGCGGGTTGAGCTGGTCGGCCATGATGCCGTCGGCGGCCGAGGGGCCGGCCGGGTCGCAGGGCACGGTGGGGATCGCGAAGCCCTGGGGACCGCTGAAGTAGTGGGAGACACCGGCCCGGTCGGGGCCGGGCGGCGGGACGGGCGAGGGCGCGGCGAGCGCCATCGTGGCCGTCAGCCCGACGACCGACGCTCCGATTCCGGTCGCGAGGGCCATCTTGCCGAATGCACGGCGTAAACGTCTTCTGAACATGGCGGAACTCTCTGGTGTGGAGGGGGACTTGGTGTGGGGAAAGGGGACAGGAGGGGAAGCGGATGTCATCCGATGCCGGGTCCGGCGGAATCCCCGAGCCAGCCCCAGGCGGACCAGTCGGCGAAGCCCGTCTGCCAGCGGTGGAAGACTCCGGTGCTGTTGGTCGCGATGACCTCGATGCGGCCGTCGGCGTTGTGGCCGGCGCTGATCTCGGTGCCGCCGGTGCCGAAGTTCTCCCAGGCCGCGTAGGGCGCGTTCGGGTCGGTCTGCCAGGTGTGGGCGGCGGTGGTGGCGTTGATGGCGAAGACCTCGACGCGGCCGTCGACCGAGCGGTCCGAGGTCAGCTCGGAGTTCGCCGGGCCGTTCGTCTCCTGCCAGGCCGACCAGCTGGACGGTCCGGTCTGCCAGCGGTGGAACACGCCCGTGGCGTTCGACGCGAACACTTCGAGCCGCCCGTCGGTGTTGTGATTGGCCGTCAGATCATGGCCGCCCGTGCCGAATTCGTCCCAGGTCGACCAGCCGCCGTTGACACCGGTCTGCCACAGATGCCCGAACGTGCTGTCCGACAACGCGAACACCTCAAGACGGCCGTCCGCCGCATTCTCCATCGCCAAACGGGAATTGGCAGGACCACCCGCCACACCCTCCCAACCGGCCCACCCACCACTGGGCGCCGACTGCCACCGATGGAACACACCCGACGCATTCGAAGCGAACACCTCGATCCGCCCATCGGCATTACTCCCCGCCGCCAACCGATACCCACCCGTACCGAAATTCTCCCAACCCGACCAACCCGCACTCGGACCCGTCTGCCACATATGGTCCAACGTCGCATCCGACAGAGCGAACAACTCCAACCGGCCATCCGCATTCGACGCCACCGCCAACTGCGCATTGCGCGGCCCACCCTCGAACCGCCACCCCGACCAACCACCATTCACCGACGTCTGCCACGCGTGATACACACCATCAGCACCCGCCGCGAAACTCTCCAACCGACCATCCGCAGAACGCCCCGACACCACACGACCCGACCCGTACGGATGCGGTCGGGGAGCCGACGACTCCTCGGTGATGTTGTTGTAGCGGAGCGCCTGATAGTCACCGTTGGGGTGGCCGTCGAGTGTCGCGTTGTTGATGTTGGTGCGGAAGTGGCCGGGAGGGTCGATGGTGCTGCTGCCACCGCCGAAGCTGTAGTACGAGAAGCCGCCCTGGTCGTCCAGCCATTCGTGGAAGATCAGCACGTGGTCGTAGAACGAGTTCAGGACGTCGCCGGCGCGCAGCTCGTCGCGTCGGATCTCATGGGAGAAGCCGGGCAGCCCCTGGGTGTTGGGGTTGGCGTCGAGGTGCCAGGCCATGGCGACGTAGCCCGAGCAGTCGGTGCGGTAGTCGTAGTCGCCGCCGGGCCCGGGGGCAGAACCGTGCTGGTCGTACCGGGGCGCCAGGTCCACCCACGCCTGGGCCCGCCAGATCACCTCGCTCCGGGTGATCGGTCCGCCGCGGTCGGAGGACTCGGCCGTGCGCGCGGCCGCGGGCGTGGTCACGCCCGCCGTGACCACGCCCGCCAACAACAGCAGCAGACACCTGCCGAGCCACGATCTCAAAAGCGTCATCGAAACCTCCCCGTTCGTCGCCGACCGACGGTAGGGAGTGCCGATGAAATGCCGATGGAATCGAAGGAGAGCTGGCCGGCCGAGAGGCGTCGGGCAGCGGCGCGGGCGCACACGCGTCGCGCCGGGCCGCGGAGGTCATCCGGGGCCCGGCGCGACACGGCCCGACGAGGGGCCGGGTGGTGCGGCGGTTCTCAGCCGGGCCACGTTCCGGTCACGCGGCGCGTGGCCGTGGCACCCGCCCGGTCGACGGCCGCACGTACACCCGCGAGGATCGCGCCCTGCAGGGCCGCCGCGAGCAGCACCGCCTGCCAGGTGCGGTCCTCGTCGGTGGCCTCCGGCGCGTCGCCGTCGTCGTCGATCCGGCGCCAGACGCGCTTGAAGAGCTGCTGGGCCAGGATGCCGCCGGCGAAGCCGAGCGTGAGGCCGACCGGCTTGTAGACGATCTTCACCGCGTTCATGCGCGCCTCCGGTTCCGACGGCGCAGCAGCAGCCACGCGGTGGTGCCGCCGACGACGACCAGCGCCGCCACGCGCCGGCCGGCCGTGGAGCGCAGCTGCCCCCCGGCCACGACGGCCTGGTGCTTCACCGGTTCCGGCAGCTTCTCCTGCACCGCCTGAGCCACCGCCCTCACCTCGCCGGACAGTTCGGCCACGCGCGTTTCGACCTGCTCCTTGAGTTCGCCCGCCCGGTCGTGCACGCGTGCCTTGACGTCGGTCTTGGCGGCCAACGCCTCGACGGTGCGGCCGAGTTCGTGACGTGCCTGCTCGACGTCGTGGCCCAGCTCTTCGCGGCTGGGTGCGGGGGAACCCTCGTCGGGGGACTGGTTCATCGCCGTGCACTCTCCTTGATCTCCGCCACGTCCGACTTGACGCTTTCGACGGTCTCCCGGGGCGCGGGCGGCCCACCCCGGGACACCTCCTTCTTGCCGCTCAGGGCGAGGAGGGCGGTGACGAGTCCGAGTACGGCGGTCACGATGAGCGCCGCGCACCAGGCGGGCAGCGGTACGGCCAGGGCGCAGATGGCCGTGATGACCAGCGCCTGGAGCGTCAGGAACCCCGTCAGTCCCGCGCCGCCGAACAGGCCGCCCCCTTTTCCGTACCGTTTGCCCTTCTCCTTCAACTCGGCCTGGGCGAGCCGCATTTCGGCCCGCACCAGCTCGGTGAGCTGATGCGAGGCACGCTGGACGAGTTCGTTGACCGGTTCGGACGGGCTGCCCGTGCCGTGCCGGGACGCTGGGGTGGTCATGGTGTGTCGCCTCCTGATTCCTCGGCCCTGCGCGGCGCGGGTACCCGGCTGCGGCGATGCCATCCCGCCCGGTGCCGTGCGATCGCGCTTCCGGACCCGTCCCCTCCGCCGGGCGGGGCGGGTCGCGCGGCCGGGATGCGACGCCCGCGCGCCGCCCGGCCCGAACCCGACGTGTACGCACCGGTGGCTCGGGTACGCGGGCCGGACACCGCAGACGAACACGGCGAAAGGAATCGCAGACATGTCCAAGGTCGAGGAATCCATCGAGGTCGCCGTCCCGGTCAGCGTCGCCTACAACCAGTGGACCCAGTTCGAGGAGTTCCCGCGGTTCATGGGCGGCGTGGAGCGCATCGAACAGCGGACGCCGACGCTGACGCACTGGGTGACGAAGGTCGACGGGGTGTCCCGGGAGTTCGACGCGCAGGTCGTCGAGCAGATCCCGGACGAGCGGGTGGCCTGGACGACGGTGGACGGCGAGGTCCGTCAGGCCGGCGTGGTCACCTTCCACCGGCTGGACGACCGGACCACCAAGGTGATGCTGCAGATGGAGCACGAGCCCCATGGGGCCGCCGAGAAGACGGCGGAGATGCTCGGCGTGGTCAAGCGCCAGGTCACCCAGGACCTCAAGCGCTTCAAGTCGTACATCGAGGGCCGGGGCGCGGAGACCGGTGGCTGGCGCGGTCAGGTGTGAGCCGGGCGGGGCCGGGCCGGGGGGCGCATCTCCCGGCCCCGGCCCCGGCGGTGGGAGGTCATCTTCCGACGGCGGTGGGAGGTCATCTGCCGACCCGTCCCTGGCGGCGGGAACTCGCGTCCGACCCCGGCAGCCCCGCCCCCGGCACGCGCGGCCTTCGCCGCGGGCGCCGTTCGGGAGCGCTTCAGGCGCCGTCCTGGCTCTGGCGTCCCAGCAGGTGCAGATGTTCCAGCGCCTGCCGGACCACCCCGCGCTCCTGCCACCCGAGCCACCGGCCGACCTCCTGGCCGACCGCTTCGAGCGCCTTGACCTGGGCCGGATGCAAGTCCTTGGTGGGGCACTCCAAGTGGGCCGACACGACACCCCGGCAGATGCCCTCCTCGTCCACGAGCGGGACGCTGTGACAGGCCCGGCTGCCGGCGAGCAGGATGGCCCGGCGGTCCCGGTCGTTGAAGACGGGGGCGTCGGCCACGTCGTGCACGGTGACCAGTTCGAGCGCCTCGGCCGCCCGGCCGCATGAGGTGCTGCCCGCGCCGACGACGGCGAAGTGGGCCACGAAACGCGCGTCGAGCCCGGTGTGCCGCACGATGCGCAGCTCCTGCACGGCAGGGTCGGCGATCTGGACGTTCCCCATTCCGGCGCCGACGACGGCCAGCGTCTGGGTGAGGGTGTCGCGCAGCACGTCGGTGCGGTCGGCCTGGCCGGACGCGTCGAGGCCGATGGAGTCGAGCGGAGGCGGCGCCTGGGGCGAGGGACCCGGCAGCCAGTGGCTGCCGCGGCCCTCGGGTCTTGGCGCCCGGGTCACCGCCTCGGCCAGCACCCGGAGTTTGACGTTGTAGTGCTGTGAGGCCAGTCTCAGCAGGGCGAAGGCCGCCTCGGCGTCGGGCAGGCGGTAACGCTCCTCCAGGATCCCCTGGGCGTGGGAGATCAAGGGCCGGGTGCGGACCTGGGCCCGCAAGTGGTGGGCCTCCTCGCGCAGCCGCGCGAGTTCCTCTCTCAGGACGGCCACTTCCCGGGGCACGGGAGCGGGGTTGTCCGTCATGCGGGTCCTTCCGAATGATGGCCGGCGCGGGCCGGCCGCATCCCAACTGTTCTGTCGAGCCCGCGCACCACAGGTCTCCTTGGGGGAACCTCCGGCAGGCGTGGTCTGGACACGTTTCCTGCTGCCCCCGGTCACGATTCCTACACCCGGTCGTCGCGTCCCGTGCCGGTGATCAGGAGCACCGGCACGTCGCGGGTCCGATCGAGCCGGCGGCCGAGCGGGGCCAGGGCGTGGCCGAGCGCGAGGGGGCTGTCCTCGTGGTCGTCGATGAGGAGCAGCGCCGGTTTCGCAGCCCAACTCCCCCGCCCCGCATAGGGAAATCCCTCGCCCTTCGCCCAGTGCCTGGTGCCCGTGTCCGGGTGCTGCGGACACTCGTGCGTCGGTGCGGTTCCCGCCACGAGCCGCGCCGCCGGCCCACCCGCACCTGTCCGCCGCTCCCCGCCTTCCCCGTGCGTCATCGGCGGACGCCCGCACGTCCGAAGCGAAAGGAACCCCCACTCCTATGGAGATACCAAGAGCCGCGAGAGTCCTCACGATCGCGCTGGCCTGTGTGTCCGCATCCGCGATGGCGCTGCCCGCCGCCACGGCCGCACCGGCACCGTCCCCCTCGCCGACGGGCCCCGGCGCGTTCGCCGCGGCGCCGTACACGGCCGATCCCGCACCCGCCGTCCGCAGCCGCGTGGTGGACGCCGCGCAAAAGGCACTCAAGGCCCACGCGAGTGCCGCCCACACGGCGGACGGGGACGCCTTCTCCGTCCGCAACCTGGTGGTCGACCGGGACGGCTCCGCCACCGTCCGCTTCGACCGCACGTACAAGGGTCTCGCGGCCTACGGCGGCGACGTCGTGGTGCGGCTGAGGAAGGACGGCGCCTACCAGTCGCTGGCCACCGGGTCCCAGACCTCGGGGGCCGTCTCCACCGTGCCCCGACTGGCCGCCGCCGACGCCGCGAAGGTGTCACGGGGCGCGTTCAAGGGCCACGTCGACGCGGCTTCGACGCCCCGGCTCGCGGTGCAGATGGAAGGCGCCGACGCCGCGCTGGTGTGGGAGACCGTCGTGAGCGGCACCCGCGCCGACCAGACCCCGAGCCGCCTGCACGTCCTGGTGGACGCCCGTACCGGCACGGTCGTACGGACCCAAGACGAGGTGAGCACGTTCGCCGCCGAGGGGGCCGCGAACGCCTCCGCCTCGAAGGTCGGTGCGGCGGCGAGGGCCGCCGCACCGACGGTCGCCGGAACCGGTCAGTCCATCTACAGCGGCCGGGTCACCCTCGACGTCACGCAGAGCGGCAGCGGTTACTCCCTGCAGGACCCGTCGCACGGGAACGGGTACACGACCAACCTCAACCACGCCACCAGCGGCACCGGTTCGGTCTTCACGAGTTCGAGCGGCACCTTCGGGAACGGCTCCACCAGCGACCCCGCCTCCGCCGGCGCCGACGCGCACTACGGCGCGGCGGAGACGTTCGACTACTACAAGAACGTGCAGGGCCGCAACGGCATCTTCGGCGACGGCCGGGGCGTGCCCTCGCGCACCCACTACGGCAACGCGTATGTGAACGCCTTCTGGGACGGCACCCAGATGACGTACGGCGACGGCCAGAGCAACCAGCGCCCGCTCGTCGAACTCGACGTGGCAGGGCACGAGATGAGCCACGGCGTGAGCGGCGCGCTCACCGGCTGGGACGAGACCGGCGAGACCGGCGGCATGAACGAGGGCACCAGCGACATCTTCGGCACGATGGTGGAGTTCTACGCCAACAACCCGGTCGACAAGCCCGACTACACGATGGGCGAGCTCATCAACATCAGCGGTGACAACCGCCCGCTGCGCTACATGTACAACCCCTCCCTCGACGGCTCGTCCCCGAACTGCTGGAACAGCAGCAACGGCGGCCTCGACCCGCACTACTCGATGGGCCCGCTGAACCACTGGTTCTTCCTCGCCGCCGTCGGCAGCGGTGACCACGGCTACGGCAACAGCCCCACGTGCAACAACTCCACGGTCACCGGCATCGGCAACGACAAGGCCGCCAAGATCTGGTACAAGGCGCTGGCCTCGTACGCCAACAGCAGCGAGAACTACCACCAGGCCCGCACCGACTCGCTGCGTGCCGCCGCCGACCTCTACGGCGCCCACTGCACCGAGTACAACACCATCGACGCCGCCTGGGCCGCCGTCAGCGTCACCGGCACCGACCCCGTCCCCGGCAGCTGCAACAGCCAGCCGGGCGCGCCCTCGGTGACCAACCCCGGCAACCAGAACGGCACCGTGGGCACGGCCGCCTCCCTCCAGATCCAGGCGAGCGACCCCGGGGGCGAGACCCTCACCTACAGCGCGACCGGGCTGCCCGCCGGCCTGTCGATCAACTCGGCCACCGGCCTCATCAGCGGCACCCCCACCACCGCCGGCACGTCCAGCGTGACGGTGACCGCGAAGAACACCGACAACGCCACCGGGACGACGTCCTTCACCTGGACGATCACCGGCGGCGGCAACCCGCCGCAGGGCTGCGGCGACATCCCCGCCTGGAACGCGTCCACCAGCTACGTGCCGGGTGACCAGGTGGCGTACAACGGCCACACGTGGTCCTCGACCTGGTACTCCACCGGTGCCACTCCGGGTGCGCCCGGGTCCTGGGCGGTCTGGAAGGACGGTGGCGCCTGCTGATCCTTCCCGCTTGATCACAGCAACTTCCCCGCGCCGCCGGGCCGTTGGTCACTCGACCGACGGCCCGGTCCGCGTTCCCGGGGCCAGTGGCGGCCCTGCTCGATTGGTCTTGACCTTTGCCCGAGAGCGGTCCTACATTCGGCGCGGCACCATGAATGGCGGGTTCGTGCTGGACGTCTGACACGTGAACGAGGCTGTGGCGTAAGGGGCTTGCGATGATCGAGCCGACCACCGTGCCGTCCGGCACCCGGCCGCCCACGCCTTCGTGCCCGCCCGCCCCGCCCTGGCCCACGACGCCGACCGGACCCGGGCCCGTCGAGCGCGGCGCCCTGTGCGACACCGTCCGCGACCACCTCAGCGGCCCCGGCGGCGTCCTGCTCACCGGCCCCGCCGGCATCGGCAGGACGACGGTGATCTCCCGGCTCACCGCGGACCTCGGTGCCCGAGGCCACCGGATCCTGCGCTGCGCACCCTCCCCAGCCGACCGCGACAGCCCCTTCCTCGGGCTCATCGACCTGCTGACCGGCGTGTCCGACGACACCTTCGCCGCCCTGGCCGTCCACGAGCGGGCCGTCCTCGATGCCGCCCTGCTCCGCGGTCCGTGCCCCTTCGGCGCGGACCCGCTCGGCGGGCCCGGTGGCGCCGCCGGGCGTGACGCGCTCGTCTTGCGGATCGCCGTGCGCAAGGTGCTCGCCCTGCTGCGCCGCGACGCTCCCGTCCTGCTGGTCGTGGACGACGCGCAGTGGCTCGACCGCCCCACGGCCCAGGTCCTCGACCACCTCGCCCGGCGCGCCGATCCGGGGCTCGCCGTACTCGCCGCGCTGCGTACGGGCGACGGGGCGGGAGCGCCGATCGGCCTGACCGGCGCCCACGGCGACGCCCTTGACCTGTGCCCGCGCCCGGCCCGCCGGATCCTGGTGCCCCCGCTCACCGCCCACGAGCTCGCCGAACTCCTGGAGCGCCACGACCATCCTTCCTGGCCCCGCCCGCTGATGGCCCGCCTGCACCAGGCGAGCGGCGGCAACCCCCGCATCGCCCTGGAGCTCAGCGCCGCACTCGACGAACGCGTACGGACGGAGGGCGCCGGACCGCCCGGCCCGGACGAACCCCTCCCGCTGCCCGAGTCACTGCGCCGCCCCGTCCTCGACCGGCTCGACGCGCTGCCGCCCGGCGCCCGGCACACGCTGGTCCTGGCCGGCGCCGCCGCGCGGCCCACCGTGGAGCTGCTGCGCCGGGCCGGCCGAGAAGAGGCCGCGTCCGATCTGGACCTCTGCGCCCGGCGCGGCATCGTCCGCGTCCTGTCGGCCTCGGACCACGGCACCGTTGCGTTCCTCGATCCGCTCACGCCGCTGGTGCTGCGCTCGGCGACCGCGTACGACCGTCTGATGGAGGCGCACCGGGCACTCGCCGGGGCGAGCGACGACGCCGTGGAGCGTGCCCATCACCTGGCCCGGCTCGCGGCGGGCCCCGATCCGGTGGTGGCGACCCGGCTGGCCGCGGCCGCCTCGGCGGCCCGCCGCCGGGGTGCGCCCGGAACGGCGGCGCGGCTGGGGCGGCTGGCCGCCGAGTACACGCCGGCCGGTCAGGCCGCCGTCGACACCGACCGCCGGCTCACCGCCGCCGAGGACGGGATCGAGGCCGGCGACCTCGACTTCGCCCGGCAGCTCGCGCACGAGGTGCTCGGCGCGGCCGACCTGCCCGCCGACCGGGTGCGCGCCTGGAACGTCGTCATCGACTCCTGCGGCCAGGCCATGGCCGAGATCGCCGATGTGTTCCCCGAGGCGGTGCGGGACGCGGCGGGCGACCCCGAACTGCTGGCCCAGCTGCACTACCGGATGAGCTGGCGCGCCTGGATGGTGGGCGGTTCCGCCGCGCGCGCCCACGCCCACGCGGCCCACGCCGCCGAACTCGCCGCCCGCACCGGCGACCGCAGGACCGAGCTCATGGCGCTCACCCAGCAGGCGGCCCTCGAACTCTTCCTGGGGAACCCGCGGGCCGAGTCGACCCTGGCCGCGGCCCTCGCGGCGCCGCACGACGTACACGCCATGACGCATCACAACGGGCCCGTCTACCTCAAGTACCGCTTCCATCTGGTACGGGACGAACTCGACGCCGCGCGGGCCGAGTTGCGCACCCTCGTCTACCGGCTGCGCCAGCGGGGCTCGGCCGACAGTCTGAGCCAGTGCCTGATCGGGCTGGCCCAGGTCGAGATCCAGCGCGGACGCTGCCGACCTGCCCTGCACATCGCCCGGCAGAGCCTGCGCATCGTCGAGGAGGCAGGTCTCAGCCAGGGCCCCGCCTGGTACGCGGTCTCGCTCGCGGAGACGGCCGGCGGCAGCCTCCGTCAGGCGCTGAGCGCGGCGGAGACGGCCCGCCGGTACAGCGAGGACGACGACGACCGGCTCTTCCTGCCCCGGGCACTGCACGCGGCGGGCCGGGTCAGGCTGTTCAGCGGGCAGAGCTCCCAGGCGGTCGAACTCCTCGCTCGAGTTGCCGAGTTGGAGACCGCCCAGGGCCAGGGCGACCCGGCGACGCGGCGCTGGCACGCCGACCTCGCGGAGGCCCTGGCGGCCGACGGCGCGCCGGACGAGGCGGCTGCGGTCATCGCCGCGGCCCGGCGTCAGGCGGAGCGCCTCGGCCGGCTCGGCATCCTCGCCACATTGGACCGCGCGAGTGCGGCGGTCGACGTCGAGCGGGGCGAACTGGCCCTCGCAGTAAGGAAGTTGGAAGGCTCCACCGTACGGCTACGGGCGACGGGGCACCTCCTGGAGGAGGCGCGCAGCCGGGTGGCGCTCGGCCGGGTGCGGCGCCTGCTCGGCGACGAGGAGGCCGCCCGGTCCGCCTACGCCGGGGCGTTGCGCCTCTTCACCAAGGCGGACGCCCGCCCCTGGATCGCCATGACCCGCGCCGAACGCGACCGCGTCCAGGACGGTCCGGCAGGCCTGCCGGACGGCGGTTCCTGGTCGGACCGTCTGACGTCGACCGAGCGCAGCGTGGTCGCCCGCGTTGCGCAGGGCGCCAGCAACCGCGAGATCGCGGCGGGCCTCGTCGTCAGCGTGAAGACCGTGGAGGCGGCCCTGACCCGGGCCTATCGCAAGCTGGGCGCGAAGTCGCGGGTGGAGATCACCCGCATGGTGATGATGGCGCGACCCACGGCATAGAACGCCCGTCCCCCTCCCCCGAGTTGGCGGTACGGGATCACACGCCCTCCTCCCGCCGGACGCGGAAGGCACCCCCGGCGGCCGCCAGCACCGCTGCCTCGGCGGCTCGTTCCGGCAGCCGCGGGTCCGGGTCGGCGCGCAGGAGCACCAGCTGGTGGTAGAGCGGAGCCGTGGCCGCGATCAGCAGGCTCCGCGCGTCCGGGTGCGGTGCGGGGAGTTCGCCGCGCTCGACGGCGCGCTCGACGAGGATCTCGCACTGGGCGTACCGGTCCGCCCACAGCTGCGTCTGGGCCCGTGCGGCCTGTTCGGAGTGGAAGGAGGCGGCCATCAGGGCGACGGCGAGCGACGGCCGTACGACCAGTGACTCCTGGATCTCCCCGTTGAGGGCCGTCAGATCGCCGCGCAGCGAGCCGGTGTCCGGCGGCTGCCAGTCGATCTCCCCGGCGGCGGAAATGACGTCGACGAGCAGGCCGCCGACATCGCGCCAGCGCCGGTAGACCGTGGCGCGGTGTACGCCGGCCCTCGTCGCGACGCCCTCCATCGTGAGTCCTTCGTGACCGCGTTCGGCGAGTTCGGCGCGTACCGCGTCGAGGACCTGGGCGCGGACCCGGGCGGTGCGCCCACCCGGACGGCGGTCCGGCGTCGTGTCATGGGGGTCTGTCATCGGCATTCGGTATCCGGTTGATCAGGGGCCAAGGCTGTGCCAGCATCTTAACGCGACAGTTGTCGCTCTGGACTCACTGGAGAGGAACCGCCTCCTCGATGCCGCCCGTGCCCGCTGATCCCACCGTGCTCCACCCGATGCCCGAGCACCCGCGCGTGGTGCTGCTCAAGCCGCTCGTGAAGTCGCCGCTGATCGAGGTCGGTGACTTCTCCTACTACGACGATCCGGACGACCCGACCGCCTTCGAGACGCGCAACGTCCTGTACCACTACGGTCCGGAGCGGCTCGTCATCGGCAAGTACTGTGCGCTGGGGACGGGCACCCGGTTCCTCATGAACGGCGCCAACCACCGCATGGACGGCCCGTCCACCTTCCCGTTCCCCACCATGGGAGGGCCCTGGACGGAGCACTTCGACCTGATCACCGACCTGCCCGGCCGGGGCGACACGGTCGTCGGCAACGACGTGTGGTTCGGCCACGGCGCCACGGTCATGCCCGGTGTGCGCATCGGTCACGGCGCGATCGTCGCCGCCGGCGCCGTGGTCACCGGTGACGTTCCCGACTACGGCATCGTCGGCGGCAACCCGGCCCGGCTCATCCGCACCCGCTACGACGCGGCGGACATCGCCCGGCTCCTCGACGTGGCGTGGTGGGACTGGCCCGTGCGGCACATCACCAGGCACGTGCGGACGATCATGTCGGGAACCGTCGCCGAACTGGAGGAGGCCGCCGCGCAGACCGAGCGGCCCTGATCCCGAGACCTCGCCTTCCCGCCCGCCCGTCCCGCGCCAGAATCGAGTGATCGCCCTTGTCCCGTCGCCCCGCCCACATCGCGATGGTCGGCGTCCCCATCGTCAGCCACGTCCTGCCCGGTCTCGCGCTCATCCGGGAGCTGGTGGCCCGCGGACACCGGGTCACCTACGCCAACGACCCGTTCGTGGCGGACCGGATCGAGTCCGCCGGCGCGGAGCTGGTGCCCTGCACCTCCACGCTGCCCGTCGCGGACAACAACTGGCCCGCCGATCCCATCGCCGCGGCGAGCCTCTTCCTCGACGACGCCGTCCAGGCGCTGCCCCAGCTGCGCGCCGCCTACGACGACGATCCGGCCGACCTGTACCTCTACGACATCGGCGCCCATGCCGGACGGGCCCTCGCCGAGGCCCAGGGCCGTCCCCTCGTGCAGCTGTCCCCGACGTTCGTCGGCTGGGACGGCTATCAGGAGGAGGTCGGCGCCCAGCTGCGCAAGCTGCCGGGCGCCGACGCGTACCGGGACAGGTTCACGCGGTGGCTCGCCGACTGCGGTGCGACCACCACGGACGTGGACGCGTTCTGCGGCCCGCCCTCCCGGACCCTCGCCCTGATCCCGCGCGCGATGCAGCCGCACGCCGACCGGGTCGACGCCGACACGGTGACCTTCGTCGGACCCTGCTTCGACACCCGGGCGGACACGGGCGGCTGGACACGCCCGGCCGGCGCGGACAAGGTACTGCTCGTCTCGCTCGGTTCGGCATACACGAACCGACCCGCGTTCTACCGCCAGTGCATCGCCGCCTTCGGCGGCCTGCCCGGCTGGCACGTCGTTCTGCAAATAGGCAAGTACACCGACCCCGCGGAACTCGGCGCCGTCCCGCCCAACGTCGAAGTGCACTCCTGGGTCCCGCAGCGGTCGATCCTGGAACAGGCCGACGCCTTCGTCACCCACGCCGGCATGGGCGGCTGCGGCGAAGGGCTCCTCGCCGGCGTTCCGATGATCGCCGTCCCGCAGGGAGCCGAGCAGTTCATGAACGCCGACCGGCTCGTGGAACTCGGCGTCGCCCGCCGTGTGGACACCGCGGACGCCACGGCGGAGACCCTCCGCGCGGCTCTGGACGACCTGGTCACGGATCCGGAACGCGTCAACCGGTCCGAGCAGTTGCGGGCCGCGGCCCGGGCCGAGGGCGGCACCCAGCGCGCCGCCGACCTGATCGAGGCCGTCCTGACCGCCGCCGAAGACCCCGGGCTCTGAGGCCGGCGCCGCATCTCCACCCCGCTCGGCGACGCCGGCACGGCCGCGCGCTCCTGCACCACCTGCCCCGCATGCCGCCTGCCCGAGCGCCTCACGCCTCGGGAACCGGTGCCCGGTCCGGATTTCGCCCCTTGCGCCGACGGCGGTTAGGCGAACGTTAGCGCGGCCTGAAACGATCACCCCGGTACCGTGGCCAATGGCCGGGCCACACCGTGGCGAACGGCGTTCGGCACCTGGACCCGATGCCGTACGAGGCAGCCCGTGAAAGGACCCGATGCACGCCGACGAACGAGCCCGCGCCGTCAACGGCAAGGCGCCTCGGCCCACCGCGGCCCCGTCCCGTCCGACCGGCCGGGGCGGTGCGCCCGGACTCCTCGCCCTGCAGGCCGGCGCCGGAAACACCGCCGTCATCCAGACGCTCCGGACCACCGGCCACGCCTGGGCCCAGCCTCGGGCCACGTCAACTCCGGCCGTGCAGCGGGTGGTTGAGGGCGAGGCGGCGGACGGGCAGGTGGCCGCTCCGATCCCGGCCGCGCAGGTCGTACCGGCGGGCCCGGCCGCGCCCGCCGCCCCGGCCCAGCAGCCGGGCGCGGCCCCTCGGACCGAGGACGCGCCCCAGACCGAGGCCGGCGTCCCGCCGGAGCTGGGTGAGGCCACGGAGGCCACCGGGCCCAAGTACCTCCTGCAGATCCAGGTGTCGAAATCCAGCCGGTCCCATCGGGCCGACTTCTCCGCGGGCGGCTTCGGACACGCCTGGGTGGCCCTGTACTCGAAGCAGCCGGGCCGCAAGGCGCAGTGCACCACGTACGGCTTCTTCCCGGCCACGACCCCCAACGGTCTCGAAGCCCTCAAAACGGTCCCCGGCACCGTGCTGGTGGACCACGACAAGCCCGACCGCGCGAGCGCCAAGCTGGACCCGATCGGGCTCACGGAGGCGCAGGCCGAGGCGGTCAAGAGGTACGCGAGCGCCAACAGCTCCCATGCGTACAACCTGTTGAGCTTCAACTGCACGAGTTTCGCCCGCGGCCTGTACAAGGCGGCCACGGGTCTTGAGGCCCCGGGCGTGGGTCTGCCGATCCTGGAGAACCCGAATCTGCTGCAGGACAAGATCAAGCAGTTCAACGACCGGCAGAAGGTCGACCGCAAGGGTCCCGCGATCAAGGCGAGCGACAACAGCGACAGCGAGACGGACTCCGAGTCCGACGAGGAGATCTGGCACAACCACCGCAAGGCGCCCGTACCGGCACCGGTTTCGGCCCCGACTCCGGTGCAGGATCCGGCCGTTCCGGCGCGCCCCCGTTTCGAGATCGAGTGAGACGGCGCCCGCCCGGGCGCCCTCCGGGTGCCGGACGCCCGGGCGTTGCGCCGAGCGCGGCACGATAGGGTCCCCGCATGTCGGACGCGCTGGCCACGGCCATCACCGCTGCGGCGGGCCTCGGCGGGGCACTGCTCGGCGCGGTGCTTCCGCAGCGCTTCAACGCCCGCGAACGCGCCGCCGAGGCCGAACTCACCGAGCGCAGACGGTCGTTCGAGGAGCGCCGCGAGGCGTACACCGCGATGAACCGGTCCTCGGAGCAGTTCCACACGCTCCTCAAGGACGCCCTGCACCGCATGCGCGACGGCGTGTACACCGACGAGGACCGGACCCGGCTCGAAGAGTCCCGCAGGGAGTACCGCGACCGCTACGCGGCGGCCCAGATGATCGTTCCGCTGCGCGTCATGGAGGCGTCCCGGGCACTCAACAGGGTTCTCGCGGAGGTCGACGCCGGGGCCAAGCGCGTGGACCGCGGTCTCGGGCGCGACGGGGAGAGCCCCGAGCAGCTGCTCATCACGGTCCGGCAGGCCGAGCCACGTCTGGTGGCGATGCGCACGCTGATGCGGGAGGACCTGGGGATCCTGGACGCATGAGCGGGCGCCGGGCCCCGGCCCTCAGGTCTCGATCGTGGCGACGGCCTCGACCCCATAGGTGCGGGCGTAGCCGTTCTCGGTGCCGACGAGAAGGTCGACGACCTCGAAGTACCGGTCCCAGAACGGGGTTTCGCGCAGGGCGTCGATGAGGAGCTGGTACGCCTGATGGTCGTCCGCCTCCCACACCCACACATCGGTGACGCGCGCCGAGTAGAACTCGGTGTCGTAGAAGCGTGAACGGACGCCGCTGGTCCTGGACTTGATCGCGGGGAGAACCTGGGTGGTGAAGGCCTCGATGCGTTCGGGGACGCTCAGGGCGAGCCACTCGGGGGTGGTCTTGACGAGCATGAACGCGGTGACGGGCGGTTGGGCCGTGTCGGCGGGCATGGGTGTGCCTCCAAGTGTGCTGATCGTGAGGGGTGTTGAGGCGGCGACCGGTATCCGGTCCGGCCCCTGGCGGGCGAGGCTCAGCCGAGGACCGCGGGCTTGAGGACCCGGGCGCACCACTGCTCGAAGCTGGTGGGCGACGCGGTGGCGCGGGTACGGGTGACACCGGCGTCGAGGCCCGCGTCCTTGGCGCGCTTCATGTCGACGATGCCCTGGACGAACGTGTCGTCGAGGCCGTAGCCGATGAGGGTCGTGTAGAGCTCGTCGAACGGCTGGCGCTCGTAGCGGACCGGGCGGCCGAGCTGCTCGGTCATGATGCGGGCGACGTCGTTCGGCGAGAGGTCCTGCGGGCCGAGTACGGGGACGCTGTCGACGCCGGTCCAGGAGCGGTTGACGAGCAGGCCAGCGGCGACGGCCGCGATGTCGGCGACGGACACGAGCGGGCCCTTGCGGTCCGGTTCGACCACGTCCACGAAGACGCCCTTGTCCCGGATGGACTCGACCTCTTCGAGGAGGTTCTCGAAGAACGACGGGTTGGCCAGGGCCCGGTAGGCGACGCCGCTGCCTGCGATCAGGTCGTCCATCTTCAGGGACGCGGTGACGAGGCCGGCCTCGTCGGCGAGCGGCGTGCCACGGCCGAGGGCGGAGACGCCCACGACATGGCGCACGCCGTGGGTGGCGAACGCCCGCACGGCGGGGAGCGTGAAACCGCTGAACCCGTCGTGCGGGGTCAGGGACGCGTCCGGCGGCACCAGCCAGAACACGGCGTCCGCCCCGGCGAAGGCCCGGTCGAGCACCTCCGGGTCGCCGTGCGAGCCGGTGACGACGTCCACCCGCTCCCGCACCTCCTGCGTGAGCCGGGCGGGGTCACGCGCGATCACCCGGAGTTCCTCGCCCGTGCCGGGCTCGGACTCCAGGAGGCGGGTGAGCAGATGACGACCGATGTTCCCGGTCGGAGCGGTAATGACGATCATGAAAACCTCGTAGGTCGCACGGTTCGGTACGCACTCATCCTGTGGAGCGCACCCGTGTGACCACAAGGGAAACTTTGGCACGACATCATTGCTCGAAGTGGAATTATGCTGGTGAGAGGCTCCGGTCTGCCTTTTCCGCCGCCCCGGTCGGTGCCGTCAGAGGACCTGATCGACGGTGTAGGCGATGCCCCGCTCCACCAGCCGCCCCGATCCGACGCAGACGATGCCGTTGAGCCACGCGTAGGACTCGGCGCCGGTCTCGAAGAGGGGGGTGGTCCTGAAGTAGTAGTGCGCGGGGTCGATCCGGTGCCGCTCCGAAGGGTCGGCCAGCGCCTCGCGCACCGGGCGCGGGGCGACCCAGCGGCCCCCGTACGTCATGTGCAGGAGGGCGCCGTCATGGGTGCGCAGCGTCAGGCGCACATCGAGGCGCATGGTTCCCTCGGCGTCGAACAGCGCCCAGTCCCCGCCGCCGGGGAGGACTTCGCCGTGCAGCTCGGGCCCGTGAAAGGTGCCGCCCGCCGCGCCGAACAGGACACGACGGCCGAACGGGCCTTTGCCGAAGGGCAGTTGGGGGCAGAGATCGACGGCCATGTCGAAGAGGTGCGCGGTACGGATCCCGCCGGACGCGTTCATTCGGGGGCAGGGCGCCGTCATGCCGAGCCGCCGCTCGCGGGAAGGGGGAAGAGCGTCCGCCGGACCGCGTCCGTCGAGACACCCGACTGTGCGCACAGGGTGGCCAGATCGAAGAAGAAGCGTTCTCCCGCGATCAGGTCGTCCTTGAAGGTGAACTGAATGAACACGGGGACCTCGGCCCGCTCCCCTCGTGGGTGGACCCCGAACCGGCTGCCCGTCATGGTCATCCGGGCCGTACCCCAGGAAACCAGGGTGGCGCCGTCGCTCGCATGGCCGTCCAAGGTGACCTCGTAGTCCGGGAACGAGGCGAAGAACCGTCGTAACGCCCGGTCGTTCTCGGCCGGGCCGCGCGCCGTGGTGCCGAACGGCGGTACCTCCAGCACGAATTCGGGGTGCAGCAGCCTGAGGGCTGCGGGCACGTCCTGTCTGCTCTTGGCCACGGCGAGGGCCTGCGCCAGCTCCATCATGCGTGGTCCGTCCATAGGAGAGCCTCCTCTGAAGTCATCAAGGAACCTAAACATACGATCGGTCGTACTCTTGGGCAAGAGCTTGGCATGGGAGGATGGGGTCGATGAACGAGCGCACAGGGCAACGGAGTTCACGCGGCGCGGCGGCGGACGCCGGAGCAGCACGGCCGGCGGCAGCGGTCGAGGACGTGACGGACCAGCGCCTGCTGCGCGGTCTGCGCACACGGCGCAGGATCGCCCGGCGCGGCGTCGACATCGCCTCGCTCGAAGGGCTGAGCGGACTGAGCATCGGCCGCCTCGCGAGCGATCTGGAGCTCAGCAAGAGCGGCATTCAGACGCTCTTCACGACCAAGGAGAAAGTCCAGCTCGCGGTCGCGGAGTCGGCCCGCGAGGCGTTCGCCGAGGCCGTCGTCCTTCCGGCGCGGGCCGCCGGGCCGGGAGCGGCGCGGCTGCGCGCGCTGACGGACCTGTGGACCGCCTACGCCGAGGCGCCCCTGTTCCCCGGCGGCTGCTTCTGGGCGGCCGCCCTCCCCGACTTCGACAGCAGGCCCGGCGCGGTGCGCGACGCGCTCCTGGCCCACCGCAGCGGATGGCTCGCCCTGCTCGCCGGCGAACTGCGGTACGCGGCGGAGGCGCACGAGATCGCCGCGCTGGACCCGGAGTTCACCGCCTTCCAGATCGACGCGGTCCTGACGGCGACCAACACCGCGCTGCGCCTCGGCGAAGCCGGTGCGGTGGATCGGGCACGCCGGGTGATCGACGGCTTCCTGACGCCCGTGCGTGCGGGTCGCCCGCGCTCCTAGGTGAGCGTGATCCTCAGCTCGTACGGCCGGCCGGTGCTGATCGCTTCGGCCTGCTCGTACAGGTCGGCCGGTGTGAAGCCGAGCAGCGCCCGATCGGCGGCGCGGCGCAGCAGTGGCACGATGCGGGCGGGGGCCTCGCCGCGGTGGGTGTCGGCCAGTTCGGCGAAGGCCTGCTGGTACGAGGAGCCGTGACGCGTCGAGCCGTCGGCGAGCAGCCGCGGGAGCGCGTCCTTGTCGATGCTGATGTTGCCCATGACCACTCCCTCGCTTGCTGGCCCCGGCCGCTCCGGTCCCACCTCTCCGACGCTAGAGGCAGGCACTGACAATCCGGCCGCCGCGCGGTCGAGCTACGCCTCAAGAGCGCCCGTGCGCGGTTTTCTTCGTCGCCCTGCGACGTCGCCATGCAACGGACAAAACAGCACTGCCATGCACGGGACCGCGTGCCCCTTTGGGATGTCGAATTCAATTACATCCCCCGCGCCCTAATACACCCACCCCGCACTCGCCCCACAGGTAATTCACAGATGGGGCGTACAGAAGAACGACGCGGCGCCTTCCGTCAGGTTTCGACAGAAAGCGCCGCGCCGTTTTTTATGACCTCTTGGGAGATGCCTCGCCAACTTTTTGCGAGGCTTCCCGGCTGCTTAGCGGTGGCAGACCTTGTGCGCCTTGTGCCACGTCTTGGTCCAGTACCCCGGGTGGACCCGGCCGTGCCGGTCGCGCGTGGGCTTGTGCCAGGTCTTCGTCCAGTACCCCTTCACTACGTGGCACTTCTGCTTGCCGCCGTGGGCCGCAGCGACCGTGTGCTGCGGCGCCGCCTCGGCGACTCCGACCGAGGAGAAAGCCACTCCTGCGGCGAGTGCGGCCGTAGCAGCACCGAGAGCGACGGCACGCTTGACGCCTTCAATCATGACTCCACCTTTCTGTTCTTCACCACTGTCCTACGGGTTGGACAACGACAGTTTTATCACCGATACCCGTAGGCAATACGGGGGACGGTCGGGCGCGCGGGAGCATTAACCAGTTGCGAGTTAAACCACGCGCGCCCCCAGAAAGGCGACCCGTCTTTCGTGTTCACCGTGGCACGGTGTTCCATTCCGGAACGACGGCAAAGTCGGGGACATGACATTAGTGGTCCTGCGTTCAGCACCCTGCACCCTCGACCCCCCGCCACCATTTCGCCCGCACAGCGCGGCGCCCGCGGGCGTTCAGGCCGCGGGCGCCGTACCGGGGGTGGTCGCGGGCGTCTAGCGCCGGCGGCGGCCCGCCCAGCCGCTGCCGATGCCCGCCACGTGCAGGGCCAGCAGCGCCAGCCCGATCAGCATGACGTTCGTGGAAGTGAACACATCATTGGTCGACATGTCCGCGGCGTTGATCAGGAACGCGATCGCGAACAGTACCGCCGCGCCTATGGCCAGCATGGCATCTCCCCTATCCGGTTGATGCCCGGCGGGTACCCCCTGCTCACCAGCGGGAACCCCCGCCCGTCCCGGCCACTTCCCTCCGACGGCGGAAGGCCTGCCCGGCTCGCACGGGCCGCGGAAACACGAAAGGCGAGGAGAACCATCTCCTCGCCTGTCTCAAGGTATAGCGCACATGGGGGCTTGCGGCAAGGCCCCCGGTACGGCGCACAATCGTCGGCCGAGGCCCCCACCTGCGCAAACCACGGACGGCAGGGGTGGGCCCGCGACCAGGACACGCACGGCAAGAGGTTCGACGGAGACGGGGGCGCCGGTGGTTCGATCACATACCGCGGTACGGACCGACGGCCGCCTCGGAGGGATCGCAGTGGACGAGCAGTACGTGTGGGATCTGCAGGAGATCGACGAGGGCCGGATCGCGATGGTGGGAGGCAAGGCCGCCCACCTGGGCGCGCTCTCCCGGATCGAGGGTGTGGAGGTGCCCGGCGGTTTCTGTGTGACGACGGCGGCCTTCCGCCGGGTCGTGGAGCGGGCGGCGTCGCTCGGCGAACTGCTCGACCGGCTGGCGGGGCTGCGCCCGGACGACCGGGAAGGGCTGCGCACGCTCAGCGCGGAGATTCGCCGGACCATCGAGGAGAGCGAGGTCCCGCAGGACATCGCGGTGGCCGTCACCGCAGCGCTCGGCCGGCACGGCGAGGACGCCGCCTACGCCGTCAGGTCGAGCGCGACCGCCGAGGACCTGCCCACGGCGTCCTTCGCCGGACAGCAGGACACCTACTTGAACGTCCTGGGCACGGCGGCCGTTCTGAAGGACATCGGCCGGTGCTGGGCCTCGCTGTTCACCGAGCGGGCGGTGAGCTACCGGCAGCGCAACGGCATCGACCACCGCACGGTCCACATGGCGGTGGTCGTGCAGCGCATGGTGCTGCCGGAGGCGTCCGGCATCCTGTTCACGGCCGACCCCGTCTCGGGCAACCGCACGGTGGCCACCGTGGACGCCGGATTCGGCCTCGGTGAGGCGCTGGTGTCCGGTCTGGTGAACCCGGACGTCTTCCGGGTGCGGGGCGACGAGGTGATCGAACGGACGATCGCCGCCAAGGAACGGGCGGTCCGGGCCCTGCCGTCGGGCGGCACGGAGGAGGTGGCGGTCGACCCCGAGCAGCGGGAGCGACCGTCCCTGACGGATGATCAGGCCGTACGGCTCGTGCGGCTCGGCCGGCGGATCGAGGCGCACTTCGGCAGCCCGCAGGACATCGAATGGTGCCGGGTGGGCGACGGCTTCCACATCGTGCAGAGCCGGCCCATCACGACCCTGTTCCCCGTCCCCGAGCGCGACGACCAGGACCACCGTGTGTACCTCTCGGTCGGCCATCAGCAGATGATGACCGACACCATGAAGCCGCTCGGCGTGTCCCTGTGGCAGCACACGGCCATGGTGCCCATGCACGAGGCCGGCGGGCGGCTGTTCGTCGACGTCACCCCGCGCCTCGCCGAGCCGGAGAGCCGCGCCGGTCTCCTCGAACTCATGGGCAGGGGCGACCCGTTGACCCGGGACGCGCTGGAGACCGTCATCGGTCGAGGTGACTTCGGCGCGTCGGATCCGGCTCGGGACACGACCTCCGAGCCCTCGCCCACTGACACCGCCCTGCCGGCCCAACCCGATCCGGCGATCGTGGCCGAACTGATCGAGCGCAGCCGGGCGTCCCTCGCCGAACTGGAGCGCGGCATCCGGGACAAGACCGGGCCCGCCCTCTTCGACTTCCTGCTCGACGCCTTCGAGGAGCACAAGCGCGTGGTCAGCGCGCCGCCGAACTTCCCGGCCATCATGGCCGGGATGGACGCCACCTGGTGGCTCAACGACCGGCTGCAGGAGTGGCTCGGCGAGAAGAACGTGGCGGACACCCTCACGCTCTCCGCCCCCGACAACATCACCTCGGAGATGGGGCTCGCGCTGCTCGACGTCGCGGACGCGGTCCGTCCACACCCGGAGGTGGTGGCGTACCTCCAGAACGTCGAGGACGAGGACTTCCTCGACGGGCTGACGCAGGTGAAGGGCGGCGCGCAGGCACGCGCGGCCATCGAGGCCTATCTCGACCGGTACGGGATGCGCTGCGTCGGCGAGATCGACATCACCCGGCCACGCTGGAGCGAACGCCCCAGCACTCTCGTACCGGTGATCCTCGACAACGTCCGGAACTTCGAACCGGGCGCCGCCGCGCGCCGGTTCGAGCAGGGCCTGCGGAGGGCGCGAGAGAAGGAGCAGGACGTTCTCACCCGGCTGCGGGCGCTGCCGGACGGTGAGCGCAGGGCGGCCGACACCCAGCGGATGATCGACCAGGTGCGCGCCTTCATCGGGTACCGGGAGTATCCGAAGTACAACATCGTCAGCCGTTACTTCGTCTACAAGAAGGCCCTCATGGCGGAGGCCCAACGCCTCGTGCGGGACGGGGTGTTGGCGGAGCCGGAGGACGCCTTCCACCTGACGTTCCCGGAACTGCGCGAGGTCGTGGCGTCCCGCCGGGTGGACGAACGGCTCATCGAGCGGCGCAAGGAGACGTTCCGGACGTACGAGACGCTCACCCCGCCCCGGGTGCTCACCTCGGACGGCGAGGCGCTCACCGGTGCCTACCGGCGCGACGACGTGCCGGCCGGGGCCCTGGTGGGACTACCCGTCTCCGCCGGGACCGTCGAGGGGCGGGCCCGGGTGATCCTGGACATGGCGGACGCGGTCCTGGGGGCGGGCGACATCCTGGTCACGACGTTCACCGACCCGAGCTGGTCGCCGTTGTTCGTGGGGATCGCGGGCCTGGTGACCGAGGTGGGCGGGCTGATGACGCACGGCGCGGTGATCGCCCGCGAGTACGGACTGCCCGCCGTCGTGGGCGTGGAACGGGCCACCCGGCTGATCCGGGACGGGCAGCGGATCCGGGTGCACGGGACGGACGGCTTCATCGAGATTTTGGCCGAGGAGGCGTAGGAGCCGAGGAGGCGTAGGAGCCGAGGAGGCGTAGGACGTGCTGTGCCCGGGTGCACCGCGCCCGGGCACAGCACCTGTGGTCCTAGCGCGTCACGACCGCGCCGTCGTAGACGTGGTCGGGCGTGATGATCCCGGTGATCGCGCGGGCCAGCAGCGTGGACGGCTCCGCGCCGCCGGCGGTCGAGTCGGTGTTGATCATGATGACCATCGTGGCCTTCTCGGCGGGCAGGTAGACCGTCACGGTCTCGTAGCCCGGGATGGACCCGTTGTGCCCGATCCATCCGTTGGCGTTGAGGATCCCCAGCCCGTAGCTGGTTCCGGGGAAGCCGGTCGGCAGCGTCTTGAGGCGCTGGGCCTGGGTCTCGCGGCTGAGCAGTTCACCGGTGGCGACGACCTTCGCCCAGCGCCGCAGGTCCTCCAGGTTGGAGATCATCGAGCCGGCCGCCCAGGCCCAACTGGGGTTCCAGTGCGTCGAGTCGGCGGTCTCGCCGCTGAGCGTCTGGTCGGTGTAGCCGTGGGGGTGCGGCTGGGGGAATTCCGCGCCGTGCGGCATCAGGGTGCCGCGCAGGCCGACCGGGTCCACGATCCGGTGGTGGATCACGTCGGCGAGGCGGTGTCCGGTGACCTTCTCCACGACCAGACCGAGCAGGATCAGGTTGGAGTTGGAGTACTGGAACTCCTCGCCCGGCGCGAAGGTGTTCTCGTGCTTGAAGCCGTACGCGAGCACCTCGTGCGGGGTGAAGGTGCGGTGCGGGTCGCTCAGCAGGTCATGGACGAAGTCCGCGTCCGAGCTGTAGGGGAACAGGCCGCTGCGCATTTCGGCGAGATGGCGCAGGGTGATCTGCCTGCCGTTCGGCACACCGTGGATGTACTCGGCGATGGGGTCGTCGAGGCGGACCCGGTGCTCGTCCACGAGTTGCAGCAGTGCGGTGACCGTGAAGGTCTTGGTCTCGCTGCCGATCCGGACGAAGGAGTCGGTGGCCATCGGCCGGCCGGTGTCGGTGTTGGCCACACCGGTGGCCCGGACGTAGCTTCCCTTGCCCGGCATCCACAGCCCGACGACGACGCCGGGGATGTTCGCCTGCCGGCGGACGTCCTCGATCGCCTTGTCCAACCGGGCGGTCAGCCGGTGGCCGAGTCCGCCGTGCTCGTGGTCGTCCTGGTCGTGCCGGACGGCGTCGATGGTGCCGACGGCGGTCGCGGGGGCGGCGGAAGCGGGCGCCATCGGAGCCAGGACGGACGCCACCAGAAGCGTGGCGGCGAACAGCCGGCGGCGGGGGGTACGACGCATGGATACGCCTCTTTCGGTCACGTCTTTCAGTCACGGTCGTGAAGATCGGACTGAGCATGACCACGCGGGGACGCCGCGAGGGGCCTGGCGAAGCCGTGTTCCGGAGAGTCCACTCATTCGGTTCCATGCCTCGTACGGGAACGGGCGGGGGCAGGCCAGGAAGGAGGGTGAGAAAAGGGCATGAGAAAAGGCCGGGGCGGTGCGCCCCGGCCTTTTCTTCCTGCCGCCGGATTTGTCCGCCGCGCCGGAACTCACACGAGTTCTGGCTGGGGCCCTGGCTGCGGTTCGCGCTGCCGAACGATCGCGGCCCGCGGTTCCCAGGCCTTCGTGGTCCGGATGAAGAGATGGATGACCGAAAGCGTCGCGAGCAGCAACAGCGGTCCGAACACCCACGGGTGCTGGGCCATCGTCATCGAAAGGTAGCGATAGGAGAGCAGCAGGGCGGTGAAGACCACCGAGCCGTAAACCACCAGCTGCGTTCCCGACCGGTCCCAGCCGCGCGCGAGCGCGCGCAGTGCCGCCTCGATCGTGAGCGCGAAGACCACTCCGGCGATGATGTCCGTGCCGTAGTGATAACCGAATCCCAGCGTCGCACCCAGCGTCGCGATCAGCCAGAAAGCACCGGCGATGCGCAGCAGCCTCGGGCCCTTGCGGGAATGGATGAAGATCGTGGTCGCCCAGGCGGTATGCAGACTGGGCATGCAATTGCGCGGGGTGTACTCGTTGAACGGCATGTGGTGCGGCACGCTGATCGAGGCCGAGTTCGGCCACACATTCGCCACCGCCCAGTGCCCGCCGTCCGCACCGTACGCGAAAATGGGTCCGACCACCGGGTAGATCATGTAGAACGCGGGCCCCAGGAGGCCGATCACCAGGAACGTACGCACGAGGTGGTGGGCCGGGAAGCGCCGTTCGGTGGACACGTGGCGCAGCTGGTAGAGCGCGACGATGACCGCGGCCACGGCGAGCTGGATGTAGACGTAGTCGAGGATGTGCGCGCCGACGGTGCCGGTGGACCTGACGAACCGGCCCACCAGCCAGGACGGATTGCCCAGGGCGTGATCGGCGGTCGCCACGTACTGGTCGAGCACGGTCGGACGGGTCTTCGACGTGATGAGCAGCCAGGTGTCACCGGTCTTGCGGCCGGCGACCAGCAGCAGACCAAGACCGATTCCCTTGAGGAGCAGCACTCGTTCCTGGCCGACGCGACGCGTGAAAGCGATGACGACGCAGGCCAGAATGACCCACAGGGCGCCGTTTCCGAACATCATCTTGGCGTCGACGGCCCAGCGGACCAGAAAGAAAACGATGTCGATGCCGACCGCGGCGGCGAGGGCGATGAGTCTCTGTCGCCAGGTGAGCACCACCATCATCAGTGCCATGCTGGCGTACAGCAGCGGTCCGGATTTCGGGGCGAAGATCACCTCTTTCGCCTGATTGGTGATCGGCCCCGGCTGGCCGTAATGACGCGCCGCGATTTCCAGCACGATGAGGAACCCGAGGGCCACCACGACCACCGCAGCCCACAGCAGCACCCGTGGCCGGCGCCACGCGGACGGAATTTTATTGTTTATTCGCGAAGGCGTTCGCGATGATATGGAAGTCAATTGTTTGGCCGATGTGCTAGATGTCAGTTGGCGGGTCACTCTTCGTGCTGGATGGCGGGGCTCCGGTGAAGGACGGGCGCCGAGGACGATCGTCATCAGCGCCGATCATGTTATCCGAGTGAGGCGGGTGTGTTCACTGCGCACGGGTACATCAGGGACGACCGGGCCCGCGCTCGCGGGACGCGCGAGGCACCGAGAGCCGCGCCGACCCGCTCCCCCGCGTCGCGGCGATCATCACCGGCCGCCCATCGGCGAGTTGACGCCCCTGGGGACATCGCGTTGACCGGCGTGCATTTCGGACCGCACCCGTCGCGCGACGCCCTGTGATGACGTGCGCACCGCGGCGGAGAGGGCTACCGATTGCAGGCACGATTTTGCCGAAGTCCGGTGCGGAAGTGGTCGAGCGCGGATCGAGGGGCGGGGCCGTGCCAGGGCTGCCCGGGGGTTGGCGGTCCGCGCGTCATGTCGGTCCGCTGCTCCGGGAGAGGCCGCTGCCCCGGAAACACATCGCGCGGCTATTCACCCTTCCCTGACCGGCATTCGGCAGAGAAATACCACCCAATGCGGCGCCGCGATTCGCCGGGAATTATGAGCAGCCCACACGAATTGAATTACCCGAACAGAGCGTCCACCCCGAAAGGAAACTTTCAGCCGCCGTCGGCGATCAGTGGACGCAGATGGTCGTAGGCCCAGGCCGCGAGGGTGGTCGGTGTCGTGGTCCTGACGGTTCGCGGCTGTTCGGGGACGAAGTCCTCGCGGAGGCCGGTCGACATGCCGAGGACCGCGTCGGCCATGCCGTCGGGCATGCCCGCGTCGCGGAGTTGGGCGTGCATCGCGTCGTCGGTGATGCGCTCGACGTCGATCGGGCGACCGGTGGCGGCGGTGAGGATCTCGGCGACCTCGCGCCAGGTGAGGTCGGCCGGGCCGTGCACCGCTTGGACGCACCGCCCGGACCAGGCGTCCGAGAGGAGCCGGGTGACGGCCACCTCCGCGATGTCGCGCGGGGCCACCCATGCCATGGGCTGGTCGAGGGGCAGGACCACGTGAAGGCGGCCGGCCCGTACGGCGTCGAGCTGAAGGTCGAGGTTGGTGAAGAAGTAGCCGCAGCGCAGGTGGGTGACGTGGACGCCGGTGGCGTCCAGGGCGGTCTCCGTGTGGGCCAGTCCGTCGATCTCCCCGGCCCCGTGGCGTTTCTCCGCGCCGACGCTGCTCTGGAAGACGACGCGTCCGATCCGGTTCTCGGTGACCGCGCGGACGACGGCGGCGGTGGCCCGGGCGTAGTCGGCGAGCGGGTCGGCACTGGCGGTGCTGGGGTCCACCCAGTACAGGGCGTCGATGTCGCGCGTGGCGGCCGCGACCGCGTCGGCGTCGTACTGGTCGACCCGCACGGCGTCCACCTCTTCATGAAGACCGGGCGCCAGCCGACCGGGGTCGCGCAGCAGGACCCGGGGTCGGACCCCCGCGCGCACCAGGGCGGCGACGACATGACGGCCGACATTGCCGGTCGGGGTGGTGACGGCGATCCTCATGGCTGCTTCTTCCTCCCGTGCGGTGTCCGGGCCGGGGCCCGCGGCCGTGCCCCGCTGCCCCAGGCTAGGACCAGACGCGGCCCCTTCCTGTCCTCCTCTCCTGGCACGCTGGGACCCATGGATCCCGATCCGACGAGCAGAACCCTGACCATGCTGACCCTGCTGCGGGGCGGTGGCGAGTGGGCGGCCGGCGAGCTCGCCGAGCGGCTCGGCACGAGCGTGCGGACGGTTCGGCGCGATGTGCGGCGGCTGCGGCGGCTCGGCTACGCCGTCGAGGCCCGGCCGGGGCCCGGCAGCGTCTACCGGCTGGTCCCGGACGTGCGGGTGCCGCCGCTCCTGTTCACCGCCGACGAGATCAGCGCGATGGTGGCGGGGCTGCGGCTCGTCCGCGCCTGGTCCCCCGACGAGGACGTGGCGTCGAGCGCGCTGCTCAAGCTCGACCAGATCCTGCCCAGGCCACTGCGTCGGCGTGCCGCCGCGACCGACTTGGCGACGGAGGTGCTGGAACAGCCCGCGGCGACGCTCACCGCGGCGACCGTCGGCGTGATCGCGGACGCGGTGGCCGCGGACGGCAGGCTGCGGTTCCGCTACACCGATCGCACAGGGGTGGCATCGACGCGCCTGGTGGAGCCGTATCGCCACTTCCTGCGGGCCGGACGGTGGTACCTCATCGCCTTCGACGTCGACCGCGACGACTGGCGGGCGTTCCGCCTCGACCGCGTGGCGGACGTCGCCGCGGTGGCGGGCACGCATCCGCCCCGCGACTTCCCCGACCCCTCCATCGAGCACTGGCTGACCACGGACTTCGGCCGCGCGCCCGGGGGCCGGACGGCAGCCGCCGATCCGGACGGCAGCCGCAGCGGACCCTGACCGGCCGGCTCACCGCGCCGGTGGCAGCAGCCGTACCGTGCCGCCCTTGGGCAGCTTGGCCCACCAGTGGTGGTGCCGGCTGTAGGGCATCGCCTCGCGGGCGGCGAGGAGGTGGGTCAGCGAGCGGGCCTCGTCGGCGAGCGCGTCCCAGGTGGCCCGGGGAAGCCGCTCGAAGGCGGTCACCTCGATCCCCTTGTCGGTGGGGCGCCACACCCCGGCGACGAAACCGTCCACGAGGAGGGTGGGCAGCACATCACCATTGGTGCGGATCACGGTGGCGCGGTGGGCGGCCGGAATCACGCGGCCGCGCTCCGCGTGGGCCAGCAGAACGCTGTCCCACATGCCGATGAGCCGGGGCGGGGCCGGGGTGTCCGCGGACGGGCGGGGCGCGCCGGGCAGGTCCAACAGGGCGCTCCCGTCCGGTCCTTGAAGGTGTTCGACGGTGTCGTCCAGAGCGCGCAGGGCCTCGCGCACGGCGGTTCGCCGCACCATCGCGAACTGGGCGATGTCGGCCACCGACGCGGGCCCGAACCCGGTCAGATACCGGACGATCAGAGCCCGCAGCGCGTCCAGGTCCGGCTCGGGGCCGGCCGGCGCGGGCCGGGGGTCGTCGGCGGTGGCCGCGATGAAGGACGGGCGGTACCCGAAGGACCAGGCCCCACCGGTCGGGGCGTGGTGCAGCGGCGCGTACGCCCGCAGCCCCCACCAGCCGCCCTCCAGCCGCTCGGCGCCGAGCCGCCCCTCGATCCAGGTCTTCATCTCGGCCATGGTGCGCGGCTGTTGGGCGAACTCCAGGAGTTCCGGGATCAGCTCGTCGGCGTCCGCCGGTGTCAGACCGGCGGCGGCGTAGCGGTACCCGAGGCGGGAGGCGTACAGCGTGGGCCGCAGCGCCGCGCGAAAACCCGGGTAGTCCTCGGCGAGCACGGCGTGCAGGGTGATCCGCATCAGCGTGGCCTTGACGACGGAGCGCCGGGCGAAGGCCTCGTCCAGGGCCGCGGGGTCGAAGTCCTCAAGCCGGTTCCAGAGCGCGATGTACGGGGAGGCCGGGTGCTGCGCCTGGAGGGCGACCAGCTGCCTCATGGCGTCCGGCAGGCTCAACGAGGCTCGCTCCAGGAGCAGTTGACGGCTCAGGGTGGCACGGTTGAGCTCCCGCTCGCTGATCTTCATGGCCGGGATTCTGCCGCAGCCGCTCCCACCCGGCCAGCACCGTCGCGCGGTCGCCACGGCGGGCAATGAGATGGTCAAGCGTTGGCCATCGAGGTCAAGTTTGGCGCACATACGGAATTCATAAGCATCCGCAGGAATAGTCGCCCAGGGAAACAGGTTCAAGCCACACGTACCGCCAGGTGCCGCCGCCGACCCCACCCCGCCTCCGGAGGCTCCGTAATGTCCCAGCCGACGACCGACCAGCAGGCCGCAGCACGCGGCACCCGCGGTGTCGTCCCCGTCCTCGCCTTCGCCGGTATCACGGTCGCGGTGATGCAGACCCTGCTCGTGCCGGTCATCAAGGACCTGCCCGAGCTGCTCAGCACCTCGCCCTCCAACGCCACCTGGGTCATGACCTCGACGCTGCTGGCCGGCGCCGTGGCCACCCCGATCATGGGCCGCCTCGGCGACCTGTACGGCAAGCGCCGCATGCTCCTGACCAGCCTCGCCATCATGGTCGTCGGATCGCTGGTCGCCGGCTTCACCAGCGACCTCGTCGTGATGATCGCCGGGCGCGCCCTCCAGGGCTTCGCGATGGGCGCCATCCCGCTGGGCATCGGCCTCATGCGCGACGAGCTGCCCCGCGAGAAGCTCGGCTCGGCCATGGCCCTCATGAGTTCCTCCATAGGCGTGGGCGGCGGGCTCGCGCTCCCGCTCGCCGCCCTGGTCGCCCAGCACGCCGACTGGCACGCGCTGTTCTTCGGCTCGGCGGGCCTGGGCGCGGTGGCCATCGCGCTCACGCTCGCGTTCGTCCCGGAGAGCAGGGTCAAGGCGGAGGGCACCTTTGACGTACTCGGCGCGCTCGGCCTCTCCGCGGGCCTCGTCCTGCTGCTGCTCCCGATCACCAAGGGCAGTGACTGGGGCTGGGGTTCGACCACCACGCTCGGACTGCTCGGCGCCTCCGTCCTGGTCCTCGCCCTGTGGGGCGTGATGGAGCTGCGCGTCAAGGCGCCGCTGGTCAACCTGCGCACCTCGGCCCGGCGCGAGGTACTGCTCACCAACCTCGCCTCCACCATGGTCGGCGTCGCCTTCTACGCCATCTCGCTCGTCCTGCCCCAGCTGCTCCAGCTGCCCTCCGCCACCGGTTACGGCCTCGGCCGGTCGATGGTGGTCGCGGGTCTGTGCGTGGCGCCGCTGGGTCTGACGATGATGCTGACCGCCCCGGTCTACGCCCGCCTCTCGGCCAAGTACGGGCCGAAGACCACCCTCATCCTCGGCATGCTGATCATCGGCATCGGGTACGGGGCCGGGCTCGGCCTGATGAGCGCGGCCTGGCAGACCGTGGTCATCTCGGTCGTGGTCGGCGCGGGCATCGGCCTCGCCTACTCCTCGCTGCCGGCGCTGATCATCGGCGCCGTCGACCCGTCCGAGACCGGCGCGGCCAACGGGCTCAACACCTTGATGCGCTCCATCGGCACGTCCGTGTCGAGCGCCGTCATCGGCATGGTGCTGGCCAACACCTCGCAGGACTTCGGTCCGGTGGCGCTGCCGACCATGCACGGCTTCCGCGTCTCGTTCCTGATCGCGACGGCCGCCGTGGCGGGCGGGCTCGTGCTCGCCGTGTTCCTGCCCAAGGGCCGTCCCTCCGCCAAGCCCCAACTGCGGGCCAGCAGCGAGGAGGACGCCGTCCTGGAACGGGTCACCGAGGCGCTGGCCGCCTTCCACGGGCAGGTCGTCGGCGCGTCCGGCGCGCCCGTGGCCCACGCCAAGGTCACCCTGATCGACCACCGCGGCCGGCAGGCGGGTTCCGCCCACACCGACGAGAGCGGCCGGTACGCGGTGCCGGTTCCGCGGGGCGGCGCCTATGTGCTGGCCGCGACGGCCGCCGGCCACGCGCCGCTCGCGTCCTCGGCCACCCATCACGGCGGCGACGGCCCGGTGACGGTGGATCTGGCTCTGCCGGTGCCGGCCCTGTAGGCCGTACGGCGGCGCACAGGTGAGGCCCCGGGGGCGCGGAGAGATCCGCGCCGCCCGGGGCCTCACTGCCGCTCGGACACCGGCCGCCGCACCAGATAGACGGCCGCCCCGCACGCGAGCAGGGCCATGCAGCCGATGAACACGAGCCCCGCCCCCTCCAGGCCGAGCGGCCCGACCAGCAGGCCCACCCCGATCACCGGCAACGAGATCCCGGTGTAGGCCACCACGAACAGGGTGGAGATGACGGCCGCGCGCCGGTCCTCCGGGGACGCCTCGGCCACCGCCGACAGGGCCGCGCGGAAAGTGAGCCCCTGCCCGCAGCCGCCGACCACCGCGCTCAGCACGATCAGCGGCAGCAGATCCCAGCGCAGCGCGCCCGCGAGCAGCGCGAGACCGCCGAGCAGGGTGACACAGCCCACCGGCAGCGAGCGGCGCAGCCCGAACCGGCCGACGGCCAGCTGTCCGGCGGTCGAGGCGAAGAAGGCGAGCGCGACGACGAGCCCGCTCGCGGCATGGTTGTGGACGTCGAGCGACTCGGCGAGGAAGGCCGGGCTCACCGAGGTGAAGACCCCGAACAGCGCGAAGCACACGAAGGACGCGATGGCCGCGGGCACGAACACCGGGCGCACCTGGGCGGGCAGCCCCGGCCGCTGGGTCCGCACGGAGCTCAGCGGGCGTGGTGCGCGTACGGTCTCCGGCAGCCACAGGACGACGGCGACCGAGCAGGCCACCAGCGCCAGGTGCACGATGAACGGCAGGTACAGCGGCCAGTCGGCGTACTGGGCGAGCAGCCCCGCGAGCAGCGGGCCGCAGCCGAGCCCGCCCATGTTGGCGGCCGTCGCCACGAACGTGGCGCGCGCGGCGCCGCCGCGGGGCGCCAGATCCATCACGTACGCCGTGGCCGCCCCGGTGAACAGACCGGCGGACAGGCCGGAGAACAGCCGGCCCGCGTACAGCCAGCCCAGTGCGGAGGCGCCGAGGAAGCAGGCCGCGCTCGCGGCGGCGAAGCCGAGTCCCCACAGCAGTACGGGCCGACGGCCCACGGTGTCCGACACGTTGCCGGCGAGCAGGAGGACGCCGATGACCCCGAAGGCGTACACCGCGTACACCACCGTGACCATCAGCTCGGAGAAGCCGAACTTGTCCTGGTAGAGGCCGTAGAGCGGGGTCGGCAGCGTGGTGCCCGCCATGCAGACGGCGAACACCGCTCCGGCGAGCAGGCAGGGACGCCATCGGCGGAGATCACCGTTCATGGCACCGCCGGTGACGGCGCGCCCGGGGCGGACCGGGGACGCGGGTGCGGGTCATGTCAGTCCCGCCGGTCCTTGCGGTCCCGCTCGTCGGTGTGGTGCAGATGGGGCAGATGGCCCTGGCGCAGTTGCAGCCAGACGTCCCGCGCCCTGCGGCCCGCGTGGGTGCGGCTGCGCGCCACCATCTCGCGGGCCTCCTCCTCGGACTCGACCATCGCCGACGAGCCGCGCAGCGGTTTGCCCGCGGTCTCGCGCAGGAACAGCGCCGAGATCACCCCGATCACGCCGGCCACCATCAGGTAGTAGGCGGGGACGAGTTCGTTGCCGGTCGAGTTGACCAGGGCGGAGGCGATGAGCGGGGTCGTGCCGCCGAACACGGAGACGGAGAGGTTGAAGGCGAGCGAGAGTCCGCCGTAGCGCAGATGGGTGGGGAAGAGCGCGGGCAGGGTGGCGGCGCTCGTGCCCGCGAAGCACACCAGGAGCAGGCCGAGGACGACGCAGCCGATGGCGGGCAGGACGATGCCGCCCTGCCGGATGAGCTGGAAGACGGGCACCGCGAGGACCACCATCGCGATCCCGCCCCACAGGAACAGCGGCCGGCGCCCGTACCGGTCCGAGGAGCGGCCCACCGCGGTGATGGTGAGGACGACGAGGACCATGGTGGCGAGCACGAGGAGCTGGGCGGTGAGTTCGGACTGGCCCAGGGTGGTGCTCATATAGGTCGGCAGATAGGACGTCACCATGTAGTTGGTGACGTTGTAGAGCAGGACGAGGCCGATGCACACGAGCATGGCCTGCCAGTGGTGGGTGAAGACCTCCTTGAGGCGTCCGCGTCCGGACATGCGGGCCTGCTCCAGGCGCTCTTCCTCCTCGGGCGTGGCTCCGCCGCGCGCCGCCGCCTGCCGCCCTCGTTCCTCGGCCTCCTGGAACGCGGGCGTCTCGTCGAGCTTGAGCCGCATGTAGAGGCCGATGAGCCCGAGGGGCCCGGCGATGTAGAACGGGATGCGCCAGCCCCAGTCGAGCATCTGCTGCTCCGACAGGACGCCGGTCAGGACGGTGACGAGTCCCGAGCCGAGTGAGTACCCGACGAAGGTGCCGAAGTCGAGCCAGCTGCCGAGGAAGCCGCGGATGCGGTCGGGCGAGTACTCGGCGATGTACGTGGTGGCGCCCGCGTACTCGCCACCCGTGGAGAAGCCCTGCACGAGACGGCAGACGAGGAGCAGGATCGGGGCGGCGAGTCCGATCGAGTTGTAGCCCGGCAGGAAGCCCACCGCGAAGGTGCTGGCCGCCATCATGATCATGGTGACGGCGAGGACCTTCTGGCGTCCCACCCGGTCGCCGAGCGGCCCGAACACGAGCCCGCCGATCGGCCGCACGACGAAGGCCGCGGCGAACGTGGCGAACGTGGAGATGACCTGGGCGCCGGGCGAACTCGACGGGAAGAACACCTTGCCGAGGGTGGCGGCCACATAGGCGTAGACACCGAAGTCGAACCACTCCATGGTGTTGCCGAGGGCCGCCGCGGACACGGCCCGGCGGACGGCCGGCTTGTCGGCCACCATGACGTCGTCCGCGCTCAGGCTCTTCTTGCGCCGGCGCAGCAACGTCCGCACCATGCGCTCGGTCTGCGGACTTCCCGAGCCGAACCCGCGACCCTGCTGACCCGGGGGTGTGGGCCCCCGCCTGCTTGATTTCATGGGCACCTGTGCGTCGTCGTCGGTGGTCCGGACCGTGTCGCGCGGGCGGTACGGAGTACCTTCCGCGCAACGGACGCATGTCCGGTACGTGGCATACGTACCCCAACTCTCCACTGCGGGCGCCCTGTGCGCACCGCGAGCGCGAACGCGGCGTGTTGCCCCGGTCCGCCTTCCCGTACCGCGGCCCCGTAACCCCACCCGCCCCGCCCGCCCCGAACCGGCGGCCTTCGGCCGAACGGGCGAATGGTCAACTATCGGCATGCCAAAACCGACGGACCGCTTCTTCGCGGCGCTCGACCGCTTCCACGCGGCCCACCCGTGGGACCACAACGCCCATTACCACCGCTGGATCCTGCGTCAACTGCCCCGTTCCTTCGGGAGCGCCCTGGACATCGGCTCGGGCAGCGGCGACCTGGCCCGGCTGCTCGCCCACCGGGCCGACTCGGTGTGCGCTGTGGACGCGGATGCCTCGATCGTGGCCCGGGCGCGGGCGCTCACACCGCCGGCGTCGGCGGTGACCTTCACCGTGGGGGACGCGCGGGGCGCCCTGCCGCCGGGCCCGTTCGACGTCATCACCTGTGTCGCCACGCTGCACCACCTGCCGTTCGCCGAGGCGCTGGTGAGCATGCGCCGGCGGCTTGCGCCCGGCGGGACCCTGGTGGTCGTCGGGCTCGCCCGGGCCCGCACCCCGGGGGACCATCTGCTGGGCCTGGCGGCGATGGTGATGAACGTGGTGATGGCATGGCTCAAGAACCGGGGCCGCAGGGCCCCTCGGCCGGTCTCCATGACCGCGCCCACCCGGGCCGCGGACATGACCTTCGCCGAGATCGCCGACGGGGCCCGCCGGCTGCTGCCGGGGGCCCGGTTGCGGCGGCGGCTCTTCTGGCGCTACACGCTGGTCTGGCGTCGGGCCGGCTGAGCCGCACGGCGGCAGCCGGGGCGTCCGGCCGGATGCGGCGCGCGCCGTACGGTGGGGGGGCCGGTCGCATGCGGCGCGCGCCGTGCCGGTCGGGGGGGCCGGTCGCACGGCGCTTCGTGGTGCAGGGCGGTCAGGCGAGGCCCAGGAGCCTTGCCCACTCCTCAAGGGCGGGCTTCTCCGCGAGGTCGGCGAACGCCGTGTCCACGCCGTGGGTCTCGCGCCAGCGGCCCACGAGCGTCATCAGGCGCACCGAATCGAGGCCGTAGTCGACGAGGTTCTCGTCGAGCGGGATGTCGGCCGGGTCCTCGCCGAGGACGTCGGCGACATCGGCCCGCAGCTGTTCCAGAGTCAGTGCCATGGGTCAGTTGCCTTCCAGGACGGTGTCGGTGGTGGTCACGACGGCGCACTTGCCGGCCGCCCAGCGCAACGCCATCGCGTGGTCCTCGGCCGAGAAGTCGGCGACGGCGTCGGCGACCAGGAAGGCCTGGATGTCCCGCATCCAGGCGTCGCAGGCGGTCATCAGGACGCCGATGTGGGCGTAGACGCCGGTGATGACCACCTGGTCGCGGCCCTGCTCGCGCAGCCGCTCCAGCAGGTCGGTGCGGACGAATCCGCTGTACTTCCACTTGGTCAGCACGGTGTCGCCGGGGCCGGGGGCCACCGCGTCGGCGATGGCCTCGGCGTGCGGGTCGGCCGGCAGGCCCGGGCCCCAGAAGTCCTGCTGGAGGCCGCGCTCCTCGGGGCTCTGGCCGCCGGGCTGCGCGGTGTAGAGGACGGGGATGCCTAGACGGTCGGCCTCCCGCTTCAACCGGGCCACGTTGGCGAGGAGTTCGGGCACCGGCGCGGCCTCGGTGTCGAAGGCCGCCAGGAAGTAGTTCTGCAGGTCGTGCACGAGGAGCACGGCGCGGGAGGGCTCGACCTTCCAGTCGACCCGGTTGCCGGGCAGGTCCCCGGGGGTCGGCATGGGATAGGAGGCGATGGCGGGCAGGGCCATGGTGCGGGGCGTTCCGTTCGGGAAAGGGGGGTTTGTGGGGCGGGGGGTGCGGCGAGGTGGGGCGGGGTGAGATGGGCCGGAGCCTGGCGGGGCGGGGTTACTCGGCGGGGGCGACCGCCGCGGCCCGCAGGTCCTTCTTGGAGATCTTGCCGACGCCGGTCTGCGGGAAGACCGTGACGAACTCGACCCGGTCGGGCACCTTGTAGGCGGCGAGCCCGCGTTCGCGGACGAACCGCTTGATGGCGACCGGCTTCAGGGGTTCGGCCTCGCGGCGCAGGATCACATAGGCGCAGGTGCGTTCGCCGAGGTAGTCGTCCGGTTCGCCCACCACGTTGGCGTCGTGCACCGAGGGGTGGGCGAGGATGTGGTTCTCTACCTCCTCCGCCGCGATCTTCTCGCCGCCCCGGTTGATCTGGTCCTTGGCCCGTCCCTCGACCACGAGGTGGCCGGTCGGGGTGCGTCGTACGACGTCGCCGGTGCGGTAGAAGCCGTCCGCGGTGAAGGACCGCGCGTTGTGCTCGGGCGCCTTCCAGTAGCCGCGGATGGTGTACGGGCCGCGGGTGAGGAGGTGGCCGGTCTCGCCGTCGGGGAGGTCGGTGTCGTGGTCGTCGACCACGCGGATCTCGTCGTCCGGGGAGATCGGCAGCCCCTGGGTGGTGACGATGGTCTCCTCGGGGTCGTCCAGGCGGGTGTAGTTCACCAGGCCCTCGGCCATGCCGAAGACCTGCTGGAGGGTGCAGCCCAGGGCCGGACGCACCCGGCGGGCCGCCTCCTCGCTGAACTTGGCCCCGCCCACCAGGAGGACGTCGAGGCTGGAGAGGTCGTACGGGGTGCTCGGGGCGGCGTCCGTCCACAGCAGGGCGAGCGGTGGTACGAGGCCGGTGAGGGTGACCCGTTCGCGCTCGATGAGCTCGAACGCGGTCTCGGGCGCGGGCTGCGGGCAGAGCACCACGCGGGCGCCCGCGTAGAGCGCGCCGAGCGAACCGGGCGACGACAGCGGGAAGTTGTGCGCCGCGGGCAGCGCGACCAGGTAGACGCTGTCCTCGGTGACGCCGCAGATCTCGTTGGAGCCGCGCAGCGAGTAGATGTAGTCGTCGTGGGTGCGCGGGATGAGTTTGGGCACCCCCGTGCTGCCGCCCGACAGCTGGAGGAAGGCGAGGTCGCCGGGGGCGGGGCCGTCCAGGTCGACGGGTTCGGCCGGCACGTCGGCCAGCGCCTCGAACGCGCCGGGGTCTCCCCCGGTCACGAACACATGGCGCAGGGTGGGTACTTGGGCCCGCACCTCGGCCGCGAGGACGCGGTAGTCGTAGCCGCCGTGTTCGGCGGCGATGACGTAGGCGACGGCATCGGTGAACGCGCAGAAGTAGCCGATCTCGCTCTCGCGGTGCGCGGGCAGCGCGAAGACCGGCAGGGCGCCGATGCGGAAGAGCGCGAAGACCACCTCGAAGAACTCGGCGGTGTTGGGCAGTTGGACCACGACGCGGTCGCCCTTGGCGATGCCGCGCGCGACCATCCCGGCGGCGAGCCGGTCGGCGCGGTGGTCCAGTTCGGCGTACGTCCAGCGGCGGTCGGCCGCCGGGTCCACCACGGCCACGCGGTCGGGGTGGGCGGTGGCCCGGTCGCGCAGCATCCGGCCGAAGGTCTCGCCGCGCCACCAGCCTGCCGCGCGGTAGCGCTCCGCGAACTCCGCTGGCCAGGTGGGCGCCTGACGGTCCGTCACAGCTCGGCTCCGACGGCGTGCAGGAAGGTGCGGAACTTCGCGGCGGTCTCGGCGGTCTCGGCCTCCGGGACCGACGCGGCGACGACGCCCGCGCCGGCGTACAGGCGCAGGGAGCGCTCCTCGGCCTCGGCGCAGCGGATGGTGACGACCCACTCGCCGTTGCCGTCGGCGTCGCCCCACCCGACCATGCCGGTGAAGAAGCCGCGGTCGAAGCCCTCGGTCTCGCGGATGACGTCGCGGGCGACGGCGGTGGGGGTGCCGCACACGGCGGGGGTCGGCTGGAGCGCGCAGGCGAGTTCCATCGCCGAGGTGGCGGGCGAGGCCAGAGTGGCGGTGACCGTGGTGGACAGGTGCCACATGGTGGCGGTGCGCACCAGGGTGGGCTTGCCGGGCACGACCATGTCGACGCAGTACGGGGCGAGCGCCTGGTGCACGGCGTCCACGACGACGGCGTGTTCGTGCAGGTCCTTGGCGGACTCCAGGAGCGCGGCGGCCCGGCGCACGTCCTCGGCGAGGTCGGCGCTGCGGGGCGTGGAGCCGGCCAGCGGGTTGGAGACGACGCGGTTGCCGTGCCGGGACACCAGGAGTTCCGGGCTCGCGCCGAGCAGGGTCCGGCCGGTGCCGGTGGGCAGCGCGAAGGTGTAGCCGGAGGGGTCGCGGCGGGCCAGGCGCTGGAGCATCAGCGGGACGTCGAGCGGGTCGGGCGAGGTGAGTTCGAGGGTGCGCGCGAGCACGACCTTGCTGAACTCGCCCTGCCACATGCGCTCGACGGAGGCGGCGACGCCCGCGGCGTACGCCTCGGGCGAGGGCACCGCGCGGATCTGCCAGTCGGTGGGGGTGGGCCGGTCCGGGGGTAGCGCGATCAGCGGGTCGGCGCAGAGCGGCGGTGCGGTGCGCACGGTCTCCGGGACGGCCAGCGCGGCCGGCGCGGCCGGGTCGAAGGGCAGTGCGCCCATGACGACGGGGCCGGCCTGGCCCGCCGCCCTGGCCTCGGCGAGGGTGGCCGCGACGCGTTCGGCCAACGGCCGTTCGTCGTGCGGGACTTCGCGGTCCACGCCGTGACCGACGAGGGTGCGGGTGGGGGTCCCCAGGAAGCGGGCGCCGGGGGTGTAGGCGTCCAGGAGCGAGGTGGCGGCTCCTACGGCGGGGTGGGCCGGCTCGGCCGTGGGGATGTGCGTGGCGACTTCGGATGCCGTCGGCACGGGGGCTCCAATTCTCGATGGATCCAGGCGGATGCGGTGGAGTTGAGCGGTGGGAGGGCGAGCGGAGGCGTGGGCCGGGGTGAGGTCTGAGCGCGGGGCGGGGCCTCGGCACGCGGAGCGGCGGCTCAGCGCAGGGTGGCGCCGCCGTCGACGTAGAGCTCCTGCATGGTGATGTGGCGGGCCCGGTCCGACGCCAGGAAGACGACGGCGTCGGCGATGTCGCGCGGTTCGGCGATGCGGCGCAGCGGGATACCGGTGCGGTAGGTGTCGAGGTCTCCGGCGATGACGCGCGCGGGCGCGGTGTCGTCGGTCCACAGGGCCCGCTGCATGGGGGTGTCGGTGGAGCCGGGGGCCACGACGTTGCAGCGGACTCCGCTGCCCGCGAGTTCGAGGCCGAGGCACTTGGTGAACATGGCGGCGGCGGCCTTCGACGCGGCGTAGGCGGCCATGCCGGAGCGGGGGACGCCCGCCGCGTTGGAGCCGACGGTGACGATCGCGCCGGCTCCGCGTGCGGTCAGGTGCGGGGCGACGGCGCGGCAGGTGTGGAAGACGCCGGTGGTGTTGACGGCGAAGGTGTCCGCCCAGTCCTGGTCGCCGAGCTCGGCGGCCGGGCCGGGGCGCAGGATGCCCGCGACGTTCACCAGCACGTCCAGCGGCCCGAGTTCGCGCTCGATCCAGTCGACGGTGGTGTCGACGGAGGAGCGGTCGGTGACGTCCATGGCGCGGCCGGTGACGGTGCCGCCGTTCTCCGTGACGCCGGGTGCGTCGCCGGGGGCGGCCCTGTCGGTGGCCACGACATGGGCTCCCTCGGCGGCGAGCGCCGTGGCGACGGCGGCTCCGATGCCCTGGGCCGCTCCGGTCACCAGGGCGATGCGGCCGGCGAACTCGGCGCGGCCGTCCGGTATGTGGTCAGGCATCGGCATTCCTCCCCGTTCGTTAGGTGAGCCTAACCTAATACACTGCAGGTGCCCAGCCTTACCCGCCCTTTGCCTTTCGCATACCCCGTGAACACTTAGGCTAGCCTCACCTTATGCACACGCAGCGCACGGGACACCGCACCCCGTCCCCCCAACCCCCTTCGACCGGAGGGGCGTTGTCCGGCGAGCCGGAGAAGACCGCGAGCAGGGCCCCCCGGGGCCCGCGACCGGCCGCGTCCGAACCCTCGCGCCGCCGGCTGACCGCCACCGTGGCCTGCTGCGCGCTCGCCGTCCTCGCCCTGGCCGGCCTGTCGCTGTGCGTCGGCGCCGGAGAGGTCGGGGCGGGCGGGGTGGTCGACTACGTCCTGAACCGGGGCGGCGCCCGCTCCGACGCGCGCCTCGCGCTGGTCGTCGGAGATCTGCGGCTGCCGCGCACCTTCACCGCGCTGCTCGTGGGCGCGGCCCTCGGCGTGGCCGGCTGTCTGCTCCAGGCGGTCACCCGCAATCCGCTCGCCGAGACCGGGCTGCTCGGTGTGAACGCGGGAGCCTCCCTCGGTGTGGTGGCGGGGATCGCGCTGCTCGGCCTCGACTCCGGCTTCGCCTACCTGGCGTGCGCGTTCACCGGGGCCGTGGTCGCCAGCGGTCTGGTGCTGCTGATCGCGGGCGGACGCGGCGGGGGTTCGCCGATGCGGCTGGTGCTCGCGGGCTCCGCGCTCGGTGCCACCTTCGGCGGGCTCACCAGTGTGATCGTGGTCAACTCGGCCGAGACGTACGACCGGTTCAGGTTCTGGGTGCTCGGCTCGCTCGCCGGGGTGCAGGGCTTCGGCGCCCTCGAACGGCTCTTCCCGGTGCTGGCCGTCGGCTTCCTCGTCGCACTCCTGGTCGCCCGGCCGCTGTCCGCCCTCGCCCTCGGTGACGACCTCGCCCGCAGCCTCGGCCACCGCCCCCCGGTGATCCGCACCGTGGTCGCGGCGGGCGTGACGCTGCTCACGGCGGCGGCCGTCGCGCTGGCCGGGCCGATCTCCTTCCTCGGGCTGCTCGCGGGGTTCGTCGCCCGCGCCCTGGCGGGCACCCGCCTCGCGGTGCGGCTGCTGCTGGCCGGGCTGATCGGCGCGGGCGTCCTCATGGTCTCCGACGTGGCGGCCCGCGTGATCTCCCGCCCGTTCGAGGCGCCGGTCTCGGTGATCGTCGCCCTGATCGGCGCACCCGTCCTCATCGCCATCGTGCGCTCCAAGCAGCTGGCGACCATGGGCATGACGGAACCGGCCGCCGAGGAGACTCACCGCGGCGCCCGCCGGTCCCGGCCGCTCCGCCCGCGACTGCCCCGCCGCGCCGCGCGTCCCGGCCGGACGCGGCCCGCCGACACGTTCGTCGTGCGGCGCGGCCCGCTCTCGCTCCTCGTGCCCCGACGCGCCCTGCTGGTCTCGCTGCTCCTGGCCGCGCTGCTGCTGGTGGCCGTCACGCTGTCCGCGTACGCGGGGCAGAGCGATCTGAGCGTGGGGCGCACCTTCCGCGCGGTGTTCGGATACGGCGACCACTTCGACGTCCTGCTCGTGCAGAAGTTCCGGCTCGGCCGCATCGTCGCCGGACTCGCCGCCGGTGCCGCGCTCGGCCTGGCCGGCTGCCTCACCCAGACGCTCGCCCGCAACCGGCTCGCCACCCCCGAACTCCTCGGCGTCAACGACGGCGCCACCGCGGCCGTCCTGCTGTCCGTGACGTTCAGCGCGACGGGCACGTTCGGCGCCTGGTGGGCCGGGCCCGTCGGCGCGATCGTGGCCGCCCTCGTGGTGACCGTGGTCTCCGGCGGGCTCGGACAGCGCGGCTACCGGGTGCTCGTCGTCGGCCTCGCGATGTCCGCCCTGGCCTCCGCCGCCACCCAGGTCGTCCTGTCCCGCCGCTCCCTCAACTCGGCCGGTTCGCTGTACATCTGGACCTCCGGCAGCCTCAACGGGCGCAGCTACGCGGTGGCCGTGCCCGTCTTGATCGGGCTCGCCGTGCTCGTACCGCTCGCCCTGGCCGTCGCACGCCACCTCGGCATCCTCCGCTTCGACGACGCCACGGCCGCCTCCCTCGGGTCGGGGCCCGGCCGCACCCGCGCCGTCTGCCTGCTGCTGGCGGTCGCGCTCGCCGGTCTCGCCGTCGGCGTCAGCGGTCCCGTCGGCTTCGTCGCGCTCGCCTCCCCCGTCATCGCCTCCCGCCTCTCGGGCCCCCTGCGGGTGCCGCTCATGAGCTCGATGCTGACCGGCGCCACTCTGGTGGTCGCCGCCGACACCCTCGGCCGGATCGCCTTCTCGGGCTCCGAGCTGCCGGTCGGCGTGGTGACGACCGTGCTCGGCGGCCCCTTCCTGCTCTGGGTCCTGCTCGGCCGATCGGCCGCCACCCGTGTATGACCCGCCACCCGCCGCCCCCTCCCACCTCACGAGAGGCCTGTGCACCGTGACGTCCGTCCGCAGCCCGCTGCTGAATCTGCTCGCCTCCGCCATACGGTCCCAAGTCCCGGGCGCCGAAGCCGAGTTCTGGCTGCGCGCCGCGGCGCTCGGCACTCCGCTGGTGGAGGCCGATCCGGACGGCGACCCCGAGCACCGGCTCGTCACGTTCCTGTGGCGCGACGACCCGGCGGCCCCGGCCGCCGATGTCCTCACCCTGGTCCACACGGTCACCGACCGCGACCGGCACGCGGGCCGGCTCGAACCGCACCTGATGCGCAGGCTCGACGGCACATCGGTCTGGTTCCTCAGCCACCGGCTGCGCGCCGACCACCGCGCCTCGTACCAGTTCCACATCGGCCGGGGCCCGCGCGCCGACCTTCTGCGCACCGACCGGGCGTCCTGGCGGCGCGTGCTCGACCTGGCCGTGCCCGACCCGCTCAACTCCCGCCCCGCGCTGGCCTCCCCGGCCGGCCGCGCCCCCGCCTCCGTCTTCGCGCTGCCCTCCGCTCCCCCGCAGCCGTACGTCGTGCGCCGCCCCGGCACCGCCCGGGGCCGCACGCCGACCGAGCGGGTCGACGGCCGCGACATCGGCGTGCACCTGCCGCCCGGCCACACGCGCGACGCCGGCCCGTACGCGGTGGCCGTCCTGTTCGACGGCGAGATGTGGGGGCCGGTGCTCGGGATCGGCGACAGCCTCGACCTGCTGCATGCCGACGGGGCCGTGCCACCGACGGTGACGCTCCTCGTGGACACCATGGGCCGCCGCATGGAGGACCTCGGCTGCAACCCCGCGTTCGTGGACTGGCTCGCGGACGGGCTGTTGCCGTGGGCGGCCCGCACCTACGGGGCGGATCTCGCGCCGCAACGCACGGTCGTCGCGGGCCAGAGCGCGGGCGGCCTGACGGCCGCGTTCGCGGCCTTCCACCGGCCCGACCGCTTCGGCCTCGCGCTGTCCCAGTCCGGTTCCTTCTGGTGGCCGGACGAATCCGAGCTCGGCCCGGAGTGGCTCACCCGGCAGTACGCCTCGGCCGCGCGGCGGCCCGTCCGGCTGCGCCTCGAGGTGGGCCTTCAGGAGTGGATGCTGCTCGCCGAGAACCGGCGGCTGCGCAACGTGCTGCGGGCGCGGGGGTACGAGGTGGCGTACGAGGAGTTCAACGGCGGCCACGACTACGCCTGTTGGCGCGGCGGCCTGGCCTCGGGCCTTGCGGCCCTGCTCGGTACCGCCTGAGCCGCCGGAGCGCTCTCCCCATCGATTCGGAGGCGCCCCGGCGACGCGGACCGCCGCCGGGATCAGGCCACCTTCGGCGCCGGGTCCTGCGCCCCCGCTCCCTCCTGTACGTCGTTGAACGGGGGCGGCTGCGGCGGGTCCTTGGGGAGGCGCAGCGCCGGCAGGGCGCCGAGCGCGACCAGACCCGCCGTCGCCCACACCGCGATCCGGAACGGGCCCGGGTCGACCGGCCCGGCCCCGTGGCCCGCGCCGCCGACCAGCGCCGCGCACACCGCGATGCCGGCGGCGCCGCCCAGGGTGCGCACGATCTGGAAGAGCCCCATGGCGTTGCCCATGTCCGGCGGTGCGAGCGTCTCGAACCCGGCGAGCTGCACGGTGAGCACGGCCGTGCCGAGCACCAGGCCGATGGCGAACATCAACGCCCTTACGGACCAGGCGTGTTCAGCCACCCCCGGCAGCGCGAGCGCCGCGAAGACCAGGGCCGCGAGCAGCAGCGCGGGCACCACCAGGCGGCGCGGGCCGATCCTGGGCAGGAGCCGGTCCACCACCTGCGACGCGAACATCAGGCCGATCGCCTCGGGGAAGACGCTGAGGCCCGCGTCGAGCGCGGAGGCGCCGAGGGCCGCCTGGTAGAGCAGCGGGAAGACGAACAGGACGCCCATCAGCCCGGCGGCCGTCACCCCGGCGAGCGCGGAGGCGGTGCCGTACGCCCGGTCCCTGAAGAGCCTGAGCCGCAACAAGGGCTGTACGGAACGCAGTTGATGGAGGACGGCCGCCACCAGGAGCATGCCGCCGAGCACCGCGCTGATCGCCACCGCGGGACGGCCCCAGCCCTGCGAGGGGCCGAAGCCCAGCGCGTAGGTGAGCAGGCCGAGCGCCGGGGTGACGAGCAGGAAGCCGGTGCGGTCGAAGGGCCCCGCACTCCCTTCGACGTGCTCGCGCAGCCCGAAGACGCCGAGCAGGACCGCGGCCGTGCCGATGGGCACGTTCACGAAGAACAGCCAGTGCCAGGTGAGGTGTTCGGTCAGCAGGCCGCCGAGCGGCGGTCCGAGGGCCGGCATGAGAGCGGTCGGCACGATGAGGACCTTGCCGAGCCGGGCCCGCTCGTGCGGCTCGAACGCCCGGAACAGCAGCGTCATGCCGACCGGCGTGAGCAGTCCGCCCGCCAGGCCCTGCACCCCCCGGGCGACCACCAGGGTCGCCAGGTTCTGGGCCAGTCCGCAGACGGCGGAGGCGAGCGTGAACGCGGCGAGCGAGGTGAGGAAGATCCGCTTGGTGCCGAAGCGGTCACCCAGCCAGCCGGCCACCGGCAGGGCCAGCGCGAGGGCCACGAGGAACGCCGTTTCGACGGTGTTGGCCGCCGAGACGGGCTGCCCGAAGTCGCCCGCGATGGTGAACAGGGCCGGGTTGACGATCGTCGAGTCCAGGCCGTTCATGCACATGGCGGCCGTGTAGACGAGGACGACGGCGACCCGGGGCCGTATCCGGGGCCGCACGAGGAGCGAGCTCACCGGGCCGGACCCGATGCCAGGGCGGTCCAGTGCGCGTCGATCCACTCCAGGGCCTCGGCCCTCGGGCAGGGGCCGTGCACGACGTGCCAGCCGTCCGGCACGGCCGCGAAGGAGGGCCACAGGGAGTGCTCGTCCCGCGCGTTGACCAGGACGGTGAACGCGGCGGACTCGCCGTCCGCGTCGAAGGGGTTGGTGGGCGCGTCGCTCATCGGGCGTTCTCCAGCTCGGTCAGACGGTCGGCGACCACGCGGGCGATGTGCGCGATCGGCTCGGGCAGGGTCATGTCCTTGTGCGAGCAGGCGACATCGGTGTTGGTGATGTGCCCGTCGACATGGGGGGTCCAGGTGTCCGGGGTCAGGGTGTCGTCGATCGTGTCGACGGTGGCCCGGAAGAACAGCACGTCGCCGCGGAAGACCCGGTGGTCGTAGCGGCGCACCAGATCGTTGGTGTTGAGGTAGATGTCGCCGAGCGCCTCGATGGTGGTGGTCGGCAGGGCGGCCAGCGGGCTGCCCTCGCGCTGGAGCACCTCCACCACGTTGGGCGTGGTCAGCGGCTTGCCCTCCAGGCTGTCGGGCCCGTAGCCGCCCATGGTGAGCAGCGATTCGAGGGCTTCGGCCCGGTCGGAGCGCGGCAGGTCGCGGAAGCCCTCGGCGGGGTAGGCGTCGAGGATCGCGAGGAGTTCGACGCGCTGTCCCTCCTCCTGGAGGTGGGTGGCGACGGCGTGCGCGATGATGCCGCCGGTCGACCAGCCGAGCAGCCGGTAGGGGCCTTCGGGCTGCACCTCACGGATGCGCGCCGCGTAGTGGGCGGCCAGCTCGTCCAGGCTCGCGGGCAGCGGCTCGCGCGCGGTGGCCTCGCCCACCCCCTGGGCCTGGAGCCCGTACAGCGGTACGTCCGGGGGCAGTTGGCGGATGAGCCCGGCGTAGCACCAGCTCAGGCCGCCGGCGGGGTGGACGCAGTGCACGGGGGCGCGGTCGCCCTCGCGCGTCGGGCGCAGGGGCAGCAGCACGTCCAGCGGGTCCTCGTCGCGGTCCGCGTCCAGGCTCGCTTCGAGCGCGGCGACGGTCGGCGCCTGGAAGACGGTGCCGATGGACACCTGCGCGCCGAGCAGCGCCTTGATGCGGGCCGCGAGCCGCACGGCGAGCAGGGAGTGGCCGCCGAGTTCGAAGAAGTTGTCGTCCACGCCCACCTTCGGCAGGCCCAGCACCTCGGCGAAGATCGCGCACAGCTGTTCCTCGCGCGGGCTGCGCGGCGGCCGTCCGGCGGCGGCCGTGGCAGGCCGCTCGGGGGCGGGCAGCGCCGTGCGGTCCAGTTTGCCGTTGCTGGTGAGCGGCAGCCGGTCGAGCGGCACCACGGTGGACGGCACCATGTGCACCGGCAGCTCCCGTGCCGTGTGCGCCCTGAGCTGAGCCGGATCCACGGACGCGTCCACGACGGCGTAGCCGATGATGCGCCGGTCGCCGGGGCTGTCCTCGCGCACCACCACGGCCGCGTCGGCGACGGCCGGGTGCGCCGCCAGCACGGCCTCGATCTCGCCGAGTTCGATGCGGAAGCCCCGGATCTTCACCTGGTGGTCGGCGCGCCCGAAGTACTCCAGGGTGCCGTCCGCGCGGCGCCGCGCGAGGTCGCCCGAGCGGTACATGCGGCTGCCGCTCTCGCCGAAGAGGTGCGCGTGCGGGTCTGCGACGAAGCGGGTGGCGGTGAGCGCGGCCCTGCCGAGGTAACCGCGGGCCAGGCCCTCCCCCGCCACGTACATCTCACCGGTCACGCCGGGCGGCACGGGCTCCAGGTGCTCGTCCAGTACGTAGACGCGCAGGTCGGGGATGTTGACGCCGATGGTGCTCGAACTCGCTCCGGCCGCGGTCGCCCGGTCGAGCGGGAAGTGCGTGACGTGGACGGTGGTCTCGGTGATGCCGTACATGTTGACCAGCGCGGGCGCGTCCTCGGCGTGCCGGTCGTACCAGTCGTCCAGCCGGCCGAGCTCCAGCGCCTCGCCGCCGAACACCACGTAGCGCAGGGCGAGTTGGCCGTCCTCGTCGCGGTCGGCGGCGGCCAGCTGGTAGAAGGCCGACGGGGTCTGGTTGAGCACGGTGACCCGCTCGCGGGCCAGCAGCCGGTGGAAGGCGGCCGGGTCGCGGCTGACGAGGTGCGGCACGACCACCACGCGGCCCCCGTACAGGAGGGCACCCCACAGCTCCCACACGGAGAAGTCGAAGGCGTACGAGTGGAAGAGGGTCCAGGTGTCGTCGGGCCCGAAGCCGAACCAGTGGTCGGTGGCGGTGAAGAGCCGGGTCACGTTGTGCTGGGTGACGACGACGCCCTTGGGGCGGCCGGTGGAGCCGGAGGTGTAGATGACGTACGCCGGATCGCCGGGCTCCAGCGGTCTCGTGCGGTCCGCCTGGGTGAGCGGCCCGGTGGCGTACCCGGCTGCCGCGTCCCCGTCCACGGTGATGACGGGGAGCGTGTGGGCGGGCAGCCGGGGCGCGGTCGCCGTGTCGGTGACGAGCGCGGCGGGCCGGGCGTCCTCCAGCATGTGCGCGAGGCGGTCGGCCGGGTAGTCCGGGTCGAGCGGAAGGTAGGCGGCGCCGGCGAGGGAGACCGCGAGCAGGCCGGTGACGAGGTCGAGCGAGCGGGGCAGGGCGAGGGCCACGATGGAGCCGGGGCCGATCCCCCGGTGCGCCAGGAGACGGGCCAACTGGTGTGCCCGGGCGGAGAGTTCGGCGTAGCCGAGGTGTGTGTCACCGTGGCTGGCGGCGATCCGGTCCGGATGGCGGCGGGCGGCTGCCTCGAAGACGTCGGCCAGGGTGGTGGGCGGCGCGGCGGGCGGCGCCTCGGCGGGGGTGTTCCACTCGACGAGGGCGCGCTGCCGCTCGTCGGCGCCGAGCAGCGGCAGCGCGCCGAGCGGGGTGTCCGGCGCGGCGGCGGCCGCCTCCAGGAGCCGGACGAGCCGGTCACTGAGCGCCTGGGCGGTGGCGCGGTCGAAGAGGTCGGTGCGGAACTCCAGGAAGCCGTCGATACCGCCGTCGGCCTTCTCTCCGGCGTTGAGCGTGAGGTCGAACTTGGCCGTGCCGGAGGGGACGGCGGTCAGGCGGGCGGACGTGTCGGGGCCGAGCGCGAAGCGGGTGTCGGGCACCGACTGCCAGGCGAGCATGACCTGGAAGAGCGGGTGACGGGCCAGCGAGCGGGGCGGGTTGAGCGCCTCGACCAGGTGGTCGAAGGGCAGCTCGTCGTGCTCGAAGGCGGCGAGCGTGGTGGCGCGCACGCGGTCCAGGAGCTCGTGGAAGGTGGGCTCGCCCGAGGTGTCGGTGCGCAGCACCACGGTGTTGGTGAAGAAGCCGACCAGCCCGGCCGTGGTGTCGTCGTCGCGCCCCGCGACGGGTGTGCCGACGGGGATGTCGGTGCCGCAGCCGTGCCGGGTGAGGAGCGCGGCGAGGCCTGCCTGCACGGTCATGAACACGCTCGCGCCGTGGGCGCGGGCGAGGCGGCCCAGCGCCTGGTGGGTGTCGGCGCCGAGGGCGAAGGGCACGGTGTCGCCCCGGTGGGAGGCGACGGGCGGACGGGGCCGGTCGGCGGGCAGCTCCAGCTGGTCGGGCAGGCCCGCGAGGGCGCCCTTCCAGTGGGCGAGGTGGGCGGCGGCGCGGGCGGTGGGCTCGGCCGCGGTGCCGAGGAGGCGGTGCTGGTGGGCGGCGTGGTCCGCGTACTGGATCTCCAGCGGGGCGAACTCGGGTGCGCGGCCCGCCCGTCGGGCCGTGTAGGCGGTGGCCAGGTCGCGGGCGAGCGGGGTGGTGGACGCGCCGTCGCCGGCGATGTGGTGGAGCAGCAGGAGAAGGGTGTGCCGGTCGGGTGCGGAGGTGAACAGGAAGACGCGCAGCGGGGGTTCGGATGCGAGGTCGAAGCAGTGCCGGACCGCGTCGGCCAGGTCGTCCCCGGGGGCCGCGAGGTGGAGCCGCGGCCGGGCCGAGGGGTGGTCGGCGGGGAGTATGTGCTGGTGGGGTTGGCCGTCGGCGGCGTTGTCGATGGTGGGATATACGGTTCTGAGTGTCTCGTGGCGGCCGCTCAGATCGTGCAGTGCCGCCCGCAGCGCGGCGAGGTCGACGGGCCCGTCGAGGCTGAGGACGAGCGGGATGTTGTAGGTGGGGCTGGGGCCTTCGAGGCGGTGCAGGAACCACAGGCGCTGCTGCGCCGGGGACAGCGGGAGGTGGGCGGTGCGGGGAACGGGGGTCGGCGGCACGGCGGGGCCGTCGCCGGATGCGGTGCGTACGAGCGCGGCGAGCGCGCGCGGGGTGGCGTTGCGGAACACGTCCGCGAGGCGCGTTCCGGCGCCGAAGGTCTCCCGCATACGGGCGGCGAGGCGGGCCGCGAGCAGCGAGTGACCGCCGAGGTCGAAGAAGTTCGCGTCCGCCGGGGGCGCGGTGCCGAGGCCCAGGAGGTCGGCGAAGAGCCCTCGGACGATGTCGGTGTGCGGGGCCGCTGAGCCCGTGAACTCCGGCGCCGTGTACCCGAGTTCGGTCTGCGGGGTCGGATCGGGCAGGGCCCGGTGGTCCAGCTTGTCGTTGGCGGTGCGCGGCAGCTCCCCGAGCAGCGTGACGTCGGCCGGGACCATGTGCTCGGGCAGCGCGGCGGCGAGGTGGTCCCGCAGGGCGCGGGCGAGGAGGGGGGCGGGGCCGTCCTGGGCGGGGACCGCGTAGGCGAGGAGGCGCTTGCCTTGAGGCGTGTCCCGGGCGATGACCGCGGCCTGGGCCACCTCGGGGTGGGCCGCCAACACCGCCTGGATTTCGCCGAGTTCGATGCGGAAGCCGCGGATCTTCACCTGGTCGTCGCCCCGGCCGAGGAACTCCAGGGTCCCGTCGGGACGCCTGCGCACCAGGTCGCCGGTGCGGTACATACGGGCTCCGGGTGCGCCGTGGGCGGCGCCGAAGGGGTCGGCGACGAACCGTTCGGCGGTGAGGTCGGGGCGGCCGAGGTAGCCGCGGGCTAGGCAGGCGCCCGCGACGTACAGCTCGCCGGTCACGCCGTCGGGCGCGGGACGCAGGGCACCGTCGAGGACGTACACGCGCGAACCGCGGACGGGGCGCCCCACCGCGGCGGGCCTTTCGTCGCCCGCAGGGCCGGTCGCGGCGGGCGTTTCGTCGTCGGAGAGGCCGGCAGCGGCGGGCCTTTCGTCGTCGGTGAGGCCGGCAGCGGCGGGCGTTCCGCCGCAGGCAGGGCCGGTCGCGGCGAGCCAGTAGTAGGCGTCGACGGTCGTCTCTGTGGGCCCGTACAGGTTGACGGGGTGGAGTCCCTCGGTCGAGGCGAGCCGCTCCCACAGCGGCGCGGGCACGCTCTCGCCGCCGACGACGAGGACGGCCGGCCGGTGCCGGCCCTCGTCGAGGAGGCCTTCCGCGAGGAGTGCCTCGGCATACGAAGGGGTGACGTCGAGATAGTCGATGCGGTGCTCGTGGACGTGGGCCGCGAGGGCGGCGGGGTCGCGGTAGGCGGCGTCGTCCAGGAGGTGCAGCTCGTGGCCGTGCACCATCCACAGGAGCGGGTCCCAGGAGGCGTCGAAGGCGAAGGAGGCGCTGTGCGCCACGCGCAGCCGGTGGCGGCCCGTGCGGGCGACGGCGGGGCCCACGTGGTCGGTGCCGTGCCCGGCGAGGAGGTTGGCGAGCGAGGCGTGGGTGACGACGACGCCCTTGGGGCGTCCGGTGGATCCGGAGGTGTGGATGATGTAGGCGGCGTCGGCGGCGGCGGGGGCCGGGCCGGGGGCCGTGGCGGGGTGCCCGGCGAGCGCGGTGGCCGTTTCCGGCGCGTCGAGCGCGAGCACGGGCAGGCCGTGCGCGGGAAGGGCCGCCAGGGTGGTGGTGGTGCCGATGACGCAGGCCGGCCGTCCGTCGTCGAGGACGGCGAGGGTCCGGGCCTCGGGGTGGCCGAGGTCGAGCGGCTGGCACACGCCGCCCGCCTTCAGGACGGCGAGCAGCGCCATGACCATGCCGACGCCGCGCGGCAGCGCGAGGGCGACGGGCACCTCGGCGGCCACGCCGCGGGCGGCCAGTTCACGGGCCAGTCGGTTGGCGGCGGCGTCCAGTTCCGCGAAGGTCGCCGTGGCGTCGGCGGCCCGGACGGCGACCGCGTGCGGGGTGCGGGCGGCCTGGGCCGCGAAGGCCTCCGGCAGGGTGTCCCGCGCGGGCGGCTCGGTGCGCCCGGAGGTCACCCGGGCCACCTCGGCGGGGGGCAGCAGGTCGAGGGTGCCGATGGGGCGGTGGGGGTCGGTGAGGAGGAGGTCGGTCAGCGCGTCGAGGTAGTGCCGCAAGGTGTGCCGGTGGCCTTCGAGTTCCGCGGCACCGTAGCGGCCGGGGTGCGCGTCGATGCTGAGCCGGAGCGTGCCGCCCGGGCCGGGCGCGGCGCCGACGGCCAGGTCTTCGACGGGCCCCGCGGCCAGGTTGCGGACGCGGCCGGACAGCCCGGCGAAGGCGAGGTCGCCGTCGAACGGCTTGATGTTGACCATCGGGCCGGTGAGCGGCGCGTCCTTCGCGGTGAGGGCGAGGTCGCGGCGCAGGTCCGCCTGCGGGTAGCGCTGGTGGCGGCGGACCGCGCGCACTTCGAGCACGACCCGGCGCAGGAGTTCGGCCGCGGTGTCCTGGGGACGTACGGAAAGCCGCAGCGGCAGGACGTTGACGGTCATCGCCGGAGTGCGCAGGGCGGCGGGCTCGCGGCGGTTGGTGAGCGGCAGCCCGAGCACCACCTCGCTCGCGCCGGTCGTGCGGTGCAGGTGGCCGGCGGTGGCGGCGATGACGAGTTCGGCCCAGGTGGCCCGGGCCGCGTCGGCGGCGCGCGCGAGGCGGTCGAGGGACCCGGCGGGGAGTTCGGTGACCGAGCGGTGAGGCGGGCCGGGCTCGGCCGACGCGGCACGGCCGGTGGCCAGGGTGACGGGCTCGGGGCGGTCCCCGGTGCGCCCGGCCCAGAACTCCCGGTCCTCGGCGTACTGTTCGCCGCCCAGATAGCGGCTCTCGTCCGCCACGAGGTCGCGCAGCGGAGCGAACCGGCGGACCGGCGGTTCCGTGCCGGCCGCGTGGGCGGTGTAGAGCTCGGCCGTGCGGCGTCCGATGAGCTGGAGGGCGTAGGCGTCCACGGCGATGTGGTGCACGCGCTGGTACCACCAGTACCGGTCGTCGGCGAGGCGGATGAGCGCCTGGGTCATGAGCCCGCCCCGGGCCCCCCACTGCGCCTCACTGGCCCCGCTCCTCGCCTCGCCGGCCCCGCCCCGCGCCCCGCGGACGCCGGACGGTTCCGCGTGGAGCGCCTCGCCCGTCAGGTCGGCGGGAGTGTCGAGGTCCGCCCGGATCCAGCGTTCCGCGGCGGCCCGCGGGTCCTCGTCCGACCGCAGGTCGAGCCGGTGGAGCGGGGTGGGGGCGGCCGGGTCCATGACCTGCTGGACCGGCACCCCGTCCCGTTCGGTGACCCTCAGCCGCAGGGTGTCCGCCTCGGCCACCGTGCGCCGCAGGGCCTGCTCGAAGAGGCCCTCGTCCAGCGCACAGTCGATCTCCACCACGTCCGCGGTGTTGAACTCCGGGCTGAGCGGAGCGAGTTGGTGTGCGTAGTGGATACCGGCCTGCGCGGCGAGCAGGGCGACCTCGTCCGGACGCTGATGCATGTCTGACAACTCCCCAGAAGAAATACGGCCTCTGACCGCACCGGACACACCAGCGCGAACTTAGGTAAGGCTAAGTTATCTTGCCTTGTGTGATGGTTTCGACCACCACCTCGTCACACCCCGCCCCGACCCCCCGAAGAGGAGCTCATGACGCCCGCCCCCGCCCCGCGACCTCTCGCCGACCTCAAGTCCGCGATCCGGGAACGCGTTTCCGGCCACACCGAGGAACTGCTCGCCCTCAGCCACCGGATCCACGGGCACCCCGAGACGGCTTTCGCCGAGCACCGGGCCGCCGCCTGGTGTGCCGAGGCGCTGCGTGCGCACGGCTTCGCCGTGACGGCCCCGGCCCACGGCCTGGAGACCGCGTTCCGGGCCACGGCGGGTTCGGGCCCCCTCACCGTGGCGATCGCCTGCGAGTACGACGCCCTGCCGGGCCTCGGCCATGCCTGCGGCCACAATCTGATCGCCGCGGCCGGCGTCGGAGCGGCCCTCGGCCTCGCCCCGTACGCGGATGAACTGGGCCTGACGGTCCGGGTGTTGGGCACCCCGGCCGAGGAGCGCGGCGCGGGCAAGGCACTGCTCCTTGACGCCGGGGCATTCGACGGGGTGGACGCGGCGATGATGGTCCACCCCTGCCCGTTCGACCTGGCCGACTTCCGGTCCTTCGCGCTCGGCACCCTGTCGGTGACCTACACCGGCCGGGCCGCGCACCCGAGCCTCAATCCGCACGAGGGCCGCAACGCGGCCGACGCGCTGACCGTGGCCCAGGTGGCCCTCGGCCTGCTGCGTCAGCACCTGCCCTCCGAGTGGCGGGTGCACGGCATCACGACCGCGGCGGGCACGGCGCCCAACACGATCCCGGACCGGGCGACGGCCGAGTACGAGATACGGGCATCGGCCGCCGAGGACCTGGCCGAACTGCGCGAGCGCGTCGAGGCGTGCTTCCGGGCCGGAGCCCTGGCCACCGGCTGCGAGGTCGCCCTGGAGCGGCCCGAGCCCGACTACCTCGACTTCCGCGGCGATCCCGCCCTCACCGGCTATTGGCGCCGGAACGCGCGGGCCCTCGGGAGGCCCGAGCCGGTCGAGCGCCCGCCGTTCGCCTGCACCGACATGGGCAACGTCTCGCACGTCGTGCCGTCCATCCATCCGGTGCTCGACATCAGCGGAGGCGTCTGCGGACCGCACGAGGCGGAGTTCGCCGAAGCCGCGGTGTCACCGGCGGCCGACCGCGCCGTCCTGGACGGTGCGGTCGGCATGGCGTGGACGGCCGCGGACTTCGCGTTCGCCAAGTCCCGCGCCGTGTACGGCGCCTGACGGGCCATCAACCGACTGCGGCTGCCCCGCGCCGTTCCAGGGCGGGGCGGCCGGAGCGGCGCGTGGGCGGTCAGGACGCGGTCAGGGCCTTGGTGATGTCGTTCATGACGACACCGCTGGCGAGCGGACCGCCGCGGGTCGACCAGACGGAACCGTCCACCGTGACCACGTGGTTCTTCTTGACCGCGCCGAGTTCGCTGTAGGCGGGCTTGGCCTGGACGTCCTTGAGGGCCTTCTCGCCGTCCGAGGTGAGGCTGGACAGGAACAGCCAGTCGCCGTCGATCTCGTTGATCTTCTCCAGGCTCAGCGACGGCGAGTGGGCGTTTCCGTCCTTGTTCTGGCCGGCCGGGCGCTTGAGGCCCATCTCCTGGGCCACACCACTGGCGAACTGCTTGGTGTCCATGACGCTCGGGCCGTCCGGGTTCCAGCGGACGATGGACAGGGCAGCCCCCTTGTTGGCGCCGAGCTTCTCGCCGGCCGCCTTGGCCGCGCTCTCGTGGTCGGCGATGACCTTGTTGGCGTCCGCCAGCTTGTTGACGGCGTTGCCGATGCCGCGCAGGCTCAGCTTCCAGTCGTCGGTCGGCGCCATCGTGACGAGGGTCGCCGGGGTGATCTCGCGCAGCTGCTTGAGCACCTGCTCGTCCTGGAGGTCACCGGCCAGGATCAGATCGGGCTTGGCCGCGACCACCTTGTCCATGACCGGCTGGAGCAGATTGCCGACGACGTCGATGCCCTGGACCTTGTCGGCCAGGTAGGCCGGCGGCTTGGCCAGGCCCTGGCCGTTGGTGATGCCGACCGGCTTGATGCCGAGCGACAGCACCGCGTCCAGGTCCTCCTGAGTGAGCGTCACGATGCGCTGCGGGGCGGTCGGCACCTGCACCGCACGGCCGGTGGCGTCCTTGACCGTGCGGGAGGCGGGGGCGCCGGCGTCCTTCGCCGCGTCCTTGCCCTTGTCTCCCTTGTCCGAGCCGGAGTCGGAGCCGCAGCCCGTGAGCAGCAGCGCCGCGGCACCGAGGGCGGCGACGGCCTGGACCGCGCGGCGGGCGGCGGTGGGTCGGGGACGGGACAGGGTCATCAACAGCTCCGGGTTCAAAGGGACATGAGCAGACGAAAGGAGCGCACGGAAGCACCCCCGGCAGACCGGCGGGCACCGCGTCACGCAGACACGTTAAGGTTAGGCTTACCTTATGGCAAAGCAAAGAACGCGTGTGCCGACGGGTAGGCAGGCGGCCGGGAAACCGGCCGGGGCGCCGCCCGGTGCGGAACATCGTCCGATGCGTCGCTCGGCCATCACCAGGAAAGGCGGCCACCCGTGGAGATTCGCGTCGAGCAACTCACCGCCGGTTACGGCGACCACCGCGCCGTGGCCGGGGTCGATCTGACGATTCCCAGCGGCCGGGTGGTGGCCGTGGTCGGCCCCAACGGCTGCGGGAAGTCGACGCTGCTGCGCTGCGTGGCCCGGCTGCACCAGCCCGAGTCGGGCCGCGTCCTGGTCGGCGAAGCGGACATCTGGCAGCTGCGCCGGCGCGACGCCGCCCACCGCATCGCCCTGCTCCCCCAGGCCCCGCAGGCCCCGGAGGCGGTCACGGTCGCGGGTCTCGTACGGTACGGACGCCATCCGCACCAGGGCCTGTTCCGGCAGTGGTCGCACGCCGACGAGGCGGCGGTGACCGAGGCGCTGCGCGCGACCGGCACCACCGAACTCGCCGACCGCCGCCTCGACCAGCTCTCCGGGGGTCAGCGCCAGCGCTGCTGGCTGGCCATGGCCCTGGCACAGGAGACGCCCGTCGTCCTGCTCGACGAACCCACCAGCGCGCTGGACATCGGGCACGCGGTCGAGGTGCTCGACCTGGTCCGGCAGGTGGCCGCGGCCGGCCGCACCATCGTGATGGTCGTCCACGACCTGGCCGCCGCCGCCCGCTACGCCGACACGGTGGTGGCCATGCGCGCGGGCAGGATCGTCGCCTGCGGCCCCCCGCTCGACGTCATCGACGCCGCGCTCGTACGGGAGTTGTACGGGATCGAGGCGGAGATCCTCACGGCGCCCTCGGACGGCTCCCCCGTCGTGGTGCCCGTAGCCCGCACGACCGCCGCCCGCCCGGCCGCCGTGCCCGCACACTGAGCCGCCCGGCCGCCGGGCCCCAGCGACTCAGGCGCGGGAGGCGTGCCCCGGCAGGTTGTCCACGATCAGACCGAGGGCGAAGTCGAAGCGGTCGTGCCCCGAGCCGGCCGTCAGCTCGGCCGCGTGGCCGCGGATGTGCGGGAACCGGTCGGCCGGCAACGCCTCGAACCTGCTGACCAGTTCGTCCCGGCCGAGCACCCATGCGTGGTCCGCCCGCTTCTGCCGCTGTTCGACCAGGGAGCGCTCCACGGCGTACGCGCTGACGTAGAGGAAGAGGCCGTCGATGGCCCAGGCGGCCGTCTGCGGCTCGACGCCTCCGGCGAGCAGGATCGCCAGCAGCCCCTCGTTCACCCGCAGCGTCTCCAGGTTGGTGGGGAGCATCGCGAGTGCGGCCCGGGAGACGCCCGGGTACGCCAGGAACTGGTCGCGCAACTGGCCGCACACATCGCGGACTTGGCTCCGCCACAGCGCCGGGTCGGGCTCGGGGAGCACGACCTGTGCGCAGAGCCGCCCGATGACCAGGTCGTCGATGTCGTCCTTGTTGACGATGTGCGCGTACAGCGAGGACGGCCCGGTCCCCAGGACGTGCGTGATCCTTCGGACGGTCAGCGCGTCGTAGCCCTCGGCGGCGATGACGTGCAGCGCCGCGTCGGTGATCCGCTCCAGCGTGATGGGCGCCCTCTTCCTCGGGGCGGGCTGCGGCGCGGAAGGCTCAGAGGCGGCCGGCGGCTGCGCGTGGCGGGCGGCTCGGCCCCGTTGCGCGTGATCGGCGGGCATGGGGCCATTCTAACTGGACCTGAACTTAGTTCGTCCGGGCGGGCCGATGCCCTGTCCGGCGGTGACCGGACAGGGTCCCGCCCTCCATCAGTGGCCCGCGGTGAGTTCGCCGCTGAGCCTGCCGTGCAGGAGGGCGCTCGGGTCGTTGAGCCCGATGATCTCGACGGACTTGCCCCGCTGGGCGTACTTGGCCTCGATGGCGTCCAGGGCGGCCACCGACGAGGCGTCCCAGATATGGGCCGCGCCCAGGTCCACGACGACCTTGTCCGGGTCGGTGGCGTAGCGGAACTGCCCGACCAGGTCGTTGGAGGAGGCGAAGAACAGCTCTCCGGTGACGCGGTAGACCACGGTGGTGCCGTCGGGGTCGGTGACGGCGGTGACCTCCGCGAGGTGGGCGACGCGCTTGGCGAAGACGACCATGGCGGTGACGGATCCGACGACCACACCGATGGCGAGATTGTGGGTGGCGACCACACAGGCCACGGTGATGACCATGACGGCGATCTCCCCGGCAGGCATCCGCTTCAGGGTCTTCGGGGCGATGGAGTGCCAGTCGAAGGTCGCGAACGACACCATGACCATGACGGCGACGAGGGCGGCCATCGGGATGTCGGAGACGACCGGGCCGAACACGACGCACAACACCATGAGGAACGCGCCGGCCAGGAAGGTGGACAGCCGGGTGCGGGCCCCGGACACCTTCACGTTGATCATCGTCTGGCCGATCATCGCGCAGCCGCCCATGCCGCCGAAGAAACCGGTGACGATGTTGGCGATGCCCTGGCCGACGGACTCCCGCGTCTTGTTGGAGTGCGTGTCGGTGATGTCGTCGACCAGCTTCGCGGTCATCAGGGACTCCATCAGACCGACGAGCGCCATGGCGAAGGCGTACGGGGCGATCGTCGTCAGCGTGTCGAGCGTGAACGGCACGTCGGGCAGGCCCGGGACCGGCAGCGACGAGGGCAGCGCGCCCTTGTCCCCGACGGTCGGCACGGCGATCCCGGCCGCCACGGTGACGACGGTCAGGATGAGGATGGAGACGAGCGGCGCGGGGACGACGGTGGTGATCCTCGGGAAGAACACCATCAGGGCGAGCCCGGCGACGATCAGCGGATACACGGCCCAGGGCACGTTCCGCATCTCCGGCACCTGCGCCATGAAGATCAGCACGGCCAGCGCGTTGACGAAGCCGACCATCACCGAGCGGGGCACGAAGCGCATCAGTTTCGCGACGCCCAGCGCGCCCAGGACGATCTGGAAGACGCCGGCCAGGATCACCGCGGCGATCATGTAGCCGAAGCCGTGGTCACGGTTGAGGGGGCCGATCACGAGCGCCACCGCTCCGGTCGCGGCCGAGATCATCGCCCGGCGTCCGCCGACGACCGAGATCGTCACCGCCATGGTGAACGCGGCGAACAGACCGATGGCCGGGTCGACGCCCGCGATCACGGAGAACGAGATCGCCTCGGGGATCAGCGCGAGGCCGACGACCAGGCCGGCCAGCACCTCGGTGCGCCAGACCTTCGGGTCGTTCAGCCAGTCGGGCCTGAGGCCGCGCAGGCGGGCGGCGGGGGACACAGCGGCAGCGGAAGTCACAGCGGCGGGAACCTGTCGTGCTCGGGCACACCGGTCGGCAGGACGGCGTGCGGAAGGAAGCAGGGCGGGTCGGCGCCCGGCGGGGGCTGCGCGGGTGCGCGGAGCCCGAACGTCGAGGGGGACGGGCGGGCCGGGGCGGCCCGGCTCACGTCCGGAGGCGCGGCGTCACGGCGGACAAGCGGCGGGCAGCATGGGCTCGCGCACGCTTCTCCTCGCAGGACTGGGAACTTGGCGGGGGCGACGTCGGCCCCGGCATCGGGAAGGCGGGGCGCCGTGATCCGTCGCGCCGTCGCACGAGTCTACCCTTCGGCGGGCCGGTGCCGGGGTGGTGGCCGTGTCATGCACACCCCACCCGGGCGGCGCCGCGGCGCGTGAGCGGCGGGTTCGGGGGGATACGGGGGCCATGACGGAAACCCCACACGGCTCTGCGGACGAGGAGCCCAGCGACCCCACCGACCTCTCGGCCCACTCCTGGACGGCGGTGCTGCGCCGCACCGGCCGGGAGTTCCTCGACGACGACCTGCCCGACAAGGCCGCCGCCCTCACCTACTACGGCGTCCTGTCGCTGTTCCCCGCACTGCTGGTGCTGGTCTCGTTGCTCGGGGTGATCGGCGAGAAGGCGACCCGGGGCATCCTCGACAACCTGGGCCATCTCACCCCGGGGCCCGTGCACGACCTGCTCGACAGTGCGGTGCGCCAGCTCCAGGACAAGGGCGGCGCGAGCGGCGTCGTCGCGGTGGTGAGCCTGGTCGCGTCGATCTGGTCGGCGTCCAGTTACGTCGCCGCGTTCATACGCGCCGCGAACGCCGTGTACGACCTGCCGGAGGGGCGGCCCGCCTGGAAGCTCACACCGCTGCGGCTGCTCCTGACGGTCGCGCTGATGGTACTGCTCGCCGCCAGCGCGGTGATCGTCGTCTTCACCGGTCCGCTGGCCCAGCGCGCCGGTGACGCCATCGGAGTGGGCGGGGCGGCGGTCACGACGTGGAACATCGCCAAGTGGCCCGTGCTGCTGCTCCTGGTGATCCTCATGGTGGCGCTGCTGTTCTGGCGCGCCCCCAACGTCCGTGGCCCGGGCCTGCGTTGGCTCAGCCCGGGCAGTGTGCTCGCGGTGCTCCTGTGGCTGGTGGCGTCCGCCGGCTTCGCGCTGTACGTGGCCAACTTCGGCTCGTACAACAAGACCTACGGCACCCTGGCGGGCCTGGTCATCTTCCTCATCTGGCTGTGGCTGTCCAACCTGGCGATCCTGCTCGGCCTCGAACTCGACGCCGAACTCGCCCGGCAGCGCGCCATCAGCGGCGGGCTGCCCGAGGGCGAGGAGCCGTACGTCGAGCCGCGCGACACCCGCAAGTGGCCGGCCCGGATGCGCCGCCGGGTGAGCCGACGGCGCCATCGGCCGAGCACCTGAAGGCTTCTCGCAGCACCATCTCCGTTGTGCGTGAGCCCAGTTGACGATGCCCCGACTTGACGAGACGTCAGATGGCCATGGCCTCCTGGATCCAGCGGTTGACGCGGTACGGCAGCCACCAGGCGAGGCCGCCCACCTGGAGGACGAGACGCTCCTCCAGGAAGTCGGCGAGGACGGCGGGGGCCACCGAGTCGGCCGGGGTCCCGTACACCAGGGCCCCGATCGCCTCGTGGTACTCCGGCTCCTCGGCGGTGAAGCGGCGCAGATCGCCCCAGCGGCGGTCGCGGATCTGCACGAAGCCGGGGCCCTGGCGCCACAGGCACTTGCAGAGGTAGTGCCCCTCGCGCCATGTGCGCAGGTCGCCCGCCGCGTCCGCCGGACCCTCAAGGCGCCGGGGCGGCTGGAGGTGGCTGAGGGTGCGCCAGGTGTCGGCGGGCGCGGCCGGGTCCAGGCGCAGCTTCCACTCGACCAGGACGGCCCGGGCCGTGAGGTCGCGCACCAGGCTCAGGGCCCGCACGGCGCGTTCGGCCGCGCCGGGGGCGTCAAGGTCCGCCAGATCGACGGCCTCGGGCAGCCGGACGCGGCGGGCGCCCGACTCCCACAGCCGGTCGCTCTCCTCGCCCAGGGGGCCGGTCAGTTCCACCTCGCCGAGGTACATCCCGGGCAGCTCGCAGGCGGCCGGGTCGTAGTCGCGCCAGGCGGCGACGGTGAGGGCTTCGGTGACGGTGGTGAGGGCGGTGCTCATCGGACGTGTCCTCCTGCTCCTGGTTCGGACGCTCGCGGGCTCGGAGGCCGACGGGCTCAGACGCTCGCGGGCTCAGACGCTCACGGGCTCAGACGCTCACGGGCTCAGACGCTGACCGGCTCGGGCCGGACGGGCCGGTCACCGGCGCCGCCGGCCGCGTCGGCACCGGCACCGGAATCGGCGTCCAGTGCGGCCTGCGCGTGGCGCATGAAGTCGAGGCGCAGCAGGTCCTCGTTGACGGCCGAGGGCGCGATGTGGACGTACTGGCCGCCGTCGGTGAAGACCAGACCGAGGGCGAGCCAGGAGTCGAGGAGCCGCTGCACCTCATGCTCGTCGCGCTCGGCGCCCTTGGCGCGGGCGGCGGCCTTGCGGGTGAGCGCGGTGAGCGCGTGCGGCTGGTCGAGGAGGCGGAAGACGGCCAGCTCGAACGGGTCGGTGAGCTCCATCGCGCGCCAGGCGAAGGTGCGCCGCCGGCTCACCAGGACGATGCGGTCGCCCAGGTCGGTGTGGGTGAGCCGGGCGTCGGCGTGGTGCTTCTTCCAGGCGTCGAGCGCGTTGTTGAGCGCGGTGACGGTGGGCTCGGTGATGCCGCGCTGGGGGGCCTCGAAGACGTACGCGAGGTCGTAGAGTTCCGCCTCGGGCAGGTCGTAGGTGAAGCGGTAGTGCTCCTCGGGGCGCAGCCCGTCGAAGCCGAGTTCGGGGCGGTTGAAGTAGGGGCTGAACCGCTCGATCGCGATGCGTGCGGACAGGTCGACCGGCGGGTTGAGGTGTTCGAGCGCCGGGATCTGGGCGATGACGGGGTCGTAGTCCTCGGCGGTCTCCCCCGGGAAGCCGTGCAGATAGTTCCAGGCGACGGACAGGCCGGTCTCGGCGCCGTCGCGGAGCATGCGCACGTTCTGGCAGCCGCTGACGCCCTTGTCCATCAGGTCGAGGACGCGGTTGTTGAGGCTCTCGATGCCGGGCTGTACGTAGATGAGCCCGGCCTCGGCGAGGGCGCGCAGCTGACTGCGGCGCATGTTGGCCTTGATCTCGATGTGCATCCGCAGGTCGTAGCCGCTCTCCATGATCCGCGGCAGGACGGTGGTGAGGTAGCCCATGTCGAGGATGTTGTCGACGAGGTACATGTCGAGGACCCGGTGGCGGCGGGCCAGTTCCATGATCTCTTCGAAGAACGTGTCCGGGCTCTTGGAGCGGAACTGCATGAACGAGCCGTTGAGGCCGCAGAACGTGCAGTGGTGCTTCTCGCCCCACCAGCAGCCGCGGGCGCCCTCCACCACCAGCTTGGGCTCGACCCAGTTGCGGGCCACGGACGAGGCCAGCCGCTCGAAGTAGCCGCTGTAGTCGGGGGCCAGGATGGTGGCGGGCGGCAGCGGGCTCGTGGCCATCGCGTTCACCACGCTCTGCCCCTCGGCGCCGCGGTAGCACAGGCCCGGCACCGTGGAGAGGACTTCCTCGCCCGCCTCGTCGGCCAGCGCGGTGAGGAGCTGCGGGAAGGCCGACTCGCCCTCGCCGCGGATGACGTGGTCCACGAACGGGAAGTTGCGGTGGACGGCCTCGCCCTGCTCGCCGTCGCAGTTGGCGCCGCCCATGACGGTCACGATGTGCGGGGCCAGCCGTTTGACGTGCTTGGCGGCGGCCAGGGCCGCCGTGTTCTGCTGGAAGGTCGAGGTGAAGCCGACGACGTCGGGGGCGTACTCGACGATGCGCCGGGCGATCATCTCCACGAACTCCGGTACCTGCCGGTGCAGTTCCTGCGACATGCGCAGCCGCGACTTGCGGAGCTTGCCCTTCATCGCGGTCGCGAACTCCTCGTCCCGCCACGTGGGGTCGTCGTAGAGCGCGGAGGAGAAGACCCAGTCGCCGCAGCCCATGAAATAGGAGGAGAGGGCGTAGTACTCGTAGTCGTCGGCGGTGAACTCGGTGCGCTCGGTGATCCAGTCGGTGAACTCCAGGTTGGCATGGAGGACTTCGGCACTGGCGCCGGGCACCCGCTCGTCCACGCTGCGCTTGAGGATGCCGAGGGCGAGTGAGGGCAGGTCGATCGGAGACCACGGCATATTGACCAGCAGGACACGCATGTCGGCTCCTCGGGAGGTGTGGCGACGGGACGTAAAGGAGGCCCGGGGGGCCGGAGTTGGGGGGTGAGGCCTCGCCAGGCCGGCCCGGCGGCGAACCGCCGGGCCGGCCGGCCAGGATCAGTCCTCTTCGCCGTCCTCGGCGTTACGGAACGGAACCTTGATGGTCACGCCGACGCTCGGCTTGCGGTTTTCCTCGTCACCCGCGAGCGGGTCATTGTGGATGATGTCCTTCTGCATGGCCGGAACTCCCTTCTGTGTGTGTGGTGCCTGATCCGGCGGTCGCTGGAACGCGACCCTGTCCGGAGTCCCCCCTCCGGTCGGAGCGGGGTGTCCTGGGGGTGGTGCGCGCCCGCAGCTCGCGGTCGAGGAAGACCACGGCGCGGCGCAGCACGGCGACGTGGTCGTCGGCCTCGTAGCCGTCGTGGCCGGTGTCGAGCCACATCGACTCGTGGCGGACGCCCGCGTGACGCAGGGCGGTGAGGTAGTCGCGCACCTGACCGGGCGGGCACTTGGCGTCCCGGGTCGCGGCGGCGATGAGCAGTGGGGCCCGCACGGCGGACGCGTAGTGCAGCGGCGAGCTCCGCGCGTAGCGTTCGGGCACCTCGTCGGGGGTGCCGCCGAACAGGCGCTCGTCGAGCGCGCGCAGGGCCGGGGTGGTGGTGCGGTGGGCCGCGGCGCAGTCGGCCACGGGTTTGACCGCGACGCCCGCCTGCCACAGGCCGGGGTGCGTGCCGAGGGCGAGCAGGGTCAGATAGCCGCCCCACGAGGTGCCCCACAGGCCGGCCGCGTCCGCCCGTACGACACCGCGGGCCACCAGGTCGGAGCGGACCGCGACGAGGTCGGCGACCTGGGTGAGCCCGACGCCCTCGCCGAAGGCGCGCCGCCAGCGGGGCCCGTATCCGGTGGAGCCGCGGTAGTTGACGCGGACGACGGCGAAGCCGGACGCCACCAGGGAGTGGACCACTCCGTCGTAGGCGTCGCGGTCGTGGTCGGCGGGGCCGCCGTGCACGAGGAACACCGCGGGGACCGCGCCCCTGCGGCCCTCGGGCAGAGCGAGCAGCGAGTGCACCGGACCGTCCGGGCCGGGTGTCCACAGATCGCGGTGCTCGCCGGGCACGCCTTCGGGAATGGCGTGCGTGGGCGGTAACGCGGTGCCGCCGGTGGACACCATGCGGGGCGGGGTCGCGGTGTCGGTCCAGAGGAAGTGCACATCGGATCCGGCCCGCGGGGCCGCGTCGAGCAGGGTTCCGCGCGGGGTCGGTACGGGTTCGACGGTACGGGCGTCGAGGTGCACGCGGTGCAGGAGGCTGCGGCCGTGCCGGTCCTGGCGCACCAGGAGCGAGCCGCCGCCGGGGTGCCAGCGCGCCGATATCTCGGTGTCGAAGGCGCACCAGTCATGGGCGACGAACCCGCTCTGCGGTGTCCAACTCGCCGGCACATAGCGGTCGTTGGTCTCGCGGACGAGCAGGAGCTCGGCCCGGTCCGCGGCGGGGGCGAAGCCCAGCGACCAGAGCCGTCCCTGCGGTCCGTCGCCGGCCAGTACGGCGCGTTCGGTGCCGTCGTCGGCGAGTACCGTCACGGCGCGGGCCGAGCCGGCCGCGCCGCTGACGGCGAGCAGGCGCCCGTCGGGGGTGATCCCGGACAGCCCGGCGTGTCCGTCGAGGCAGGCGACCTGACGGCCCGCTCCCCCGCGCGGGCCGAGGAACACGGAGGTCGAGCGGTCGTCCCCGAGGGCCATGGCCACCAGGGCGCCGTCGCTGACGGCCAGTCCGCGCGGCTCGCCCGCGGGCACCCGCAGCAGGCCGGGCGAGTCCGGGCCGCCCTCGAAGGGCTGGAACCGCCAAGTGCCCAGGCCGTGTTGGTCCTCGTCGAACCACCACACACGGGCGTCGCGGTCGATGGCGCCGTGCAGGGTGCCGTGCGGGCGGTCGGTGACCTGGCGGGCCACGCGCTTCGCGGCGTCCCAGGTGAACACCTCGCAGCGGCCGTCGGCGTCCGCGGTGAACACCATCCTGGCCGGGTCCGCGGTGCACACGTCGGGCAGGGCGGCGCGGTAGACCTGGTAACTCCTGCTCATGCCGTCGCCTCCGTGAGGCGGGACCGTACGACGGTCGTGTGCCAGGCCAGGACCGCCAGTGCCCCGGCGCAGACCACCGCGGGCGCAGCCGTGCCCGCGCGGGTCACGAACAGCCCGGCCAGCACCGGAGCGAGGGCCGCGGACCCGCCGACGGCGCTCGCGAGCACCGCGCCCGTGCGGGCCTGCAGCGAGGGCGGCGTCGCCTGGAGCGCGCGGGACTGGAGCACCACGGCGACCAGCGGCATCAGCAGACAGAACATCCCGAACAGCGCCCCGTACGCCCAGGGCCCCCGCGCGGTCGCGAGCCCCGCCGCGAGCGGGACGAGCAGCCAGGAGACGGCCACCAGGAGCCGGGCGGCGCCGATCCGGCCCACGACGCGCGGGGCGGCCAGCGAGCCGACGAGCCCGGCGGCCCCGGACACCGCCAGGACCAGGCCCATCGGCGCGCCGCCGTGGCCGCCCCGCTGCAGCGTGAACACCGCTCCGTAGTAGAGCGCGACGATCACCCCGTTGACGGTGGCGGTCCAGGCGAGGACGAGCCGCAGCAGCGGCGAGGTGCGGACCAGGGCGAGCCCGGCACCGAACTCCTTCCCCATGCGCCGCACGGGCCCGGGCCGGGCGACGTCCTTGCCGTCAACTTCCTTCGGCGTGGCGCCCGTTGACGCGCTGTGCGGACTGTCGGGGCGCAGGTCCGAGCGCAGGGCCCGTACGCATCCGGCGGCCACCGCGTAGGACAGCGCGTCCGCGAGGAAGGGCAGGGCGCGTGCGGCCTGGTAGAGGGCGCCGCCGAGGGCCGGGCCCAGGATCAGGGCGCCCTGCTCCCCCGCCGACAGGCCGGCCACCACGCGGGGGCACTCCTCGGGCGGTGCGAGCAGAGCCACGGTCCCGGCCGCCGCGGCCTCGTACACCGCGGTGGAGAACCGCTCCACCAGGACCGCTCCCAGCACCAGCGCCAGCGGTGGCTCCCCCGTGGCCACCGCCGCCGTCACCCCCGCCATGGCCAGCGCGGACACCGTGGCGGACCAGAACATCACGGGCTTGCGGGCGCCCCGGTCGGCGGGGACGGCGGCCAGCGGGGCGAGCAGCAGCCCGGCCGCCGTGGAGACCCCCGCGACCACGCCGACCGTCGCGGCCGAGTGGCCGAGGCCGAGGAGCAGCAGCGGCAGGACGACACCGGAGGTCTGCGTGCCGAGCGCGTCGGAGGCACCCGCCCACCAGAACAGCCGGACGTCCCGGGACACCGGGCGGCGGGCGGCGCGGCGGTCGGCGGCCAAGGCGCCGGGGCGCATCAGGACGCCGCCCCTGAAGAGGTCCCCGGAAGGCCCGGGAACTCCGGTTCACGCACAGCCACCCCACAGTTGGTCAAGTTGCGAAGAATATGTGCAGGAATCGAAACGAGCGGGAGCCTAACCAGGCGCCCGCTCGGCTCACAAGAGTTCCGCCGCCGAGGCCGGAATCGAACTCCGTAAGGCCCGGGCAAAGAAACCGATTGCCCGAACCCGCGTGCCGCCCGGCCCCGGGACCGGTTCACGGCCGGGCGGGGCGGAGCGCGGACCCGGCCGCGGCGGGCGCGCGGGCACACCCGCGCTCCCGTCCTTCCCGGTTCACGGGGGCGAACATCCGGGCGGGGCGGGCGAGTTCGTGCAGCACGCCCGGCATATGCGCCTTCCCGGCGGCGAACCGCCGCTCACGCCTGCGGCCCCCGCGAACCTGTTCATCGCGACCGGCCGCGGCGCGCCGACACGGGCCCGCACGACGACCTGGGGAACGGGCCGGGGCGCGCACACGGAACGGTTCCGTCCGGTGCGCTGATTGGCCAAAAACAGCTGGGCCGACGACGTCGCGCGGCACGCGCAAGGCCGGTGGCGCACCTCGTCCGCGCGATCAACTACTCCCGCACGCAAACCAGTTGTGGGCCGGTCGGCGTCCCGGTGGCGCGCGCGTGCCCGGTTCCGGATGGGGGTGCGGCCGCGGCACGGCGGCGCCCCCTCGCCGGCGGGGGCGAGGGGGCGCGGGCACGTGTGCCGGGGCGGGTCTACCGCGACGAGGCGCTGCTGTGCGGAGAGGCGCTGGTGTGCGGCGACGCACTGCTCATGGCGTGGCAGGTGCCGCCCTCCACCATCTTCAGGTGCGCGGCCACGATCGGCCTCGCCGCCTTGGCGGCGGCCTTGATCTGGGTGTCCTTGCCGGACTTCAGCTCCTTGTCGATCAGCTGGAGCGCCTGCGTGTGCCCCTCGCTCATCGCCTTGAGCCAGGCCTTGTCATAGGCCGCGGTGCCGTTCATCGGCTTCAGCGACGAGAGCTGGCGCTGCTGGGCGGAGGTGGGCTCCTTGGCCAGGGTGATGCTCTTGCTCTTGGCCAGGACCGCGCCCTTGGAGTCCAGGGTGGTGTGGTCGCGCACCAGGACGTCCGCGACCTGTTTCACGCACGTACTGGTGGCGTGCGAGCGGGCGTCCTTGCCCGCGGCGATCTCGGCCAGGTTGGCCTGGTGGATCGCCTGGAGGAACACGGCGTCCGCCGTCGCGGAGGGGCTGGCCGCGGCGAAGGCGGCGGTCGTCCCCGTCAGAGTGAGCACCATGGCGGCGGCAGCCGTCGCACTGGTCTGAATGATTCGCATGGGACCTCCACGTGTCCGTGGATCGGGTAGGGGCCGCTTCGGCATCCGGACCGCGCGTCAACGCCTGTCCGGGCAGGGCCCGACCTGAGCCATCCTAGGTGCGCGTCACGCAAACCGCCTCTCGACGTCACACTCCGTCACCATCGTCTCGTCGGCCGGCCCGTTCGGCAGGCCCGCGGCCGGTCACGGAGCGGCGTAGGGGGCCGCCTTGAGGCGCCGGGCGAGATGGGCGGCGTTGGCGGCGAGGGTGGCGGTGGTGCTCGCGGTGGACTCGGGCGTGGCGTCCAGGTCCTGGTAGTCGGTGCCCTGCATGGCTTCGCCGACCCAGTAGGTGACCGCGCCAGGGGCGAGGGAGAAGCCCACGTCGTTGAGCCCCTGGAAGAGGTCGGCGCTCACCTTGTGCGCGCCGTCCTCGTTGCCCACCACGCAGACCGCGGCGACCTTGCCGTACGTCAGCGGACGCCCCTCCTCGTCGCTCTCGGACAGCTCCGCGTCGAGGCGCTCCATGACCTTCTGGGCCACGCTGGAAGGGTGTCCCAGCCAGATCGGTGTCGAGATGACCAGGATGTCGGCGCCGAGGACGCTGTCACGGATCTCGGGCCAGGCGTCCCCGTCCCCCATGTCGACCTCCACGCCCGGCTTGACGTCATGGTCCACCACACGGATCACCCTGCCGCTCACCCCGTGGTCCGAGAGGGCGGCCATCGTCTGCTCGGCCAGCAGCTGCGAACTCGACGGCTTGGGCGACGGGGAGAGGGTGCAGACGAGTGCGACGGCGCGCAGCGGGACGCGGGAGGAGGCTTCGGACTGGGTCTGTGTGGTGTCCATGGAGGTGCCTGTTCCCCGTCCCGCGGGTTCCTACCGGGTGGGATCACCGGGGCACCCCTCATGGCGCAGTGCCCCGATTCATCCCCTGCGGGGCGTGGGCTCGCCCGTAGGGGGCCACCATTCGATGAGCAGCATGGTGGCGTCGTCGCGCAGGTCGCTGTCCCCGCTGTCGAGGATGGCGTGGATGAGGCGGCGCAGTGATTCGGCGGCCAGTTCACCGGCGGCGGTGGCCAGGATGATGGAGTCCGTGAAGCGGTCCATGCCGTACTCGCCGCCGCCCGCGGTACGCGCCTCGGTGACGCCGTCGGTGTAGAGCAGGACACGGTCGCCGGGTTTGAGGTTCACCTCGTGGACGGCCCTGGGGTCCTCGCTGAACCGGGCGGGCAGGCCCATGGGCGGCTGGGCCGTGCGCTCCAGCGCCCTGTGCATCACGCGCCCCTCACGGATGAGGACGGGGGGCGGATGCCCGCAGTTGGTCCAGCGGAACAGCCCGGTGGCGAGGTCGACTTCGGTCATGACGCCGGTGCAGTACTTGTCCGGCAGCCACTGCGCGAGGGCCTGGTCGATGGTCTCGACGAGGTCGAGCAGCCCGAGGCCGGCCCGGCGCGCGTTGCGGCAGGCGGCCAGCGCCACCGAGGTGGTGAGGCCCGAGGCGAGGTCGTGCCCCATGGCGTCGAGGATCACGGCGTGCAGGGTGGACTGGCTCAGCGAGTGGTCGAAGGCGTCCCCACCGATCTCGTAGGCCGGTTCGAGGACCGCGGTGGAGACGACGTGGGCGTTGCCGATGGTGCGCGGCGGCAGGAAGGCGCGGAGCATCTCGGCGGGCAACTGCATGCGCTCGACGCGGGCCCGGCGGGCGAAGCTGTCGCTGTAGGCGCGCTTGGAGGTGATGGCCATGGCCACGATGTCGGTCAGCATCCGGCACCGGCGCAGCCGCACCGCGTCCATGGCGCGGGTCCGCACGCCGAGCACGCCGAGTCGCTCCGCCCCGTCCACCACGGGCAGCCACAGACACAGGACGCCCGTGTCGGTGTCCTCCATGCGCAGCGACACGGTCCGGTAGCACCAGCCGGCGGCGGAGGCGTCGATGTCGAGGGTGGGAAGGCCCTCGGTGAGGGCGACGAGGCGGCGCTGCTGGAGGTCGGTGAGGTAGATGACGATCTCGCCCAGGCCGAGAGCCTCGGCGCACCGGTTGACCAGGACCGGGAGGTCCATCGGCGTAGCGGTGTGGGTCTGCGCGAGCAGGTCCTCCAAAAAGCGCTCGCCTCCGGCTGCCTGGGCGTCCCGCAGGTTCATGGCCGACCACCTCTTCCTGTGCCGCAGTCTCACATCCGGCTCGGCCGCGCGCCTGCCGCGCGGGGCGGGCGCGCGGCCCGTGGCCCGGCCCCGGCTCCCAGGGTTCGCCCGGGGCCGGGCGCCCTCGGGTGATCAGGGCGGCCGGCCCCGCATCGGCCATACGGGGCTCAGTGGCGCGCGGCGCCCCGCAGCGCGCCGTGCACGCGGTCGGGGGTGAGCGGCAGATCGCGGAAGCGGATGCCGGTGGCGTGGTGCACCGCGTTGCCGATGGCCGCCGGCGTGCCGACGATGCCGATCTCGCCGATGCCCTTGCTGCCCATCGGGTTGAGGTGCTCGTCCTCCTCGTCGATCCAGTGGGCCTCGACGGCGGGCACGTCCGCGTGCGCGGGGACGTGGTAGCCCGCGAGGTCGCTGCCGATGAAGGCGCCGGACGCGGGGTCCACACTGCCGTGCTCGGTGAGCGCCATGCCGAGCCCCATCACCATGCCGCCGATGAACTGGGACGTGGCGGTGCGGGCGTTGAGGATCCGTCCGGCCGCGTACACGCCGAGCAGTCGGCGCACCCGTACCTCGCCGGTGTTCCGGTCGACGGCGACCTCCGCGAAGTGCGCGCCGAAAGCGTGCCGCGCGTAGGGGGACTCCGCGTCCGCCGAGCCCTCGGTGTCCGCCGACGCCGTCAGCCCCTCGGGCGGCAACGGGCCTTCTCGGTCGCGCAGTTGGCGGGCCAGGGAGCTGCACGCCTCGTGGACGGCCCAGCCCCAGGAGGCGGTGCCCGACGAACCGCCGGCGAGCGGTGCGCGGGGCAGCCCGGTGCTGCCGATCTCGGTGCGGACCGCATCCGCGCCGACCCCGAGCGCCTGCGCCGCGACCTGGGCGAGGACCGTCCGGGCGCCGGTGCCGATGTCGGTGGCGTTGACCCGGACCACGTGCAGTCCGTCGGGGTGGGCGGTGACGGTGGCGCGGCTGGGCGAGACGAGCACCGGGTAGGTGGCCGCGGCCACCCCCGTGCCCAGGAGTACGGATCCCTCACGGCGGGTGCCGGGCCGCGGGTCCCGCTCGGCCCAGCCGAAGCGCCGGGCGCCTTCGCGCAGGCACTCCACGACGTGACGGCTGCTGAACAGGCGCCCGCTGTCCGGCTCCCGGTCCGGCTCGTTGAGGGCCCGCAGCTCGATGGGGTCCATGCCGAGCGCGCAGGCGAGTTCGTCGACGGCCGACTCCAGGGCGTACATCCCGGGCGCCTCGCCCGGCGCGCGCATCCAGGACGGGGTGGGCACGTCGAGCGCGGCCACCCGGTGCGCGGTGAGGCTGCTGCCGCTGGCGTACATGACCCGGGTGGGTACGGCGGCCTGCTCGACGAACTCCTTGACGCGGGAGGTGTGGGTGGTCACCTCGTGGATGACGGAGGCGAGGGTGCCGTCCGGGGCCGCGCCGAGCCTCAGACGGTGGTCGGTGGGTGCGCGGTGGCCGACCAGTTCCGCCAACTGCCGCCGGGGAAGGGCGAGTTTGACGGGCCGGCCGGTGTGCCGGGACGCCATCGCGGCGAGCACGACGTGCGGGCGGGGCGTGCCCTTGGAGCCGAAGCCGCCGCCGACGTGTTCACAGATCACCGTCACGCGGTCCTCGGGCAGCTTGAACAGCGCGGCCAGGACGCTCCGCACGGTGTCACCGCCCTGGCTGGAGTCGTACACCGTCAGCCGGCCGTCCTCCCAGGTCGCGGTCGCCCCGTGCGGCTCCATCGGGTGGTTGTGCAGGGGCGGCACCCGGTAGCGGACGTCGATCTGGACGGGTGCGGCGGTGAAGTCGCCCTCCGCATCGCCCCGGTGGCGGTCGGCGGGGTTGCCGCCGTTGGCGTCCTCGGGGCGGTAGGCGTCCGCGAGGTGGTCGGCGAGGGTCACGGCGTGCGGCTCGCTCGCGTAGCCGACATCCACGCGCGCCGCGGCGGCGCGGGCCGCCTCCAGGCTGTCGGCGACGGCGAGTGCGACGGGCCAGCCGTGGTGCGGGACCCGGTCGTCCTGGAGGACGGCGAGGGTGGGGTCGTCGGCGTCGCCGAGCCGGGGCGCCGTCTCGTGGGTGAGCACGGCGAGCACACCGGGCAGGGCGAGGGCCGCCCCGGTGTCCACGGAGGTGACCCGGCCGCGCGGGACGGTGGCCGTGACCGGCCAGGCGTACAGGCAGCCCGGCGGGGTGTACTCGGTGGCGTACAGGGCCTCCCCCGTCACCTTCGCGCGTCCCTCGCGGCGTTCCATCGGTGCGCCGAGCGCGTTCGCGTGCGAAGCCATGGCGGTTCTCCTCCCGTACGGGTCAGGGGGCGGTGGGCCTGTGCGGGGTGGTCAGGCCGACGGGATCAGGGCTTCGAGCACCTGGGTGGCGAGGTCCTGGGCGAGCGTCACCTTGTAGGCGTTGTCCCGCAGGGGGACGGCCTCGGCGAGTTCGGCCTCCACCGCGCGGGCCAGGGTCTCGGGGGTCGGCCGGGTGCCGAGCAGGGCGGCCTCGGTCCGGCGCGCGCGCCAGGGCCGGTGGGCGAGCCCGCCGAAGGCGATGCCCGCGTGCCGCACCTCGCCGCCCTCGCAGTGCAGGACCGCGGCGACGGAGGCGAGCGCGAAGGCGTACGAGGCCCGTTCGCGCACCTTGCGGTAGCGCGAGAGGGCGCCGTCGGGCAGCGGCGGCAGGACCACTGCGGTGATCAGTTCACCGGGGCGGATCACCGTGTCGAGTTCGGGCCGGTCCTGCGGCAGACGGTGGAACTCGGTCACGGGCACGGTCCGTTGACCGCCGGGGCCCGCCAGTTCCACGACCGCGTCCAGGGCGGCGAGCGCCACGGACAGGTCGGAGGGGTTGGTCGCGACGCAGTGCGGCGAGTGACCGAGCACGGCGTGGTCGTGGTGGATGCCCTCGATGGCGGCGCAACCACTGCCCGGCACCCGCTTGTTGCAGGGTTTGGACAGGTCCTGGAAGTAGGCGCAGCGGGTGCGCTGGAGGAGGTTGCCCCCGGTGGTCGCCATGTTGCGCAGCTGACCCGAGGCGCCGCTGAGCACGGCCTGCGAGAGCACCGGGTAACGGGTGCGGATCAGGGGGTGTGCGGCGAGGTCGCTGTTGCGTACGGTCGCCCCGATCCGCACCGCGCCGCCGGCCTGTTCCTCCACGCCGTCCAGCGGGAGGCGGGTGATGTCCACGAGGATCTCGGGGCGTTCCACGCCGAGCTTCATGAGGTCGACGAGGTTGGTGCCGCCACCCAGGTAGCGGGCCTCGCTGCGGCCGCCGTGCGCGGCGGCCGCCTCCTCGACGCTCTGGGCGCGCAGATACGAGACGGGCTTCACGACACCACGTCCCGTACGGCCTCGACGATGTGCGGGTAGGCCCCGCACCGGCACAGGTTGCCGCTCATCCGCTCGCGGATCTCCTCGTCGCTCAGGGGCACCGGGCCGTCCGGCGGTGTCCGCGGATCGGTGACGGCGGAGGGTGCGCCCGCTCCGGCCTCGGCCACCATGCCGACGGCGGAGCACAGTTGGCCCGGCGTGCAGTAGCCGCACTGGAAGGCGTCGCGTTCCAGGAAGGCGCGCTGGAGCGGGTGGAGGTCGCCGTCGGCGCCGTCCGTCCGCGCGAGGCCCTCCACCGTGACGACCTCACAGCCGTCGAGCGTCACCGCCAGGACCAGACAGCTGTTGACCCGACGGCCGTCCACCAGGACCGTGCACGCTCCGCACTGGCCGTGGTCGCAGCCCTTCTTGGACCCGGTCAGCGCTAGGCGTTCGCGCAACAGGTCGAGCAGGGTGGTGCGGTGGTCGACCTCGACCGCGTGCGGGGAGCCGTTCACGTTCAGGGTCACCGGTGAGCTGCTGGCTCCGGAGGGGGAATCCTTGGGGCGCGGCCAGGGTGCGTACCGGGCCGTCGTCCCGGGGCCGCCGAGGGGCCCCTCGCTGCTTTCCATCGTTCCTCTGTCCTTCGATCCGGGCGGCCGGCCGCCACCCGCACCACCAGCCTGGTACAGCTCGGCGCCTGCGGCATCCCGGCGGTGACCGGGATGCCGCAGGCGCCGAGCGGACCATCGCACGGGGTGCGGGCGGGGCCGGGGCCGTGGTCGGCCAGGGGGCTCAGCTGTTCTCCGCCTGGAACATCCAGGCGTGCTTCTCCAGATCGGCCGTCAGGGCGATGAGCAGGTCCTGGCTCACCGGGTCCGGCTCGTCGGTGGCCGCGATGCGCTCGCGCATGCGCTCCACGACGCGGCCGAGCGCCACGACCATGACCTCCACCGCCTCGGAGTCCTTGATCCAGCCTTCCGGCACCGTTCCGATCGCGCTGCTCTCGGCGACGGTGGCGGCGCGGCCGTCCGGGTTCACCCCGAGCGCCGAGGCCCGCTCGGCCACCGTGTCCGAGTGCTGGCGCGCCGTGGTGACCACGTCGTCGAGCTGGAGGTGTACGGAGCGGAAGCGGGGGCCCACCACGTTCCAGTGCACCTGCTTGGCCGCGAGCGACAGGTCGACCAGATCGACCAGAGCGCCCTGCAGGGCCGTGCCGACCACCTTCAGTTCCGCATCGGACAGGGAACTCTTCACGACAGACACTGCTTCACTCCATTTCGCCTTGCTGCTATCCGCTCGGACCGTCATCCGGTCCGATATGTCGCCTTCCTCGAAAAGCCGTTCCCAAACGGGTCCCGGCGGAAAGAGCGGTGGGCCCCCGGGCGGGCGGGGGGGCCCCCCCCCCCGGGGGGGGCGCGGGGCCGGCCGCGGTGGTAAAAAATTTTTAATGCAACATTGAATGGGCGGGGCGGTAAAAAAGGCCCTGTATTTCCCGTTTGT